>NC_008781.1:427500-1137500 GCF_000015505.1 Polaromonas naphthalenivorans CJ2 | reverse complement strand
AAAAAACCGCCAGCAGCAGGACGCGCTGCTGCAGAAGCTGCAAATCTCCCAGCATGAACTGCAAAAGGCGGTGCGGATGCGCGACGATTTCATGTCGGTCGTGGCGCATGAGCTGCTCACGCCGCTGAACACGCTCTTCCTTGAAACCCAGCTGCGCAAGCTGGAACTGGACCGGAACCACCCAGAGATGTTTCAAAAACCCGGCCTGGCCGACATGTTCGGCCGCGACCAGCAACAGATCCAGAGCATGGTCAAACTGATTGATGACATTCTCGATGTCGGGCGCATCAGCCACAACCGGCTGTCGGTCCGCCCGCGTCCCACGGAACTCTCCAGCCTGGTCAAGCGGGCGGTGGGCCAGTTGTCCGGCCAGGCGGCAGCGGCAGGCGTTGCGGTTGCCGTGCAGGCCGAAGAAACCATTCAGGGCTGCTGGGATGAGTTTCGGATCGAGCAGGTCGTCATCAACCTGCTGACCAATGCCCTGCGCTACGGCGACGGCAAGCCGGTGACGGTCAGCCTGCATGCCGTGCCGGACGGTGCGTGCATCGAAGTGCGCGACCAGGGCAAGGGCATTCCTGCGGGCGACCAGCAGCGTATCTTCGAGCAGTTCGAACGCGGCGCGGACCGCATCAGCCCGGACGGCTTTGGCTTGGGCCTTTACATCAGCCGGCAACTCGTCGAGGCCCATGGCGGCAGCATCGGGCTGGAGAGCGAAGCGGGAAAAGGCTCGGTGTTTACCGTCACGTTGCCGCTGGCCATGCCCGAGACGGTATCGCCGTGATAGATTGATTCGTTCCCCGGTGCCCGGCAGGTGCGCATCGGGCATGAGAAAATAGCTGATTGAACTCAGATAAAAGACAGGAATTTCTCATGGACGCAGAACACATCAACATCATCTCCAACCAGATTCAAGACCTGAGCAACCGGGTGAATGAACTCAGGGGGTATCTTTGACTACCCTGCCAAAGCCCGAAAACTGAACGAAGTCAACGCCGCGCTCGAAGACCCCAAGGTCTGGGACAACCCCAAGCGTGCGCAGGAACTCGGCCGCGAGAAAAAATCGCTCGAAGACGTGGTGCTCATCCTGGACCGGCTGGAGCAGGAACTGTCGGACAACACGGAGCTGTTCGAGATGTCGAAGGACGACAACGACGAAGCCGGCATGCGCGCCATCGAAGGCGAAGCCGCCAAGGTTGCCGCAGAGGTCGAGAAGATGGAATTTCGCCGGATGTTCAACAACCCGGCCGACCCGCTCAATTGCTTCCTCGACATCCAGGCCGGCGCCGGCGGCACCGAAGCCTGCGACTGGGCCAGCATGCTGCTGCGCCAGTACCTGAAATACGCCGAGCGCAAGGGTTTCAAGACCACGATTGAAGACGAGTCCGCTGGCGACACCGCCGGCATCAAGGGCGCGACCATCAAGATCGAGGGCGAGTACGCCTTTGGCCTGCTGCGCACCGAAACCGGCGTTCACCGGCTGGTGCGCAAGTCGCCGTTCGACTCGTCGGGCGGGCGCCACACCTCGTTTGCCTCGGTGTTCGTCTATCCGGAAATTGACGACTCGATTGAAATCGACATCAACCCGGCGGACGTGCGCACCGACACCTACCGCGCCAGCGGCGCGGGCGGCCAGCACATCAACAAGACCGATTCGGCCGTTCGCCTGACGCACATCCCGACCGGCATCGTCGTGCAGTGCCAGGAAGGCCGCTCGCAGCACGGCAACCGCGATGTCGCCTGGAAGCGCCTGCGCTCACGCCTGTATGACTTCGAGTTGCGCAAGCAGCAGGAAGCGCAGCAAAAGCTCGAAGACACCAAGACCGACGTGGGCTGGGGCCACCAGATCCGCAGTTATGTGCTGGACAACAGCCGCATCAAGGACTTGCGCACCAACTACGAAACCTCGGCGACGCAAAAAGTGCTGGATGGCGACCTCGATCCGTTCATCGAGGCGTCGCTGAAGCAAGGCGTCTGAAGCCGGTTCACGCCGTTTGTTTGAATTTTTAAAATAATTAACAGGAAGTCACCATGCTGCAAATGATTGATGATCGCGGAACTGGACCCGGAGCCGTGGTCATCAACCGCGCCGACTACCTGGCCCCGGCCTACTGGATTGACAGCGTCGATCTGTGTTTTGACCTGGACCCGGCAAAAACGCGCGTGCTCAACAAGATGACGCTGCGCCGCAACCCGGACGTGCCAGCGCAGCCGCTCAAGCTGGACGGCGAGGAACTCAACCTGGCGCGCGTGCTGGTCAACGGGCAAGGCACGTCGTTCAAGATCGAAGGCGGCCAGCTGGTGCTGTGCGACCTGCCCGATGCCTTCGAGCTGGAAATCTTCACCACCACCTGCCCGTCCAAAAACACCAAGCTGATGGGCCTGTACGTCAGCAACGACTCGTTCTTCACGCAGTGCGAAGCCGAGGGTTTCAGGCGCATCACCTATTTCCTGGACCGCCCGGACGTGATGGCCAGCTACAGCGTCACGCTGCGCGCCGACAAGGCCAAATACCCGGTGCTGCTGTCCAACGGCAACCTGGTGGCGCATGGCCCGCTCGAAGACGGCCCGAACGGCGCGCGCCACTTCGCCAAATGGGTCGATCCGCACAAAAAACCCAGCTACCTGTTTGCGCTGGTGGCCGGCCAGCTGGTCTGCCGCGAGCAGCGCATCACCTCGCGCGCCGGCAAGGAGCATCTGCTGCAGGTCTATGTGCGCCCCGGCGACCTCGACAAGACCGAGCATGCCATGGTCTCGCTGATGCATTCGGTGGCCTGGGACGAAGCGCGCTTTGGCTTGAGCCTGGACCTCGAACGCTTCATGATCGTCGCCACCAGCGACTTCAACATGGGCGCCATGGAGAACAAGGGCCTGAATATCTTCAACACCAAGTACGTGCTGGCGAACCAGGCCACGGCGACCGATGTTGACTTTTCAAACATCGAAAGCGTTGTCGGCCACGAGTATTTCCACAACTGGACCGGCAACCGCATCACCTGCCGCGACTGGTTCCAGCTCAGCCTGAAGGAAGGCCTGACGGTGTTCCGCGACCAGGAGTTTTCGCAGGATTTGTGCGCCCAGCCTTCAGCCCGCGCCGTCAAGCGCATCGAGGATGTGCGCGTGCTGCGAACCGCCCAGTTCCCCGAGGACGCCGGCCCGATGGCGCACCCGGTGCGGCCCGACAGCTACATCGAGATCAGCAACTTCTACACCGTCACGATTTACGAAAAAGGCGCCGAAGTCGTGCGCATGATGCAGACGCTGGTCGCGAGCATCAGCGACCCGCTGGGTCGGGACGGCTTTGCCCGGGGCATGACGCTCTACTTCGAGCGGCATGACGGCCAGGCCGTGACCTGCGACGACTTTGCGCAGGCCATCGCCGACGCCAATCCGATGTCGGATCTGGCGCGCCTGCTGCCGCAATTCAAGCGCTGGTACAGCCAGGCCGGCACGCCGCGCGTGGAAGCCCTGGGCGTGTATGACGCTGCGGCGCGCACTTACACCCTGACGCTGTCGCAAACCTGCTGGCCGACGCCGGGCCAGCCGGTCAAGGAGCCGTTTGTGATTCCGGTCGGCCTGGGACTGCTGGGTGTTGACGGCCAGGACTTGCCGCTGCAACTGGCGGACGAACCCTCTGCTATCGCAGGAACCCGCACCGTCGTGCTGACGCAGGCCAGCGAAAGCTTCACCTTCGTCAACCTCGACGCCGAACCCGTTCCGTCCATCCTGCGCGGCTTCACGGCGCCCGTGGTGCTGGAGTTCGGCTACACCGACGCCCAGTTGCTGCATTTGCTGGCGCACGACAGCGACCCGTTCAACCGCTGGGAAGCCGGGCAGCGCCTGGCGGTCACCAGCGCCGTAAACGCTATTAAATCTATAGCTACAAGCGCAGATGGGACATGCGCAAACGTGCTAAATGATGCTTATTTAGGCGCCATGCGCGAGGTTTTGCGCCACCCGACGCTCGATTCCGCCTTCAAGGACCTGGTGCTGACGCTGCCGTCCGAGACCTACCTGGCCGAGCAGCTCGACGTGGTCGATCCGCAGCACATCCATGCCGTGCGCGAAGCGATGCGCCAGCAACTCGCCACCGCACTCAAGGCCGACTGGGAAGCGGCGTATGCAGCCAACCACGACACCGGCGCCTACACGCCCGACCCGGAATCAAGCGGCCGCCGCGCCTTGGCCGGCATGGCGCTGACGCACCTGTGCCTGGCGGCCCGGACCAGCGGCGATGCCGTATGGCCGGGCAAGACCTTGCAGCGCTTCAAGGACGCCGGCAACATGACCGACCGTTTCAACGCCCTGGCCGCGCTGGTGTCCAGCAGCCATGCCCTGGCAGACCAGGCGCTGGCGCTGTTTCACGCCATGTTCAAGGACGAGGCGCTGGTCATCGACAAATGGTTCAGCCTGCAGACCAGCGCACCGGATCGCGGCGGCAACATCCTGCCGGCGGTCAAACAGCTCATGAAGCATGCCGACTTCAGCCTGAAAAACCCCAACCGCGCCCGCAGCGTCATCAGCACCTTCTGCCAGGGCAACCCGGCCGGGTTTCACCGGCTCGATGCGGCCGGCTACGATTTCTGGTGCGAACGCGTGATCGAGCTGGACGCCATCAACCCGCAGGTGGCCGCCCGGCTGGCGCGCGCGCTGGACCGCTGGAGCAAGCTGGCCGAGCCCTACCGCAGCAACGCGCGCCAGGCCATCACGCGTGTCGCCGCCCGCTCCGACCTGAGCAAAGACACCCTTGAAGTGGTGACGCGCGCACTGGGCCAGTAAGCCGGCCGCGAACCCTTCACCCCCTACCCTTTCACTGGAGTTCCCGATGTCCCCAAAAATTTCCCTCACGCGCTACTTGGTCGAGCAGCAGCGCATCGACGGCCACATTCCGCCCGAGCTGCGCCTGCTGATCGAAGTGGTGGCCAGAGCCTGTAAAAGCATCAGCCAGGCCGTCAACAAAGGCGCGCTCGGCGACGTGATGGGCAGCGCCGGCAGTGAAAACGTGCAGGGCGAAATCCAGAAAAAACTCGACATCATCGCCAATGAAGTGCTGATCGAGGCCAACGAATGGGGCGGCCACCTGGCAGCCATGGCCTCGGAGGAAATGGACGATATTTACGTGGTGCCCAACCGCTATCCGCAGGGCGAGTACCTGCTGATGTTCGATCCGCTCGACGGCTCCAGCAACATCGACGTGAACGTCAGCATCGGCACCATCTTCAGCGTGCTGAAAAAGTCCGAAGATGATCGTGGCGTCGAGGAAAGCGACTTCCTGCAGGCGGGCAACCAGCAGGTCGCGGCCGGTTACTGCGTCTATGGTCCGCAGACCACGCTGGTGCTGACGGTCGGCGACGGCGTGGCCATGTTCACCCTGGACCGCGAGCAAGGCTCGTTCGTGCTGACCGAAGAAAACGTCACCATCCCGGACGACACCCAGGAATTTGCCATCAACATGAGCAACATGCGGCACTGGGACGAACCGGTCAAGCGCTACATCAACGAGTGCCTCGAAGGCAAGGACGGCCCGCGCGGCAAAGACTTCAACATGCGCTGGATTGCCTCCATGGTCGCCGACGTGCACCGCATCCTGTGCCGGGGCGGAGTGTTCTTGTACCCGTGGGACAAGCGCGAACCAGAAAAGGCCGGCAAGCTGCGCCTGATGTACGAAGCCAACCCCATGAGCTGGCTGATCGAGCAGGCCGGCGGCGCCGCCACCAACGGCAAGCAGCGCATCCTCGACATCCAGCCCACCAAACTGCACGAGCGCGTCAGCGTGATTCTGGGCTCTAAAAATGAAGTTGAGCGGCTCACCGCCTATCACTCCGGGCTATAATCACGGGCTTAAGCCGGTGTAGCTCAGTCGGTAGAGCAGCTCATTCGTAATGAGAAGGTCGGGTGTTCGATTCATCTCTCCGGCACCAAATAAAAAGGGACAGACTGTCATGGTCTGTCCCTTTTTTCATGTGCCCAGCGCGTAATTAACGCAGAAGGTTAATCCTCTGGTTATTTTTAGCAGGTCACGAAGGTCACTGAACGCATGGCTGAATGGTCGCCCTTGTCACCACTCCAGCACGACCATGACCGCCCGTACAGGGTCAGCATAAATTCATGAATATGCAGCCAGCCTGCAAGCTGTTGCGCCAGATATACGCACCACGCATCGACTGCGTGACCATGTCCGGAACATGTTAAATAATGTTTAAAATCGTAAATTCTATTTACTTAATGACAGAAAAGCCCGAATTCTGCGCATCGACCTCAGGGTAGAGGACGGTTTTGAAGCCGTTTGTCATGAGGAAATTTATTCCCCTGGTCCATCCGTCTGCACCAAAAAATCAAACCCGTCCAGATCCTGCAGGGCGGGTTTTTATTGAGGATTTTCACCATGAACCACGCACTGAGCCCGTCCTTTTGTTTTCGTACCCTGGCAATGGCCAGCGTGTGTGCCGGTGGACTGGGCTGGCCCTTGGCTGGACTGGCACAGAGCCAGCCCACTCCCCTCGACAGCCCTTCAGTGCTGATCCCCACCCCGACCACCTGGCGCCTCACGTCTGAAACCTGGAAGCTGCCTGACAACGAAAAAATGGGCATGGTGGGCGGCAGCATGCTATTTGATGTCAACCAGAACGTCAAGCTCGGTCTGGGTACCTATGGCGCCATGCGCGGCAATCGCGGCGGCTTCATCACTCTTGGACTGGCGGGCGAAGTGCAGCAGCGGCTGAGCCCTTCCCTGCTGGGCCATGCAGGCCTGTTCGTGGGCGGCGGCGGCGGGCGCGGCGGCTCGTCGCTGGCGGGCGGCGGCCTGATGGTGCGCAGCGATATCGGCCTGACCTATGAAACTGGCGGCTATGGCAACCTGGGACTGGGCATCAGCCATGTGTCGTTTCCCTCGGGCGTGATCAGCAGCACCCAGCCCTACCTGCTGTACGAATATCCCTTCTACAGCCTGCTGGGCAATGGCTGGAGCGCAACCACGCCAGACGGCAAGCGCCCGTCGTCGGCCGCTGTTTCCGCCACTGCACAAGAATTTTCAATGGTGATGCGCAGCTACCGAATCCCCTCTTCCGTGGTGCAGGACGACGGGAAACCGCAACACCGCAGCCTGCAACTGCTGGGCGCCGAATGGTTGTCGTACCTGGATGATCGCTGGTTCATGAAGCTGGAATCCGAAGGCGCCATGGGCGGACAGAGCAACGGCTACATGCAGATTTTGCTGGGCGGCGGTTACCGCCTGCCGCTGACGCGCAGCACGGCCCTCAAGCTGCACGCCGCAGCCGGCCCGGCGGGTGGCGGCCGGGTGGACACTGGCGGCGGCCTGCTGCTTGATGCAGGCATCGCGCTCCAGCAAAACCTGACGCAGCGCACCGCCCTGGAGTTGTCGGTAGGCGCAGTGCGCGCGCCCTCCAGAAGTTTCAAGGCGAGCAGCGTGGCGCTCAAGCTGAACTACCAGTTTGGGCTGCCTGCAGTGACTTCCGCCCCCGTTGCCTGGGACGCACTGGGCGGATTCGACGCCACGCCCTTGCGCGTGCGTGCGGTGAACCAGACCTATTTCAAGGATGACCCCAAGTGGCGCTCCAACTACGTGGATCGGTCAGTCAGCAACATTGGCGTGCAGCTTGACTATTTCGTATCGCCCAACTGGTTCGTGACGGGCCAGGGCCTGGGTGCCTATGCCGGCATGGCGGGCGCCTACATGACCGGACAACTGGGCGTGGGTGGCCAGTGGCCTGTGTCCGAGCGCTGGTTTGTGGAAGGTGAGGCGCTGGTGGGTGCGGCTGGCGGCGGCGGTATTGCCGTGGGCAAAGGCCTGATCACACAAGTCAATGCCGGTGTGGGCTATCGCCTGTCCAAGTCGCTTTCGGTGATGACCACCGTGGGACAAGTGGCGGCACTGAACGGCGACTTCAAAGCCAAGGTGCTCGGAGTTTCACTGGGCTATCAGTTCACGGGTTTTGCCGGGAAATAAGCCGTTTTCACCAAATCAGACTTGGCCAGGGCCTTGCCAAGACAGTGCGACCAACCCATGATGATGCCAGAGGCTTGTTGAACAGCCTGTGATGACCATATTGCGCCTCATGGAACTGCCCGATGCACCGTTCCCCATGGAGCTTCGCGCATTTCCAGCCTTGCTCAAGGAGGCCGCTATGATAAAAAGCCCGCACCCCTTGACCAATTGTTTTTAACCGCCTTGTTTGGTGATCCGGCTTGAACGGATAGAGTCAAGGTCAATAAAAGTCTGGGCATGAATCGTGCGTTCTGGACAAGTTTTTAGCTCCCTAGCGATGCGGCCTGTCCGCGTCGCGCCCACCACCCATCGAAAGGCACCTCCAATGGCAATCCGTGTTGCGCTGCACCACAAAACCAGCTACCACTATGATCGCCTGGTTTCCCTGTCACCGCATGAAGTTCGCCTGCGTCCGGCGCCTCATGCGCGTACCCCGATTCTTTCGTATTCGCTGACCGTCACACCAGAAGACCACTTCATCAACTGGCAGCAGGATCCTTACGGCAATTACATTGGCCGCTACGTATTTCCTGAAAAATCGGACAAGCTGGAATTCACGGTTGACCTGGTGGCGGACATGACCGTCATCAATCCATTTGATTTCTTCGTCGAAAAATATGCTGAATTTTTCCCATTCAGTTACCCGGTCCAGCTCACGGCCGAGTTAAGCCCCTATTTGAAGACGGAAGAGCCTGGCGAATTGCTGGTCGAATGGGTCGCAGCGGCCCGTCGCGATATTCTGAAGAAAAACCTGGCGACCAACGACTTTCTGGTGGCTGTCAATCAACGGCTCCAGGGTGATATTGCCTATTTGCTGCGGATGGAGCCTGGCGTGCAAACACCCGAGGACACCCTGCAAAAACGCTCGGGCTCGTGCCGCGACACCGGCTGGTTGCTGGTGCAAATTTTTCGCGAGATGGGCTTGGCGGCACGCTTTGTGTCGGGTTACCTGATTCAGTTGCGTGCTGATCAGGCATCGCTCGACGGCCCCAGCGGAACCGAAGTTGACTTTACCGACCTGCATGCCTGGACCGAGGTGTATATCCCCGGCGCAGGCTGGATTGGACTGGACCCGACCTCAGGCATGCTGGCCAGTGAAGGCCATATTCCGCTGGCCTGTACCGCCATGCCGTCATCGGCGGCCCCGGTCACCGGCTTTACCGACAAGGCCGAGGTCACATTCTTTCATGAAATGACGATCACGCGCATTCACGAAGATCCGCGCGTGACCAAGCCTTACAAGGAAGAAGACTGGCAAAAAATCGACCTGCTCGGCCAGCAGGTTGACGCGGATCTGAAGCGCCAGGATGTGCGCCTGACCCAAGGCGGCGAGCCTACGTTTGTTTCCATCGACGATATGGATGGAGCCGAATGGAATACCCTGGCGCACGGCGATAAAAAACGCGAACTGGCCGGCCAGCTCATGCACCGCCTGAAAAATCATTTTGCGCCCGGGGGCATGCTGCATTACGGACAGGGAAAATGGTATCCGGGCGAGCCCTTGCCACGCTGGGCCTTGAACATCTATTGGCGCATCGACGGTCAACCGATGTGGCTCGACCCCACGCTGTTTTCGGATGAGAACAAGAACGACGGCTATGGTTATGAAGATGCCGAACGCTTTGCCGCTGAACTGGTCAAGTCACTGGGCCTGCCGGCTTTCAGCCAGATTCCGGCTTATGAGGACGTCGTTCAGCAAGCTCATCTGGAGCAAGGGCTGCCAGTCAACCTGGACCCACTCCAGGTTGACCTGAAGGCGTCGGAGCAGCGGCGGCGCCTGGCGCGCCTGCTGGAAACGGGCCTGGGCCAGGTCGTGGGCTATGTCTTGCCGTTAAAACCCAAGGACCTGGACCCCAATATCGCATTGGGCACGGCCTGGCGCACTTCCCCATGGCCGCTCAAACGCGATCACCTGTACCTGACCGAAGGCGACTCGCCCATGGGACTGCGCCTGCCTTTGAATGCGCTTCCCTGGGTGCTGCCCGAAGAAAAGGAGCCCGAGTTTGATGTGGATCCGTTCGCTCCCCGGACCGCACTGGATGCCGGGCAAAAGGAAAAGCGGGCCGCCCTCAAGGCCAGGAAACCTGCTCCGGTCGATGGCAACCCCGAGCCACGCGACGTGATTCATACCGCGCTGTGCGTGCAGGTGCGCAATGGACGCCTGCATGTATTCATGCCGCCAGTCCAACGCATCGAGGACTACCTGGCCCTGGTCACTTCCGTTGAAAATACCGCCGCCAAGCTGAAACTGAAACTGTGGATTGAAGGCTATCCGCCTCCGCGCGACCCGCGCATCAAGCTGCTCAGCGTGACGCCCGATCCCGGCGTCATCGAGGTGAACATTCACCCGGCGGCCAGCTGGAACGAGCTGGTCTACAACATGACTACCTTGTATGAAGAGGCGCGACTCACGCGCCTTGGCACTGAAAAGTTCATGGTCGATGGCCGGCACACCGGCACAGGTGGTGGCAACCACGCCACGCTCGGCGGCGCAACGGCCGAAGACAGTCCGATGCTGCGCCGCCCGGACCTGCTCAAGAGCCTGATCACCTACTGGCAAAACCATCCGGCGCTGTCCTATCTGTTTTCAGGCACGTTCATCGGCCCCACCAGCCAGGCGCCCCGGGTTGACGAAGCACGGGACGACAACCTGTACGAACTGGCCATTGCCTTCCAGCAGATGGACAAGGTGCTGCCCACCATGCAGCCCGGCGACAAGCCCTGGATGGTGGACCGCTTGCTGCGCAATTTGCTGGTGGACCTGACCGGAAATACGCACCGCTCGGAATTCTCCATCGACAAGCTGTATTCGCCCGATGGCCCGACCGGCCGTTTGGGGCTGGTCGAATTCCGCGCCTTCGAGATGCCGCCGCACGAGCGCATGAGCTTGCTGCAAATGCTGTTGCTGCGCGCGCTGGTGGCCCGTTTCTGGCGCCAGCCCTACCAGGCCAAGCTGGTGCACTGGGGAACGGCATTGCATGACCGCTGGATGCTGCCGCACTTTGTGGCGCAGGACATCCGCGACGTGGTCAAGGATTTGCGCGCCGCAGGCTATGCGTTTGAAGAGCACTGGTTCGATCCTTTCATCGAATTCCGTTTCCCGCGTTTTGGCACGGTGGTCTATGAGGGCGTGGAAATGGAATTGCGCCAGGCCATCGAGCCCTGGAATGTGCTGGGTGAGGAAATGACCGGCGGCGGCACCGCGCGCTATGTCGATTCGTCGGTGGAGCGCATGCAGCTGCTGGTGCGCGGACTGACCGACGGGCGCCACGTGATTGCCTGCAATGGTCGCATGCTGCCCTTGCATCCGACCGGCATTCCGGGCGAATACGTGGCGGGTGTCCGCTTTCGCGCCTGGAGTCCGTGGTCGGCCCTGCATCCGACCATCCGGGTGCAGGCGCCCTTGACGTTTGACCTGGTCGATACCTGGAGCGGCCGCGCCATTGGCGGCTGCACCTACCATGTCACGCATCCGGGCGGACGCAGCGAGGAAAGTTCGCCCATCAATGCCAACGCTGCCGAAGCACGCCGATTTGCCCGCTTTTGGGCGCATGGGCATACACCGGGACCGATGAGCGTGTATAAGGAAGAGTTGAATCCAGGCTTTCCCATGACGCTCGACTTGCGTTGGCAGCCTTACTGACCGTAGCCTGGCGCGTCCCACAACGCGGATGGTTCATTCTGAGCCATCCGCGTTTTTGCAAGAGAAATATCCGATCCCATGTTGAATCAACTACTTGCCGATTACCCAGCTTCGCCAGATAGTTTTGATGAAATGCTGGATGCTTCAAGCCAGCCACGCGCGCACTGGCGCACCCTGTTGGACAGCCTGGCTCACGAAGCCCCCGACGTCATGCGCAAACGCACCGAATCGGTGCGACGCCAGGTGCGCGAAAACGGCGTGACCTACAACGTCTATACCGATGACAAGGGGATGCAGCGCCCCTGGGATTTGAATGTGCTGCCGATGATTCTGCCGCACGACGAATGGGCGGGCATCGAGGCAGCCGTCATTCAGCGGGCCACGCTGATGAACCGGCTTCTGATCGACGTCTATGGCGAGCAGAAAATGCTCGAAGAAAGGCTATTGCCACCGGCGCTGATTCATGGCCATGCCGGCTTCCTGCGCCCATGCCATGGCATCCGGCACAAAGACGGCATTGCCTTGCACTTTTACGCCATTGATCTGGCCCGCGCGCCCAACGGGCGCTGGTGGGCAGTGGCCGACCGGACGCAGGCGCCCTCCGGGGCCGGCTACGCACTTGAAAACCGTTCCGTCATTTCACGCACTTTTCCTGACTTGCTGCGTGATTTGAAGGTCCAGCACCTGGCAGGCTTTTTTGACACCATGCGCGACAGCCTGGCCCAATGGGGGCGCCAATGCGCGGCCAACGGCAGCGGCGGGGTTCCGCTACGCAACAGCGAAGAGCCCCTGATTGTGCTGCTCACACCCGGTCCCTATAACGAAACCTATTACGAGCAGGCCTATCTGGCGCGCTATCTTGGATTGCCACTGGTCGAGGGCAGCGACCTGACGGTGCGCAACGGAATGGTATGGCACAAGACCTTGTCCGGCATGCAGCGCGTCCATGTGATCATGCGCCGTGTCGATGATGATTATTGCGACCCGCTTGAATTGCGGACAGACTCCGCGCTGGGCGTGGCCGGATTGACCGATGCGGCAAGACGCGGCAATGTGCTGATTGCCAACAGCCTCGGATCAAGCCTGCTGGAATCGGGCGCGTTGCTCGGCTTCTTGCCGGCCCTGTGCAAGCGCCTGCTCGGCGAGCCATTAAAGATGCCTTCCGTGGCCACCTGGTGGTGCGGTGAGCCCGCCGCACTGGAAGAGGTGATCAAGAGGCTGGACCATCTCATCATCAAGCCAAGCGTTCCCCAGCTTCGGCAATTTCCCGTCTTTGGCAAAGACCTGACGGGCAATGCGCGCACGGCGTTCATCGACATGCTGCGTGCCAATCCCAAAAACTATGTGGCCCAGGAACTGGTCCGGCTGTCACAGGCGCCGGTATGGAAACCCGGTGCTGCCAGCGGTCTGAGCGCTCGCGCCATCGGCCTTCGGGTCTATGCCTGCGCCACGCCCAAAGGTTATGTGGTGATGCCCGGGGGGCTGACCCGGGTGGCAACAGGCTCGGACTCGCGCATCATCACCATGCAGCGGGGCGGTGGCAGCAAGGACACCTGGATACAGGCCAGCACACAGGCCGAGGTCCACGGCCTGCTCAAACGCACCATCACCAGCCAGGACTTGATACGCGACGATACGCATCTGTCCAGCCGCGTGGCAGAAAATCTTTTCTGGTTCGGCCGCAATGCCGAACGCTGCGACAACACCGCCCGCCTGTTGCGGGTCACGCTGAATTTCCTGTTCAATGTCGGGCCCGCAAACCGTGGCGACGAGTGGCCGACAGTCGTGGCGCTGTGCACATGGTTCGGTCTGATCGACTCCCGGGAACAGGCGCAAAGTCAGGGCCAGGGGCAGTCTGCCGAGTCCGCGGCCATCCTGAACGATGCACGCATTGAAGCCGCACTGATGCAGGCCGTGGTATCACCAGACGTTTCAGGACTGGCCAGGCAGCAGCAGCAACTCTACAGCAGTGCCAGCCAGTTGCGCGAACGTTTCTCGGTTGACAACTGGCGCGCACTCAACCAGATGGTGCAGAGCGTGTCCGGCGCCGACCACCAGTTGTCCCAATCGGAGGCGATGACCATTCTCGACGATGCGACAACCGCATTGATGACCATGTCCGGGTTCGCACTCGATGGCATGACCCGCGACCTGGGTTGGCGTTTCCTTTCCCTGGGGCGGCGCCTGGAGCGCCTGCAATTTCAGACCGTTTCGCTGCAGCATGCGCTTGGCATGCAAGCGAATGGCAATCTGGACTGGCTGCTGGAGCTGTCCGACTCCATCATCACCTACCGCGCACGCTATCGGGCGCAGCCCGAATGGCTGCCGGTGCTTGACCTGCTTTTGCTCGACGAGAGCAACACCCGCTCCATCCTGTTCCAGCTCGACGGCGTCCTGAAAAGCCTGAAAAAAATATCGCTGAACTACGGCCCGTGCGGCGAAGAGCAACTGAGGCTGCTGAAGAACGAATTGGTCGCGCTGACGCCTGATACGGACTTGTATTGCGGCAATGTGCACTTGATTGACCTTTTGTACCGTATCCAGATTGCCAGTGCGCAGATGTCAGAGCACATCAGCGTGCAGTTTTTTAGCTACACCGGCAATCATCAAACCAGGATACAGACAGCATGACCGATTCATCAGCGTGCGCCGCTGCCTGCGCGCGTTACCGTGTGGTGCACGAAACCCGGTACGCTTACCAAAGCGTGGTCACGCTCTCGCAGCAATACCTGCACATGACGCCGCGCTCTTTCGCGTACCAGCACATCGAGTCGCATGAGACTTGGGTGAGCCCGATAGAAAACGATGGCGTCGATGGGCTTGATTATTTCGGCAACAAAACCCGGCAAATCACGATCACCGCGCCGCATCAAACGCTGCTGGTGCATGCCGAATCGACGGTCGCGCTGATGCAGAGACACGATCTTTCCCGGATCAGGGGGACTTCTTCATGGGAGAGCCTGCGCGACCGGCTGCAGCAAGGCACGGACGCTACCATGCTTGATGCCTACCGCTACCTGTACGCCTCGCCCCATGTGAATTGCAGCACGGATCTCGAACAGTACGCGCGCATCAGTTATACACAGGGCCGGCCACAGCTTGAGGCCGCACTGGACTTGACGCAGCGCATTTTTGACGAGTTTGAATTCGACGATACGGCGACCGATATTTCCACGCCGCTGGACGACGTGCTGAAAGGCCGCCGGGGCGTTTGCCAGGACTTTGCCCAGTTGATGATCGGCTGCTTGCGAAGCCTGGGCCTGCCTGCGCGTTATGTCAGCGGCTACATCCTGACGCACCCGCCTGCGGGCCAGCCGCGCCTGGTGGGTGCCGATGCGTCCCATGCCTGGGTATCGGTCTTTTGCCCGGGGCTCGGATGGGTTGATTTCGACCCGACCAACCGCTGCATCGTGCAGCGCGATCACATCACGCTGGGTTGGGGGCGTGACTTCAGCGATGTCACACCGATGCGCGGCGTGGTTCTGGGGGGCGGGGAGCAGGAACTTGAGGTACGGGTCACGGTGACGCCCCTGCTCCTGAATGGCATGGAGCAGCAAAGCAGCGCGGAGCATTGGCAAATTGCCATGGGTGAGGGGGGGCCGCAAGGCCGCACCGCATCCCGTTAAGCCCGGCAACACTTTAAAACCCGGCAAGCCCCCAGCCTCGGTGAAAAATACTTTTCGCTGTAGCTTTATTCATTTCACATACCGAACGGTCACCATGAAACAACTTTCAACCAGCGGCCAGCAGGCCATCAACGACATTGCCCAGCGCCACGGATTCAGCACGGATGCAGTCTCAAGCATGCTTGAATCCGTCATCAACGGCAACGGCAGCATGGCGCAATTCAACCACCCCGAGTTCAGCGGCTCCGGCCAGTGGATGAGCGGCGGCATGACCATGGTGTCCGACATGTTCAACAGCCAGCTCAAGGGCCGCGTCGATTCCCTGTGTTCCGAGCTGGCCCGGCTGGTGGCGAACCAGCCCGACCTGCTCAGGAGCGGAAACTTCCAGTCGCAAAACCAGGGCGGCCAGCAGCAGAGCAACCATGCCGGCGAGCCATTCCAGAACAACGGCCAGGCGGCAATGAACCCTTCGGCAAGCCTGTTTGTGCCTCCCGCCCCCGGCACGTCGCCCGACTGGTGGCCGTCTGATCTGCGCTGGCCCAACAGCACCGGCGCCCAGAACGGCGTTCGCTATGCCTACTTCGCGCAGGCGCGCCGGCTGGTCATCGAGCTGAACGGCACAGTGACCGTCTATGACACCCAGGACCACCAGATCGGCGGGTTTTCACAGCAGCAATCCTACGGCGGCTCGGTCAATTTTTCCAGCCAGTACGGAATGCTTGATGTGACCCGGCTGCCCATCGTGTCGGTCGATGGCGTTCAACAGAACACCAACGGCTTTGCCAATGCGCAGGCCACGGGTTTAGGGTTTGTCCCCGAAAATTTGCCGCCCGCACAGGTTTCACAGCCCTCCCCGCCTTCCTCGCCCGCTTTCAATTCCGCAGCGCAACAGCGCTCCGGCAACGCCACAGCAGGCGATGCGGATATTTTCCTCATGATCGAGAAGCTTGCCGACTTGCGCAGCCGGGCCATCGTCAGCGACGAAGAATTCAATGCGAAGAAAACTGAATTGCTGGCGCGGCTGTAGCCTGGGCCAACAGATCATCAAGCAGGGCAGTAGGACGCCTCCGACAGGCTGCACTGACAACGCCTGATGGCGTACTTGCATCAAAAAGCGCACCCTCTTGAGGCTGCACACCACCAAAGTCCTGAAGTGTCCGCCATCTTTGACATCACCCACACCACCCATTACCGATATGCCAGTTCGGTCAGGCTTGGCGAGCACCTTGTGCAGTTTCGCCCCCGTGACAGCCATGACCTGCGGGTGCTGGCAACCGACATGCGGGTCAACCCTGAGCCGGTGGACATTCGCATGTTTCAGGATGCCTACTCCAATTCCATCGCCCTCATCCAACCACAAAGCCCGGCGGCCGAACTTCAAGTGGTCTGCTCGTCTTCGGTCGAACACACCGGCACCCGCGCAGTCAACTTTCCCATGAGCCTGCGGGCACGGCGGTTTCCGCTGGCTTACGACGACGAGGAGCGCCTGGTGCTGCGCCATTTCATGACCCCGTTCTACAACGACCCCACCGGCATGCTGCAGGCCTGGGCCAACCAGTTCATTCGGCCCAACGGAGAAACCGGCACACGCGAGCTGCTGGTGGAGATGACCGAATTCATCCGCAACACCATGCGCTATCAGGCGCGCTTCAGCCGTGGCGTGCAGACGCCCTATGACACCTTGCGCCTGAAAAGCGGTGCCTGCCGCGACTTTGCCACACTGATGATCGAGGCCGTTCGCCGGCTCGGCTATGCCGCGCGCTTCGTCTCGGGCTATCTCTACACCCCGTGGCGGGACACCGCGAAGCAGCAAAACATGGGCAACGGCTCCACGCACGCCTGGGTACAGGTTTATCTGCCCGACGCGGGCTGGATTCCGTTCGACCCCACCAACAACCTGATCGGCGGCACCGACCTGATCAGTGTCAGCGTGGCCCGGCACGCCAGCCAGGCCACGCCGCTCAGCGGATCATGGCACGGTTATCCGGGCGACTTTCTGGGCATGGACGTCAACGTCCAGGTGCGCAAACGGCCTTGATCGCCAGGCTCAATGGTTTTCATTGCCGGGCTTCGTCCTACAAAACCACCTGCCGCCTGCCGATACGCCAGCCCGTGCAATGCGGCTTTAATCAAGGGTTAGCCGATTCAGCCTGAGCCATGCCTCCATGCCTCAAGCCCGTCCTATCGTCCCAGGAACCCAGATGCTTGATATTCAAAACAACGTCAACAATGCCATGCCGCCCCAGAGCGGCGCCTTGCCCGTCAGCAATGCCATGCAGCCGCCCAACAGCAATCGCCTGCAAATCGACTGCACACTCGACTACGTCATCGATGCCCCCTCCGAATTTGTCTTCCTGATTCATGTGGCGCAAGGCATGGGCCAGACCCTGGTTCAGGAAAATCTGCAGCTTCACCCGCCAGTCCCGTTCCACACTTTTTCCGATGACCGCTCAGGCAACCGTTTTCTTCGGCTGCAGGCCCAGGCAGGCCCGTTCAAGGTGGTTTACCGGGCCTTGGTGGACCGCCTGATCGAGCCCGACAACCTGAACGCCCCGGAAGTGCCGGTGCATGACATTCCCGACGACGTGCTGCACTTCCTGACTCCCACGCGCTATTGCGAGTCCGACCTTCTGGGGCCGAATGCTGCCGAGCTGTTCGGCCGGCTTCCCCAAGGCTATTCGCGCGTGCAGGCCATCTGCGAGTGGGTGCGCGGCAACATCGAATACCGCATCGGCTCGACCACGGCCACGACCACGGCGCGCGACGTTTTCATGCAGCGCGCGGGCGTCTGCCGCGACTTTGCGCATCTGGCGGTCACCTTTTGCCGGGCGCTGAACATTCCAGCCCGGCTGGTCAGCGGATATGCCACCTTTGACGAGCCGCCGCCGGACTTTCACGCCATCTTTGAAGCCTACCTTGGCGGGCGCTGGGTGCTGTTCGACCCGACGGCGATGTCGCCTCTGGACCAGGTGGTGCGGCTGGCCAGCGGGCGGGATGCCAAGGATGTGGCGTTTGCCACCATCTTCGGCCCCGCGCGCATGACCTCGATGAGCCCCGATGTCTTGCTGGTCAACCACAACGGGCCAGGCAACATCTAGAAGCGGGCCAGACCGGCCGCCGGAAAAGCTTGAAGTTGCTATTTAATTAATAGCTTGCAGTGCATGTACAGCATGCGCAAAATGCATTTTTTAGCATTATTTATAGCCATCCGGGTTGCCGCTTTGCCAGCGCCAGGCATCGGCGCACATGCCGGCCAGACTGTGTTTGGCGCTCCAGCCCAGCAGGGTCTTCGCCAACGCCGTTTCGGCATAGCATTGCGCCACGTCACCGGCGCGGCGCGGCGCGATCTGGTAGGGAATCGGCTGGTCGCTGGCCTGCTCGAACGCCTTCACCACCTCCAGCACGCTGTTGCCCCGGCCGGTGCCCAGGTTGACGGTGAAGCTTTCGCCCTTCTCCAGCAGCGCCTGGAGTGCGGCCACATGCCCCTCGGCCAGATCCTGCACATGGATGTAGTCGCGCACCCCGGTGCCGTCGGGCGTCGCGTAGTCGTTGCCGTACACATTCAGGAAAGGCCGCTTGCCAATCGCCACCTGCGCGACGAAAGGCATCAGGTTGTTGGGAATGCCGCTCGGGTCTTCGCCGATCAGGCCGCTGGGGTGGGCGCCCACCGGGTTGAAGTAACGCAGCACGCCCAGTCGCCACGACGCATCGGCCGCCCGCATCGCCGCCAGCATGTCCTCGATCACCAGCTTGGTGTGGCCGTAGGGGTTGGTGTGCTGGCGCGGAAAATCCTCGGTGATCGGCACCGACGCCGGGTCGCCATAGACCGTGGCGCTGCTTGAGAACACCAGCGTCCGGCAATCGGTGGCCTGCATGGCGTCGAGCAGGCTGACCGCACCGCCAATGTTGTTGCGGTAGTACTTGAGCGGCTGGGCCACGCTTTCGCCGACGGCCTTGTCGCCGGCAAAGTGCAGCACGGCGGCAATTTCATGGCGCAGCAGCAGGTCCGTGACCCATGGCGTGTCGAGCACATCGCCTTTTTCGCACACCACGGCCTGGCCGCTGATCTGCCGCAGGCGCTCAAGCACGGCCGGATGGCTGTTGGAAAAGTTGTCCAGAATGACCGGGGTGAAACCCGCTTCAATCAGCGCAACACAGGTATGACTGCCGATGTAGCCGGCGCCGCCGGTTAAAAGTATGTTCATCAGTTGAATTCCTGAGAAACCCCGGCCTTCAGGCCGGGGAGGTAGAGGGCGGCAGCGAAGCTGCCGGGCTGCTGTATTTGCATCTTTCTTACTCCTTTTGATGGATGTACGATGTGGGTATGAAAAGAACCAATATATACCTTACCGAGCCCTCAGTAGAAAGACTCCAGGCTTTGTCTGCGCAAACGGGTCTTTCGGTCGCAGAGTTGATTCGCCGCGCCATTGACGACTTCCTGAAAAAGCAAAAATGATCCTGGTGTACAGATACCGGGTGAAGTCGCTCACTGGCTTGCTGAACCAGCAAAGCCGGGCGGTGAACTTCGTCTGGAACTTCTGCAACGACCGGCAAAAAGACGCCTTGCGTTTTGGCCGGCCCTGGCATACCGGGTTCGATCTGAACAAGCTCACCAGCGGCGCTAGCCGTGAACTTGGGCTGCATTCGGGTACGGTGAACGCTGTGTGCGAGCAGTACGCCAAGTCGCGCAGCCAGAAAAAGCGCCCCTGGTTGCGCTATCGCGGGAAGAAGTCCTTGGGCTGGGTGCCCCTCAAGGGCCGCGAACTCAAGCGCGAAGGCGATGCATTTCGCTTTGCGGGCAACACTTTTCGCGTATTCAACAGCCGCGCGCTGCCCGCAGGCAAGATCAAGGACGGGACGAACTTCTCCAGAGACAGCCGGGGCCACTGGTTTTTGAACATCGTGATCGAGGTGCAAGCTGTTGCGGCTGATGTTCGCCAGCCCGTCAAGGGCGTTGGCATTGATTTGGGCCTCAAGGACTTCGCCACCCTGTCCACGGGCGAGAAGATTAAAACCCAGCGCATCTACCGGGGCGCCGAACAAGCGCTGGCAGTTGCGCAGCGGGCGAACAAAAAGAAACGCGTCACGGCGATACACGCGCAGATGGCCCATCGCCGCAACGACTTTCACCACCAGCTCAGCACCCGGCTGGTGCGCGAGTTTGACTACATTGCGGTGGGTAACGTGAACGCCGCAGGACTTGCCAAAACGACCATGGCCAAGTCCGTTCTCGATGCGGGCTGGTCGTCCTTCAGAAGTCAACTCGCGTACAAGGCTGTTAAGCATGGCGCGTGGTTTGAAGAAGTGAGTGAGAGTTATACAACCCAGACCTGTTCGGATTGCGGCGCCTTGCCCGATTCGAGGCCGAAAGGTATCGCAGGCCTTGGAATAAGGAACTGGACTTGTTCGGAGTGTGGAGGTGTGCATGATCGCGATGTGAATGCCGCCAGAAATATCCTGAAGAAGTTTGGTTCCCGTGCCGGGCATGGCACGCCAGCAGTGGGAATCCCCGTCCTGTAGGGCAGGGAGGATGTCAAGAGGTAATGCCCAATAAAGGTGGGAGATGCCTGAAGGATGGTGACTGGCCTGACTGCAGCCATCGTACCGGGCTGAGGATCCGGTCATGCATTTTATGCGCCTGATTTCGACAAAATCATGATGAAATAAGGCTTCTGCGCAATGCCAGACTGCATAAAGTGCTATGAATTCAGGAGTTAAACAGGTTTCTGCAAAAAAACCTGGACTTCGCTAAAACAGCATCCCTGAAGACTCGCGCCCAACCATCATCGGCGGGGTTTTATAAATTCCGGGCGCCGAAGGTGTCGCAGGCCTTGACGGTGCCGTTTTTAAGGCCGGCATCAAACCAGCGTTGGCGCTGGGCGCTGGTGCCGTGGGTAAAGCTGTCGGGCACCACGGCGCCGCCGCCGGAGCGCTGCAGGGCATCGTCGCCAATCTTGGCTGCCGCGTTCATGGCCTCTTCCACGTCGCCCTGCTCCAGGATCTGGCGGGCGCTTTGCGCATGGTTGGCCCAGACGCCGGCAAAGCAGTCGGCCTGCAACTCCAGGCGCACGCTCAGGGCGTTGTATTCGACCTTGCTGACGCGGCCACGCATCTGGTCCATCTTGCCGCTGATGCCCAGCAGGTTCTGCACATGGTGGCCGACCTCATGGGAAATCACATAGGCCTGGGCAAAATCACCGGGTGCGCCGAGCTTGTTTTTCAGGGTTTCGTAAAAACCGAGGTCGATGTACACCTTCTGGTCGCCGGGGCAGTAAAAAGGCCCCATCGCCGCCTGGCCCTGGCCGCAGGCGGTTTGCGTCGCGCCGCGAAACAGCACCAGCCGGGGTTCCTGGTAAGTGCCGCCGCTTTTGGCGAACACGTCTTTCCAGACATCTTCGGTATCGGCCAGCACGGTAGAGACAAATGCGGCCATACGGTCATCGGCCGGCGGCCTTTGCGCGGGGGTTTGCTGCTGCACCTGCGCGGTGGGCGCACCGCCTCCGCTCAGCATGCTCAAAAGGGTGAGCGGATTGATGCCCAGAACCCAGCCGCCCAGCAGCGCCACCACGATGGTGCCAATGCCGATGCTGCGCCCACCCAGCAGGCCGCCACCACCGCCGAAACCGCCGCCATCGTCGCTGCGCCGGTCTTCGACATTGTCAGATTCTCGATTGCCTTCCCATTTCATAGTGCCTCCGTGTACAGGGTAATGAACGCGCCGGGGCTACTGGCGGGCAGCCCGCACGAAAGGGAAATACTCAAGGGCTGGCAGCCAGGCCAGACTGTGCTGTTGGAATCATTCATGCGCCCATGGTAGCCAATCCGGCTCGATGAGGGTTGCTGGCCCGGACTGGTGCCGCATGCAGCCTGCATCACTGACGGGCAAACGCGGCCTGCATGAAGCCCTGGGCGTTGGGGGTGGCCGGCATGCTGGCTTCACCTTGTGCCGCAAGCTGGGAAATCTGGGGAAGCTGCACATTGGCTTGCATTTCAGTCTCGGGCGTATAGGTCGAATAAGGGGTTAGGGATGCGTTCACCTGCTCGATGCATTGCCTGCGTGCCGCACCCGAGTAGCTTGCCGAGCAGTTTGACAGGGCGATTTGCGCAGCGTTGTACTGCGCCTGGCGAAGATGGGCTTGCTCAACCTGTCCGCTCACCACCTGCACCAGGGCAGCCAGCAGCGACAGGAACGCAAGACTGGCGGCCACGGCAAGCAAAGCCCTGGAAGGAAGCCTGTCAACTTTTTTTACATGATCTGAAAACATCGCCCAACTCCGCTTTGTAACGCTGGACCGATGCTACTGGCCAGGCTGGGTGGCGAGTCCGGTTATTTTCGCCTCAATATGTAGGATAAAAGCGTCTTCACCGAGGTCGTGCCTTCCAAAGGCCGGGCTGCATGGCTGAGCGGCCGGAGCCCACGGCCTGCGCGTCAACGCACGGGAAGGTAACAGATTCCTACATTCGTTTAAGAACGAATCCTTCAGTAAAGAGGCTGAAAACGTAAGAGTTGCAGGCAGTGTTCAGACGTAACATTGACTTACCGATGCAAGCGTCGCATGCAGCCGTCCTCCTTCTTCTTACCGAAAGCCTCTCATGAAACTGTCTCTTTTTGCCACCGCTGCCGTGTTGTGCCTGACCGGAACCGCCGCCTTTGCGCAGGCTACCCATGACGGCCGCTGGTACATTGCGCCAACCGTCGGAGTGGTTATCAATGACAACCAACGGCAAAAAGATACCGGCGGCGCAGTAGGATTGGCGGTTGGTAAAGCCTTGAACGAAAAGTGGAATGTGGAATTCGGAAGCCAGTACATCAAGCACAACTCAAATGACAAGCAAGCCAGTCTTGGTGTCGATGGCCTGTATTTCTTCAACCGCAACCCCGATTTCGCACCCTACGCGGTAGTCGGCCTGGGTTGGGTACGCGAGGGCTCCAATTTTGGCGGCCATAACGACAATGCGCTGCTCAAAGCCGGTTTGGGTTTCACCAAGCAGCTGACGGACAACATCGACTTTCGCACCGATGCCCGTTACCAGGTCCATGGCAACAAGGGTAACTCGGGTGGCTCGGGCAACCTGGGCGACTGGGTGATCTCCGCCGGACTGAACATTGCACTGGGCCCCAAGGCACAGGCCCCAGCCCCGGCCTATGTAGCGCCTGCCTATGTTGCCCCGGCGCCCGAGCCCATAGCAGTGACGCCACCCCCAGTCGTTGCGCCAGTTGAACCTGCGCCAGCGCCTTACGTGGCACCCCAGCGCGCCACCAAGCAAGACCGCAACTGAAAAACTGCAAATAAGCTGACCTGAAGCATGGCCGCCGGTCAAGCCGGCCCGTGCTTTATTTGCTTTCCAGCATCCACTGGATGAAGTACTTGGCGACAAAGCCCACCATGCCGAAGGCCAGCCCCAGAAAGATCACGAAAGTGCCGAACTTGCCCGCCTTGGACGACCAGGCGAGCTGGCCGATGATGAACAGCATGTAGAGCATGAAGGCCCCCACGCCGAATGACAGGCCGAAAGCTGCGACCTGCTCCTCCGAGTAACCGAACATCAGGCGGCTCCCTCGGGCGGCAGGCGTTCGGGCAGCGCGCTGGCATCCACCAGATCGCGGTAAGCGTGCCAGCTGGCATGGCCCAGCAGGGGCAGCAGCACGATCAGGCCCAGCAGCGTGCCCAGGCCCAGCAGCGTCAGACCCATGATCAGGGCCGCCCACAAGGCCAGCGGAACCGGGTTGGTCAGCACCGCCTGCCAGCTGGTCAGCACCGCCTGCAGCACATCGACCCGGCGGTCAAGCAGCAAGGGCATGGCAATCACGCTGGAGGCAAAAATCGGCGCCGCCAGCAGGCCGCCCATGGTGAGCCAGAGTTCAAACACATAGTGGCCCGGGGCCAGCACGACATGGCGCAGGAAATCCAGCGGCGTGTTGATGGGTTGCGTCGCCAGAAGGGTGATCAGCGCGGCCGACGTCAGCACCCAGCCGGTGCCGGCCAATGCCAGCAGCAGGCCAAAGCGCACCAGGCTCCAGTAGCCGCCCTTGGCCGCATAACGCGAGTATTGCCAGCGCGTCCAGGTCTGGACGATGAGCTGCGGATTGACCGGTTCGCCGCGTTCAATCGCCCGGCTGATGGCATACAGGCCGGTGGCCAGCACCGGCGCCACGACCAGGAAACCCGAAAAAGCACCGGCCAGCAGCCAGAAATGGTCACGCGCCAGCAGCACCAGCAGGCCACCAAAAGCCGCCGGAACCAGGCCATGCAGCAGGCTCAGCCAGCCGCCGCGCCGCATGTCCTGCGCGCCGCGTGCCAGCCAGATCAAAGGCTGGGCAAGGCTGATGCTGCGAATGCCGGGCAGCGCCAGGGCGCCACGGGTTGCCGGCGGCGGAAGGGGTGAAAGCGGAGGAAGTTTGGATGGAGGCACGATGGGCCTGAAGCTTACCTGCAAATTGCCTGGCGTAACTTGATGCAGGGCAACCCTGCAAGACAAAGTAAGCCATGCCCGGCAGGTATTGATGAGTGTTGACCCTTGTCAAGGCGTGGAGTTGCGCGCGGGCGCATCATGAATCCATACACAAAAGGAGATGACCCAATGACCCCACAACAAGCGACGCCCTATCGCCAGCAATTGCTGGAAATGCGCACGTCCCTCCTTGCGCAAATGAGCGAGCAGCGTGGAGGCACGCTGGGCCGTGCGCAAGCTGCCGCAGAGCATTTTGAACGCCGCGAGGATTCCAGCGCGCAAGTGGCCACCGAGCGCGAGTTGGAGTTCGCCATCGGCGAGCGTGAAACCAATGAACTGGCCATGATCGACGCAGCCCTGGCGCGCATTGAAGCCGGCACTTACGGCGAATGCATCGATTGCGGCACCGACATCACGGCGCAACGACTGCAGGCCAGCCCCGAAGTGTCGCGCTGCATTTCCTGCCAGGTAAAAGCGGAACAGCACCGTTCGGCCTGAAACCCGATTTTTAAATTTTTCACCACCCTCAAGAAAGCAATGCATGAGCACTTTTCACGCCGTTACCTGGATCGACCATTCCGAAGCCCATGTGGTGATGTTTGACCGCGAACATGTGCAGGCCCAGCGGGTCAAGTCACGCAGCCACCACAAGCACCAGGGCAAGGCCGACGACAACAGCGCTTTTTTTGCCGACATTGCCGCTGCCTTGGCCGGTACGCATGAAGTGCTGCTGGCCGGCCCGGGCCTGGCCCGCATCCAGTTCCGCGAATGGTGCAGCCAGCACCAGGCCGCCGTGGCTGGAGTCATCGTGGACTCCGTGGTGGCCGACCACCCGAGCGACGCCCAACTGGTGGCGCTGGCCCGGGAGTACTTCAAAAAATTTGACAGCATGGCCGCCGACCCTTCCCTGGCCTGACCAGCCTGCCACGCAGCTTGGTATTTCCCTGATGGTCAAGGCAGGGGGAACTGGTTAGGCTGGGACTGATAACTACCTGTTCTCCACCCCAAGCTTCATGACCTCTCCCACTTCTCCTGCAGGCGGTAGCCCGCCGTCTGCGGCCACCCTCAAAGCCCAGCCCCAGCCTGACGGGCTTCCCGTCATGGACACGCCCTATGTGCCGCCGCCCCCTGTCGGGCCGCAGGCCATGATGCGGCCGGTCGGCCCCGGCGCTCCTTTTGGCTGGCTGGCCGCCGGCTGGCGCGACCTGAAGGCGCACCCCGGCATCGGCCTTTTTTATGGGCTGTGCTTCTGGCTCATGGCCATCACGCTGGGCGCCGTGTTTCGCGCCAGGCCTGAATACACACTGACGATAGCCTCCGGCTGCCTGCTGGTGGGCCCCTTCCTGGCCATGGGCCTGTATGAAGTCAGCCGCCGCCGCGAGCAGGGCCTCAAGCCCGAACTGGGGGCTTCGCTGACCTGCTGGGACAGCCACATCCGCAGCATGGGCATGCTGGTGCTGGTGCTGATCGTGCTGGAACTGCTGTGGGGCCGCGCCTCGCTGGTGGTGTTCGCGGTGTTTTTCAATACCGGCATGCCTTCGACCACCGGGGTTCTCAAGGCCGTGTTCAACCCCGACAACTGGGAGTTCATCGCCGTGTACCTGGCGGTGGGTGGAATGTTTGCGGCGCTGGTTTTTTCCACCGTCGTGGTGTCGATTCCGATGATCCTGGACCGCGACACTGACGCCGTTTCAGCCGCCATCACCAGCATCCGGGTGATTTTTTCAAACCTGGGCGTGATGCTGCTCTGGGGCATGGTCATCACGGCGCTCATTGCCGTAGCGCTCCTGCCCTGGGGCCTGGGCCTGATTGTGATCGGGCCGCTGCTCGGCCATGCCAGCTGGCATGCCTACCGGGGCACGGTTCGCTGGCAGGACGCGGCGGCGTAGCCGGATAACTCTTCAGACCGCGTCAACTGAAGAAGCCGGAGCGGAATCCCTGCGGCCAGTGCCGAAGCCACAGCCTGCATCAGGAAAATCGCCAGTTCACGCCTTGGGCAGCGTCACCCCGACCTGTCCCTGGTATTTGCCGCCCCGGTCCTTGTAGCTGACTTCGCAGACATCGTCCTTGTCGCTTTCAAAGAACAGCACCTGCGCGCAGCCTTCGCCAGCGTAAATCCGGGCCGGCAGCGGCGTGGTGTTGGAGAACTCCAACGTGACATAGCCTTCCCATTCGGGCTCGAAGGGCGTGACGTTGACGATGATGCCGCAGCGGGCGTAAGTGCTTTTTCCCAGGCAGATGGTCAGCACGTTGCGCGGAATGCGGAAGTACTCCAGGGTGCGGGCCAGCGCAAAGCTGTTGGGCGGAATGATGCAGCTGTCGCCGTGCATGTCTACAAAGCTTTTTTCATCGAAGTTTTTCGGGTCCACCACGGTGCTGTGGATGTTGGTGAAGACCTTGAACTCGGGTGCGCAGCGGATGTCGTAGCCGTAGCTGGAGGTGCCGTAGCTGATGATCTTGTGGCCGTCCCGCTCACGAACCTGACGGGGTTCAAAGGGCTCGATCATGCCGGTGGTTTCGGCCATGTGGCGTATCCATTTGTCGCTTTTGATGCTCATTGTTTGCTTCCCATGTCTGCCGGGCATTGTAAACGTGCGTCCCGCTGGCTCTGGACGCCGCGCTGTTGCGACGCCACATCAGTGGACATGTGTTTTTTGTTGCAGTGCAGCAAAAAACACATTGACACATATATACTTGAAAATCATCATTTTCGTTACAGGAGAAACACCTATGAAACACGTAAACATGATTTACGGCGCTGCGCTGCTGCTGGCCAGCAGCCTGTTGCCCGTCCAGGCGCAAAACCCGGTGGCCGCCAGCCCATCAGCGCAAGAAAGCCCAAACCGCTGCCAGGCCGAGATTTTCAAGTTTGAGAAAATCCTGAGCTTCATTCGTGAGTCCCAGGGCCTGCAAGCCGCCGCCCTGATCAAGGAAAAGATGCTGCCCGCCAAGGTGGAAAGCGAAATTTTGAAAAAGGACGGCTACTGTGGCCTTGCGCGCCATCTGCGCGATAAAAAGCTGACCAGCTGAAACGCCTGGCGCCAGCCCGCTGCCTCATCACGCGGCAGATACAGGAGCTGCAATCACCACCCGTTCCACCAACCTGTCATCGCCCAGCACGATCAGGGCAAACAGCAACTCATCCAGGCTGGCAGCCTGCGCGGTCTTGCGGGCCAGCAGCGCCGTGGCTTTCGGATTGAGCACGACAAAGTCAGCCTCGCAGCCGGGCAGCAGGTTGCCCACCACGCCTCCCAGGCCCAGCGCCTGCGCGGCGCCGCCCGTGTGCTGCCACCACAGGTGTTGCGGGCTCAGTGACACGCCGGGCTTGGTCTGCCCTTCCCGGCCGACGTAATACGCCGCCAGCATGGTGTGAAACGGACTGAACGAGGTGCCGCCGCCGACATCGCTGGCCAGCCCGTAGCCAAAACCCACGCGGTCGGCGCCTTCATAGTCAAAAAACCCGCTGCCCAGGAACAGGTTGCTGGTCGGGCTGACGGCGGCGGCCGCACCCGTGCCACGCATCAGCGCGCGGTCTTCGTCGTCGAAATGGATGCAGTGGGCATAGATGGCGCGCGGTCGCATCAGGCCGAACTGCTCGTACACGCTCAGGTAGCTGCGGGCCTCGGGATACAGGCTCTTGACCCAGGCGACTTCGTCCTTGTTCTCGGCGACATGCGACTGGACCCACACGTCCGGGTATTTCGCCGCCAGCTCGCCGGCCCCGCGCAACTGGGCCGCGCTGCAGCTCGGAACAAAGCGCGGCGTGATGGCGTAACCCAGCCGGTCCACGCCATGCCAGCGCCGGATCAGCGCTTCAGTGTCGAGCAGGCTTTGCTCGGTTTGATCGCGCACGCCATCGGGCGAGTTCTGGTCCATCAGCACCTTGCCAGTGATCAGGCGCAAATTGCTTTTTTGCGCTTCGGCAAACAGTGCGTTGACCGATTCGGGATGCGAGGTCGCGAATGCCAGCGCCGTGGTGACACCGTTGCGCAGCAGTTCTGCTATGAAAAACATAGCTGCTTGCGCACTGTAGTCGTGCGCAGAGAACCTTTTTTCATGTGGAAACGTGTAATTCTCCAGCCACGGCAGCAAGCCCTCGGCCGGCGAGCCGATCACGTCGATCTGCGGATAGTGGATGTGCATGTCCACAAAGCCCGGCGCGATGATGCGGCCGGGGAAATGCTCGGTCGGCACATCGGCAAAGCGCGGCGCCAACTGCTGATAAGGCCCCACCGCCTGCACCACCTGCCGGCCTGCGGCATCCGGCCCGACGACCAGCAGGCCGTCCGATTCCAGCACGGCCTGACCAGGGCCGGAAAAGTAAAGTACCGAGGCGCGATAGGCTTTCATGGGCGCAAGATTACCTGATTCCAGGGTTATCGGCTGACCCGGCAGCCATCGCCAATCGAGGTGCGCCAGACCCGTACCGAGGTCAGCGCCGGCAGCGCGGGCAGCAGCTTTCTGAAGATGAACTGGCACAGGTTTTCCAGCGTCGGCGGCCCCAGGCCCTCCACTTCGTCGAGCAGGTGGTGGTCGAGCTGCTCGCGCAGCAGCGCCACCTCGCGCCGCACCAGCCCCAGGTCGATCACCATGCCGGTTGTCGGGTCGGGCTGGCCGGTCAAAAACACTTCGGCGTTATAGGTGTGGCCGTGGATGCGCTTGCTGCTGGCGGTTTCAATCGCCCGGTCCAGCGTGTGCGCGGCATCAAAAAAGAAGGTCTGGCTCAGCTCGCACATCATCATTGAAACGCCGTTCATCGGATGCCCGTGATCTTGTGCGTCTGCAAGCTGAGCCGCCAGGCGGGATTTTCCAGGCACAGCGCGATGCAGGCTTCGGTATTGTTGCGCCACGCGGGATTGTCCATCGGCTGCAGGTAGCGGTGCGTGAAGCGCGCGGCTTCGAGTTCGGCCCAGTCGAGCGCTGGCTGCGGCCAGACCACCTTGAGTTCATGGCCTTCGCGCTGAATCCACGGTGCGCCGGCCTTGGGGCTGACGCAGATCCAGTCGATGCCCGGCGGCGCGGCAATCGTTCCGTTGGTTTCCACGGCAATCACAAAACCACGCGCATGCAGCGCAGCGATCAGCGCGCCATCGACCTGCAGCAGCGGCTCGCCGCCGGTCATCACCACGAAGCGGTGGGCGCTGTCGCCGGCAGGCCACTGGGCTTCGATGCAGCCCGCCAGCGCTTCGGCATTTTTGAACTTGCCGCCCAGCGTGCCGTCGGTGCCGACAAAATCGGTGTCGCAAAACCGGCAGACCGCCGTGGCCCGGTCGGGCTCGCGGCCCGACCACAGGTTGCAGCCGGCGAAACGGCAAAAAATCGCCGGCCGGCCGGCATGGCTGCCCTCGCCTTGCAGGGTGTAGAAAATTTCCTTGACTTGGTAGCTCATGATGGTTTCCCGGTTGATGGCGTCAGCTTGCCCTGAACGCCCTGCACCAGGAAGTTCATGTCGCGGATCTGCTCGTCGCTCAGCGTTTTTCCGGCGGCCAGCACTTCGTGGCCTTCGTTGTCCAGCAGCGCGGTGCGCGCCTTGAACGGATGCAGCCTGCCGGCGGCAATGTCGCGCTGGCGCGCTAGAACTTCGTCGGCGACGGGTTTCGGCACCTTGGGGCCAAAGCTGTCAACGCGAATCATGCCTTCCTTCACCCCGCCCCAGAGCGCGCCGCTCTTCCAGTTGCCGGCCAGCACAGCTTTCGCGCGGTTGGTGTAATAACTGCCCCACTGGTGCGTGATGGCCAGCACCTGCGCATCGGGCGCCACCTTGCGCATGTCGGAATGGTAGGCCACCGCCAGCTTGCCGCGCTCCTGGGCGGCGCGCATCACGGCATCCGAGCCGGTATGAAACGCCATGATGTCAACGCCCTGGTTGAACAGCGTCATGGCCGCTTCGCGCTCGCGCGGCGGGTCGAACCAGGCGCCGAGCCAGACGACCTTGACGGTGGCCGTCGGGTTGACCGAGCGCATGCCCAGCGTGAAGGCGTTGATGCCCTGGATCACCTCGGGAATCGGAAAACCCGCCACATAACCGGCATTTCCGCTCAGCCGGCCGGCGGCAATGCCGGCCAGGTAACGGCCTTCGTAATAACGCGCATTGGCCACCGCCACGTTGGGCGCGGTCTTGTAGCCGGTGATGGATTCGAACTTCACGCCGGGAAAGTCCCTGGCCACCTTGAGCGTGGGCTCCATGTAGCCGAAGCTGGGGGTAAAAATCAGCTGGTTCCCCTGGCTGGCGAGGTCGCGGATCACGCGTTCGGCGTCGGCGCCTTCGGCCACGTTTTCGACATAGGTGGTCTTGACCTGGCCACCCAGCGCCGCCTCGACCGCCTTGCGGCCTTCGTCATGCTGGTGCACCCAGCCGGCGTCGGTGACGGGCGCGACATAGACGAAGCCGATTTTCAGCGGCGGCGATTGGGGAAAAGCGGGAGAAATAAAACAGGCGGCCACGAGCGTGGCAGCGAGGTTTTTATACATGGTAGTCCTCTACATGGCCCCGAAATAAAAACACCAGCGCACCGGGACAGCACGCTGATGAAGGTATTTTAAGGGAGCGGGCCATGCACCCGGCCCATGCCCGGAACCGGGCCGGCGCAATCGAGGTTCATTGATGCTTCAGTGCGGCGTCAGCGGGAATAACCGCAATGGCTGGCGTCGGCATCCTGGAAGCGCCCTTGTGGCAACAGGGGAGACAGGCTAGACTTTAAGAAGGTACGGGAAGGTGTCGGCTAATCCAGCCGATTCGTTCTGGCGGCCCCCCACTGGAGGTCGCGGGATGGCGCTGCTTCCCGGCGGCCTTGAGAATCATGCGGGGGTTGCATCATGAATGCTTTAAGTTGGGTTGTGCGGGCCTGCAGGCTCGCGCTTTTCATGCTCTCGGCTTCAGTGTCGATGCATGCCGGAGCCGCGACCAAGTTTGACGCCATGGATCCGCTTGGAACATTGCGCAAGGATCAGGTTTCGAAAAAGCAGGCGATCACTATCGATGTCGCCCCGGGGGATTGGGGAAACGCGGATGTTCGGGATATCAAACGGGTGCTCGACTCGGTCGCGGCCGAACTCCTGACCCACGCCGGGACGTCCAGTGGCGCCCTCAGCATCCGCGTGATTCCCCGTCGCGGGTCGCCCAAGGTGCTTTATGAGCGTGGCGTGGAAGGGCAATACGTCATCCAGCTGACCGCCAGGGACGAGCGCTGGTTCCAGTACGTCTTTCAGTTTTCCCATGAGCTGTGCCATGTGCTGTCAAATTTCGACCACAAGGAAACCATCGGTGACGGAAAAGTGGACGAAAGCAATCAGTGGTTTGAAGAGGCGCTGTGCGAAACCGCTTCACTCTTTACCCTGCGGCGGCTCGCGGTCGTCTGGGAGACGAATCCCCCGACGCGGAACTGGACGGGTTACGCACCCCTGTTTTCGGCCTACGCCCTCCGTCTGATGAGTGAATCGCACCGCCATCTGCCTGCAGGCCAATCACTGCGTGACTGGTATGCGCAGAACCAGTCCGCCTTAAGCGACAACCCCTACCTGCGCGAAAAAAACGAGCTTGTGGCCGCAAATCTGCTGCCATTGTTCGAGGCGCATCCCGAACTGTGGCAGTCGATTACTTACCTGAACCCCACGAAGACCAGCGCCAGCAAGCCATTTGCGCAATACATGGCGGACTGGCAAGCGGCAAGCCTGGACAAGACGCTGGCTGACCAGGTGCTCGAACTGTTTGGGCTGGCTGACGGCGGCGAGTCACGCGGGGAAAAATTGGCTGCCATCCCGCTCGCACCCCGCACATCCATGAATGGACCTGCGGGAGATTAACAACCGTCGAGCCGTGCCCCTAAAACTCTGACTAGGGGCCGGGGGGCATCCATTGCTGTTTCTGTTTAATGACAGAGTTGACTGCATCGACGTAATTGTTGAACCACGTCGAACCCGTGTCTGGCATCCGAAAGCCCGCAACATAGCCGTTAAACCCGTCAAGCGGACCGTTCGGGCCGGCTGCGCCATAGGGCTGCATGCTTTCTTGAAAGGCAATTTGCTGGTTGAGTTCCTCGACGTAGTAGTCGAGCCATCCGGAGCCGGTATCCCGGCCGGCCATCATCCCGATCATTTCATTGAAGGCATGGTCCGATCCCGACACGTCCGTCTCCGCGCTGACCGGGGTTGCCACCAGGGCAACACAGGCCGCGACAGCGGCAGAGATCGAAGCCAAACCTGATTTTGAAGCTTTCATGGCATTCTCCTTCGGTAGCGAGTGCATAACTTTTATAGGCCGGAGTTTTTGCCTTGTCAATCAGCAGACTGAGCCAAAAAGGGCAGGAGTCCGAAGCGGGGGTGCATGCGCGACCCGGCCCTGCGCTCAAGCCCGTGCGGGGGCTTCGCCTCGCCGCTGCACCGGGTAAGCCCTGGCCATCCAGCCGAACAGCAGCGCACCGGCCAGCAAGGTGCCGGCCGCGATTTCCAGCGACAGGGTGAACCCCTCGCCGGTGCTCGCGGCATGCCTGAGCAGCAGCGCCACCAGCGGCGGGCCGAGAATCTGCCCCACGCCATAGGTCGCGGACAACAGCCCCATGAAGCTGGCGGCGCTGGCCGGACGCAGGCGCCGCGCCTCCTGCATCGCAAAAAAGGTGATGGCGGTGAACGGCAGGCCCAGCAGCAGGCTGCCGATGGCAAAGCCGGCCAGGCTGGGGCTCCAGAGGCTGGCCGCGATGCCGGCCGCCTGCAGGACATAGCAGCCCGCCAGCAGGCCCCGGAAGTCTTTTCCGGGCGGCAGGCGGGTGGCCAGCAGCGCACCCAGGGTGACGCCCAGGCCGAAAAGCGGCCAGAACAGGTCCAGCCACGCCGAACCGGGCAGCGCGGCGCGGGCAATCACCGGCAAAAAGGTGGCGCTGATGATGTAGCCGAAGCCGGCCAGGCCATAGGCCAAGCTGAAAACGGTGACTTCAGCCACGCCGTGGCGAACGGACTCCGAGCCGGGCACCCCTGGCGCATGCAGGGCACGCGGGGCCAGGCGTTCATTTCCGCCGTCAAAAACCTGCCAGACCGTGGCCGACAGCCCGAACGCCAGCACGCCAAAAATCAGCCAGCCGGTGGCCGCCGTCCAGTGCAGGGACACCATGCCGCTGGCCAGCAGGCCGCTGACGACAATGCCCGCGCCCGGACCGGCGTAAATGACGCCGCCCATGGCCGGCACGCCCAGCCGCGACAGGCGGGCAAGGCACCAGCCCGAGGTATAGACAAACACCACCGCGCTGGTGATGCCGGCGGCAAGGCGCAGCACCGGCCAGGCGGCCGGCAACTGCCACGCCATGGCCAGCGTCAGCGCGCCGGTGGCCAGCAGCCCGGCACGCACCAGCGACGCATAGGCCAGCAAGGGCAGCCAGCGCAGACGCGCCCAGATCCACGGCTGCAGCGTGCAAAAAATGGCGCCCAGCATGTAGCCCAGGTAGTTGGCACTGGCCAGCCAGCTGGCGCCCGGCAGATCGACCACACCGTCGCTGAGCATCATGGGCAGGATGGGCGTGAAGGCAAACCGGCCTATGCCCATGGCCACGGCCAGCGCCACCAGCCCGGCCAGTGCGATGGGCCAGGCGCCCGACGGAGTGGATGCGGTAGGTCGGGTTGCCTGTTTTTCGATCAGCGCCATGAAGGTGTTTTTCTTTTCTATGCCAGCGTCTATTGAAACGTCGCGAAGGTCTCGTCAAGCCGGCCAATATGGCGCGCCTTGGCCGCCTCGTCGATGAAGCTGGCCTCGAAACTGTTGCGCGCCAGCCGGTAGGCGTGTTCGGCATTGAACGGGCCGGCGGCAAAGGTCTGGGTGAAGTTTTCGTTCATGTAGCCGCCGAAGTAAGCCGGGTCATCCGAGTTGACGGTGGCCGCCAGCCCGGCATCGAGCAATTGCCGCAGGTTGTGGCTGGCCAGATCGGGGAACACGCACAGCTTGAGGTTGGACAGCGGGCACACGGTCAGCGCGATGCGGTCTTGGGCCAGCCGCTGCATCAGCAAGGCGTCACGGCTGGACTGCACGCCGTGGTCGATGCGCTCGACCTTGAGCACGTCCAGCGCGGTCCAGACATAGGCCGGCGGCCCTTCCTCGCCGGCATGCGCGACCAGATGGAAACCCAGTTCGCGGCAGCGGGCAAACACGCGGGCGAACTTTTCGGGCGGATTGCCAACCTCGCCGGAATCGAGCCCGATGCCGATGAACTTGTCCTGGAAAGGCAGCGCCTGCTCCAGCGTTTCAAAGGCATCCTCTTCACTCAGATGGCGCAGGAAGCACAGGATCAGGGAAGCGCTCACGCCCATCTCGGCCTGGGCATCGACGCAGGCGCGGTGCAGGCCGTTGATCACGGTTTCCATGGGTACGCCGCGCGCGGTGTGCGTCTGCGGGTCGAAAAACAGCTCGGTGTGGATCACGTTGTCCTGCGCCGCTTTCAGCAGGTAGGCACGCGCCATGTCGTAGAAATCCTGTTCCGTCAGCAACACGCTGGCGCCCGCGTAGTAGATGTCCAGGAAGCTCTGCAGGTTGGTGAAGGCATAGGCGCTGCGCAGCGCGTCCACGCTGGCATAGGGCAGCGCCACGCCGTTGCGCCGGGCCAGCGCAAAGATCAGCTCGGGCTCCAGCGAGCCTTCGATGTGGATGTGCAGCTCGGCCTTGGGCATGAGCCTGAGCAGCGCGGGCAGGCGGTCGGCGGCAACGGGTTTGACAAGGTTCATTTCAATATCCTGAAAAAGAAAAGCTGCCCGAAGGCAGCTCAAAACTGACAATGCGAGCGCTCCGGCCCTAGGGCGCGGAGCATCGCGTCATTATCTTCAGTTACCCGGAACCTTGCCTTCGACGCCCTTGACGTAGGTCTTCAGGCCGCCCAGGAACTTGTCGTCGGCGACCACATCCTTGGCCAGCAACTCCTTGCCGGTGTTGTCCATGATCGGGCCTTTCCAGATCGAAAAGCTGCCATCCTTCAGGCCGGCCTTGACTTCGTCGATGCGCTTTTTGGTGTCGTCGGGCACGTCGGCGGCGATGGACACCAGGTCAATCGCACCTTCCTTCACACCCCACCAGGCGCTTGTGCCACCGGCCCACTTGCCTTGCAGCGCGTCGCCCACGGCCTTGATGTAGTACGGACCCCAGTTGATCACGGCCGAAGCCAGGTGGGCCTTGGGGCCGTAGGCAGTCATGTCCGAATCCCAGCCGAAGGCGCGCTTGCCCATTTTCTCGGCAGTCTGCAGCACGGCCGACGAGTCGGTGTTCTGGAACAGCACGTCGGCGCCGCCGTTGATCAGCGCGGTGGCGGCTTCGGTTTCTTTTGGTGGATTGAACCACTCGTTGACCCAGACCACCTTGGTCTTGATCGCCGGGTTGACCGACTGCGCGCCCAGCGTGAAGCTGTTGATGTTGCGCACCACCTCGGGAATCGGCACCGAGCCGACCACGCCCAGCGTGCCGGTCTTGCTCATCTTGCCCGCCACCACGCCGGCCATGTAGGCGCCTTCGTAGGTGCGGCTGTCGTAGGTGCGCATGTTGGCGGCGGTCTTGTAGCCGGTGGCATGCTCGAACTTGACATCTTTCAAGTCATTGGCGACCTTGAGCATGGGCTCCATGTAGCCGAAGGTGGTGCCGAAGATCAGCTGGTTGCCCTGCCCCGCCATGTCGCGGATCACGCGCTCGGCATCGGCCGACTCGGGGACTTTTTCGACAAAGCTGGTGACGACCTTGTCACCGAACTCTTTTTCGACCGCCTTGCGGCCGTTGTCATGGGCATAGGTCCAGCCGCCGTCGCCGACCGGGCCGACATAGGCAAAGGCGACTTTCAAGGGTTCGGCCTTGGCCGGAGCGGCGGCGGCCGGTGCGGGCGCAGGCGCGGGCGCGGCCTCCTCTTTCTTGCCGCAACCCATCAGGGCCGCAGCAGCCACCGCCGAAAGGGCCGCGAGCTTGAGCAGGGAGCGTTTTTGCAGGTCTGTCATGTGATGTCGCTTTCAATCAAGGGTCAAAAAAATAGAGGCCGGTGGCGCCTGGAAACAGCCAGTCATTATGCGGCTGGCAAATCAGGCACCGGGGTAAAACGGCTTGCCGATGGAGCTTGGCATGTTGACGCGAATCCACAGCGGATTGCGCGAAATCAGCACCAGCACCACGATGGTCGCCAGGTAGGGCAGCATGGACAAAAGCTGGCTCGGAACATTCACGCCCAGCCCCTGCAGATGAAACTGCAGCATGGTCACGCCGCCAAACAGATAGGCTCCCAGCAGAACCCGGGCCGGACGCCAGGTGGCAAAGGTCGTCAGCGCCAGCGCGATCCAGCCCTTGCCGGCAATCATGCCCTCGACCCACAGCGGCGTGTAGACCAGCGACACATAGGCGCCCGCCAGCCCGCACAGCGCGCCGCCGGCCATCACGGCGGCCAGGCGGATGCGCCGCACCGGGTAGCCCAGCGCATGCGCCGACTCGGGGCTTTCACCGACCGAGCGCAGCACCAGCCCGGCGCGGGTGCGGTACAAAAACCAGATCAGCCCGCCCGTCAGCGCCATGGCGACATAGACCATCGGATGCTGGCGAAACAGCGCCGGGCCGAAGAACGGAATGTCGGCCAGGTACGGAATCGGGTACTGCGTCTGCTCGGGCAGCTTTTCCTGTACATATTTGATGCCGGCAAAGGCCGAAAAGCCGGTGCCGAACAGCGTCAGCGCCAGTCCGGTGGCGTACTGGTTGGTGTTGAGCCAGATCACCAGCCCGCCAAAGATGGCGGCCAGGAAGGCGCCGGCCGCCATGCCGGCGGCAAAGCCCAGCCAGGTGTTGCCGGTGTGGATCACGGTGGCAAAGCCGGCGATGGCCGCGCACAGCATCATGCCCTCGGCGCCTAGGTTGACGATGCCGGCTTTTTCATTGATCAGGAGGCCCAGCGAGGCAATCGCCAGCACGGTGCCGGCGCTCAGCGTGGCGGCCAGCAGCAAGGCGGTGGAATCCATCAGCGGCCTCCTTGGGCGGAAACGGGAAGCGGTTTGAAGAGCTGCAGCCGGTAGGCAATCAAGGTGTCGCAGGCCAGCAGGTTGAACAGCAGCAGGCCCTGGAACACGCCGGTGATCGACTTGGGCAGGCCCAGGCGCGACTGCGCCAGCTCGCCGCCAATGTAGAACATGCTCATCAAGATGGCCGAGAACACCACGCCGACCGGATGCAGCCGCCCGACAAAGGCCACGATGATGGCGGCAAAGCCGTAGCCCGCCGGCACATAGGGCGTGAGCTGGCCAATCGGCCCGGCCACCTCCAGCGCACCGGCCAGCCCGGCCGCGCCGCCCGAGATCAAGAGCGCCACCCACAGCGCGCGGCGCGATGAAAAGCCTGCGTAGCGCGCGGCGGCCGGCGCCTGGCCGCTGACCTCCTGCGCAAAGCCGGCATAGGTGCGGTACAGGTAGAGCCACAGCGCGGCCACGCCGGCCAGCGCCAGCAAGATGCCCACCGTCACGCGCGAGCCCTGCATCAGCCGGGGAATCTGCGTCACGGCCTCGAAGGTCCTGGTCTGCGGAAAGTTGTAGCCCGCCGGGTCTTTCCAGGGGCCGAACACCATGTAGTTGAGGATCAGCTCGGCCACATAGACCAGCATCAGGCTGACCAGGATTTCATTCGCGTTGAAGCGGTCGCGCAGGAAGGCGGTGATGCCCGCCCAGGCCATGCCGCCCAGCACGCCCGCCGCCAGAATGGCCGGGATGATCCACGGCCCGGTGGTCTTGTCGGCCAGCAGCGCGATGCCGCCGGCGGCCAGCGCGCCCATCACGAACTGCCCTTCGGCGCCGATGTTCCAGACGTTCGAGCGAAAGCACACCGCCAGCCCGAGCGCAATGATCAAGAGCGGCGTGGCCTTGACCAGCAGCTCGCCCAGCGCATACGGCGACCTGACCGGCTCCCAGAAAAACACCTGCAGGCCCTTGACCGGGTCCTTGCCCAGCGCCATGAAGAGGCCGATGCCGATGGCCACGGTGATCAAGAGCGCCAGAATCGGCGAGGCATAGCTCCAGAACGACGACGGCTGGGGACGCATTTCAAGCTTCATGCCGCGCTCCTGCTTTGTCTGCTGCGGTGGCCGGCGCCCACAGGCCGCTCATCCACAAGCCGACCTTCTCGACCGTGGCGTCGGCGCGCGGCAGCGAAGGCGACAACTGGCCCTTGGCCATCACATACAGCCGGTCGCAGATTTCAAACAGCTCGTCGAGTTCTTCGCTGACCACCAGCACCGCGCCGCCCGCGCCCGCCAGCTTGAGCAGCTCGCCGCGAATCTGGCTGGAAGCGCCCACATCGACGCCCCAGGTCGGCTGCGAGACGATGAGCAGCGCCGGCCTGGCGTCAATCTCGCGGCCCATGATGAATTTTTGCAGGTTGCCGCCTGACAGCGACTTGGCGACGGCCTGCGGCCCGCCGCACTTGACCTTGTAGCGCTCGATGATCATCCGGGCCTGCGCCTGCAGCCTGGCGGTGCTGAGCCAGCCGCCCGCGCCCACCGCGTCCTTGCGCGTGAGCAGCAGGTTGCGCGCCAGCGGCAGCAGGGGCACCGCGCCGCGCCCCAGCCGTTCCTCGGGAACGAAATGCACGCCGAGACGGCGGCGCCGCGCCGGGCTCATCTTGCCGACGCCCTGGCCCTTGACGGTGATGGCTCCGGCGGCCGCGCGCGTGTCCTCGCCCGACAGCGCATACAGCAGCTCCTTCTGGCCGTTGCCCGAGACGCCGGCAATGCCGACCACCTCGCCCGCGCGCACCTGCAGCGCCACCTGGTGCAAATCGACGCCGAACTGCTCTTCTTTCGCCAGGTCGAGCTGCTTCACATCGAGCACCACGTCGCCGGTCTTCAGCACGCGGCGCTCCAGCGCGGGCGGCTCGGCGCCGATCATCAGGCGGCTGAGCGAGGCGTTCGATTCCTCGCGCGGGTCGCACTCGCCCGACACCTTGCCGGCGCGCAGCACGGTGCACGCGGTGCACAGCGCACGGATTTCGTGCAGCTTGTGGCTGATGTACAGAATGCTGCAGCCTTGGCTGGACAGCGTGCGCAGCGTGACGAACAGGTTTTCGACCGCCTGCGGCGTCAGCACCGAGGTCGGTTCGTCCAGGATCAGCAGCTTCGGATGGGTCATCAGCGCGCGAACGATCTCGACGCGCTGGCGCTCGCCGACGCTCAAGGTGTGCACCGGCCGCGTCGGGTCGAGCTGCAGGCCGTAGGCCTTGGTGGTTTCCAGGATGCGCTGGGACACGTCGGCCAGCGTCAAATGCTTGTCCAGCCCGAGCCAGACGTTTTCAGCGACGGTCAGCGTGTCGAACAGGCTGAAATGCTGGAACACCATGCTGATGCCCAGCGCCCTCGCCTCCTGCGGGTTGCGCACCACCACCGGCTGGCCGTCGATGGACACGCTGCCCGCGTCGGGCTTGACCGAGCCGTAGATGATTTTCATCAGGGTCGATTTGCCGGCGCCGTTTTCACCCAGCACGGCGTGAATCTGGCCGGGCAGCACGGCGAGCGCAATGTCGCTGTTGGCGACCACGCCGGGGTAGCTTTTGCTGATGCCGAAAAGCTGCAGCCGGGGCGGCGCGGCGGCGCTGCGGGAGCTAGGGGTCGGTGAAGCAGTCATGGGTTATCTTGAATCGCCTTATTTTTTTGTTTTCTTAAGGGTTTTTGCCTCTTTGCGCATACAGCACGGGCGCTGACAGCTATCTTTTTAAGAGCATATCAGGCGCCGGTCCCTTCACGCGGCAGCGCGGCATTTTCCTTGCTTTGCATGCAGGCCTGCAGCAAGCTTGATGCCATGCCCGAGATCGTTGATACCTGTCCGCCCAGGCGGTAATATGAAGCGCTGCAGGCAGTTCAAAGCCCGATTGTTTTAACCTGATTCCCATGACCACCCACCCCATTGTTGTTCAGCCCGCCGCCAGGACTCTCCGCTTCATCCGCAGGGGCGAAGTGGTGAATCTGGGCAATGTACCACCCGGGCGCACCGTTTTGGAGCTGCTGCGCGAAGACCTCGGCTGCACCGGCACCAAGGAAGGCTGCGGCGAAGGCGACTGCGGCGCCTGCACCGTCGTGCTCGGCCAGATCGAGGACGGCGCCCTGCGTTTTCGCGCCATCAACAGCTGCATCCGGCTGGCGCATTCGATTGACGGCATGGCGCTGTGGACGGTCGAGGACATTGCCGAGCAGGACGGCACCCTGCATCCGGCGCAGCAAGCCATGGTGCAGTGCCACGCCTCGCAATGCGGCTTTTGCACGCCCGGCTTCGTCATGAGCCTGTTCGGCATGTATCAGAACTATGTGGCCCCCACGCTCGGCCCGGCGGCGTTGAATGCCACGTCCCAGCCCATCACGCGGGCGCTGGCGCAAGAGGAACTCTCGGGCAACCTGTGCCGCTGCACCGGCTACCGGCCGATTCTGGACGCCGCGCAAATCATGGGCAGCCTGCCGCCCGTGGCAATCGACCACGACACCTTGCTATCAAAACTGGAGCTGCTCGCGCAAGCTGGCTATGCGCAAGAGGTCGATTCGGCTTATAAATTGCCGTACACGCTGGCCGATCTGCTCAAGGACCGCGCCGCCCACCCGACAGCGCAGCTCGTGGCCGGCTGCACCGATGTGGGCCTGTGGGTGACCAAGCAGCACCGCCAGTTCGGCGAAATCCTCGACCTTACCCAGGTGGAGGAGCTGCGCCACATTGAAGACCAGCCCGACCACCTGTTGATAGGCGCGGCGGTGACGCTGGCCGATGCCTTTGGCGCGCTGATCAAGGACCGGCCGCAGCTGCACAACTTCGCCAGCCGCTTTGCCGGGCTGCCAGTGCGCAACTCCGGCACGCTGGGCGGCAACATCGCCAACGGCTCGCCGATTGGCGACTCGATGCCGCTGCTGATCGCGCTGAATGCCCGGATCGTACTGATGAGCGAGCATGGCCAGCGCGAGATGGCGCTCGAAGCGCTCTACACCGGCTACCGGCAAACCGTGATGGCGGCCGATGAAGTGCTGGCCTTTATCCGGGTGCCCAAAGCCACGCCAGAGGAGACGCTGAAGGTTTACAAAATCTCAAAGCGCTACGACGACGACATTTCCGCCGTCTGCCTGGCCATCAAGCTGCACATTGACCAAGGCGTCGTGGCCCGTGCGTCCATCGGCGCGGGCGGCGTGGCGGCAACGCCGGCCAGAGCCGTCCAGACTGAAGCCTTCCTGACCGGCCAGCCGTGGACGCTGGACACCGTGCGGCAGGCCATGAATGTGCTGCGCGCCGAGTTTTCGCCGATTTCCGACATGCGCGCCTCCAGCGCCTACCGCACCGAAGTGCTGGGCAAGCTGCTTGAGCGCTACTGGCTGGAGAGCCAGGGAATGCAGCAGATCAACCTGGCCTCTTTCATGCTGGAAGAAACGCCATGACCATGGACAAGAACTTTTCCGTGAGCCGCGATGAAGTCGCCGACCCCGACGTGAATGCGGCCAACGCGCATGCCGACCTGCTGGCCGGCCCGCAGCCGGCGGCCATCAGCCCGCCCCCGGCGGCGCAGGCGGCCGGAACGTCGCGCTTTCACGAAAGCGCGCGCGCCCAGGTTCTGGGCGCCGCGACCTACGTGGACGACATTCCCGAGATCAAGGGAACGCTGTATGCCGCGCCGATTCTGTCCACCGTCGCGCATGGCCGGCTGCTGGGCGTGGACAGCCGGGCCGCGCTGGCCATGCCCGGTGTGCGCGATGTGATCCTGGTACACGACATCCCCGGCGACCCGCTGCTGGGCAACTTCGCGCACGACGAGCCGGTCTTTGCGCTGGACCGGGTAGAGCACATCGGCCAGGTCATCGGCGTGGTGGTTGCCGACTCGGTGATGCAGGCGCGGCGCGCGGCGCGGCAGGTCAAGTGCCAGATCGACGCCCTGCCCGCGATCCTGAGCGTGCATGACGCGCTGAAGGCGCAAAGCTATGTGCTGCCGCCGGTGTTCGTCAAACGCGGCGATGCCGAGGCGGCGCTCAAAACGGCGGCGCACACGCTGCACGGCACGCTCGAAGTCGGCGGCCAGGAGCATTTCTACCTCGAAGGCCAGGTCGCCTACGTGCTGCCGCAGGAGCAAAACCAGTGGCTGGTGTATTCGAGCACCCAGCACCCGGGCGAAATCCAGCACTGGGTGGCGCACGCCTTGGGCATCGACCAGCACGCCGTGCGCGTCGAATGCCGGCGCATGGGCGGCGGCTTTGGCGGCAAGGAAACGCAGGCCGGCCACATGGCGGTCTGGGCCGCCATCGCCGCGCGCAAGCTCAACAAGCCGGTCAAGCTGCGCATGGACCGCGACGACGATTTCCTGGTCACCGGCAAGCGCCACCCGTTTGCTTACGACTACACGGCGGGCTTTGACGACACCGGCCGCATCACCGGCCTGAAGCTCATGATGGCGGTGAACTGCGGCTTCAGCGCCGACCTGTCCGGCCCGGTCGCCGACCGCGCGGTGTTCCACGCCGACAACGCCTATTTTCTGCAGGATGTCGAGATCGCGTCCTACCGCTGCAAGACCAACACCCAGAGCAACACCGCGTTTCGCGGCTTCGGCGGTCCGCAGGGCATGATCGTGATCGAGACCATCATGGGCGACATCGCGCGCCAGCTCGGCCTGGACCCGCTAGCCGTGCGCAGGCGCAACCTGTACGGCATCGGCGAGCGCGACGTGACGCACTACCAGATGAAGGTCGAGGACAACATCCTGGAGCCTTTGCTATCAAAACTGGAGCTGACTGCGCACTACCAGCAAAGACGGGAGGCTATTTCGGCATGGAACGCCAGCAGCCCGGTGATTCAGCGCGGCATCGCCATCACGCCGGTGAAATTCGGCATTTCGTTCACCGCCACGCTGTTCAACCAGGCCGGCGCCCTGGTGCATGTGTACACCGACGGCTCGTGCCAGGTGAACCACGGCGGCACCGAAATGGGCCAGGGCCTGAACACCAAGGTGGCGCAGATCGTCGCCGACGAACTCGGCATCGCCTTCGAGCAGGTGCTGATGACCGCCAGCGACACCGGCAAGATTCCCAACGCCTCGGCCACCGCCGCGTCGGCCGGCACCGACCTCAACGCCCGGGCCGCGCAGTACGCCGCGCGCACGGTGCGCGACAACCTGGCGCAGTTCGTCGCCGGGCTGGACGGCTGCGGCGCGGGCGCGGTGTCGTTCAGGAGCGGCCAGGTCACGACGCCGACAGGCACGCGGCCGTTCACCGAAGTCGTCAAGCTCGCCTACGCCAACCGCATCCAGCTCTGGAGCGACGGCTTTTACCGCACGCCCAAGATCCATTACGACAAGAACACGCTGACCGGCCGGCCGTTTTACTACTTTGCCTACGGCGCGGCCTGCACCGAAGTGGCTATCGACCTACTCACCGGCGAGAGCCGCGTGCTGAAGGTCGATATCCTGCACGACGTGGGCCACAGCATCAACCCGGCGATTGACATCGGCCAGATCGAAGGCGGCTTCGTGCAGGGCATGGGCTGGCTGACCACCGAGCAGCTGGTCTGGAACGACCAGGGGCTGCTCAGCACGCATGCCCCCAGCACCTACAAAATCCCGACCACGGGCGATGTTCCCGAGCATTTCAAGGTCGGTTTGTGGCCCGAGCCGAACCGCGAAGACAACGTCTTCGGCAGCAAGGCTGTCGGCGAGCCGCCGCTGATGCTGGCGATCAGCGTCTATGAGGCGCTGCGCGACGCGGTGGCGTCGGCACGGCCGGGGCAGCGGGTGCGGCTGGAGGCGCCGGCCACGGCGGAGAATGTGCTGCGGGCGCTTGGGGGTTTGTGAATCTGGCGCAACTGATCCAGTCAGCGCAATGCTGGGAATGACTCAATTTTCCCTGCCGCCTGCTTCGCAGGCTTCCAGGGTTTATTGAGTCAATATCCACTTGACCATTTTCTTGGCCTCGTCCTCGCTGACCAAGGGACGCTCCGAGTCGTCGGGCATCCTTGCCTTGCCCCAGTGCTCCAGCCCTTCACGCCCGCTGCCCTTTCGGATGGTGGCCACCAGCATTTCTTCGGCATTCTTCTTGCCTTTCCAGCGGGCGGCGATTTTCTGGAACGAAGGTCCGGCGAAATCTTCCTTCACCTTGTGGCACTGCATGCATTGCTTCTCGCTCACCAATGTGGCGTCCGCAAAAGCTGGAGCGCAGACACCGAGCGCGCCCGCAAGGACCGCAATTGAAATTGCATTTATTTTCATGAAACCCCCTGATTGACGAAATGTCAGCACAAAAAACCAAATGTCCCGAGTTCGCATTGCCTGGCGCCTCATGGCAAGACAAGCAGGACACCGATATTTTTCAACCGTAAGACATCGTGGCAGTCGTCTTTATGGCTGTGGTTGATTCAAATCAACGGGACACAGAGTTGGGTGATTCTGATCCCGTGGCCGTGGCATGGCAGTGCGTCCGGCTGTTTGCAAGAGGCAGGCGAGGCCATCTCCCATGCCTCTTTTTCCTTGTATCCATCACTGCCCGCCGGCACATCGACTAGCATGACCCGCCATGACCACACCCCCCAACCCCCTCGACCAGATCGCCGCCCAGACGCTGGCGCATTACGAACACCATGCCGAAGAGTTCTGGCAAGGCACGCGCGGCCATGACGTGAGCCAGAACATCGCCGCGCTGCTGGAACACATCGAGGCGACGCCGCCGTTTGAACTGCTCGACTTCGGCTGCGGACCTGGGCGCGACCTGAAGACCTTCAAGGAACTCGGCCACCGCCCCACCGGGCTGGAAGGCTCGGCGCGGCTGGCGGCGATGGCGCGCGACTACAGCGGCTGTCCGGTGCTGGAGCAAAACTTCCTCGAACTCGACCTGCCCGACGCGCACTTCGACGGCGTGTTTGCCAACGCCGCGCTGTTCCACGTTCCCAGCCTGGCCCTGCCGCGCGTCCTCGGGCAACTGCATGCCACCTTGAGGCCGGGCGGCGTCCTGTTCAGCTCCAACCCCCGGGGCGACGGCCAGGAAGGCTGGAACGGCGAGCGCTACGGCGTCTTTCATGACTGGCCGGCCTGGCGCGATTACCTGCTGGCCGCAGGATTCGCCGAACTGACGCACTATTACCGCCCCGCCGGCCTGCCGCTGGCCCAGCAGCCCTGGCTGGCCAGCGTGTGGCGCAAGCGCTGATCCGAACCGAACTGTTTTCGACTTGCGAAAGCCGGCGATTGATGCGCCGGCTTTTTTTATGCGCAGTGCATCGCCAGCGCGCTTAAACGCCGCCGTCGGTCATCCGGTACCAGCCGATGACCGCCGAGACATACAGGCGCCTCAGTCCGTACAGCGGAAATGGCTTGATCTTTGAGGGCGCGACGGGCAGCGCCTGTTTGTCGCCGGTGGCGATGTACTCGGCCAGCGCCTGCCCCATGCGCGTCTGCAGGCCGACGCCGCGCCCCTGGCAGCCGATGTCGATCAGCAGGCCGGGCGCGGGCTCGTGCAGGTGCGGCAGGTAGTCGCGCGTGATGGCGACATGCCCGCACCAGCGGTAAGCAATCGGAATGCCGGCCGCTTGCGGGAACATCTTGCCGATCACGTTCTGCAGATGCGACCAGTCTGCGGGCTGGGCCGGGTCGGGCTCGTTGAAGCTGCCGCGTCCGCCCATCAACAGGCGACCGCTGTGGTCGATGCGGTAATAAAGCAGCAGGTTGCGGGCGTCCGACGACACATGGCCTTCGGGCAGGATGCTTTTTCGCACCGCTTCGGGAAGCGGCTCGGTCGCGATCTGGAAGGAGTTGGCATTGATGATCGATTTGCGCAACTGCGGCCACAGCCCGTCGGTGTAGCCGTTGGTGCACAGCACCACGCGCTCGGCGCTGACGCTGGCGCCGCCTGCGGTGGTGACCTGCCACTGGCCCTTGTCCTGCAGCAGTTGCGTCGCCGGGCTGTCGGTGTGAATGACCACGCCGGCGGCGATGGCGGCGCGCGCCAGGCCGCGCACGTAGCTCAGCGGCTGCACGCCGCCGCCGCGCGGGTCCATCCAGCCGCCCAGGTACTTGTCGGTGCCCAGCAGGCGGGCGGTTTCGGCGCGGTCCAGCAGTTGCGCGGCGACGCCCTGCGCGCCCCAGTCGCGCACGCGCCGCTCGGCCATCTTGAGCGCGGCCGGCGTGTGCGAGCCCTGAACCCAGCCACGGCGCACCTGCGGCACGTCCATCTTGTGCTTGTCGATCAGGTTGAACACGGCATCGACCGTGCCGGCGGCAAAATCGACCAGGCGCTGCCCTTTCTCGCGTCCGAACATCGTCATCAGCTCGCTCGGGTCGAACTTCATGCCCGGAATGACCTGTCCGCCGTTGCGGCCGGAGCCGCCGAAGCCGATGTCGCGCGCTTCGAGCACCACGACGCGCACGCCGCGCTCGGCCAGGTGCAGCGCCGTGCTCAGGCCGCAGTAGCCCGCGCCGACGATGACCACGTCGGCTTTCGCGTCGCCTTGCAGCGGCGTGGTTTCAGGCGCGGGCGCCGCCGTGGCAGCCCACAGGGACGGACTGAGGGGAAAGAATTCCTGTGACATGGGTTGCGCCTTACATGGGGTGAAGAACACGCCGCAGGAAGTCCTGCGTGCGCGGGTTTTGGGGGTTGTTGAGAACCTCCTTGGACGGTCCCTGCTCGACGATCACGCCGCCGTCGATGAACAGCACGCGGTCGGCCACTTCGCGGGCGAACTGCATCTCGTGCGTGACGACCACCATGGTCATGCCGGACTCGGCCAGCTTGCGCATCACGCCCAGCACTTCGCCCACGAGTTCGGGGTCCAGCGCCGAGGTCGGCTCGTCGAACAAAATCGCCTCGGGCTGCATGGCCAGCGCGCGCGCAATGGCGACCCGCTGCTGCTGGCCGCCCGACAGCTGCGGCGGATGGGCGTTTTCCTTCTCGGCCAGGCCCACGCTGGCGAGCAACTGCCTGGCCCGCTCGATCACGGCCTCGCGCTTTTCGCCCTTGACGTAGACCGGCCCCTCGATCACGTTCTCCAGCACGGTGCGGTGCGGAAACAGGTTGAAGCGCTGGAACACCATCGCCACCTCGGTGCGAATCGCCTTGATGGTCGGCGACGTGTTGTCAACCCGCTGGCCGTGGATCTCGATGCTGCCGCCGCTGTAGCTTTCAAGCCCGTTGATGCAGCGCAGGATGGTGGACTTTCCCGAGCCCGAAGGGCCGATGATGCACACCACCTCGCCCTTGGAAACGCTGGCGTTGATGCCCTTGAGGACGTGGTGCGTTCCGTAGGACTTCTGCAAGTCGCGTATTTCAATCATTTTTTGCCCCGCTTCTCAAGATGGCGCACCAGCAGAATCAGCGGCACGCACATGACCAGGTAAATCAGCGCGACCAGCGTGAAAACGGTGGCGTTCTGGAAGGTGGAGGTAGCGATCATCTTGCCCTGCAGCGCCAGCTCGGCAACCGTGATGGTCGAGGCCTGCGACGAATCCTTGAGCATCATGATCATGATGTTGCCGTAGGGCGGCAGCACGATCTTGACGGCCTGCGGCAGCACCACGCGGCGCATCATCAGCCCCCAGCCCATGCCCATGGCCCGCGCCGCCTCGACCTGGCCATGGTCCACCGCTTCGATGCCGGCGCGGAAATTCTCGGCCTGGTAGGCCGAATAGGCGATGCCCAGGCCGAGGATGCCGGCCTGCAGCGCCGACAGCGAGATGCCGACGTCGGGCATCACGAAGTACAGGAAAAACAAAATCACGATGATCGGGATGCCGCGCAGCAGATTGATGATGGCGGCACTCAGGTTGGCCAGCAGCGGAATGCCGGACACGCGCATGACGGCCCACACCAGGCCCAGCACGGTGGACAGCAGCAAGGAGCCCAGCGTCACGAGGATGGTGAGCCAGGCCCCCTGGAGCAGGATGGGCATGAACTCCCGGGCATGGTGCAGAAACTGGGTCATGGGTGGTCGTTTTCAGTAGGTTGCGAAGTTGGTCGGGTCAGGCTCACAGGCCCCACTTTTTCAGGATGGCGTCGATGGCGCCGTTGGCCTTGAGCTTGGTCACGGCGGCATTCACCTTGCCCATCAGCTCGGTGTCGCCCTTGCGGGTGGCCATGCCGATGCTGTTGACCATGGTCGGCTTGAAGCTGGTGACCATGCGCAGGTTGGGGAACTGGCCCTTGGCCACGGCGAAGGCGGCAATCGGGTAGTCCAGCACGCCCGCATCGATGCGTCCGGCGTTGGCGTCGCGCATCAGGTCGGACGTGGTTTCGTAGAGCTTGACCTCTGAAAACAGCCCGCTCTTTTGCAGCGGATCGACAAAGGCCGTGCCGACCTGCACGCCGACCCGCTTGCCCTTCAAGTCGGCAAAGCTCTGGTAGGCGACCGTGTCCTGCTTCAGGACCACCACGCCTTCGCCGTAGCTGTAGATCGGCAGCGAAAAGTCCACGACCTCCTGGCGCGTCGGCGTGATGAACATCGCCGCCGAGATCAGGTCGATGCGCTTGGAGGTCAGCGAGGAGATCAGCGCCGAGAACTGCATGGGTTCGATCTGCACCCCGAAGCCCGATTCCTTGGCCACCGCATTGACGATATCGACCATCACGCCGTCGATGGTGTTGGTCTTGGTGTCCAGGAAAGTGAAGGGACTGCCGGTCGGCGTGGAGCCGACCTTCAGCACCGTCTGGGCCGACGCCGCGCCTGACAGCGAGAGCGCAAAAGTGACGGCAAGGGAAGTGGCAAGCGTTGCGAATTTCATGGTGAGTTTCCTTTTCTGTAATGTCAAAAAATCCATGCCGCGGTTGCGATGGGCCAGCCCTGGCGGCGCTTTTCCGGGTGGCCGTGGGAGAAGAAAGGGGCTGGCTAGCGGGGCGTTCCGGTGATGGCCCACAGCACCGTGGTGATCGACGGGCCGGGATTGCGCCAGCGGCGCGGCGTGAAACCGTCGTAGCAAAAGCTGTCGCCGGCCTGCAGCCGGTAAAGGCGGTCCTGGATGAACAGTTCGAGCTGGCCTTCGACCACATAGCCCACCTGTTCGCCCTTGTGGGTGAAAAACAGCGCATCGCCCGTGGAGCCCTGGGGGTCGATGACGGCTCGGTACAGCTCGACGCCGCCAGTCGATGCTGGTGGCGTCAGCTTTTCCTTGTGGATGCCCTTGTCGCCCAGGTCGATGCGCTGGTGCATGCCGGCGCGCACCACGGAGCGCTCGGGCGCGCCTTCTCCCTGGTCGTGCTGCGTGTTGCGGATCAGGGTTTCCAGCGGCAGCTGCAATTCGTTCGACAGCGCGGCCAGCGTTCGCAGCGAAATGGAACGCAAGCCGCGTTCAATCTGGCTGAGCAGGCTGACCGAGACGCCGCAGCCGCGCGCCACCTGCTGCAAGGGCAGCCCGAGCGCCTTTCGGCGATGGCGCACCTGCTCGCCCAGCCACAGGTCGATCACGGAGTTGATGCGCTGCGCCGAAGGTGCGGGCGCGGCATTCCATGCGTCGGCTCGTTCGGCGGCTGCGTCGGCAGATGAGGATGGTTGATGATTCATGTCCGCTGGTGTGGGAGTTAAATTTTTACTTTTGTGCAAATTACACAAAGCAATTGCCGCGCCAGTTTAGTGAAGACATGTCAATTGCCTATCCGGGTGAACCCTCGGCTCCGGTCAATTTCACCGTCCTCTGCTCTTGTCCCCTCTGAAAAACCGCCTGCTCTCCGGGAACGGCCGGGAGGCGGCTGCAAACGCTGCAAGGCTGGGGTTTAAATTTTTTGCGCACGTTGCTGGTGCAAGGCGCGTGGTGCATGCCCTTTGTTGGGCGATGCGGCCGGGACAGGCAGGAAAAGCGCCGGAGCGCCTGAAATCTCCGTCATTTAAGGACTAAATTTGCCTTTTGCGCACGACTGGCATGCACTTCATGCTATTAATAAAATAGCATAAAACGCGCTCGGCAAGATTCGAAATAGCTGGCGAACCTGAAAGCCGACGGGCTGGGCACACAGCCCCGGCGCCTGCTCAACGCCGCGTGACGACCACTTCCAGGTATTCGCTGGGCACCACCAGCGAACCGGCACCGGCGCGGTTCATGCGGTTCAGCAGATCGGCCATGTCGCTTTCCAGCGCTTTGGCCTGGTCGGGCGGCAGGGTCGCGAATGCCTTGTGAACCGGCCCGTACCAGGTCCGGAAGACCTCGATGAAATGGCCGGCCGAGCGGTAGCGGAAGTTGAAATGCCGGGGCGTCACGGCCACTTCGGCAGCGTTTTCGCCAAACAGCGAACGCAGGTGGCTTTCCACGCCCCAGCGCGCAGGAGGAGCCACATCGGGCGGCAGCGGAACGTGGCGGCCCAGGGTCTTGAACAACTGGCCGACAAAGCCCTCGGGCGTCCAGTTGGCCAGGCCGATGCGTCCGCCGGGGCGGCACACCCTGGCCATCTCGGACGCTGCTTTCGGCTGGTCGGGCGCGAACATCACGCCGAAGGTGGACAGCACCACGTCGAAGCTCGCGTCATCAAATGGCAGCGCCTCGGCATCGGCCACCTGAAAGTCCACCAGCAGGCGTTCCGCGCGTGCCCGCTCGGCGCCGCGATCCAGCAAACTTTGCACATAGTCGGTGGAAGTGACCTTGCAGCCCCGGCGCGCCGCCGCCAGCGTGGCATTGCCGTTGCCGGACGCGACGTCCAGCACGCGTTCATCGCAGCGCAGGTCGCAGGCTTCGGCCAGTTGCTCGCCGACGATCTGCAAGGAGGTGCCGATGACGACGTAATCCCCGCTGGACCAGGCCGCGTGCTGCCGGCGCTTGAGGGCAATGAGGTCAGTGAGTTCGTTCATGATGAGCGCCTCCCGAATGAGGTTAAGGAGTTGAGGATTCAAAATTCGCCTGCCGTGGCGCCGCAGGGCAAGGCCTGATACCCGTCCTGGGGCAATACTTTAAACCTCGTGCGGCCCGCCGTCATGCGGTATCGAACCCCAGCTTCAGACCCGCCATGAAGATTCATTTAAAATACATCTTATGTGACGCAAGGACGGCAATGTCGCGGTCCAGTCCAGCATTGCAAAGGAAATATCCATGCCATCCGCCGACCTGTGCACCGAAGGCGAAATCGTTCAACTGGTGCATGGCTTTTACGACAACGTGCGCCGGGACGAGGTGCTGGGGCCGATCTTCGACCGGCATGTGAAGAACTGGGATGCGCACCTGCCGACGATGGTGGATTTCTGGTCCTCGGCGCTGCGCGGAACGGCCCGGTTCCGGGGCTCGCCGATGCCCAAGCATGCCGCCCTACCCGGCCTGAGCATCGAGCTGTTCCAGCGCTGGCTGCGGCTGTTCCGGGAAACGACCAGCGCGCTGCCGAATGCGGCGCTGGCCGAACAGGCCAACGACCTGGCCAAGCGCATTGCCCAGAGCCTGTGGTACGGCTACAGGATGAGCCAGGCCAAGCAAACCCCAGGCTTTCGCGTCGGAAGCGGGACTGAACTCAATTGACCAAACGACGGGTCTAAAAGCCTAAACCGATACCCACGCCCCCAAACCCCCGGCCACCCCAAGTTCCCAGGCCAATCCCTACACTGGCGCGCGGCGCGCGAGGCACCTGCTCGACAAGAACGCCATTGGCGTCTTGCGAAACGACCGGGTAATTGGGGTCTGGCGGCGGGCTTGCGCAGCCGGCAAGCGAAGCACTGACAACGGCAACTACGAGCCATGGTTTCATTGCTGGACTCCTGCAGGTGATCTCCAAAATAGTAGGAGCTGCGCGCCCGCTCCGCAGCGGGAGCACCCAAAAATCCATTGCGCCGTGCTGGACTTTGGCCGGACCTTGGCAGGGCTGCCAGTCACAAGTTTGGCGGTGGCTGCCTCAAGGCCGGTTCAAGCCAGATCGCCGGACTTGTCGGAAAACAGCGTGACGATGAGCTGGCGCAACCACTGGTTGCCGGGGTCGGCTTCGAAACGCCGGCTCCAGTGCAGCGACACGGTGAAGTCGCGCAGCGGAAACGGCGGCTCGATGATGGCGTAGCCGCCCGCCGCCGCAAACAGCTTGGCGATGTTGCGCGGCATGACCACCGCCAGATCGGTGGCCTTGACGATGGCCGGCAGCACCATGAAGTGCTCGGTGCCCAGGCGCAGCCGGTCTTCGAGCTGCAGCAGTTGCAGGATGCGCAGCGTGTCGGAGTGGGTCCGCACCGCGACGAATTCCAGTTGGCGCAAGTCGCCCAGCAGCGCCTGGCCGCTGCGGCGCCGCCGGGTGAAGGGGTGGCCGTCCCGCAGCAGCACGATGTAGCGGTCCTTGAGCAGCTGCACGCGCTGGGTGTCCTTGACCGTCGGCAGAAAGCCGAACGCAAAGTCGATGCGCCCGCTGTCCAGCGCCTGGGCAATGTCGCTGCTCGCCAGCGGCAAGGTTTCGATGCGCACGCCAGGCGCGAGCCGGCGCAGCGCCACCATCAGGTCGGGCAAAAAACGGGCCTCGCCGATGTCGCTCATGTGGATGCGGAACACCTTGGCCGCCTCTGCCGGGTTGAACTGCGCGGCTTCGTTCAGCGCCTGCTCCACAGTGGCCAGCGCCGACTGCACCGCCAGCGCCAGCCGCTCGGCCCGGGGCGTGGGCGCCACGCCGCCCGGCGCGCGCACGAACAGCGCGTCCTTGACCAGCAGGCGCAGCCGCGTCAGCCCCTGGCTGGTGGCCGGCTGCGTCAGGCCCAGCAACTCGGCGGCCCGGCTGACGCTGCGCGCCCGGTAGACCGCGTCGAACACCCGCAGCAGGTTGAGGTCGATGTCGTTGATATGCATTTGGCGAATATTGAATAGTCCTTGTAGTTTATTGATTTATGGAACCGGCTGGCCGAAGATCACCGCCTGACCGACTGGTTCTGCCCCACGCCGCCCTGTTACTGGAGATTCAAACGATGACGACAACTGTCCGCGAAGCCGTGCTCGACCTGCTGCGCGCCTTCAACATGACCACGATTTTTGGCAACCCCGGCTCGACCGAGCTGCCGCTGTTCCTGGATTTCCCCGACGACTTCCGCTATGTGCTGGGGCTGCAGGAGTCCGTGGTGGTCGGCATGGCCGACGGCTACGCGCAGGCCACGCACAACGCGGCTTTTGTCAACCTGCATTCGGCCGCCGGCGTGGGCCACGCGATGGGCAACATCTTCACCGCCCACAAGAACCGCACGCCGATGGTGATCACCGCCGGCCAGCAGGCCCGGTCCATTTTGCCGTTTGACCCGTTTTTGTTTTCCGGCCAGGCGACCGAGCTGCCCAAGCCTTACGTCAAATGGAGCATCGAGCCGGCCAGGGCCGAAGACGTTCCGCTGGCGATTGCGCGCGCCTACTACATCGCCATGCAGCAGCCGCGCGGCCCGGTGCTGGTGTCGATTCCGGCCGACGACTGGACGCGCCGCTGCGAGCCGGTCGCGGCCCGCCGCGTCAGCACCGAAACCCGGCCCGAGCCGCAACTGCTGGCCCTGATTGGTGACGCGCTCGATGCGGCAAAGCGCCCGGCTTTCGTGGTCGGCGCCGCCGTGGACCGCGACCGGGCCTGGGACGACGTGGTTCGGCTGGCCGAACGCCACAATGCCGCCGTCTGGGTCGCGCCGATGTCGGGCCGCTGCGGCTTTCCGGAAGACCACCGGCTGTTCGCCGGTTTCCTGCCGGCGATGCGCGAAAAAATCGTCGCCCTGCTGGCCGGCCACGACCTGGTCTTTGCGCTGGGCGCGGCCGCCTTCACCTACCACGTCGAGGGCGCCGGCCCGCACCTGCCCGCCGGCGCCGAACTGGTGCAGCTGATCGAAGACCCGGCCATTGCCGCCTGGGCGCCCGAAGGTACGTCCGCCGTCGGCGGCATCCGCCTGGGCGTGCAGGATTTGCTGGCCCGCCCGGTGCCACCCGCGCTCGCCGACCGCGAAGACCCCCAGCCGCGCGCGCTGCCGGCCCGCGCCGAACCGGGCGCAAGCGGCGAGCTGATGAGCGTGGCTTTTGTCATGCAGACCCTGGCCGAGGTGCGCGACGCGCATTCCATCGTGGTCGAGGAAGCGCCGAGTTCGCGCCCGGTGATGCAGGCCCATTTGCCGATCCTGCACAGCGAAACCTTCTACACCATGTGCAGCGGCGGCCTGGGCCATGGCATGCCGGCGGCCGTCGGCGTGGCGCTGGCCAAACCCGGCAAGAAAGTTATCGGCCTGCTGGGCGACGGCTCCAGCATGTATTCGATCCAGGCGCTGTGGAGCGCGGCGCAACTCAAGCTCCCGATCACCTTCATCATTTTGAAAAACCGCCGCTACGCCGCGCTGCAGGAGTTCGCGCCGACCTTTGGCTTCAAGCCCGGCGAAACCCTGCAGGGCACCGACCTGCCCGAACTCGACTTTCTGGCACTGGCGAGGGGCCAGGGCTGCGACGCGGTGAATGTGGTTGACGCCGACCAGCTCGCCGACGTGTTGCGGGAGGCCTTGAACTCACCCCGGCCGATTCTGGTCGAGGTGGACGTGGCTTGAGCATTGAACAGGCTGTTTGCGCATGTCCAGAAAGCACAAGCAGCTACTATTTTTATAGCAAATACATTGACTTCCTTCAAAACCGGAGACACACCATGAACCGCATTTCCCTGCTGATCAACGGCGAACACACGGCGGCCCGCAACGGCGCCACCTTCGAGCGCCGCAACCCGCTGGACGGCAGCATTGCCACCCTCGCCCCGGCCGCCAGCGTGCAGGACGCGCTGGCCGCCGTCGAAGCCGCCGCCAAGGCCTTTCCGGCCTGGTCGGCCACCGGCCCGGGCGAGCGCCGCGCGCTGCTGACCAAGGCCGCGCAGGCGCTCGAAGCCAAGGCGCCCGCCTTCATCAAAGCCATGGCGCTTGAGACTGGCGCTTCCAGCCAGTGGGCCGGGTTCAACGTCCATCTGGCGGCCGGCACGCTGCTCGAAGCCGCCGCACTGACCACGCAGATCAGCGGCGAGGTGATTCCGTCCGACGTTCCCGGCAGCCTGTCGATGGGCCTGCGCCAGGCTGCCGGCGTGGTGCTGGGCATGGCGCCGTGGAATGCGCCCGTCATCCTCGGCGTGCGGGCGATTGCCGTGCCGCTGGCCTGCGGCAACACCGTGGTGCTCAAGGGCTCGGAGTTGTGCCCCGCCACCCACGGCCTGATCATTGAAGCGCTGCAGGAAGCCGGCCTGCCGCCAGGCGTCGTCAACTTCATCACCAACGCGCCGGGCGACGCCGCCGCCGTGGTCGAAGCGATGATTGCCCACCCCGCCGTGCGCCGCGTGAACTTCACCGGCTCGACCGCCGTCGGCAAGATCATCGCCGGCCATTGCGCCAACCACCTGAAACCCGCCGTGCTCGAACTGGGCGGCAAGGCACCGCTGGTGGTGCTCGACGATGCCGACCTGAACGCAGCCGTGAACGCCGCCGCCTTTGGCGCCTTTGCCAACTCCGGGCAGATCTGCATGTCCACCGAACGCATCATTGTTGACGCGTCGATTGCCGACGAGTTCGTCGCCAGGCTGGCAGCCAAGGCGGCCAGCCTGCCGCTGGGCGACCCGCGCGAAGGCCCGGTGGTGCTCGGCTCCGTCGTCGATATGAATGCCGTTCACCGCTGCAACGCGCTGGTAGATGACGCGCTGGCGCAGGGCGCGAAGCTACTGTGCGGCGGCAAGTCGGGCAGCACCTTGATGCCGGCCACGCTGATCGACCATGTCACGCCGGCGATGAAGATTTACAGCGAGGAGTCGTTCGGCCCGGTCAAGGGCATCGTGCGCGTCAACGGCGTCGAAGAAGCGATTGCCTGCGCCAACGACAACGACTACGGCCTGTCGAGCGCCGTGTTCGGTCGCGACATTGCCCGGGCGCTGCAGGTGGCCGGGCGCATCCAGTCCGGCATCTGCCATGTCAACGGCCCGACCGTGCATGACGAGCCGCAGATGCCGTTTGGCGGCGTCAAGGGCAGCGGCATCGGCAGCTTCGGCGGCCAGGCCGGCATCGCCGCCTTCACCGACCTGCGCTGGGTGACGGTGCAGACCACGCCGCGCCACTACCCGTTCTGAGCACGCGCCCGTACCCAGCATCATCCCTTCCCAGCCGACACCGGAATCACTCCGCAGCCTCTCACCCGAAGACATTCATCATGAAACTCCCCCATCTCGCCCTTTCACTGCTCGCCGCACTCGGCATGCATTCCGCCATGGCTGCCGAAGCCTATCCGGCCAAACCTGTTCGCTGGGTGGTGGCGTTTTCCGCTGGCGGAGGGTCGGATATCCTGGCCCGCACCGTCGGCCTTCAGTTGTCAAAGCAGCTGGGCCAGCAGATCGTGGTGGACAACAAGCCGGGCGGTGCGACCGTCATCGCCGCCGAGAGCGTGGCCCGGTCGCCCGGCGACGGCTACACCGTGTTCACCGCTGACAACGGCACGCTGATCTTCAACACGGCGCTGTTCAAAAGACTGTCGTACGAGCCGAAAAAAGACTTCGCGCCGATTGGCATGATGGCGCGCTTCCCGCTGGTGCTGGCCACGAATCCGGCGTCCGGTTTCGCCACCGCCAAAGAGGCGATTGAAGCCATGAGAAAGCAGCCTGGAAAGTTCAGCTATGCCTCGTCGGGCGTCGGAAGCCCCCATCACCTTGCGATGGAAATGCTCAAGGAGCGGGCCAGGATCGACGTGACGCATGTGCCTTACAAAGGCGGAGCGCCCGCCGTCCAGGACGTGGCAGGCGGCCAGCTTCCGTTTATCGTCATCGACATCGCCACCGGCCTGCCGATGATCAAGGCCGGAAAGCTCAAGGTTCTGGCGACTTTTTCCAAGTCGCGCCTGGCTGCCATGCCTGACGTGCCGACCCTGATGGAGCTGGGCTATACCGACATCGAGGCGACCGCCTGGCAGGGCTTGGTGGTGCCCGCCAGCACGCCAAAGGCGATCCAGGACCAGTTGAGCAGCGAATTGCAAAAGGCCATCAACGTTCCAGCCGTCAGCGCGCGCCTGGTCGAGTTGGGCGTCGAGCCCCTGCCCTCGGATGCGGCCGCCATGAACAAGCGTTGGTCGGACGACGCGGCCTACTGGCCCAAGCTGATCAAGGACCGGCAGATCACGCTGGACCAGTAATCCAGCGGTGGCACGCTCCATCGAAAGATACAGATGCTTCTGAACGCTGAAGATTTTCGCTGCCAGGCCCGCCGGGCGCTGCCCCGGTTTGTCTTTGACTATATCGATGGCGCGGCCGATGACGGTGCCTGCCGGCAGCGCAACCAGGCTGATTTCGCGGCGCTGACGCTGTTGCCCCGGGTCTTGCGCGACACCAGCCAGATCGACACCACGGTCACCGTTTTCGGAAGCCCCTGGTCCGTGCCGTTTGGCGTTGCGCCAACAGGGCTGAATGGCCTGATACGCCCGGGCGGCGATGCCTTGCTGGCAGCAGCAGCAGCCCGGGCAGGCATCCCTTTCGCGCTATCGACCGCCTCCAACATGCCGCTTGAAGCCGTGCGTGCCGCTGCGCCGGAGGGTTTGCAGTGGATGCAGCTGTATGTGATGCACCGGGAGATGGCCGAACGCATCGTGCAACGCGCCCGGCGCGCAGGCTACCAGGCGCTGGTGTTGACCGTGGATGTCCCCGTCAGCGGCAACCGCGAGCTGGACCTGCGCAACGGGTTTCGCATGCCCTTCAAGCCCACGCCCCAGATCGCCTGGGAAGCACTCACCCATCCGCGCTGGTCGCTGCGAATGGCCCGAAGCGGCACGCCCGACTTTGCGAATCTCACGGTCGCCGGCGAAGATGCCGGCTCCGCCAGCTTGCAGGCCGCGCTTATGGCCCGGGCGATGGACCGCTCGCTCGTCTGGGAAACGCTGGGCTGGCTTCGCAAGTCCTGGCCCGGCCCCTTGCTACTCAAGGGGCTGTTGCATCCTGAAGATGCACGGCTGGCGGTGGAGCATGGCATTGACGGCCTCATCGTGTCCAACCACGGAGGCCGGCAACTCGACGCCGCACCGTCCGCCATTCACGCCCTTCCCGCCGTGGTGGCGAGTGTGCAGGGCAGGATTCCGGTGTTCATGGACAGCGGCGTGCGGCGCGGCAGCGACATTGCCAAAGCCATCGCCCTGGGTGCCAAGGCGGTTTTTCTGGGCCGTCCGCTGCTGTACGGCCTGGCGGCACAAGGGGCGGCCGGTATCGACGCTGTGATGAAGCAGTTCAGCGATGAACTGGTACGAACCATGATTCTGCTGGGCGCCAGCCGGATTGCCGATTTAAGTGCTGCTTGATGGTCATTTATCGACATTTAACGCCCGGCGAAGGCGATTCGCACCTTTATTTTTTCATCAAAAACAGGAGACAGACATGATTCAAAAATACGCATCAAAAAGGCCTTTTTCGCATATACAGCGGTCGCTTATTGCTCTTTTTTTAGGAGCATCTATGATCACGCCGCTGACGGCGCTGGCGCAGGCCTGGCCGGCCAAGCCGATCCGGGTCATCGTCAACTTTCCGCCCGGCGGCGCGGCGGACCAGATTGCGCGCGCCATCACCCTGCCCCTGCAGGAAGCGCTCGGCCAGCCGGTGATCGTGGACAACCGGGCAGGCGCCGGCGGCAATATCGGCGGCGACGCGCTGGCCAAGTCGCCGCCTGACGGCTACACGCTGCTGCTGACTTCGGGCGGGCTGGTATCGATCAACCCGGCCATCTACCCCAAGATGTCGTTTGACCCGGCCAGGGACATCATTCCCGTGGCGGCGGCGGCCCGCGTGCTGGTGTTCCTGGAGGTCAAGCCGTCGCTGCCGGTGAAGAACGTGAAAGAATTCATCGCCTATGCCAAGGCGAATCCCGGCAAGCTGACCTACGCCTCGCCCGGCAACGGCTCGTCGCCGCATCTGGCCGGAGAAATGTTCAAAGACATGACGCAGAGCTTTTCAGTGCACGTGCCCTACCGGGGCGCGGCGCCCGCGATGCAGGACTTGCTGGGCGGGCAGGTGGATTTCATGTTCGACCCGGGCATCGGCCTGAACCATGTGCGCGCCGGCAAGCTCAGGCTGCTGGCCGTGGGCAGCCCAAAGCGCTCGCCGCTATTCCCCGACGTGCCGACGCTCAGCGAAGTCGGACTCAAGGGCTTTGACGCCGACACGGTGTTCGGCTTTTATGCGCCCACTGGCACGCCGGTCGCCATCGTCACCCGGCTGAACAGCGAGATCAACAAAATCCTCGCCACCCAGGCGGTGAAGGACCGCGTTGCCGGACTCGGCGGTGAAGTGGCACCCATGACGCCCGCCGAATTCGGCGCCAAGGCGCACGAGGACACGGCGCGCTTCAGCAAGCTCATCAAGGACCGGCACATCTCGGGGGATTGACGGGACCAGCGGCCGCGCACCCCAGTGCTACAGGATCAGGATCGCCCTGAAATCATTGACATTGGTGTAGGTCGGTCCGCTGATGACCAGGTCATCGAGCTTTTCAAAGTAACCATAGGCATCATTGCGGTCCAGGTACTGGTCCAGCTTCATGCCGGCGGCCACCGCCCGCTGGAGCGTGTCCGGGCTCACACAGGCGCCGGCATTGTCTTCAATGCCATCGATGCCGTCGGTATCGGCCGCCAGCGCATACACGCCGCCCTGGCCCTGCAGAGCCAGCGCCAGCCCCATGCAGAACTCGCCGGCGCGGCCGCCGCGTCCGCGTGGCGTGCCGGGCGCCTGCTTGCGGATGGTCACCGTCGTTTCGCCGCCGCTCAAAATCACGCAGGGCTTCTGGAAGGGCTGGCCCTTCATGGCCACGGCACGCGCCAGCGCGGCATGGACCTTGCCGACTTCGCGCGATTCGCCTTCCATCTCGTCGCTCAGGATGTAGGCCGCCAGGCCGGCGTCGCGGGCGGCTTCGGCGGCAGCCTCCAGGCTTTGCTGCGGCGTGGCGATCAGGTGGACTTCATGGCCGTCAAAAACCGCATCGCCGGGCTTGGGCGTTTCCAGCGCGCCTTGCTCCAGCAGGCTCATGATGTCGCCGGGCACCTCGATGCCGTAGCGCTGGAGGATGGCGACTGCCTCGGCGCAACTGCTGGCGTCGGGCACGGTCGGGCCGCTGGCGATGATCGACGGATCGTCACCCGGCACGTCGCTGATGGTCAGCGTGACGACGCGGGCCGGTGCGCAGGCCGCAGCCAGGCGGCCGCCCTTGATGCGCGAGAGGTGCTTGCGCACGCAGTTCATCTCGGAAATGCTGGCGCCGCTGGCCAGCAAGGCCTTGTTGATGGCCTGCTTTTCCTCCAGGCTCAGGCCTTCGGCCGGCAGGGTCAGCAGCGACGAGCCGCCGCCCGAGATCAGGCACAGCACCAGGTCGTTTTCGCTCAAACCCTGGACCATCGCCAGGATGCGTTCGGCCGCCGCCTGCCCGGCTTCGTCGGGCACCGGGTGCGAGGCCTCCACGACTTCGATGCGCTGCGGCAAGCCCTCGGGCCGGGGCGGAACATGGTGGTAGCGCGTCACGACCAGGCCTTCGAGCGGCGCATCAAGCGGCCAGAGCGCCTCGACCGCCTGCGCCATCGCGCCGCCGGCCTTGCCAGCGCCGATCACGATGGTGCGGCCGCCGCTCCCGGGCATGGGCGGCCGGGGTAAAAACCGGGCGGTGTTGGCCAGCGGCAGGGCGCGCTCAACCGCCGCCTGGAACAAATGGTCGAGAAACTGGCGCGGCTGCGCGCTCACGCCGGAAATGGAATTGAATGATGGTTTGGTCATGAAATGGGTGCCTCCACCCCGGATTGTGCCGCGCAAGATCTGCCTGAAATCATCAGCATGCAGGTTGCACGCAATAAGTTTCCGTGGCGTCCTGTCTCACGCTCACTCGGCAAGTCATTCGATAATGACCTTGGCATCCTTCACCAGTTTGGCGAAGCGCTCGGTATCGCCCTTGATCTGCGCCGCCATTTGCTCGGGCGTGTTGCCAATCGGTTCGGCGCCGATGTCGGCCATCTTCTTGCGGAACTCCGCCGAATTGATGATTTTCACCATCTCGGTGTTCAGGCGCGTGACGACCTCCCCGGGCGTGGCGCCAGGGGCCAGGATGCCGAACCAGGTGCCGAGATCAAACCCCTTGAGGCCAGCCTCGTCGAGCGTCGGCACCTCAGGCAAGGCCGGCGAACGCTTGATGGTGGTCACGGCCAGCGCCCTGAGCTTGCCGGACTTGATTTGCGGCAGCACCGGCGTGATGGTGTCGAACGACATCGTGATCTGCCCGCCCAGCAGGTCAACGGTCAGCGGGCCGCTGCCCTTGTAGGGAACATGCAGCAGTTGCACGCCGCCCATGCCCTCGAACTGCGCGCCGATCAGGTGCTGGCCGGTGCCGTTGCCGTTGGAGCCATAGGTCAGCTTGCCGGGCTCGGCCCTGGCCAGCGCCAGCAGTTCCTTCACGTTCCTGGCCGGCACGTTCGGATTGACCACCAGCACGTTGGGCACCAGCGCCACGGTGGTGACGGGCGCCAGGTTCTTCTGGAAGTCATAGGGCAGTTTTTTATAGACACTGGTGGCGATGGTGTGGTGCACCGCGCCCATCAGCAGCGTGTGGCCGTCGGGCCTGGCCTTGGCGACGAAATCGGCGCCCAGCGTGGCACCGGCGCCAGGCTTGTTCTCCACGATCACGGGCTGGCCGACCGCCTTGGACAATTCCAGCCCCAGCGCGCGCGCCAGCACATCGGTCGTCCCGCCCGCCGGGAAGGGCACGATCAGGCTGATCGGTTTGCTCGGCCAAGACGGGGCGGCTTGCGCCATGGCGCCGGTTCCGGCCGCGCTCAGCACCAGCGCGGTGATGGAAGGCAGGAATGCAGAAGGAAGGATGGATTTGCGCATGAGTGTCTCCTGAGTTGTACAAGTAAGCGTTGCGACGCGGCAGCTCTTGATGGCGGCTCGTGAGTCAATGGCGGGCAGGCGTCCGCCCGCAGCGGCCAGGGGCGGCTGCGAAGCGGTGCGGATCAGGCCGCCTTGCGTTGCGCCAGGGCGCCGGTGATGCGTTCGCACACCGCCTGCGTCACCTGCTGCGTCGTGGCCTTGCCGCCGAGGTCGCCGGTGTGGAGTAGCGGGTCGGCGGTGACCTGCTCGATGATGGCCATCAGGGTCTGGGCCGCTTCGGCTTCGCCCAGGTGCTCCAGCAGCATCACGCAGCTCCAGAACGTGCCGACCGGGTTGGCCAGGCCCTTGCCCATGATGTCGAAGGCCGAGCCGTGAATCGGTTCGAACATGCTCGGGTAGCGGCGCTCGGGGTCGATGTTGCCGGTGGGCGCAATGCCCAGGCTGCCGGCCAGCGCGGCGGCCAGGTCGCTCAGGATGTCGGCATGCAGGTTGGTGGCCACCAGCGTGTCCAGCGTTGCGGGGCGGTTCACCATGCGCGCGGTGCAGGCATCGACCAGTTCCTTGTCCCAGGTCACGTCGGGGAATTCCTTGGCGATCTCCACGGCGATTTCGTCCCACATCACCATCGCGTGGCGCTGGGCGTTGGATTTGGTGACGACGGTCAGCAGCTTGCGGGGGCGCGATTGCGCCAGCTTGAAGGCAAAGCGCATGATGCGCTCGACGCCGGCGCGCGTCATCATCGACAGGTCGGTCGCCGCCTCGATGGGATGGCCCTGGTGGACGCGGCCACCGACGCCGGAGTATTCACCCTCGGAGTTCTCGCGCACGATGACCCAGTCCAGCTGCTCGGGCGTGCAGCGCTTGAGCGGCCCGTCGATGCCCGGCAGGATGCGGGTCGGGCGCACGTTGGCGTACTGGTCGAAGCCCTGGCAGATCTTCAGGCGCAGGCCCCACAGCGTGATGTGGTCGGGAATATGCGGGTCGCCCGCCGAGCCGAACAAAATCGCGTCCTTGCCGCGCAGTGCGTCCAGGCCGTCCTGCGGCATCATTTCGCCGTGCGCCCGGAACCAGTCGCCGCCCCAGCCGAAATTCTCGAAATCAAATTTAAAGCGGCTGACAGCGCCCAGCGCTTCAAGCACTGCCTGGCCCGCAGGCACCACTTCCTTGCCAATGCCGTCGCCCGGGATGCAGGCAATCTTGTAAGTCTTCATGAGGCTCTCCTGTGAAATCAAAGCTGATAAGAGCCTGAACTTTATCGCTGGAAATATTCATTTTTGGCCTGCAAAGTAATACCATTGTTTGCTTTGAATTAACAATGTCCACCCCTTCTTCAGCCCCGTCCGAGATGGCTTTCTTCAGCATGCTGGCCAGGCTCGGCAGTTTTTCGGCCACGGCGCGCGAACTGGGCATCACCACGCCAGCCGTCAGCAAGCGCCTGAGCCAGATGGAAGCCCGCCTGCGCGTGCAGTTGCTGAACCGGACCACGCGCCGCATCAGCCTCACGCCCGAAGGCGAGACTTACCTGGCGCATGCGCGCCGCATCCTGGCTGACATCGACGACATGGAGCAGATGGTCTCGGGCGCGGCGTCAGCGCCCAAGGGCCTGCTGCGCGTCAATGCCACGCTGGGCTTCGGGCGCAGCCACATCGCACCGCTGATCTCGGAATTCATCAAGCTCCATGCGCAGGTGCAGGTCCAGCTGCAGCTGTCGGTGGACCCACCGCCGCTGGCCGAGGACGCTTTCGATGTTTGCGTGCGCTTTGGCGAGCTGCCTGATACGCGGGTTCTGGCCCGCTACCTGGCGCCCAACCGGCGGCTGCTGTGCGCCACGCCGGCCTACCTGGCCAGCCACGGCACGCCCAGGGTGCCCAACGACCTGGCCCATCACAACTGCATCGGCATCCGCCAGGGCGGCGAAGCCTACGGCACCTGGCGCCTTTCCCAGGGCAAGCGCACGGAAACCGTCAAGGTGCGCGGCAACCTGAGCACCAACGACGGCGAAATTGCGGTGAACTGGGCGCTGGACGGGCACGGCATCCTGATGCGCGCCGAATGGGACATTGCCAAATACCTGCGCAGCGGCCGGCTGCTGCAGGTGCTGGAAAACTACCGCCTGCCACCGGCCGATATCCATGCGGTTTACCCGCAGCGGCACCAAACCTCAGTGCGCGTCAGGGCTTTTGTGGACTTTCTGGCCAGCCATTTTGACCAGCCTTCCATACGGGCCGAGGGCCTGGCAAGCGCCTGGTAAGGCCATGGCCGCTTTTATTGCCGGATGCGCCCCGTGGCAGTGACGATGGTCAGTTCGACAAACTTCGAGCCTGAGCGCATGCCCGGCTTGAAGCCCAGCTTGTAGCCGCCCATGTCCAGGTTGTCGATGCTCTCAAGCGCCGACACGAAGCCCTCGCGCGACACCTTGGGTCCCATGCGCCGCGCCGCCTCCACGATCACGGACCCGGCAATATAGCCTTCCATCATGGCGTAGCTCACAGGCATGCCCAAGTCCGGTGTTTTGGCCGCCGTGTCGATGAATTCCTTGCTCAGAAGCCCTGAAATCTTGTACGGATTCGGCGTGACCTGTGCAATCGCCATGCCTTTCATGTGCTCTTCGCCCAGGCGCTGGGAGATGTGCTCGATGTCTGCGCCGGAATGGGCAAACAATTGGGCCGCGCCTCCATTCATCCGGTATTTTTCAATAAAGTCCGCTGCCGCCGAGCCACTGGATGCAATGATGATCGCCTGCGGCGCGGCCGCGATAAACGCATCGATGACCGCACCGGCCACCTTGGCCGAGTCCGGTTTATAAGACCCCTTGACCAGAAGTTTGACATTCTTCTTCTTCGCCACGTCTTCCATGGCCGCAATCAGCGGTGCCGCACCGGGTCCATCCGGGTAAAACAGTCCCAGGCGCGTGATGCCCACGGTGGCCAGATGCTCGACGATCTTGTTGATTTCGTCACGCAAGGTGGCGCGAACGCTGTAGATCAGCGGCGCCTCTTCCCGAATCTCATTGACGCGGTAACCAACCAGGGCGATTTTCTCTTTTCCAAGCAGGCCCGAGCCGGCCAGATCAGCCATGCTGCGGTCGCCAAAATAACCCGCCAGCACCAGGGGGCGGCTCTCGCTCAGCAGCAGCCGGGTGGCCGCCAGGGTGTCGTCAGACCGGCCGCCATCGTCCTTGCTCACCAGGCTGAAGGTGTTGCCATTCACCCCGCCCGCCGTGTTGGCCTTGTTCAGGGCCAGCCGGATACCGATTGAATAAGCTCGCCCCTGACGCGCCTCCATACCGCTCAAGGGTGCAACCTGCCCCACGACAATCGGGGCAGCGCCCGCCGACAGCGCGGCAGCCATGACGCCGCCAACGGCCAGGGTGCGCATCAGGGAGGAAAAAGCTTTTTTCATTAAATCGGTCTCTGTTGTTTTAAAAAATGATCGCCATCAACCGTTTCCCAGGCGTTCATGCCCCCCGGGGAAGCTGCCATCCCTTGAGAGTCAACACACCCAAAACCACGCGTTCAGCAACTGGAAAATTGGGCCATGAATAGCGGCTGAATCCATGCGTACTTTTACCTACAAATGTTACTGTTTCCATGATGGGACAACAGGCGCGGACGGATATCGCGGCACGCGCTCAAGACGGGCCGAGGGTTTGCAACAGCTGGGCGGCCACCGCCACGGCAATCACCTCGGGCTCCTTGCCGCTGATGCCCGCAATGCCGATGGGACAGGTGACGTGCGCCAGTTCGGCAGGACTGAAGCCGCGCGCCTCCAGGCGGCGCTGGAACGTAGCCCATTTGGTCTTGCTGCCAATCAGACCGACATACGGCAAATCGGCTTGTTCGCGCTGGCGCCTGAGGCAGGCCGCAACCACCTCCAGGTCTTCGGCATGGCTGAAGCTCATGATGAGCACGCGCGATTGCGGCGCCAGGCCGGCAACGGCCCCCTGGACCGGCTCGGAATGCTCGCACACCACGCGCTCGGGCACGCTGGCCGGAAACACTTGCTCGCGGCTGTCGATCCAGGTGGTGCAAAACGGCAGGGGCGCGAGCACCTGCACCAGCGCATGGCCCACATGGCCGCCGCCGAAAAGCGCCACCGGCGCCAGATCGCCGCCCAGCCGCACGGCCAGCGACGGACTATCGCCTGCGACGACGAGTTCGAAGCGCAGGTGCATCACGCCGCCGCAGCACTGGCCGAGCGCCGGGCCGAGCGCAAAACGCCCGTCGCTTGCCGGCTGCGCGGCCTGCTGCGCTGCCGGCCTGGCGCCCAGCATGGCGCGTGCCCTGGCAATCGCCTGGTATTCAAGATGGCCGCCGCCAATCGTGCCCACCACGGCATCGTCAAAAACAGCCATCCAGACTCCGGCCTCGCGCGGCACCGATCCCTGGGTCGATGTGACCTGCACCAGCACGGCCGGCTGGCGCGCCAGCCGGCCAAGAAAATGCGAAGTGAAGCGGCTGGCGCTGGTAAAAATCATGGGCATTTGCATACACAATAAATGGCGTGAATGGCGCAATAGTGAGCAAAATAATCGATGCTGGCAAAAGAGAACCAAGCCATCGCCAACCGCAGCATGACACATGCCACACCGGGCCTTGGGCGTGCCTTGCCCCATGCCGTCCATCGGCCCCAACGCGATCAACCACGGGAGACACGCCATGCCTGACACCCAGCCCCGCCGCTTCTGGCTGCTGAGAATCTTGTCCGCCGCCGCAGCGGCGGTGATCAGCGCCTGCAAGACAGTCCCCTTTCCTTTTTCAGCGCCTCCAGCGCCCGACGCCACCGGCATCACAGGGCCTGTCGCCGTTGGCAAGGGCTCGGCGCGCAGTTCATCGGCCGCTTCGCCGCGCGCTTACCGGCAGGACGGTGCGACGCATCTGTATGGCCTGAATGCCGACCGCATCTACAAGGGAAGAATGCCGCCCCAGCTCTACGCTGTCGGCGTGCTGAATGTGGACATCGACCGCAATGGCCGCGTCACCCGCCTGGACTGGCTGCGCGCGCCGCGCCACGCGCCTGAAGTGATGGCCGAGATCGAGCGGACCATCCGGCAGGCGTCGCCGTTTCCCGCGCCCACGCGCCTGGGCAAGGTGGTGTACACCGACACCTGGCTGTGGCACAAAAGCGGCAAATTCCAGCTCGACACGCTGACGGAAGGGCAGGATTGAGCCGAAGGCTATTCAATCTTCAGGTTCTGGGTTTTCACGACGTTGCGCCAGGCGCGGTAATCGGCCTCGATGAAGTGGCCGAGCAGCGCGGGCGAGCCCGGTGCAGCTTCCACGGCGTCCGCCTTGAAGCGGGCCAGCACCTCGGGCAGGGCCACGACCTTGTTGATGGCCGCATTCAGGCGGTTGACGATGGCCGCGGGCGTGCCGGCGGGCGCCATCAGGGCAAAGTAGTTCACCACATCAATCCCCGCCAGGCCGGCTTCAAGCATGCTGGGCACGTCAGGCAGGGCGCTGGAGCGTTTGGCGCTGGTCACCGCCAGCGGCTTGATGCTGCCACTCCTGATGAATGGCAGCAAGGCCGGAATGGTGCCGGTGACCAGCTGGATCTGCCCGCCGATCATGTCCATGGTCGCGGGCGCCACGCCCCGGTAAGGGATGTGCGTGATGAAGGTGCCGGTGCGCGCCTTCAGCAGCTCCAGCACCAGGTGGTTCACGCCGCCGGCGCCGGCCGAGCCGTAATTGAGCACGCCGGGTTTTTGCCGGGCCAGCGTGATCAGCTCCTTCATGCTGTTGACCGGCAGCGAGGTGTTGGCCGCCCAGACCAGCGGCCCGGTGGCAATCATGCCGACCGGCGTGAACTGGCGCAGCGGATCGTAGTGGGCGCCGGGCACCGATGCCGCCACGGTGGTGAAGGGCGATGCCGCCAGCAGCAGGGTATAGCCGTCGGCCGGCGCCTGCGCCACGTATTGCGTGCCAATGGCTCCAGAGGCGCCTGCGCGGTTGTCCACGACAAACGTCGCGTTCATGACCTCGCCGAGCTTTTGCGCCACCAGCCGCGCCATCGCATCGGTCCCCGCTCCGGGGGCGAAAGGCACGACGATCCTGACGGCCCGCTCCGGGTAAGCGGAATAAGCGGCTGGATTCGTGGACGGCCCTTGCGCCATCGCGGCCGGCATCGCCAGGCTGGCGCCAGCGCCTGCAAACAGCGCCAGGGCCTGGCGGCGGCTCAGGGCGCGCTTTGAATGGTCGTTCATGGTGGAGCAAAAAAGTGGCGAATCAGCGATTGTCATGTTGACGCATGACTGCGCCATGACAGGACGGCACGGCTTGCAGCCCCTCTGCCGCGACGGGACAACCGCCTGAACCAGCGTGTCCCCGAGCCGGTTTAAACTGAAAAACCGGCAATCGCCGGGCATAAAAACCACTGCATCTGCAGTAACCTTTACCTTTAGCCCTACGCAATCAACAACCAGTCTGGAGACGACATGGACAAATCCCTTTCCCCGGCCGAAGTGGCCCTGCGCGAAGCCGCGCGCGACTACCACCGCCTGCCCACGCGCGGCAAGATTTCGGTCAATGCCACCAAGCCCCTGTCCAACCAGCGCGACCTGTCGCTGGCCTATTCGCCGGGCGTGGCCTACCCGTGCCTGGACATCCAGGCCGACCCGTCGCTGGCCCACGACTTCACCTCGCGCGGCAACCTGGTCGGCGTGATCACCAACGGCACCGCCGTGCTGGGCCTGGGCAACATCGGCCCGCTGGCCTCCAAGCCGGTGATGGAAGGCAAGGGCTGCCTGTTCAAGAAGTTCGCCGGCATCGACGTGTTCGACATCGAGCTGGCCGAGAACGACCCCGACAAGCTGGTCGAGATCATTGCAGCCATGGAGCCGACGCTGGGCGGCGTCAACCTGGAAGACATCAAGGCGCCCGAGTGCTTCTACATCGAGAAAAAGCTGCGTGAGCGCATGAACATCCCGGTGTTCCACGATGACCAGCACGGCACCGCCATCATCTCGTCGGCTGCGCTGCTCAACGGGCTGGAGCTGGTCGGCAAGAACATCGAGGACGTTCGCGTCGCCGTCTCGGGCGCGGGTGCCGCCGCCCTCGCCTGCCTGGACGTGATGGTCGGCCTGGGCGTGCGGCGCCAGAACATCTTCGTCTGCGACTCCAAGGGCGTGATCTACGAAGGCCGGCCCGGCGGCTTCGACGAATCCAAGGCCAGGTACGCGCAAAACGGCAATGAACGCACGCTGGCCGACGCGGTCAACGGCGCCGACGTGTTCCTCGGCTGCTCGGCGCCCGGCGTCTTGAGCCAGGACATGGTCATCACCATGGCCGACAGCCCGATCATTCTGGCGCTGGCCAACCCCGAGCCCGAAATCCGGCCCGAGCTGGCTAAGGCCGTGCGGCCCGACTGCATCATCGCCACCGGCCGCTCGGACTACCCGAACCAGGTCAACAACGTCCTCTGTTTCCCCTACATCTTCCGCGGCGCGCTCGACTGCGGCGCGACCAAGATCACCGAGGAAATGAAGCTCGCCTGCGTGCGCGAAATCGCCAACCTGGCCAAGGCCGACATCAGCGAGGAAGTCGCTAGAGCCTACGCCGGCCAGGAACTGTCCTTCGGCCCCGACTACCTGATCCCGACGCCGTTCGACTCGCGGCTGATTCTGCGCATCGCCCCGGCCGTGGCCAAGGCCGCCGCTGCGTCCGGCGTGGCGAGCCGCCCCATCGAGGACATGGAAGCCTACCGCCAGAGCCTGAGCCGCTTTGTCTATTCAACCGGCATGCTGATGCGCCCGGTGTTCGGCGCCGCCCGCGCATCGACGGCCAAGCGCGTGGCCTATGCCGAAGGCGAAGACGAGCGCGTGCTGCGCGCCGCGCAACTGGTGCTTGACGACGGCATTGCCACCCCCATCCTGATCGGCCGCCCGGCGGTGATCGAGGCCCGCATCCTCAAGGCCGGCCTGCGCATGCGCCTGGGCAATGACGTGGAATGCGTCAACCCCGAGGACGATTCGCGCTTTCGCCAGTACTGGGAAACCTACCACCGCCTGCTCGGCCGCGAAGGCGTGAGCCCCGAAGCGGCCAAGGCCGCCGTGCGCCGCTCGACCACGACGATTGCCGCGCTGATGGTCAAGCTGGGCGACGCCGACGCGATGCTGTGCGGGCTGCACGGACGCTTCGACGTGCACCTGGACCATGTGCGCGACATCATCGGCCTGAAGGAAGGCGCGCCCGGCTTCGCCACGGTGAATGCGCTGATGCTGCCCAAGCACACGCTGTTCATCGCCGACACCTTCGTCAACGAAGACCCGAGCGCCGAGCAGCTCGCCAGCATCGCGCTGATGGCGGCCGCCGAAGTGCGCCGCTTCGGCCTGCCGCCCAAGGTGGCCTTTTTGTCGCATTCCAACTACGGCTCGTCCAAACGCGCATCGGCACTCAAGATGCGCCGGGCGCGCGAGCTGTTCGCGCAGATGGCGCCAGACATCGAATGCGACGGCGAAATGCACGGCGACTCGGCCCTGTCCGAGACCATCCGCCGCAACTCGCTGATGGACACCACGCTCACGGGCGAAGCCAACATCCTGATCTGCCCGAACCTGGACGCGGCGAACATCCTGTTCAACGTGCTGAAAGTCACCGGCGGCGAAGGCGTGACCGTGGGGCCGATTTTGCTGGGCGCAGCGGCCACGGTGCATATCCTGACGCCCTCGGCCACGGTGCGCCGGGTGCTGAACATGACGGCGCTGGCCGTGGCCAACGCGGGCACGGAGCGCTGATAACTCGCCCTTGCGTTGCCGGCTTCTGACTTGCTCCTTCCCCCGCTGGGGGAAGGCCGGGATGGGGGCCGCACCCGAACCCGTCTCTTTCACCCGGACCTGAGTGCTCAGGTTGCGGGTTTGAGCATGTTTTGAGCCTCTTGCGCAATAGCAGCCTGCGCAGGCTGCTATTGATTTTGTAGCCTCTTGCTTGCCTGCCCAGGTGTTGCGCAACAGTACTTCACGCTCTACATCGCCGGTGCCAGCCGTATCGCTGATGAAGCGGGCCTCATTCGGTTTTCAGTTCAACGGCGATTCCGTACATGACGATGGCTTGTGTACGAGGAATCCTGTTTTCCGTGGAGGGCTGGCAGTTGACGACGATTTTTTCGTTACCTTGCCAGGAATAGGCTATGGGCTGAGCGCAGTAACCCGCAAAGAAAACATAGCCGGAATCCGGGTTGCGAATGGACTTGTTGAAAGACAGCGAGAGCGTGGTTCCATAGGGCGCGTGCTCTTTGCCATCCTGAAATGAGCGAAATTCAAAGATCGTTTTTCTTCCATCAGGCGATGATTGCTGCGATATTTGCGAATAATTCAGGCCATCGAATAAATAGCCGGCTGCCTGAAACAGAATGAACGCGCCAATGATGGCCCAAGGCAACCTGGAAACAGACATGTTCATTCAGCCACCGGACGGCTGCGTAACGACGGTTATGGCGGACTTCATTGCTATTAATTCAATAGCTTCTTACGCCTTTCCAGCATGCGCTAAAGCCATATTTCATCATAAAAACCGCTCCAGCAGCCGGCGCGAGGGCCGGTCCAGCGCCGTCATGTCGGCAATGCGGTACTGCACGCCCTCGCTGCTGGCGATCAGGAGCGCGCTGCCCTTGAGGCGGCGGATGTCTTCCTCGCCCTTGAGCACGAAGGCTGTGTTGCCCCGGTCGGTTTCCACCGTCCACAGGCTGGGCGTGCCGAAGGACGACACGCTGACCAGCCGCCGGATTTCGGGAACGAAGTCGCGCAGCGCCAGTTCCTCCTGCAGCAAGAGCCGAACGTCAGGCGGCAGGGCCGACAGCTGTTCGATCCAGGCCAGTTCATGGCCCTCCAGGCTGACGAGCGAAATGCCCTCTTCGGGCGCGGCCAGCGGAAAGGCCCGCACCGGCATGACGCCGTCGTGCTGTTCGCCGTGGGCGTCGGTGAAACGCAGGCGGCCCGAAGCCTGGCGCTTGAGCTGGAATTCAGGGGTGAAAGTGAAATTCGTCATGCTCTGTCCTTGGGTCGCGGGGTCACGAATTGCCGGCCTGCTGCGGCGCATGCTGGGCGGTGTGTTCCAGGTGCGAAGTCGCCACGGCGACCAGGCTTTCTGCCGTTTCTGCCGTTTCCGTGTCATCGCTTTCGCTGTCCACCTGCCGCAGTTGGGCCTCGTACAGCCGCCAGTAGTGGCCCTGCCTGGCCATCAGCTCCTCGTGCGGGCCGACTTCCACGACCTGCCCCCGGTCCATCACCACCAGCCGGTCGGCCTTGCGCAACGTTGATAACCGGTGCGCAATCGCAATCGTCGTGCGGCCCTGCACCAGGTTGTCCAGCGCCTTCTGGATTTCCTTTTCGGTCTCGGTATCGACCGACGAGGTGGCCTCGTCCAGAATCAAAATGCGCGGGTCGATCAGCAAGGCGCGCGCAATCGAGATGCGCTGGCGCTCGCCGCCCGACAGCCCCTGGCCGCGCTCGCCGACCAGCGAGTCGTAGGCCTGCGGCAGGCGCAGGATGAATTCATGCGCATGGGCGGCGCGCGCGGCGGCGACGATCTCGGCGCGCGTGGCGCCGGGCTTGCCGTAGGCGATGTTCTCGGCAATCGTGCCGAAGAACAGAAAAGGCTCCTGCAGCACCAGGCCGATGTGGCGCCGGTAGTCGGCCACGGCAAAGCGCCGGATGTCGGTGCCATCGACCTGGATGCTGCCGTCGCTCACGTCATAGAAGCGGCACAGCAGGTTGACCAGCGTGCTTTTGCCCGATCCGCTGTGGCCGACCAGGCCGATCATCTCGCCGGGCTGAATCTGCAAATCGAGCCCGCGAATCACCGAGCGGTTGCCGTAGCGAAAGCCCAGGCCCTTCATCTCGATGCGGCCCTGCAGGGCTTCGATCTTCACCGGCTGCGCGGGTTCGGGGACGTTGGAGACATGGTCGAGGATGTCGAAAATCCGCTTGGCGCCAGCCGCCGCCTTTTGCGTGACCGAGACAATCCGGCTCATCGAATCGAGCCGGCCGTAAAACCGGCCGATGTAGGCGATGAAGGCGGTCAGCACGCCGACCGTGATCTGCTGCTTCGACATCAGCCAGATGCCGAACGCCCAGACCACCAGCAGGCCGATTTCGGTCAGCAGCGACACCGTGGGCGTGAACAGCGACCAGACCTTGTTGAGCTTGTCATTGACCGCCAGGTTGTGCTGGTTGACGACGCGAAAGCGCTGCGCCTCGCGTTTTTCCTGCGCGAACGCCTTGACCACGCGGATGCCGGGGATGGTGTCGGCCAGCACGTTCGTCACGTCCGACCAGACGCGGTCGATTTTCTCGAAGCCGGTGCGCAGCTTGTCGCGCACCACGTGGATCATCCAGCCGATGAAGGGCAGCGGCACGAGCGTCGCCAGCGCCAGATACGGGTTGATCGAAAACAGGATCACGGCGGTCATTCCGATCATCAGCACGTCGGTGGCGAAATCGAGCGCGTGCAGCGACAAAAACACGCAGATGCGGTCGGTCTCGGAGCCGATGCGCGACATCAGGTCGCCCGTGCGCTTGGCGCCAAAATAGTCCAGCGACAGCTCCAGCAGATGGTCGAAGGTGGCGGTTCGCAAATCGGCGCCGATGCGCTCGGACACCAGCGCCAGCAGGTAGGTGCGCGCCCAGTTCAGCGCCCAGCCCAGCAGCGCCGCGCCCAGCAGCGCGCCCAGAATCAGCCCGACCTTGCCGGGCTCGATTTGCTGGCCGTTCTGGAACGGGATCAGGATGTCGTCCATCAGCGGAATCGTCAGGTAGGGCGGCACCAGGGTCGCGGCGGTCGAGGCCAGCGTCAGCAAAAAGCCCGACAGCAACTGCCAGCGGTAGGGCCGGGCAAAGCGCCACAGCCGCAGCAGCACCCAGGTCGAGGGCGGCGTGTGGACTTCGCGGGTGCAGGCCGGGCATTCGTCGCTATCGGGCGGCAGCGGCGCCTCGCATTCCGGGCACAGGGGCGCCTCGGCGCCGGCCCGGCCTTGCGCCTGCTGCCCGAACAGCCGCACCAGGCGCAGCGCCTGCACATTCGCGCCCAGGGTAAAACGCCAGCTGGCCAGGCGGCGGGACGACTCGCCGTGGCTATCATGCAGTTCCAGGGTTCCGACGCCGGCATGGTCGAAATGGCGCAGTTCGAGCTGCTGGGCGGGCTGGCCGGCGGCGCCGAGAAGCCAGTCTGACCAGGCACCATCGGCATTTTGGGCCAGCAGGCGGCGATTTGTCAGGGCCAGCAGGCCGGGCGCAAAGCGAAGTTGCGGGTCCAGGTCAACCGGCAGCGTACACAAGACGTTCTCTTCGGTTGCCAGTTGTGAGCGAAGCCCTGCGAGTGCGGGGTCGCCAGGACTGGATTTGTCCTGAAGGTGCTGATGTTGCATGTTGTTTTGACTTCTTTTCCCTGCCGTGAGCATGACTTGCCGCAGTCTGCAGGCCGGGCTCCCGGAAGGTTTTGGTATCGTGCGGGATGCATCTAAAAAACCGATTTTCGCCGAAGCCACCTCGCTTGAGCGCATGTTGACCGATTCCTGCTTTTTAAGCCAGCCGGCCATTGATTCTCAAGGATTCGCAAAGCGGCACAATGCGCCAAGCCGATCCTGGCAACCAACACCTGACAGCCCGGCAGCCTCTGCCTTTATTCGCCCCCTGACCGGCATGTCGCCGTTCCGGAATCAAAACGTCGCACCGGCCCGGCCGGTTGACCCCAACAAAATTTGCCACCCATGAGCAAACTGGACGATATCAAACTGCTGCGCATCAATTATTTGCGCGGCCCCAACATCTGGACCTACCGCGCGGTACTGGAAGTCTGGCTTGACTTGGGCGCGCTGGAAGATTTCCCGAGCAACCTGCTGCCCGGCTTCAATGACCGGCTGCTGGCCCTGCTGCCGGCGTTGCTTGAACACCACTGCGGCGTGGGCGAACGCGGCGGCTTTCTGCAGCGCCTGAACGAAGGCACCTGGACCGGCCATGTGCTGGAGCATGTGGTGATCGAGCTGCTCAACCTGTCCGACATGCCGACCGGCTTTGGCCAGACCCGCAGTACGTCGAAGCACGGCGTGTACCGCATGGTGTTCCGTGCGCGAGACGAGCAGGTCGCCCGCACCGCGCTGGCCGAAGGCCACCGGCTGCTGATGGCCGCCATCAACCACCTGCCCTACGGACCGGCCGATGTCCAGGCGGCCGTGCAGGCCATCCGCGACCAGATCGACGACTGCTACCTCGGCCCCAGCACGGCGGCCATCGTCGCCGCCGCGACCGACCGGGGCATTCCGCACATCCGGCTGAACGACGGCAACCTGGTGCAGCTCGGCTACGGCGCCAGCCAGCGGCGCATCTGGACCGCCGAGACCGACCTGACCAGCGCGATTGGCGAAAGCATTGCCCACGACAAGGACCTGACCAAAAGCCTGCTGGCCAGCTGCGGCGTGCCGGTGCCCGAAGGCGAGATCGTGGCCAGCGCCGAAGAAGCCTGGGAAGCGGCGCAGGACATCGGCCTGCCGGTGGTCGTCAAGCCATCGGACGCCAACCACGGCCGGGGCGTGTCGCTGGACCTGAACACGCGCGAAGAGGTGCTGGCGGCTTTTGCCGTGGCCGAGCCCGAAGGCAGCGAAGTCATGGTCGAGCGCCATGTGCGCGGCCATGAGCACCGCCTGCTGGTCGTCGGCGGGCGCGTGGTGGCCGCCGCGCGCGGAGAAGTCGCGATGATCACCGGCGACGGCCAATTAACGGTCAACCAGCTGATCGACGAACAGCTCAACACCGACCCCCGGCGCGGCACCGGGGAAGACTTTCCGCTCAGCCGCATCGACACCGCCACCGACGGCGCCATCGTGCTCGACCTGCAGCGCCAGGGCTTGACGCCCGAAGCCGTTCCGGCGGCCGGCCGCGAGGTGCTGATCCAGCGCAACGGCAACGTGTCCATCGACTGCACCGACGAGGTGCATCCCGAGGTCGATTACATCGTCTCGCTGGCCGCGCGCGTGGTCGGTCTGGACATTGCCGGCATTGATCTGGTGGCGCAGGATATCTCGCGCCCGCTGCATGCGCAGGGCGGCGCGATTGTCGAGGTCAACGCCGGCCCCGGCCTGCTGATGCACTTAAAGCCCGCGCAGGGCGCGCCGCGCCCGGTGGGCCGCGCCATCTGCGACCACCTGTTCGCGCGCAACGCCGAAACGCCCGACCACCGCAGCCAGGGCAGTGACGGCCGCATCCCCATCGTCGGCATTGCCGGATCAAGCGGCACGCAGCACATTGCGCGGCTGGTGGCCTGGCTGCTGCACCTGTCGGGCCGCTACACCGGCCTGGCCTGCCAGGATGGCCTGTTCCTGGACCAGCGCCGCGTCGAAAACACCGACAGCACGGGCTGGGAAGCCGGCCAGCGACTGCTGATCAACCGCGCGGTGCAGGCCGCCGTGTTTGAAAACGGCGCCGACACGATTTTGCGCACCGGGCTGGCCTATGACCGCTGCCAGGTCGGCGTGGTCACCGACCTGGGCGGCGCTTCGGCGCTGGCCGAATTCGACATCATGGACGACGCGCAGATGTTCAAGGTCATGCGCTCTCAGGTCGATGTGGTGCTGCCCGGCGGCGCGGCGGTGCTCAATGCCGCGCATGCCGGCGTGGCCGACATGAAACCCTTGTGCGACGGTGAAGTGATTTTCTACAGCCTGGACCCCGGCGCGGCGGCCATTGCAACGCACCGCACAGACAACGGCCGGGCCGTGTATGTGCGGCAAAACCAGGTGGTGCTGGCCACCGGAACGACAGAATCCTTTTTGCCCGGCCTGGGCAAGCTCACGGCCTGGTGCAAGCGGCATGCGCGCAGCGGCATCACCGAAAGCTCGCTGCTGGCCGCCATCGGCACCGCCTGGGCGCTCGATATTCCGCTCAACCTGATTGGCGCGGGCATCGAAGCCTTTGACTCCAACCCACAACCTGCCGGGAGGGCAGACTGATGGAAGTTTCACGTATCCGGGCCCTGCGCGGCCCCAATCTCTGGAGCCGCCGCACGGCCCTTGAAGCCATCGTCGCCTGCAGCCCCGCCGAATGCTCGGTGGACAACCTGGCCGGGTTCGAGCCGCGCCTGCGGGCCTTGTTTCCAGGCATCGGCGTCCTGCGCGAGACCGGCCCCGCCGGTCCGGTGTCGCTGGCGCATGTGCTGGAAGCAGCCGCGCTGGAGCTGCAGGCCGCAGCTGGCTGTCCGGTCACCTTCAGCCGCACCTCGGCCACGCTGGAGCCGGGCACCTACCAGGTCGTGGTCGAGTACAGCGAAGAAGCGGTGGGCCGCCTGGCGTTTGAGCTGGCGCAGGCGCTGGTGCATGCAGCCCTGCAGGACGCGCCTTTTGAGCTGCAGGCCGCCATTGCCCGCCTGCGCGACCTCGATGAAGACGAGCGCATGGGTCCGAGTACCGGCGCGATTGTCGATGCCGCCGTGGCGCGCGGCATTCCCTACCGGCGCCTGACCAAGGGCAGCATGGTGCAGTTTGGCTGGGGCTCGCGCCAGCGCCGCATCCAGGCGGCCGAACTCGACAGCACCAGCGCCGTGGCCGAATCGATTGCGCAGGACAAGGACCTGACCAAGAAGTTGCTGCGCGCCGCCGGCGTTCCGGTGCCGCTGGGCCGTCCGGCCAGCGACCCGGACGACGCCTGGGCAGCGGCGCTGGAGGTCGGCCTGCCGGTCGTGGTCAAGCCGCAGGACGGCAACCAGGGCAAGGGCGTGACCGTCAACATCATGACGCGCGAGCAGCTTGACAGCGCCTGGCGCGCGGCCGCCGAACATGGCGAAGTCATGGTTGAACGGTTTCTGCCGGGCTGCGACTTTCGCCTGCTGGTGGTCGGAGCCAAGCTGGTCGCCGCTTCCCGGCGCGAGCCGCCGCAGGTCGTCGGCGACGGCGTGCACACGGTGCGCGAGCTGGTCGAGATCGTCAACCAGGACCCCCGGCGCGGCGAAGGCCATGCCACGTCGCTGACCAAGATACGGTTTGACGACATCGCTGTCGCCCGGCTCGATGCCCAGGGCTTGAGCCCCGCGTCGGTTCCGGCCAAGGGCAAGCGCGTCATTTTGCGCAACAACGCCAACCTGAGCACCGGCGGCACCGCCACCGACGTGACCGACGAAGTGCATCCGGCCATCGCCGCCCGCGCCGTGGCGGCCGCGCAGATGATCGGCCTGGACATTTGCGGCGTCGATGTGGTGTGCGAAAGCATGCTGCGCCCGCTGGAGGCGCAAAACGGCGGCGTGGTCGAGGTCAATGCCGCGCCCGGCCTGCGCATGCACCTGTCGCCTTCCTACGGCAAGGGCCGCGCCGTCGGCGTCGCCATGATTGACGAGCTTTTCCCTGCCGGTGAAAACGGCCGCATTCCCGTGATTGCCGTCACCGGCACCAACGGCAAGACCACCACCACCCGGCTGATCGCCCACCTGCTGGCCGCGCACGGCCTGCGCACCGGCATGACGAATACCGACGGCGTCTATATCAACGGCCGGCAGACCGACAGCGGCGACTGCAGCGGCCCGAAAAGCGCGCGCAACGTGCTGATGCACCCGGACGTGGACGCGGCGGTGTTCGAGGTCGCGCGCGGCGGCGTGCTGCGCGAAGGCCTGGGCTTTGACCGCTGCGAAGTCGCCGTGGTGACCAACATCGGCAGCGGCGACCACCTCGGGCTGAACTACATCACCACGGTCGAAGACCTGGCGGTGCTCAAACGCGTGATCGTGCAGAACGTCGCGCCCACGGGTTACGCGGTGCTCAATGCGGCCGACGCCATCGTCACCGAGATGGCCCAGGCCTGCCCCGGCAAGGTGATCTTTTTCGGCGCCGACCGCCATCACCCGCTGATGGCCACGCACCGCGCGCAGGGCAAGCGCACGGTGTTTGTCGATGGGCCAATGCTGGTGGCCGCCGAAGGCTCGCGCGTCGAGCGCATCGCGCTGTCGGGCATTCCGGTCACGCGGGCGGGAAGCATCGGCTTTCAGGTCGAAAACGTGATGGCGGCCGTGGCGGCGGCCTGGGCCGTCAACGTCAGCTGGGACACCATCAAGAGCGGCCTGGCCAGCTTCGCCTGCGACACGCACAACGCACCCGGCCGCTTCAACGTGATGGACTATGGCGGCGCCACCGTGATTGCCGACTACGGCCACAACCCCGACGCCATGCTGGCGCTGGTCGCCGCCGTCAATGCCATGCCAGCGCAGCGCCGCAGCGTGGTCATCAGCGGCGCGGGCGACCGGCGCGACAGCGACATCACCAACCAGACGGTGATTCTGGGTGCCGCGTTCGACGACGTGATCCTGTACCAGGACGCTGCCCAGCGCGGCCGGGCCGATGGCGAAGTGATGGCGCTGCTGCGCGAAGGCCTGAAAGGCGCCAGCCGCACGCAGCGGATTGACGAGATACGCGGCGAGTTCGTGGCCATCGACACGGCGCTGGCGCGCCTGCAGCCCGGCGACCTGTGCCTGGTCCTGGTCGATCAGGTGCAGGAGGCGCTGGACCACCTGGCGCTGCGCATCAGGGAAGCGCGGGAAAAGCTGATGCCAGCCTGAAAGTCCAGAGGCGCGGCGGCCATCAAGGCAATTTTTGGCCGCCGCAGACCTGAATTTATAAGAAATAGGCCGTTTGCGCATGCTGGACGGGCGCAGGCAGCTATATTTTTAATAGCAAATAAACCTCCTTCGCCGGCCCCCCCATGACCTGGAACGCAACCCTCGCACTCGACTACACGCGGCAGGCTGAAAAAACCGTCGCCCACTTTCGCCACAGCGGGCCGCTGCGGATTTTGCAAAGCCTGTACCCCGAAGGCGACGGCATTTGCCACAACGTCATCGTCCATCCGCCCGGCGGGCTGGTCGGCGGCGACACGCTGGATCTGGCCTTCACTGCAGGCGCCGGGGCGCATGGCCTGGTCACCACGCCCGGCGCCACGCGCTTTTACCGCTCGACCGGCGAGCCCGCGCTGCAGCGCACCCGGCTGTCGCTGGAGGCCGGCGCGCGCATGGAATGGCTGCCGCTCGAAGCCATCTGCTACAGCGGCTGCCTGGCTGAAAACCGGCTGACGATGGAACTGGCAAGCGGCGCCGAGCTGATCGGCTGGGACGTGACCGCGTTCGGCCTGCCCGCCGCCAGCCTGCCCTTTGCGCACGGCCATTTTTGCCAGCACATCGAAATGCCGGGCGTGTGGCTGGAACGCGCGCGCATTGCCGCTGGCGACACGCTGCTGATGGACAGCCCGCTGGGGCTGGCCGGGCAGCGCTGCATGGCGTCGATCTTCTTCGTGGCCGGCAGCAAGCTGGAGCGCAACCGCAGGCAGCAAGCGCTCGACGTGGCCAGAGAGGTCATCGAAGCCCATGCCTTGCGCGCCACGGCGGGCGCCACCAGCCCCGACGGCCAGGTGGTGGTCGTCAGGGTGCTAGCACCGCTGGTCGAGCCGGCGATGACGCTGCTCAGGCAGGTCTGGCAGGCCTGGCGCAGTCATTTCTGGCAGCAGCCAGCGGCCCTGCCGCGCATCTGGTCGATGTAAAACGGGCTTTTTGGGGCTTTTCTGAGGGTTTCTGGGCTTTCAGGCTTGAAAGAGCTGTCCTACAGAGGAATCCGGCATTGCACGCGGCCTGGGCGCCGCATTTCCTGTCAGTCTGCAAAGCCTTGAGGTTTCACACTCTTCGTATAAATCTTTATCAGGAGTTCCGGCCATGCTCACATCCATCAAGTCCCGTTTCACCCGCACTTCACCGCTTAACCGCTTGGGCAAGGGCGCCACTTATTTCGGACTCACCGCGCTGCTGGCGATGACGGCGGCGACCGCTCAAATCGCCACCCCGGACACCACCGGCCTGGACAGCACGGGCAATGCCAAAAGCGAAATGGCCGCCTGCAAGAGCGGTAAAACCCAGCAGGATCGCAACGCCTGCATGAAAGAGGTGCGCAATGCCAATGCGGAAAAGCGCGCCGGCAAGCTGGGCAGCGGCGCCGACTACACGGCCAACGCCATGAAGCGCTGCGAAGTCTTCAAGGAAAGCGAAGACCAGGCCGCCTGCCGCGCGCGTGTCGAGAGCCAGGCCAAGCTGGACGGCAGTGTCGCCGCCGGTGGCGTGCTTCGCCAGGGCGAAATCACGGTGCCTGCAACACCGCAATAAAGCGGCCATTCGCTTTCAGCAAGCGTGAAGAAAGCGCCTGCTAAAGCCAAAGAAAAATGGGCCGATTGCGGCCCATTCTGCTTTTTACGATGGGGATGGCAGCCCGCTAAATCGCCACCATCTGCCGCACGCCATCGGCGGGCATGTTCTTGCCCAGTCCGCGCGCGATGAACTCGCCGCGTTCCATGACCAGGTAGTCATCGGCCAGTTCCTCGGCAAAGTCGTAATACTGCTCGACCAGCAAGATCGCCATGTCGCCCCGGTCGGCCAGCATGCGGATCACGCGGCCGATGTCCTTGATGATGCTGGGCTGAATGCCTTCGGTCGGCTCGTCGAGGATCAAGAGCTTGGGTTTGGCGGCCAGCGCGCGCGCAATGGCGAGTTGCTGCTGCTGCCCGCCCGACAGGTCGCCGCCCCGGCGGTTCAGCATCTGCTTGAGCACCGGGAACAATTCGAACAGCTCGGCGGGAATCGGCGTGCTGGCGCTTTTGTAGGCCAGTCCCATGCACAGGTTTTCTTCAACCGTGAGGCGTGCAAAGATTTCCCGGCCCTGGGGGACGAAGCCGATGCCGGCGCGGGCGCGCTCGTAGGGCGTGTATTTCTGGATTTGCTGGCCGTCGAATTCGATGCTGCCAGTCTTGATGGGCACCAGGCCCATGAGGGACTTGAGCAGCGTGGTCTTGCCGACACCGTTGCGGCCGAGCAGCACGGTGACCTTGCCGAGGTGGGCTTCGAGGCTCACATCGCGCAGGATGTGGGAGCCGCCGCCGTAGTATTGGTTGATGTTTTTGACGTTTAGCATGGCGGCGACCTTGTGGCGGGTTCGGATTCGGGGAGGCCCCCATCCCTGCCTTCCCCCAGCGGGGGAAGGAGCAAAACGGGGAAAGTTGCGACGAGGCGATTACCTGTTTTTGCATCAAAAGTGGCTCTAGCGCAAGCAGCGCGTGCGCAACCAGCTATTGAATTAGTAGCATGCATGGCTGAACCCCAAGCGTTGCGGCTGTTTGGCTGTTCGGACTTCATTCCCCGATTGCCCCGTTCTGTCTGGGCCTGTGATGACCGAAAAAAACGGGATCAGGGCGGCGCGCTGTTTGAGCGAAGCGAGTTTGCGCCGACCCCCGTTTTTTTCGGGCAGCGCAGGTCGCCCGTAGCGAAGCGAAGGGACCCAGACAGCCGGGTCGCCTTTCTTTTGCTTACTTTTCTTTGGCGAAGCAAAGAAAAGTGAGTCGCCGCCGGGCGATTCCCGGCCAGCAGGCCCAAGCAGAACCCCCGCACCCAGATCAAACAAGAAAAAAAGCACATCACCGACCAAGATACACCTCAATCACCCGCTCATCCGCCTGCACCTGGTCCAGCGTCCCCTGCGCCAAGACAGACCCATCGCACAAGACAGTGACGATTTCAGAAATCGTGCGGATAAAGCTCATGTCATGCTCGACCACCATCAGCGAATGCTTGCCCTTGAGCGTCAAAAACAGCTCGGCCGTGCGCGCCGTTTCCTCATCCGTCATGCCCGCCACCGGCTCGTCAAGCAACAGCAGCTTCGGATCCTGCATCAAAAGCATGCCGATTTCCAGCCACTGCTTTTGCCCATGGCTCAGGTTGCCCGCCAGCCGGTTGACACTGTCGGCCAGATGAATCGTCACCAGAATCTCGGCAAGCCGGTCGCTCTGCAATGAGTCCAGCCGAAAGAACATCGACGCCTTCACGCCCTTGTTGGTCTTCAGCGCCAACTCCAGGTTTTCAAACACCGTGAGTTGCTCGAACACCGTCGGTTTCTGGAACTTGCGGCCAATGCCGAGCTGCGCAATGTCGGCCTCCTTGTGGCGCAGCAGGTCAATCGTGCTGCCGAAAAACACCGTGCCCTCGTCGGGCCGGGTCTTGCCGGTGATGATGTCCATCATGGTCGTCTTGCCCGCGCCGTTCGGGCCGATGATGCAGCGCAACTCGCCCGGCGCAATGTCCAGGCTGAGCTTGTTGATGGCCTTGAAGCCGTCGAAGCTGACGCTCACATCCTGCAGGTACAGGATGCGGCCGTGCGTCACATCGACCTCGCCCGGCGTGGCGATGCGGCCGGTGCTGGCGTTGCGCCCGCCCGAGGCGGTATTGTTTTGACGCTCCACCAGCGCCTGGTGCTCTTGAACGCGGCGCGCGCCCTCCTCCAGCAGATCGGGGGTCATTGTTCAGCTCCCTTGCGCAGTTTTTTCACCAGCCCGACAACACCATTGGGCAAGAACAGCGTGACGCCAATGAACAGCGCGCCCAGAAAATACAGCCAGAACTCGGGGTAAGCAACCGTCAGCCAGCTCTTGGCGCCGTTGACGATGAAGGCGCCGACTATCGGCCCGATCAGGCTGGCGCGGCCGCCAACCGCTGCCCAGATGGCGATTTCAATCGAATTGGCCGGACTCATCTCGCCGGGGTTGATGATGCCGACCTGCGGCACATACAGCGCACCGGCCACGCCGCACATGACGGCCGAGATCACCCAGATCGTCAGCTTGTAGCCCAGCGGGCTGTAGCCCGAGAACATGACGCGCGTTTCCGCATCGCGGATCGCCTGCAGCACGCGGCCGAACTTGCTGCCGACCAGCCATTTGGCGAACAGGAAGAAGCCCAGCAGCGTCAGCCCGGTCATGACAAACAGCGTCATGCGCATCGACGGCGTGGCAATCGGGATGTCCAGGATGCGCTTGAAGTCGGTAAAGCCGTTGTTGCCGCCAAAGCCGGTCTCGTTGCGGAAAAACAGCAGCATCGCGGCAAAGGTCATGGCCTGCGTGATGATCGAAAAGTACACGCCCTTGATGCGCGAGCGAAAGGCAAAGTAGCCGAACACAAAGGCCACGATACCCGGCACCGCGACGATCAGGATCAGGGTGGCGACAAAGCTGTCGCTGAAGGTCCAGTGCCAGGGCAGCTCCTTCCAGTCGAGGAAGACCATGAAGTCGGGCAAATTGCTTTTGTAGTTGCCGTCAGCGCCGATCTGGCGCATCAGGTACATGCCCATGGTGTAGCCGCCAAGCGCAAAAAACACGCCGTGGCCCAGCGACAGGATGCCGGTGTAGCCCCAGATCAAGTCCATGGCCAGCGCGCAAATCGCGTAGCACATGATCTTGCCCAGCAGCGCGACGGCGTAAGTGCTCAGGTGCAGCGCATGGCCCTCGGGCACCCAGAGATTGAGCACCGGCGCCACGGCGCAGACCACGATCAGCGCGATGACAAAGGCGCTCCAGCCGCTGCGGGTCAGCAGCGGGCCTTTGCCGGGAAGCTCGACGCGCCCCGGGCTGGATGGCGCTGGCGGGCGGGCCTGAGCCGGCACTTTAGGCGCCAGATCGGTGCCCTGCTCCGCAAGCAAGGAATCATTGATGGTGGGGAAAGGGGTGCTCATTTTTTATGCCTCTGCCGAACGGCCCTTCATCGCGAAGATGCCCTGGGGCCGCTTCTGGATGAAGATGATGATGATCACCAGCACGGCGATCTTGGCCAGCACGGCGCCGGTCCAGCCTTCGAGGAATTTGTTCAGGATGCCCAGCCCCATGGCGGCGTACACCGTGCCGGCCAGCTGACCCACGCCGCCCAGCACCACGACCATGAAGGCATCGACGATGTAGCCCTGCCCCAGGTCCGGCCCGACGTTGCCGACCTGGCTCAGCGCGCAGCCCGCCAGCCCGGCAATGCCCGAACCGAGCGCGAACGCATAGGTGTCGATGCGCGCCGTGTTCACGCCCATGCACGAGGCAATCGGGCGGTTTTGCGTCACGCCGCGCACGAACAGGCCCAGCCGCGTCCTGCCGATCAGCCAGCCCATGCCCAGCAGCACGGCAATCGCAAAGCCGATGATGACGAGCCGGTTGTAGGGCAGCGACAGGTTGCCCAGCACCTGCACGCCGCCGCTCATCCAGACCGGGTTTTCAACGCCGACGTTTTGCGCGCCAAAAATCGAGCGCACCAGTTGCTGCAGCATCAGGCTGATACCCCAGGTGGCGAGCAGCGTCTCCAGCGGCCGGCCATAGAGGAAGCGGATCACGCTGCGCTCCAGCACCGCGCCCATCAAGGCCGACGCCAGAAAAGCCACCGGCACGGCGGCCAGCAAATACCAGTCAAACGCGCCGGGCAGGTATTTCTGGAACAGGCCCTGCACTACATAAGTCGCGTAGGCGCCGATCATCATCAGCTCGCCGTGCGCCATGTTGATGACGCCCATCAGCCCGTAGGTGATGGCCAGGCCGAGTGCCACCAACAGCAGGATGCTGCCCAGGCTGATGCCACTGAAAATCGCGCCCAGCTTGTCGCCCCAGGCGAGCGAGGCCTCGACCTTGGCCAGCGCCGCCTGCAGCGCGACCTTCACATCGGCATCCAGCTCGGTGCCCAGGCGCTCGATCAGCACGGTTTTGGTCGCGGGATTCTTGCTGGCCGACAGCAGGCCGGCCGCTTCGAGGCGCTTGGCCCTGTCGCTGCTGCCGAGCAGGATGGCGGCGCGCATCATCTCCAGCTGGTCCTTCAGCGCGGGCACGGTCTCAGCCGCCCAGGCTTTTTCAATCAGCGGCAGCCGGGCCTCGTCGCTGTCGCTGCCCAGCGTCTTGATGGCTTCGCGGCGCAGCTGTTCGTCCTTGGACAGGAGCTTGAGCGCGGCCAGCGCGTTGTCGAGTTCGCTGCGCATCATGTTGGGGTTGATCACGTCTTCGGCGTCTTGCGGCAGGGGCTGCTCGGCGCCGGTGACCGGGTCGAAGGCCTTGTCGTCCTTGACCACGAAGACCTTGTCGCCGCTGGTCTTGACGGCGTCGTCGGACAGCGCCTGGATGAAGGCGACGGTTTTTTCATCGGCCGTGAGCGCCGCCTTGTTCAGCGCCTCGACACGCGTGTCGGTTTCGCCAAAAATAATGCCTTTTACCTCGTCTGCGCTTAAGGCATGGGCATGAGCAGCTATGAAAAGCGTAGCATAGAAAAGGAGGTGTCGAAGTCGCATAAAAGAACCTGTAGGTTGGGCGGGCACGCTCCACGGGGTGGCGCCCAGACTGCAATTTCCTTGCAAAAGCGGGGCCGCGGAGGCCCCGAATCAGCGTTACTTCTTGACGACGCTCATGCCCTTGACCGGCTCGTCAGGCTTGGACGCATTGCCTTCGATGTACGGGCTCCATGGCTTGGCTTTCACCGGGCCGGGCGTCTTCCAGACCACGTTGAACTGGCCGTCGGCCTTGATCTCGCCGATGAACACCGACTTGTGCAGGTGGTGGTTCTTCTCGTCCATCTTCGACAGGATGCCCGACGGCGCCTTGAAGGTCTGGCCGGCCATGGCGGCAATCACCTTGTCGGTGTCGGTCGATTTGGCTTTTTCAACCGCCTGCTTCCACATGTTGATGCCGATATAGGTCGCTTCCATCGGGTCGTTGGTCAGCGGCTTGTCCTTGTGGCCGGCGATGCCCTTGGCCTTGGCGTAGTCGCTCCACTTCTTGATGAACTCGGTGTTGGTCGGATTCTTGATCGACATGAAGTAGTTCCAGGCAGCCAGGTGGCCGACCAGCGGTTTCGTGTCCACGCCGCGCAGTTCCTCTTCACCCACGCTGAACGCCACGACCGGCACGTCCTTGGCCTTCAGGCCGGCATTGCCCAGTTCCTTGTAGAAAGGCACGTTCGAGTCGCCGTTGATGGTCGAGACCACCGCCGTCTTGCCGCCCTGCGAGAACTTCTTCACGTCGGCCACGATGGTCTGGTAGTCCGAATGGCCGAACGGCGTGTATTTTTCGTCGATGTCCTTGTCGGCCACGCCCTTCGATTTGAGGTAGGCGCGCAGGATTTTGTTGGTGGTGCGCGGGTACACGTAGTCAGTGCCCAGCAGCACCCAGCGCTTGGCGCCACCGCCGGCCTTGCTCATCAAATAATCGACGGCAGGAATCGCCTGCTGGTTCGGCGCCGCGCCGGTGTAGAACACGTTCTTGCTCAGCTCTTCACCCTCGTACTGCACCGGGTAGAACAGCAGGCCGTTCATTTCCTCGACCACCGGCAGCACCGACTTGCGCGACACCGAAGTCCAGCAGCCGAAGATGACGGAAACCTTGTCCTGGCCGAGCAGCTGCTTGGTCTTTTCGGCGAACAGCGGCCAGTTAGAGGCCGGATCGACGACGACGGGTTCGAGCTTCTTGCCCATCACGCCGCCCTTGGCATTGATCTCGTCAATCGCCATCAAGACGGTGTCTTTCAGCACGGTCTCGGAAATCGCCATGGTGCCCGACAGGCTGTGCAGGATGCCGACCTTGATGGTGTCTTCGGCCGCATACGCGGGCAGCGCGGACAGGGTGGTCAGGGCGACGGCGGCGGTGAGCGCCTTGAGGGTGAATCGACGTTGCATGAGTGCTTCTCCGGTATGGGTTGACAAGTTTCCATCTCGCTGGGTGGGGCCTGGAAAACAGGCCTTTTTCGTCGCGATGAGGAGACTTTAGGGAAGCATGCGGGGTTGGGGAATACGCCGTGTGGCGTATGAAGCATGGCATAAGTTGTCAAAACCCCTCAATTTGTCATGCGAGAGAGTCGCGAAGTTCACCACTGACATTTTTTCAAAAGTAAACTTATCATGTTACTCAAAGCAGAAAACAGTAAGAAATAAAATCAATATGCATCTTTCAAAGATAAAACTATGGAATTTCCGAAAATATGGCGACAACTCAACATTTATCTTGGAAAAACCAAATCTTTATCTAGACTTCAACTCTGGCCTAAATGTTTTAATAGGTGAAAACGATTCTGGAAAATCTGCAATCATAGATGCGATTCGCCTTGTGATGAAAACGCATAGTTATGACTGGCTACGAATCGATGATGACGATTTTCATGTAGGACAGAACAGACTAAGAATCGAGCTAACTTTGGCAGATATTAAGCCAGAGGAGGGTAAAAATTTTACAGAATTTTTGTCTTGGGAAATACTCGATGGAATTACAGTTCCATCCCTACGACTCATACTTGATGTCAAGAAGAATCTCCTTACTAACCAAGTTTCCCCCTATGAAGTACGTGCCGGAGCTGATGCCGATGGGAGACAACTTAGTCCAGAAGCGAAAGAGTACCTAAAAGTAACGTACCTCAAGCCTCTCAGAGATGCCAAAGAGGAATTAGTTGCAAGAAAGAATTCTCGTCTTTCTCAAATTCTCGTTGGACATGAGGCATTCAAAAATCGTGGAACTGACCATTTACTAATGGGGCAATTAGCAAACTTTAACGAATCTATAGAGAATTATTTCAACGGAACAGATCTGATGGGTGTAGAAATTACGGATCAATTTGGTAAAAGTTTAAAAGATCAAATTGATACATACGTACAAGCACTTTATGAGCCAGACAAAAAAACTGAATTAGCTGTTACAGAACGAGGTCAACTAAAGAACCTCCTAGAAAAACTCGAACTATCTATTCAAGGAGAAACCCGACCAGGATTGGGTACCCTGAATAGACTTTTCATGGCATCCGAACTTCTGCACTTAAACAAAAATAACTGGACAGGAATACGCCTTGGATTAGTAGAAGAGCTTGAAGCCCACTTACATCCACAAGCACAGATGCAAGCAATTGAGACGTTTCAAAAACATGATGAAGTACAACTAATACTTACTACACACAGTCCCAATATTGGCTCAAAACTAGAGCTCAAAAATCTGATTATTTGTAGCGGAGGCAATGCATTTTCTATGAATGCCGAAAACACAGAATTAAACACTGATGACTACGTATTTCTTCAACGATTTTTAGATGTAACAAAGGCGAATCTATTCTTTTCAAAAGGAACTATTCTTGTGGAAGGATGGGCAGAAGAATTAATATTACCAGAGTTTGCAAAACTAATAAACTTCAACCTCACCGAAAAGGGTGTTTCCGTTATAAACGTAGCAAGTATTGCCTTTATTCACTATGCAAATATTTTCAAAAGAAAAAAAATTCCGCACCTCATACTACCAGTAGCCATTATTACTGATGTGGATATCGCTCCAAACGACGAAGATGGACCAATCCCAGGCGACAAACAGAAGCTTACCGAAGCATGTAGACTGAAAAAAGAAAAATACGATGGCCAATGTGTAAAGTCATTTATTGCACCTCAATGGACACTCGAATACTGTCTTTCTAAGTCAAGCACCTTCAGAGAAAAATTTGCAGAGATCACAAAGACTGTGCATAGCAAAACAGACTGGACAGACTTCGATGCAAAACTAGCTGAAAAGTTAAAAAATAAAAGCTTAAAGAAAACAGAGATTGCAAGCCGGCTGGCACAAGCAATTTCAAAGGGCGAAATTGACAAAACCAAAATAGCTGAAGATATCCATATCAAATACTTAGTTGACGCTATCAAATATGCTTGTACAACTTAACGTCTCAGATGACGATATTGCATATGCCGAAAGAATACTTCTACCTCTTGGCTGCATCTTTGATGAGGAGCGTAGAGAATTCATTCGAAATTTTGGGACACTTGATTTACAAGCTGTACCTGGAAGTGGCAAAACAACCGCCCTACTTGCGAAACTACTGATTCTTGACCGTTATTTGCCATTTAGCGATGGCTCTGGCATCTTGGTTATTTCACACACAAACGCTGCTATAGATGAAATAAAAAATAAGATAGGTTTTGCATGCACTAACCTTTTCAAATATCCTAATCATGTAGGGACAATTCAGAGCTTCGTTGACAAGTTCGTTGCAATTCCGTTTTATATCGACAAATACAAGAAAGCACCCCTACGAATTGATGATGACATTTATAATCAAAAATTTTCAAAGCCGCCCTACAACATCAAAAATCTTACTCCACAAGACAGCAACAATGCCAAGCATTGGCTTAGAGCAAATATCAAAAGCATACGCTGGTCATTTTTGCAAGGGAAAAAGACTCTAACGGATGGCTATTGTGGAAAAGAGATTGATTTCAAAAAGCCGAAGGGAAAGACCAAGAACTACATCGACTGGAATTCGACCGAAAAAAAGAATGTTCGCTCATGGATATATAAATTTAAAGCCCAAATTCTTGATGCTGGATGTCTTTGTTATGACGATGCATATTTTCTTGCAAGCGTTTCACTCGAAAGAAATCCAGCCATTAAACTTTTTCTTCAAAAGCGTTTTACATATGTTTTTGTTGATGAAATGCAAGACCTTCAAAAGCATCAACACAATCTTTTAGAAGAAATTTTTTTTGATGATGGAACGAGTAACTCCATCTATCAAAGAATAGGTGATAAAAATCAGTCTATTTATGATGCAAAAGAAGCTGTCTCACAGCCATTTTGGAATGATCGCCAAACCGTCTTGGAACTAAATGGTAGTTATCGACTGAGTTCGATACTTGCCGGAGTCGTTAGCCCATTCGCCATATCTCCCCTGAGAATTGAAGGACGGAGGAAAAATACGGACGGGAGTGACGTTCGCATCAAACCTCACTTAATTATATTTTCAGAGAAAAACAAAGAATATGTAATTCCTCGCTTCTCAGAAATTATTAATTTCCTGATAAATGACGGAAGCATTTCGGCAAGTCCACGTAACAAATATAAAGCAATTGCATGGACAACTAAAAAGGAAGATGGAAAATTACGCCTCGCCGACTATTTCCCAGATTTTTCCAGGCAAGAACAACAGCGAACTACAGAATATCTGACACTTGAGAGCTACATCACGAATTACGATAAGGAAGATAGAACGCTGTTCTCCATCGAGCGAAATATTTGCAATTCACTTCTTAGAATCTTGAGAGAGGAAGAGATTGTTGGTGCTGATAAATCACAATACACGAAATCCAAAATGCGTGACTTCCTAAAAGAAGCCAATTCCAACTATTTTTCTGCATTTGAAGCAAAGCTATACAAATGGTGTTTAAGCGTTATTCAAGGAGAAAGCGCTGCAGTATTGGTAGACATAAAAATCAATCTACCTGAATTCATTTCTCAATTCGGAACTCGAATAAATAATAGCAGCAATTTTATAAACAAAACAGGCAACACCCCTAGTTCAGCACCAATCAGCGCTAATAACAAAACCGCAAATGTTTTTCAGTGCAACGGCTTCAAAGTGGAGGTATCGACGGTACATCGCGTGAAGGGAGAAACTCACACGGCGACCTTGTACATGGAAACATTTTATGAAAAAAAAGGTGGTGGTGGAAATTATGAGTCCGAGCGTTTGATAGCTTCCCTGAAAGGTAATGCCATAGCAGCCAATGCGCACAATCTGATCAAACAGTCGGCGAAGATGGTTTATGTTGGATTTTCCAGGCCAACACATCTGCTGTGCTTCGCAGTGCATGAGTCCAGATTCGCAAAATTCGAGATGGACATCGATCATGATGTCTGGGAAATAGTTCGACTATAGGTTTTTCATCGCTAGCAGCTGGTTTTAATAAGACTATTACGAATACAGAGGTTTTATAAAAGCTGCCTTGATGTGGGAGCAAACACGACAAAGACCTCGCCGAGGCACGCTACCGCGCCGTGGCAAGAGAAAGAAAGGCCAGCAAATGACGATTGATATTGACACCCAAGTCCGCCACATCACAAAACCCGGAGCTAACCTGTTCCGCGAACTCGGTTTTGCGCCTAGCGAGGCTGAGCGCTTTCAGGCGGAATCCAGGCAGCAGATCAATGACACCCAGGTGCTGAAAGAGCAGCTGATGGGCGAGTTGTCAAAATGGATCAGCGACAACCATTTGAAGCAGGCCGATGCGGCACAAATCCTGATGGTGTCGCGGCCGCGTGTATCCGATGTGGTGAACATGAAGTCCAGCAAGTTCACGATTGACACGCTGGTCAATATGCTGAGCCGCATCGGGAAGCCGGTGCGGCTGGCGATTGGTTAAAAAAACCCGTCTTGTTTGCTACCAATTAAATAGCATTCTGCGCATACCCAGCAAGCGCTAGCGGCCTAAAATTCTTAACAAATACAAAACCGGCAGCCGAAACAGGCGTAATTTCAACCGCCCGCATCGGCAGGGCCATCCGCCTCCACCTGCCCCATCAAACTAGCCCGTTCCCGGTCCAGCTCCCGCCGCAATTCCTCCTCTGACGGAAGCACCAGTTTGTAGCGGCTGGCAAACAGCTGTTCGCTGCCATTCAGCACCGAATAGCGCACCACCGAAGCATCTTTTTGCGAACACAAAATAATGCCCACCGTGGGGTTGTCGTCCGGCCCGGTTTTCAGCTCGTCGTACATGCGCACATACATGTCCATCTGGCCAATGTCCTGATGGGCCAGCTCACCCGTTTTCAGGTCAAACAGCACAAAGCACTTGAGCAAATAGTTGTAGAACACCAGGTCGATGTAGAAGTCCTTGCTCTCGGTGCTGATGCGCTGCTGCCGCGCCACGAATGCAAAGCCTTTGCCCAGTTCCAGTAAAAACGCCTGCAGCTTGTCCATCAAGCCCTGTTCCAGATCGGATTCGAGCAAACGCCCGGTACCCGGCAGGCCCAGAAACTCCAGCAGCACCGAGTCGCGGACAAATTCGCGCGGTGTCTGGCTCAGCGGCGCCAGCAAGGCGCTGGCTTCCGCCGCCACGGCGGCCTTGTCCTGGCTGGCCAGCAGGCGCTCGTAATACAGCGTGCCGATCTGCCGCTCCAGCGCGCGGGAACTCCAGTTCTGGCGGACCGCTTCGCTCACGTACCACTGGCGGGCAGCTTCGCTTTCGACCCGCAATAGTCGCCGGTAGTGTGTCCAGCTCAATTCGTGACGCAGTGCGTCACGAATTGGGAACGCCTGGTAGAACGTCCGCATATTGCGCAAATTGCTGGCGTCAAAGCCCCGGCCAAACTCTTGCGTCAAGCGCCCGGCCAGTTGCGGCAACAGGCGTGCGCCATACGTTGCGCGCGCCTGCCCCTGCTGCTCAAACTCCACGATATAGCGACCAATTTCCCAGCAGGTATGAACCTGGATCGCATCCACCGCACGCAGCGCCTGCGTGCGCGCCTGCGCGATCAGTTCGCGCAAGCGGCCCAGCAAAGGCCCGAGCGCGACGGCTTCAGGCTCGGCGGGTGGTACTTTGTCGAGATTGGTCATGTGATGGCTTTCCTGTACGTGGAATTGCCGATGTTAAGGCTGACGCATAGCTGGCCATGGCACCCGCCCAACTGGTAAATTGCATCCCGGCCCGCGCCTTGCGGGCCGAGCCACACAACAGACCGGAGACAACCCTATGGCCAAGCTTTTCGCGATCTACCAGCAGCCCGCCGACACCGCTGCATTCGATGACTACTACTTCAACAAGCATCTGCCGCTGGCCAAGACGCTGCCCGGCTTGCGCAGCTATGAAGTGACCAGCGGTGACGTGATGGGCATGGCGGGCAAGCATGGCGCTTACCTGGTCGCCGTGCTGGAGTTCGACTCCATGGCGGCCATCCAGGCGGCCATGGCTTCAGCGCAAGGGCAAGCCACCGCCGCCGACCTGGCCAACTTTGCCGGCGCGGGCGTGGACATCATGGTGGGCGAAACGCGCCGGGTCTGATTCAGCGCCGAGGCTTGGATGCCAGCCGGGGTCCGCTTTTCAGCCTTCGGCCCGTTTCTGCTTTTCCAAAAACGGCGTCAGCAAATCCATCGGCAGCGGAAAGATCACGGTCGTGTTCTTGTCGGCGCCTATCACCGTCAGTGTTTCGAGGTAGCGCAACTGGATCGCCTGCGGCTCCTGCGCGAGGATTTTCGCCGCCTGGAACAGCTTTTCGGCAGCCTGCAGTTCGCCCTCGGCATGGATCACCTTGGCGCGCCGCTCGCGTTCGGCCTCGGCCTGGCGGGCAATCGCGCGGATCATGGATTCGGTCAGATCGACCTGCTTGATCTCGACGTTGGCGACCTTGATGCCCCACGAATCGGTTTGCGCATCGAGCGCCTGCCGGATGTCGGTGTTGAGCTTCTCGCGCTCGGCCAGCATGTCGTCGAGCATGTGCTTGCCCAGCACCGAGCGCAGCATGGTCTGCGCGAGTTGGCTGGTGGCGTTGAGGTAGTCCACCACCTGGATGATGGCCTTTTGCGGGTCGATGACGCGCAAATAAACCACGGCGCTGACCTTGACCGACACGTTGTCGCGCGAGATCACGTCCTGCGTCGGCACCTCCAGCACCACGGTGCGCAGATCGACCCGCACCGCCTGCTGGATGATCGGGATGATGATGACCAGCCCCGGCCCCTTGACCTGCCAGAAGCGCCCCAGCGTGAAGACGACGCCGCGCTCGTACTCGCGAAAGATGCGCACCGCGTTGAGCAAAAAAACAATCAGCAGCAGCACCAGCAGTGCGCCGCCCAGCCAGCCGAATTCGATGTTCATGTTGCCTCTCCTTGCGGGCGAACGGGTTCGACGCTGAGCACCAGCCCGTCGATGCCGACCACCCTGACCTGTTGACCGCGCCCAAGCGGGGCGTTCGCACGAACCTTCCACACTTCGCCAAGGAAGCTTGCCGACAAGCTGCCGTCGGGGTTGACGATGACTTCGCCGGTCGCGCCCAGCAGCTGCTCACGGCCGCTGACCACCGGCCGCTGGCGCGCGCGCAGCGCGAAGTTCAGCACGACCAGCAAAAAACCGGCGCTGGCCAGCGTCACGCCGGCAATCAAGGGCCATGGAATACGGTAGGCGGGCGCGTCGGTGTCGATCAGCATGACCGAGCCGATGACAAAGGCCACGATGCCGCCCAGCCCCAGCAGGCCAAAACCCGGCGCGAAGTGCTCGGCCACCAGCAGGCCGACGCCCAGCGCGATCAGCGCCAGGCCGGTGTAGCTGACCGGCAGCAGCTGCAGGGCGAACAGCGCGAGCAGCAGGCTGATGCCGCCGATGACGCCGGGCGCGACCAGCCCGGGGCTGTAGAACTCGAACAGCAGGCCGTAGAAACCGATCATGAGCAAAATGTAGGCAATGCCCGGGTCGGTGATGACCGCCAGCAGCCGGGTGCGCCAGTCCGGCTGGATGTCGATGATTTCGGCGGCGGCGGTGGCCAGCCGCCTTTCCTGGCCCAGCACCGACAGCTTGCGGCCGTCGAGCTGCTTGAGCAGTTGCGGCACGTCGGCGGCCACCACATCGATGACGTTCAGCTTGAGCGCCTCCTGCGCCGACAGGCTGACCGCCTCGCGCACCGCCTTGTCGGCCCATTCGGCGTTGCGCCCGCGCAGCTCGGCCAGGCCGCGAATGTAGGCGGCCGCGTCGTTGGTCTGCTTGTTCAGCATCGCCTGCGCCGATGACGGTGCATTGTCCGTCCCGGATTTGTCCCGGGATGCAGCGGGTTCGCGCGGTGCTGCGGGCTGGGGGCCTAGCGACACCGGCGTTGCCGCGCCCAGGTTGGTCGCCGGCGCCATCGCTGCGACATGGCTGGCGTACAGGATGTAGGTGCCGGCGCTTGCCGCGCGCGCGCCGTTGGGCGCGACAAAGCTGGCGACGGGCACGGGCGAAGCCAGGATGTCCTTGATGACCGTGCGCATCGACAGGTCCAGCCCGCCGGGCGTATCCATCTGGATGACGACCAGTTGCGCCTTGAGCGCGGCGGCCTTGTCCAGGCCGCGCCGCAGGTAGTCGGCATGCGCAGGCCCGAGCGCCCCGCTCTGGCTGAGCAGCACGACCGGAGCCACCGCCGCCGGCACCGGCTGCGCGCCAGGCAGCGACGACCAGAAGATCAACAGCAGCGCGAGTATTCGCATCAACCCGCCTCCTTTTCACGGCCAGTCAACCAGGTTGCAAGCATGGCGGCACTCCGGCTGGCCTTGCCGGCTAAATATCCAGCTCCACCCACACCGCCGCATGGTCCGATGCCGCTTCCTCGGCGCGCGTCACTTCCTTGAAGTGCGGCCACAGGGTTCCGTTCGTGCCGCCCCACATGCCGCGCCGCTCGACGCCGGCGGCCTTGACCTTGTCGAACAATCCGGGCGACAGCAGGATGTAGTCGAACTTGCCCGAGGCGGTGCAATTGCCATGGGTGCCGGGCCGCCCGCCATTGTCATACTGCGGGTGGCCGGCCACGTCGCGCAGGCTTGAGCCTTCGCGCAGCAGCGGGTTCAAGGGGGCGTTGCCGGGCACTTCGTTCAGGTCGCCCATCATGACCAGCCATTCGTCGCCTTCGGCAAGGTGCGCGTCGTAGATCTCGCGCACCCGCGCGGCCTGCCGCTTGCGCTTGGCGTTGTTCGCGGCCTGCTCTCCGTAGCCCTTGCTTTTGAAATGGTTGAGCAGCACCCACAGCCGTTTCCCGCTGGGCAGGCCAAGCTGGTATTCGGCGCAGTCGCGGCTGAAGATCAGGCCTTGCGCGTCGGCGTCATGCACATGCGAGCGGATCGACAGCACCGGGTAGTCGCGGCGCGTCAGCAGGCCCACGTCGATGCCCCTGTCATCGTTGCCGTCCACCAGCATGACGTGGTGGTAGGCGTTGAACAGGAGGTGATCGATGCTGGTTTCGCCCAGCACCTGTTCGTTGAACAGGCGCAGCGTGGTGCGGTCTTCGGCCTCCATCACGCCCAATACGTCGGCGTTGAGGGTGGCGATGACCCGGGCGGTGTTTTGCGTGGCCACTTCATTGACCGGCTCGGTCTTCAGCTCGACCCAGCCAATCCAGCTGGTGCGCCCGCTGGCGACGATTTCGGGTTCCCCGGTTCGCGGCCTCTTGATCAGCTGTCCGCGAATCTTGCGCAGCCGCATCAGCGGCCCCTCGTCGGATTTGAGCAGCCCGCTGGCCTTGAGCAAGGCCAGCATAAGGGTCTTGTCGGCGCTGCTGTAAACCGCCTTTTCAAACAAGGTATTGAGCGCCTGGTGTGCTTCCAGCGCCGGTTTGCCCTCGGCCCATGTCGCCCCGTTCATCGCCTTGGTACGGTTAAACATGTTTTCGACGTTAAAGGTGGCAATCAGCATTGATGTTCCCCTGAAGGTGAAGCCGGCCTGGGCGCTGATGCGCTGATGCGCTAATGCGCGGGGCTGCCGGTCAGCGCCATCACCAGCCACCAGGAGCAAGCCGGTCCATCCGGATCAGCCGCTGCCGGGTCAAGCTGGTGCAGGCAGTCGCTGGGCTGCACATAGCCGTGCTCGCCCAGTCGCGGCAAGAAGTCAGGCAGGTCGCCATCGCCCGGTCGGTGTTTTTTGGAGGACCAGGAAAACCTGACGACTTCCAGGCCATACAGCGACTGCAAGCGGTCACAGCGCTCAAAACACGCGGCAGGCGTGCTGTTGTAGCCATGCAGGTAGAGCAGCAGTGGCCGCGACTCCTGGAACATGGGCAGCAAGGCCTGCATCGAGTCGGCATCATCGACATCGCTGTCGATTTGCGACACTTTCCAGCGCCCCGCCATGGCCTGCGGCGTGTGCTCCAGCGTGGCCAGCGCCCGGTGAGCCAAATCGGCGGTGAATGTTTGCTGACAAACCAATGCGTCGGCCCGGCTTTCGAGTTCACGACTGCTGAAGATAAGCATCTTCGTCTCCCTTGTTACTTTTTCTTGAACAGTGCATGAGTGCACTGTCCAGTCATCGTGACCAAAGAGCTTGCCGATGGCTATCCCCCAAACGAGTGATTTGCATCACGCATTGCTATGAAGAACCCTGGGTCGGTTGGAAACAGGGACATCAGTCGCTACAAATACAATAGCTATACAGGCTTATTCCACCTGCGCAAAAGGCCTGAATCATCGAAAATTCAGGCCGGCGGCGGCTCAACCGGCGCATCCTGCCGGGCCTTGCTGAAAATATCCCACGCCGCCATGAACATGGCGGCAATCACCGGACCGATGACAAAGCCATTCAGCCCGAACAGGGACATGCCGCCAATCGTGGAAACCAGCACCACGTAGTCGGGCATCTTGGTGTCCTTGCCGACCAGCACCGGGCGCAAGACATTGTCAACCAGGCCAATCACCAGAACGCCAAAGGCGATCAGCACCACGCCCTGCCAGATGGCGCCGGTCGCCAGGAAATAAATCGCCACCGGAATCCAGACCAGCGCCGCGCCGACGGCGGGCAGCAGCGACAGGAAAGCCATCAGCGTGCCCCACAGCACGGGCGCATGAATGTTCAGGAACCAGAAGATCAGGCCGCCCAGCGCGCCCTGCATGACCGCCACCGCGATATTGCCCCTGACGGTGGCGCGAATGACGGTGGTGAACTTGCTGAAGAGATTGCGCTTGATGTCTTCTTCGAGCGGAATGGCCTGCTTGATGCGCCTGGACAGCGCGGCGCCGTCGCGCAAAAAGAAAAACATCAGGTACAGCATGATGAAAAAGCTGACGAAAAAATCAAAGGCGTTTTGCCCGATGTTCAGGGCCTGCGTGGCAATGAACTGGCTTCCCTTGGTCAGGCTGTCCGACACGCGCTCCTGGATCAGGCCCAGGTTGTTCAGCCCCGAGCGGTTGAGCAGGCTGGTGATCCACGCCGGAAGCGCATCATAAATCTGCTGGAAATAGCGGCCAAAGCTCAAGTCCCCGGACTGCACGCGCTGGTAAACGCCGGCCGCTTCCTGCGTCAGCAGGGCGCTGATCAGCCCCACGGGCAAAATGACCAGCACCAGGATGATGGACACCGTGAACAGGGCCGAGAGCGTGCGCCTTTGAGACAGCTTGCTCATGAAGCGCAAAAAAATCGGCGAGAACATCAGCGCGAAGATCGCTCCCCAGAACACCGCGCCGTAATAAGGCCACAGCACCCAGAAGAAAGCCAGCGAGACCAGCACCAGCAGCAGCAGGAAGGATCTGTCTTCAAGGGTGGAAGACCTGGCCATTTTTGAAAGTTTCATGGGCTTGCCGAGGTTAGGAAGGCTAAAAAAATTACCCATGGTAACGGCATCGATGCCGGCAAAGGGATGCAGATGCGCCTCAGCCAGCGTCACGGAGCGCTAAATTCACCGGCTGCATTCGTGTGCTTGCAACGGCCTGAAAATCACATCCTCGCCGCTTCGGTTCAGGCTTTGCGGGACGGATCTGCGTCCCCGCTGTCTTCATCGGCTTGCAGCTCATCGCTGTCGTCGGCGAGGTCTTCGACTTCGCTGAGGTCGCTCAGATCGTCAAGGTCATCGCCCGCCGCCTCGTCCAGGCCCGTCTCCTCATCTGCGCCGGGCGGCTGTTCAATCTGGTCGGGCAGGATGTCGGCGTCCGTGTGACCAAGGTCCGTGCCCACCGTGGCGCGCTCCCCGGTTCCGGCGGAATCGCTGTCGCTGGACAGTTCGTCGTCGCTGTAAGCGCCCGTGGCATCGCTGCCGCTGTCGGAGTTGTCGCTCGGACCCAGGGCGTGCATGTCTTTGCCACTGATTTCCTCGGGCAGTTTGGAGCCGCCCAGAATGCTGCTGGTTGCCATGGTGTTTCCTTGTGCTTTTAAAAGGTCTTGAGGCTTCCTATTGTGAAAAGCCAGGCCGGCCGGCCCTGTCGGACAGTCAAGGGCCATGCTGTCAGCCGCTGGCGCATGTGTTGCCATCGCGCTAAAAATCGGCCTTTCATCGCCGGCAAAATCATGCACCGGCAGATGTGCCTGCGGCGTAAAGCTGCGCAACAGGCTGCAAGAGTGCTGGAGCTGCCAGGCAAACTGGCGTCCAATGGCACGGATGTTTGACTCTTCGCTTTACAAATCAATGAATTTTTCCACGGCCAATCGACTCAAATCATGTTCCGCCTTGCCCGCCAGGGCGTTTACCGTGCCGGCATGGGCATTGACGCTCTGCATGAGCGCAGCAGCGGCTTTGTTCGCCTTGAGCGCCCACGCCCAAGGCGTTGAGAATCCTCCGCCTGCGTCGTCTTCCGGCGCTTCTGAAGTTTCCGCCGCCGAACTGCCTGCGCCAGCGCCCCGCTATGCGGCCAATGACCTGGAGCGCGCCTTCGGCTTCATGGATGGCGACCGCGATGGCAAGGTCAGCCGCCAGGAAGCGTCCGGCTTTCGCGGCGTGGCCAAGAACTTTGACCGGGCCGACACAAACCAGGACGGTTTCCTGTCCCGGGAGGAATTCGACACGGCCATGAATTACGTCAAGCCGAAATGACCCGGACGGCCTGCGACTGCATGAACCCATGCGCCTGAAGCCCAAAGCGAGCGCCGGGTGAGCTATGTCGTCGCCGTCAGGGCCTTGTGCGAGTTCACCGCCAAGCAGGGCGACCTGGACCTGCGCTTCACGCCCTCGCCTTCGGCCCAGGAAGGCATCGCCGGCCATGCGCTGGTGGCGTCGCGCCGCAGCAAGAGTTACCAGCCCGAACTCAGCCTGAGCGGCGACTACCAGGAGCTGCGGGTGCGCGGCCGGGCCGATGGCTACGACCCGGACAAGAACCAGCTCGAAGAAGTCAAGACCTTCCGGGGCGACCTGGCGGCCATGCCCGACAACCACCGGCAACTGCACTGGGCGCAGGTGAAGATTTACGGCTGGCTGCTGTGCCAGAAGCTCGAACTGCCCGAGGTTCGGCTGGCGCTGGTGTATCTTGATATCGGCAGCCATGAGGAAACGCTGCTGACCGAACGCATGAGCGCCGATGCGCTCAGGGATTTTTTTGAAGCGCAGTGCGAAAAATTCCTCGGCTGGGCGCGGCAGGAACTGGCCCACCGCGCGGCGCGCGATGCGGCGCTGCAGGCGCTGGCTTTCCCGCACGCCGCCTTCCGGCCCGGCCAGCGCGACCTGGCCGAAGCCGTGTACCGGTCCGCCGCCAGCGGCCGCAGCCTGATGGCCCAGGCGCCGACCGGCATCGGCAAGACCATCGGCACGGTCTTTGCGCTGCTGAAGGCCGCGCCCCGGCAGGAACTCGACAAGGTGTTTTTTCTGGCGGCCAAGACCCCGGGCCGCCGGCTCGCGCTCGATGCGCTGGCATTGATCCAGCAAAGCGCGCCGGCGCTGCCCCTGCGCGTGGTCGAACTGGTGGCGCGCGACAAGGCTTGCCTGCACCTGGACAAGGCCTGCCACGGCGATTCGTGCCCGCTGGCCCAGGGCTTTTATGACCGCCTGCCGCAGGCGCGCAGTGCCGCGCTGGCAGACCCACGGGCCAGCCGGCAGGGCAAGGAGGCGCTGCGCGAGGTGGCCCTGGCGCATGGCGTGTGCCCCTACTACCTGAGCCAGGACCTGGTGCGCTGGAGCGATGTGGTGGTCGGCGACTACAACTATTACTTTGACGTGAGCGCCCTGCTGCATGCGCTGACGGTGGGCAACCAGTGGCGCGTCAGCGTGCTGGTCGATGAAGCGCACAACCTGGTGGACCGGGCGCGCAAGATGTATTCGGCCGAACTCGACCAGGCCGAACTGGCGGGGGTGCGGCACGCTGCGGCGCCCGCGCTGCGAAAGCCGCTCGACCGCCTGCACCGCGTCTGGCGCGATGTGCAGAAAGACCCGCAGCACGATCCGCAGGCGGCTTACCAGGTGCGGCCCGATCCGCCCGACAAATTCCTGCTGGCGCTGCAACAGGCCACCAGCGCCATCACCGACGACATCGAGGCGCATCCGACGCGCGTGGACGCGGCGCTTCAGCGCTTTTATTTCGATGCGCTGCATTTCTCGCGCATGGCCGAGAGCTTTGGCGGCCATTCGCTGTTTGACATCACGCAGGATGCCGCTGCGGGCGGGCCGGCCCACGCCAGGGGCAGCCGCGCTTGGTCCCGGCTGTGCATCCGCAATGTGGTGCCGGCGCCGTTCCTGGCGCCGCGCTTTGCCGCCGCCCGCTCGGTGGCGCTGTTTTCAGCCACGCTGAGCCCGCAAAACTATTACGCCGACCTGCTCGGGCTGCCCGCCGACACGGCCTGGGTCGATGTGCAGTCGCCCTTCATGGCCGAGCAGCTGGCGGTGCGGGTGGTCAGCGACATCTCCACCCGCTACCAGCACCGCGCGCTGTCGCTGCAGCCCATCGCGGATCTGATGGCGCGGCAATACGCTGAAAAGCCGGGCAATTACCTGGTGTTCCTGAGCAGCTACGACTACCTGGAAAAACTGGCGGAATGCTTCAGGCAGCGTTACCCGCTGATCCCGATGTGGGAACAGACGCGGCGCATGGACGAGGCGGCGCGCGATGAATTCCTGGCGCGCTTCACGGCGCAAACCCAGGGCATCGGCTTTGCCGTGCTGGGCGGCTCGTTTGCCGAGGGCATCGACCTGCCCGGCGACCGGCTGATCGGCGCCTTCATTGCCACGCTGGGCCTGCCGCAGGTCAACCCGGTCAATGAGCAAATCAAGCTACGCATGGCCGAGAATTTTGGGGCCAGCCAGGCTTATGACTACAGCTACCTGTACCCGGGCGTGCAAAAAGTGGTCCAGGCCGCCGGCCGGGTGATCCGCAGCAACTCGGATCGCGGCGTGATCTACCTGATGGACGACCGCTTTGCCCGGCCAGAGGTCAGGCGCCTGCTGCCACGCTGGTGGCGGGTCGGGCAGATTCGCGTTTTCAAGTGAAAGCAGCTTCCTGCGCAATAGGGACGGGCATTTATTGCTATTTAAAATATAGCAACATTACTCGTTCGGGTTGTTGCCCTTGATGCCGTGCTGTTCCTTGTAGGCCAGCTGAACCTGTTCAAGTCGGTCCACCAGCTCGTCAATCTTCGCAAAGTCCTTGACCGGCGCGGTCAGCAGGCGCTCCAGTTCTTCGCGCAAATGATCGTATTCGACTCGAAGGTCGGGGTTGAGCGTGCCAGGCGGGATGTAGCCGCTGCGCACGGAAGGCGTCGGGTCTGAGGGCATGGCTTGTCTCCTGGATGGATGAAGCGGTCGAACTGAGAATCTGCCGATTTTAGGCATCCACGTCCTCGGCACGACTGCCGACTTACCCTGCCCTGCCTGTAGGCCAACGCCGGATTCAACCGCTGCCGGACACGAACGAAACATTTGAAACCAGCGGCAAAAAGTCAATGCCGAATCCGGCCATACCCGTAAATTGCAAGCTTCAAGGATGGATATTTTTTGGCCCCGGACTCTATTGAATCCTGATCACCAACCGCCGCATCGACCCATGCGCTCCTGCCATGACCACGTCAGCACCCACCGAAAAACTGCCGCTCTACCGTTCCCTGTACTTTCAGGTGGTGTGCGCGGTCATTGCCGGCGTCGCCCTGGGCTACTTTTACCCGAGCGTGGGCGAGAGCATGAAGCCACTGGGCGACGGCTTCATCAAGCTCATCAAGATGATGATCGCACCGATTATTTTCTGCACCGTGGTGGTCGGCATTGCCGGCATGGAGGACATGAAAAAAGTCGGCAAGACCGGGGGCCTGGCGCTGCTGTATTTTGAAGTGGTCAGCACCTTCGCGCTGATCATCGGCCTGTTGCTGGTCAACCTGTTCCAGCCCGGCGCCGGCATGAACATCGATGCGGCCACGCTGGACACCAAATCGATTGCCGCCTATACCGGACCGGGCAAGATGGTCAGCACCACTGACTTCATCCTGAACGTCATCCCGACCGCGTTTGTCGATGCCTTTGCCAAGGGCGAGATTTTGCAGGTGCTGCTGCTGGCCATTTTGTTCGGCTTTGCGCTGCACCGCTTCGGCGGCCGGGGCACGCTGGTGTTCGACATGATTGAAAAATCATCGCATGTGCTGTTCACCATCGTCGGCTTCATCATGAAGGTGGCGCCCATCGGTGCGTTTGGCGCCATGGCCTTCACGATTGGCAAGTACGGCGTCGGCTCGCTGTTTTCGCTCGGCAAGCTGATGGGCGCGTTCTACCTGACCTGCCTGATTTTCATCTTTGGCGTGCTGGGCGCCATTGCGCGCATCCACGGCTTCAGCGTCTGGAAGTTCATCAAGTACATCAAGGAAGAACTGCTGATCGTGCTGGGCACTTCGTCGTCGGAGTCGGTGCTGCCGCGCATGATGGAAAAGATGGAAAACCTGGGCGCCAAAAAGACCACCGTGGGCCTGGTGATTCCCACCGGCTATTCGTTCAACCTCGACGGCACGTCGATTTACCTGACGATGGCGGCGGTCTTCATCGCGCAGGCCACCAACACGCCGATGACGCTGATGCAGGAAATCACGCTGCTGGGTGTCTTGCTGCTGACCTCAAAAGGCGCTGCGGGCGTGACGGGCAGCGGATTCATCGTGCTGGCAGCCACGCTGTCGGCCGTGGGCACCGTGCCGGTGGCCGGTCTGGCCTTGATTCTGGGCATAGACCGCTTCATGTCGGAAGCGCGCGCGCTGACCAACCTGATCGGCAATGGCGTGGCCACGCTGGTCGTGGCCAAGTGGACCAACGAGCTGGACATGGAGCGGCTCCAGGCCGGCCTGAACAACGAGACGTGGGAAGAAGCCCAGGAACCGGAAAGGGTGCTGGACAAAAAAACGGAGCACATGCCCGTCTCCGCCATGAGTGATGCTGGCTGACCGTTGCCATGCCGGCATGGCGGTCAACCCTGCATTGACGGCTTCAGGACGCCGTTGAAGCCAGCGCGCTTAGCGCGACTGGCGCGGCGCAGGGCCGGGTCCGCGACCGGCAATGTGGCGGAAGGTGATACGCCCCTTGCTCAGGTCGTAAGGGGACAGTTCCAGCGACACCTGGTCGCCGGCCAGGATACGGATATGGTTCTTGCGCATCTTCCCGGAGGTGTAGGCCACCAGCTTGTGGCCGTTGTCCAGCGTCACGCGAAAGCGCGAGTCGGGCAGAACCTCGTCAACCAGTCCGTGCATTTCAATCAATTCTTCTTTGGCCATCTATAACTCCTGATATTTCAAAAATTTCAAAATTATTTTGTGTCGCCAGCCCACACGGGCTGGCTTTGCATCATGCGCAAACCGGCGCTGAGCGTTCGTGAATCCAGCCCAAGGCGTGTTCGGTAGCGTAATGTACGGCAGCGGCGGCGCTGTCAAAAATTCCGGTGAAACGCAGCACCCTGTCGTGGGTACCGCTGCCGCGACCGGAGCGGATGGAAACTGAAGCCGCGAAGCGGCCTTCGCCCTGCGATTTGGCAGTGGGCGAGACAAGGTATTTACCTACCTCTATTTGGGTATCGTTCATAGTCATAAAAGTCTTTGCCGGATATTTTTTCCGGCTTCATGGGAGAGAGTAACCAGCTTGCGAGCAAGCCAACGTGTATTCGGTATCTGGCCGCCAGGCAGGTGAAAGCCAAGGCAGCTTGAGCCATAAGTGGGCACCGTTGGTGGAAGTGCTCGCCAGGAAATGGAGGAGTGCTGTGGGCATCAAGGCTGAAAAACCTGTGAAAGCAGTGCCAGATCGCTGGGAATTCGGGCTCTAGGAAGCGCCGCATTTGAGAAAGAAGCCGAATGAAACAGTGACTTCGATGAAAAACGCTGATGCGTTACCGAACCCACCATTATAACCGGGCAGCCGGGCAAGTGCAGTTCTTCATTCAGCACTCGAACTGCGGATGAAGCTGCCGGATGCGGTTCATGGCCCGGCCGGCGGCGGCGGTGCGGGTTTCCACGCCCAGCTTGGCGTACACGCGCTCCAGGTGTTTTTTGATCGTTGCCGGGCTGGCGCCCAGGATGTCGCCAATGTCGCGGTTGACCTTTCCCTTGACCACCCAGTACAGCACCTCGGCCTCCCGGGCGGTGAGCTTGAAGCTCAAGGCTATCGCCTCGACCACGGCATCGTCCGAAATCTCGCGCATCACGATCAGCCAGTCGCCGCCGCTGTCGCTGCCCTCGGTTTGCTGGTGCAGCCGGAACGTCAGGCGGCGCGGCCCCTGCTCCACCGTCAGGCGCGGCGGCTCGATCTGGCGCTCGGCATCTGGCAGATGGCGGCGCAGCCATTCCAGGACCGGTTCGGGCGTTTGCGGCGCCGTGGTGCCGTAGTAGCGCATGAGCAACTCGCGCGCCAGCGGCGTTTGCCAGATCAGCTTGCCATCTTCCTTGCCATCGGCATGCATGCGCACGGTCATGCTGGCGTAGCCAAACGCGTCGAGCGCGTTGCGCGCCTGGCCCGCCTGCCGGGCTTCCTGCCGGGCGCGGCGCGCGCCCTGCAGATGAACGCCCATGCGCGCCATGACTTCCTTGGGCTTGATCGGCTTGGTCACATAGTCCACGCCGCCGGCCTGCAAGGCGGCCACCAGGTGCTCGGTTTCGGTCAGGCCGGTCATGAAGATGATGGGAATGTGCGCGGTTTCCGGCATCGCCTTGAGTCGCCTTGCCACTTCAAAGCCATCCATGCCGGGCATCATGGCGTCGAGCAGCACGATGTCGGGCACGGCCTGCCGGGCGCGCTGCAGCGCGGCTTCGCCGCTGGTGGCCACCAGCACGGTGTAGCCCGACTCATCAAGGGCGTCATGCAGCACCGCCAGGTTGTCGGGCACGTCGTCAACGATCAGCACCACGTCGCTGTTGGCGCGGTCCAGTGTGCGGTCCAGGCGGCTGTCAGGCATCAAGTTCATGACCGGGTTCTTTCTGTGTGAGCTGGCTGGCCATGGCTTCAAAGCGGAATTGACGCGCCATCAGGCGCATCTCCTCGACAAAGGAAGCTGTGGCGGGTTGCTGCTTTTCAATTTCCGCCAGCTTGTTGAGGATGCCACGGTAAAAACCCAGATGGACCACTTCCAGCAGGCTGGCAAGCTGGCGCGCATCGGGCAGGACACGCGGCGCCGGCGTGGCGGCAACCGGGTCGGGGTTCACTGCCAGGGCGTCATAGCGCCAGGCCAGCCCCAGGCTGCGCTCCAGCCAGTCAATCAGCTCGGTATGGCGCACCGGCTTCAAAATGAAATCCTCGGCGCGTATGCCCACGTCGTTGTCGAGCCCCTTGTCAAAGGCGTTGGCCGACACAATCGCCAGATGAATGCCGGCATGCCCCGCGTTGCGCACGCGGCGCAATGTTTCCCAGCCGTCAATGCCGGCCATGGCCAGGTCCATGAAGATCACGTCGGGCCGATAACCCGCCGCCAGCAAATCCAGGCAGTCGTGGCCGCTGGCGGCGGTGCGCAGCTCGAAGCCCATGGGCGCCAGCAATTGCACCAGCAGTTCGCGGTCGGGCTCCTCGTTGTCCACCACCAGCAGCTTGCGGCGCGCGCCCTCGTAGCCCTGCGGCCGGCGCCGGGCATCCCGGACTTTGGTGGCAGGAAAGCTGGCTGTCGCCAGATGCACCTCCGGCAAGAACAGCCGGATGCGAAACACCGAGCCCTTGCCCGGCGTGCTGACCACCGTCATCTCGCCGCCCATCAGGTCGGTCAGCATCTTGGCAATCGTCAGGCCCAGGCCGGCGCCCGACGAGCCGCCCACGCTCTGCCCGGCCGTGCTGCCGCGCGCAAAAGGCTCGAATATCTTCTCCAGCTCGGCCGCGCTCATTCCGGGGCCAGTGTCCTCGATGTCGATATGGGCCATCTCGCGCGCATGGCGCACCCTGAAGGTGACCTGGCCCTCTGCGGTGAACTTGATGGCGTTGCCAAGCAGGTTGATCAAGACCTGGCGCACCCGCTGCTCGTCGGCGCGCACCAGTTCGGGCAGATGGCCTGCAGCTTCAAAAGCAAAGCGCAGGCCCTTGGCGGCCGCCTGCAACTCGAACATGCCGGCCACCTCGTGCACGCAGTCGGCGAACTGCATCGGCCTGACATTGAGCGTGAGCTTGCCGGCCTCGATGCGGGCAATGTCGAGCGTGCCCTCGATCAGCGACAACAAATGTTCGCCGCCGCGCTTGATGACGCTGACCGCCTGCTGGCGGTGCGGCGGAATGGATGCGTCCTCGCCCATCAGCTGCGCATAGCCCAGGATGCTGTTGAGCGGCGTTCGCAGCTCGTGGCTGATGGCGCTGATGTAGCGGCTCTTGGCCTGGTTGGCCTGGTCGGCCACGCGCTTGGCCTGCTGCAGCGCCTGATCGGTTTGCCGGTGCGACTCGATTTCCTGCATCAGCAGATGGGTCTGGCGGTTCGATTCTTCCTGCGCCACCTGCCGGCTCTTGTGCGCCAGCACCAGCCACCAGGCCACCAGCCCGGCAATCACCAGCAGCGCCATGTAGGCCTTCAAAAAGCCCGAACGCAAGGCGGACTCGGACGCCGCCAGTTCCGCCAGCGAACTGATCTCCTGGCGGTACAGCAGGCCGAACAGCGTCGCCAGCAACGGCACGATGACCCCCATCAGCAGCAAAAAGTGGCTCAGCCCGTTGTCCAGGAAAGGCCAGGCCGGGCGCGGCAGCAGCCAGCGCAGCGCGGCCGACCACTGCGCCGACAAGCTGGCGTGGGGTTTGCACAAATCGCCGCAACGCGCGTCCAGCGTGCAGCACAGCGAGCAGATCGGCCCCTGGTAAGCCGGGCAATGCGCCATGTCGGGGCCTTCATAGCTGCGTTCGCAAATCACGCAGTGCTGGGTGGCATGGCGCTTGTGGAGTCCCCCGGCGGCCGATGAAGCAGAGCGGCGCGCGATGTAATAGCGCCCCTTCGTGGCCCAGGCAATCAGCGGCGCCGCCACGAACGCGGTCGTCATGGCGATCACCGCAGAAAATGCCCGTGCCAGTTCGCCATACAGCCCCAGATGCGCCGTGATCGACAGCAGCGAAGCCAGCGCCATGGCGCCCACGCCGACCGGGTTGATGTCATACAGATGGGCGCGCTTGAACTCGATGCCCGGCGGCGACAGGCCCAGCGGCTTGTTGATGACCAGGTCCGCCACCACGGCCATGACCCAGGCAATCGCGATGTTCGAGTACAGCCCCAGCACCTCGCCGAGCGCCTGGAACACATTCATCTCCATCAGCATGAAGGCGATGGCGGTGTTGAACACCAGCCAGACCACCCGTCCTGGGTGGCTGTGCGTCAGGCGCGAGAAAAAGTTCGACCAGGCCAGCGAGCCGGCATAGGCATTGGTCACATTGATCTTGAGCTGCGACACCACGACGAACAGCGCCGTGGCGCCCACGGCCCAGCTGTAATTCGGAAACACATATTCATAGGCGGCCAGGTACATCTGGTTCGGGTCCACGGCCCGGTCCAGCGGCACCATGTTGGAAATCGCCAGGTAGGCCAGCAGCGCGCCGCCCAGCATCTTGACCACGCCCAGCAACACCCAGCCCGGCCCGCCGATGAACACCCCGGCCCACCAGCGCCAGCGATTGGCCTTGGTCTGCACCGGCATGAAGCGCAAATAGTCGGCCTGCTCACCCATCTGGGTGATCAATGCGATGCCGACCGTCAATGCCGCACCAAACAGGTGCAAATTGAAGTCACCACCGCCTCCCTTCTCGCCTCCATACTGAACGACCCCTGAAAATGCACCAGGAGCGAGCATGAAAACATACACAAAAGGCACGACCAGCATGACCAGCCACAAGGCTTGCGTCCAGACCTGCAGGCGGCTGATGGTTGAAACGCCGTGCGTGACCAGCGGAATCACCACCAGCGCGCAGATCAGGTAGCCCCATTTGGGCGGTATGCCGAAGACAAGCTCCAGCGCGTAGGCCATGACCGCCGCTTCGAGCGCAAAGAAAATGAAGGTGAACGAGGCATAGATCAGCGAGGTCAGCGTCGAGCCGATGTAGCCAAAACCCGCGCCGCGCGTCAGCAAATCCATATCGACGCCATAGCGCGCCGCATAAATGCTGATCGGCAGGCCGGCCAGGAAAATGATCAGCCCCGTGGCCATGATGGCCCAGAAGGCATTGGTGAAGCCGTATTTCACCAGCAAGGTCGCCCCGACCGCCTCCAGGATCAGGAACGAGGCCGCGCCGAACGCGGTGTTGGCCACGCGCCATTCCGACCATTTGCGAAAGCGCTGCGGCGTGAAGCGCAGCGCGTAGTCTTCCATCGTTTCGCTGGCGACCCAGCTGTTGTAGTCGCGCCTGACCTTGATGATGCGCTGCACCGCCACCTCGGGTTCGGCGCCCGAGCCCCTGCGCTCATCCAGCGAGCCCGTGGGCGTGCCCGGTTGAGGCGGCGGTGGTGAAGGCGTGGCGACGGCGTCCATGGTACGAGGGATGATAGGCAGGCAGAGTGAAAGGCCCACAATTGCTGCACCTTCTGTGCCACACAGGCGCGTCACTCGACGGCGTTGCCCGAAAGCCGGTGGCACCAATCTTGCGATTTTAGAGAAGCCGAACCCGAAAGAGCCCCATGGAATTGACTCCCCGCGAAAAAGACAAACTGCTGATTTTCACAGCGTCCCTGCTGGCCGAGCGGCGCCGGGCGCGCGGCCTCAAGCTCAACTACCCTGAAGCCGTGGCGCTGATCAGCGCGGCCGTGATGGAAGGCGCGCGCGACGGCAAGACCGTGGCGCAGCTGATGAGCGAAGGCCGCACCGTCCTGACCCGCGCCGATGTGATGGACGGCATCGCCGAGCTGATCCCCGACATCCAGGTCGAAGCCACCTTTCCCGACGGCACCAAGCTGGTCACGGTGCATCAGCCGATTGTGTGAGGCACCTGCACGCCATGGCATGCCACTTGTTCAGTCACTCTTTTTTTGATAGCTGCATGTGCATTACCAGCTTGCGCTACAGCCCTTATTGATACTTATTCCAGAGGAAATCATCCCCATGCCACGCAAACCACCTCGCGCTCTTTTTTTAATAGCTGCCTGTGCAATAGTGACAAGCGCAAAAGCCCATATTGGCACTGATTTAGGGGTACACGCGGAGATTGGTGTCCTTGACGGACTGCTGCATCCCTTCACCGGCCTGGACCATCTGGCCGCGATGCTGGCCGTCGGGTTCTGGAGCGCCTTGAGCGCGCGCCGCCTGTGGACCACGCCGCTGGCCTTCGCAAGCATGCTGCTGGCGGGCGCCCTGCTGGGCCTGGCCGGCATGGAACTGCCGGCCGTCGAGCCGATCATTGCCGCATCGCTGCTGGTGCTGGGCTTGCTGGTGGCCTTGCGCACGCAGATGCCTGTCGTGCTGGCAGCGGCGCTCGTCGGCGTGTTTGCGGTGTTTCACGGCGTGGCCCATGGCACGGAGCTGGCAGGCGCGGCGAACATCGAGGGACCGTTGCTCGGCATGCTGCTCGCGACGCTCGCGCTGCACGCCACCGGACTGGGGCTGGGCCTGGCCTTGCGCAACACCGCCTGGGTTTCACGCATGGCCGGCGCAGGCGTGGCCATGCTGGGCCTGACGCTGTTGACCCAACTGACCTGAAGGAAGCACCACCATGATTCCAGGCGAACTGATCACCGATGGCCCCGACCACCTGCTCAACGAAGGCCGGCGCACCGTGACATTGGTCGTGCAAAACACCGCCGACCGGCCCATCCAGGTCGGCTCGCATTACCACTTCGCAGAAACCAACGCGGCGCTGGGTTTTGACCGCGATGCGGCGCGCGGCATGCGGCTGAACATTGCGTCCGGCACCGCCGTGCGTTTCGAGCCCGGCCAGCAGCGCACCGTCGAGCTGGTGGACTTTGCAGGCGAGAGAAAAATCTACGGCTTTCGCGGCCTCATTCAGGGAGCGCTTTGATGGCAACCATTGGACGCCGCGCCTACGCGGAAATGTTCGGCCCCACCGTCGGCGACCGGCTGCGGCTGGCCGACACCGATTTGATGGTTGAAGTCGAAGCCGACTACACGCTGCGCGCCGGCGGCTACGGCGAAGAAGTCAAGTTCGGCGGCGGCAAGACGATTCGCGATGGCATGGCGCAGTCGCAAAGAACCAATGCCGAAGGCGCCATGGACACGGTGATGACGAATGCGCTGATCCTCGACCACTGGGGCATCGTCAAGGCCGACATTGGCCTCAAAGGCGGGCGCATTGCCGCCATCGGCAAGGCCGGCAACCCCGACGTTCAGCCGGGCGTGGACATCATCATCGGCCCCGGCACCGAGATCATCAGCTGCGAAGGCATGATCGTGACGGCCGGCGGCATCGACTCGCACATCCACTTCATCTGCCCGCAGCAGATCGAGGAAGCGCTGACCTCGGGCGTGACCACCATGATGGGCGGCGGCACCGGGCCGGCCACCGGTACCTTCGCCACCACCTGCACGCCGGGGCCGTGGAACATAGCCCGCATGCTGCAGGCCGCCGACGCCTTTCCGATGAACCTCGGTTTTCTCGGCAAGGGCAATGCCAGCCTGCCGGCCGCGCTGCACGAACAGGTCAATGCCGGCGTGATCGGCCTCAAGCTGCACGAGGACTGGGGCACGACGCCAGCCGCCATCAGCAACTGCCTCGATGTGGCCGAGGAAACCGACGTGCAGGTGGCGATTCACAGCGACACGCTCAACGAATCTGGCTTTGTCGAGAACACGATTGCCGCCACCAAGGGGCGCAGCCTGTGCGCGTTTCACACCGAAGGCGCGGGCGGCGGCCACGCGCCCGATATTTTGCGCGTGGTCGGCGAGGCGAACTTTTTGCCGTCCTCGACCAACCCGACCATGCCCTACACCGTCAACACGCTCGACGAGCATGTGGACATGCTGATGGTCTGCCACCACCTGGACCCGGCGATTGCCGAGGACCTGGCCTTCGCCGAAAGCCGCATCCGCAAGGAAACCATTGCCGCCGAAGACATCCTGCACGACCTGGGCGCGATCAGCATGATGTCCAGCGACAGCCAGGCCATGGGCCGGGTCGGCGAGGTCATCATCCGCACCTGGCAGAACGCGCACAAGATGAAGCAGCAGCGCGGCAAGCTGCCCGGCGACACCGAGCGCCACGACAATTTCCGCGTCAAGCGCTACATCGCCAAATACACCATCAACCCGGCGATTGCCCACGGCATCTCGCACGAGGTCGGCTCGATCGAAGTCGGCAAGTTCGCCGACCTGGTGGTCTGGAAGCCGGCGTTTTTCGGCATCAAGCCGTCCATTATTCTGAAAGGCGGGTTCATCGCCATGGCCGCCATGGGCGACCCGAACGCCTCGATTCCCACGCCGCAGCCGGTGCATTACCGGCCCATGTTCGGCGCGTTCGGCGGCGCGACTGCCAGGGGATCATTGACCTTTGTGTCGCAGGCCGGGCTGGCCGCCGGCATCAAGGAGCGCTTCGGCCTGGCCAAGACGCTGAGCGCGGTGAAGAACATTCGCGGCGTGCGCAAGCAGCACATGATCCATAACAATTACCTGCCGAAAATGGAAATCGACGCCCAGACCTACCTGGTGCGCGCCGACGGGCAACTGCTGACCTGCGAGCCGGCCAGCAGCCTGCCGATGACGCAGCGCTACTTTTTGTTTTAATCAAGCGATGCTTCAAATCTCCAAACTCATTTCGCAGGGCGCCGGCCTGGCTCCGGTGCTGGTCAAACGCGCGTCCACCTTAGAGATCGACTGGGACGTGCGCCAGAAAAGCCGCTTTGACGCGCTGGATTCGCTCGGCCGCCAGCTCGGCGTGTTCCTGCCGCGCGGCACGCTGGTGCGCGGCGGCGACGTGCTGATCGCCGAGGACGGCTCGATGGTACGGGTGATTGCCGCGCCGCAGCCGGTGCTGCGCATCACGGCCTGCGCGTCGCACGGCTCGGCGTTCGATTTGACCCGCGCGGCCTACCACCTGGGCAACCGCCATGTGCCGATTGAACTCAAACCCGACCACCTGAAAATCGAGCCCGACCATGTACTGGCCGACATGCTGCGCGCCATGCACCTGACGGTTCAGGAAGTGAGCGAAGCCTTTGAGCCCGAGGGCGGCGCGTACAGCGCGGGCGGCCACGGCCACACGCATGCGCCTGCCGCAACGCCTGTCCCCGCCGCCGTGCCGCCAGCCGCCCATGTCCACGGACCGGATTGCAACCATGGCCATGACCACGCTCATGCACCGCAGGCCATCAAGCCGGTAGCCATCCAGATCCATCCGCGCAAGCCGCACAGCCATTGACGCAAGCGGCCGAAACCCTGCCAGCGGCCAGCCTGCTCCAGCTGATCTGGCTCGCCTCCCCGGCCTTGCCCGTGGGCGGGTTTTCTTACTCGGAAGTGCTTGAAGCGGCCGTGGACCGGGCGGGTGTAGCTACGGAAAGCATAGCGTCCGACTGGCTGGCCGACCAGCTTTACCTGACGCTGGCGCGCGGCGACCTGGCCGTGATTGCCCAGGCGATTCCAGCCTGGCGCGCCAGCGACCTGCCACGCATCCAGCAACTCAACGACTGGGTTCTGCAGACCCGTGAATCCAGCGAGCTGCGGCTGCAGGCCGAGCAGATGGGCCGCTCGCTGCTCGACTGGCTGCGCAACCATGACGGCGCCAACGCAGCGCACATCGCCGCCTGCGCCCGCATGCAGCCGACCTATCCGGTCGCGTTTGCGTTGGCCGCATCGCAGCTAGAGGCCGGCGTGCGCGACTGCCTGCTGGCCTATGCCTTTGGCTGGGCCGAGAACATGATGCAGGCCGCGCTCAAGTCGGTGCCGCTGGGCCAAAGCGCCGGCCAGCGCATCCTGGCGCGCCTGAGCCGCGACATTCCGGCGGCGGTCGAGTCGGCCCTGCGGCTGCCCGACAGCGAACGCCAGGCGTTTTCCCCCATGCTGGCGATTTTGTCGGCCCAGCATGAAACCCAGTATTCGCGGCTGTTTCGCTCCTGACGAAGCGCCGCCCCTTTAACCGTCCAAGGGAAAGCCCCATGAGCCTGCACCACATCGCCAACCGCACCAAAAAACTGCCGCCCCTTCGCGTGGGCATTGGCGGCCCCGTCGGCTCGGGAAAAACCACCCTGCTGGAGATGCTCTGCAAGGCCATGAAGGACAAATACGACCTGGTGGCCATCACCAACGACATCTATACCAAGGAAGACCAGCGCCTGCTGACCGTCAGCGGCGCTCTGGACGCCGAGCGCATCATGGGCGTGGAAACCGGCGGCTGCCCGCACACGGCGATCCGCGAAGACGCCTCGATCAATCTGGAGGCCATCGACCGCATGCTGGTGGAGTTTCCCGATGCCGACGTGGTGTTCATCGAGTCCGGCGGTGACAACCTCGCCGCCACCTTCAGCCCCGAACTGAGCGACCTGACCATCTACGTGATCGACGTGGCTGCCGGCGAAAAAATCCCGCGCAAGGGCGGCCCGGGCATCACCAAGAGCGATCTGTTCGTCATCAACAAGACCGACCTGGCGCCCTACGTGGGCGCCGACCTGGGTGTGATGCAGCTAGATACCATCCGCATGCGCACCACGGCCAAGGGCCTGAAGCCTTTCGTCATGACCAACCTCAAGACCAACACCGGCCTGGCCGAGGTGGTGGCCTTCATCGAAACCAAAGGCATGCTGCAGCCGGCCTGACGCCTATTTTTTCCGTTCCAGCCCCAAGCCCATCCCGCCCTGCGGTTAAACTAGCGGGCTTGGAAGCGTGGCAGAGCGGTTGAATGCAGCAGTCTTGAAAACTGCCGAGGATGCGAGTCCTCCGTGAGTTCGAATCTCACCGCTTCCGCCGGAACCCCCTATTAGGGGGTTTTTTTTCGTCTCAGTCCCCCCATAGAATTCAATTTCTCCCTGTATAGTTCGAATCATGCCGTATCACCCCATGTTGTCCAAGCGCATCTTTTGATGGGGGGACGCAGGAACCGGATGGGGGGATGATTTCGAATCAATGGGGGAGCTATGGGAAAAATCGCAAAAGAAATGGGCGCGATGGAAGTCAAGCGATTGACCCAGCCTGGCCTTCATCCCGTGGGCACTGTGCCGGGCCTACGCCTGAGCATCAAGGCTACAGGCGCGAAATCATGGATTTTGCGCACCACCATCGGCCCTAAACGCTGCGATATTGGCCTGGGCAGTTATCCGGCTGTCACGCTGGCGGCTGCATGGGAAAGAGCACGGGCAACCCTGGATGAAATCCGCAATGGCATCGACCCGGTGGCCAAACGCAAAGCCCGACAGGAAATCATCGCCTGGACATTCAAGACCTGCGCCCTGGCGTACATCGAAACGCACGCCCCCAGTTGGAAGAACGCCAAGCACGGCCAGCAATGGCGCAACACCCTGGAAACCTACGTTTACCCCGTGTTTGGCGACAAGCACGTCAGGGACGTGGACACGGGCGACGTAACGACCGCCATCCGCCCGCTGTGGTCCACCAAGAATGAAACGATGGTCCGGGTTCGCAACCGCATCGAGCTGGTGATTTCATGGGCCGCCGCCCAAGGCTACCGCCCCAAGGGCTTCAATCCGGCGACCTGGCGCGGGCATCTTGACCAGGTGCTGCCCAAGCCTTCCAAGGTCAACAAGCGCGAGTCCTTTGAAGCCGTGCCGATTGACGACATGCACGCCTTCATGCAACGCCTGCGCAGCGTCAAGGGCATGAGTGCCCGTTGCCTGGAATTCGCTATCCTGAACGCTTGCCGCTCTGGTGAAGTACGGGGCGCGACCTGGTCAGAGCTGGACCTGAACGCTGGCACCTGGAGCATCCCGGGCGAGCGCATGAAATCGGGCCGCCCGCACCGCATCCCCCTGAGCGCACCAGTCATTACGCTGCTGGCCGGGCTGCCCCGGTTCGAGGGCACGGATTTAATTTTTCCTGGCCGCGACATTGAGAAGCCGCTCAGCGACATGAGCCTGACGCTGGTCATGCGCCGGATGAAGCTGACAGCCGTTCCGCACGGGTTCCGCTCGACGTTCACCGACTGGACAGCCGAGCGCACCGCCTACCCTGCCGAGGTCCGGGAAATGGCCCTGGCGCACGCCATCGGCAACGACACCGAAGCCGCCTACCGGCGCGGCGACCTGTTCGACAAGCGCCGCCAGCTCATGAGCGAGTGGGCCGCGTTTGTAAACACCGCCCCGGCCATCGGTGACAACGTGGTGAGGTTCAAGGCCGGATAATCTTTTTTGCCCCAGCTAGTCCGACCTCGAAGCTCGGACGAAAAGCCAGACCCCCGGCTGGCCTGCTGGGACTCCTTCATCCGGGGCTGCACGGGGGTGCTTATGCCGAATTTCAGTGACGGTCTTGAAGCCACTGCAAATGCATCAATGGATGCGATTGACAGACTGTCTGATTTTTCCTCACTTGCCCACCATGGGTGTTTGACGCTTGCTCAATGCGCTGCACTGTTGGTGCTGGCCAAGTTCACACAAGAAGGGACCACAACAATTACGGGAGAGCTGACTCAGGCACAAAAGGCTTACGTGGATTACTTGCGAATTGCAGGGCTCGACCTTGCAGCTGGAAAACTCGACACGATTAGGCACCCTCACACCTTTTTACCGCTTAGCCAATATAAACGGTTGCTTTCAGCAGGGATGTATGGGGCGGACGGCTTAGACGCTCCCGTTCCAGATATGAACTGGCTTCTTGATCTTGATGATTGTGTGCGCTGGTATGCGACACATGGCATTCAATTAAACCGGGAAAGCCTTGAGAATTTAGCTGACCTTGCCAGAAAAGAGAAGTTCACTAAAGCATTAGAAACTCACTCGCCCGGCTGGACAGTCATCAGACCTAAGCGGTTTCAAGGTTACTCAGAACCGCTTTTCAACGTGCTGCAGGATGCTCACAACATGGGGCAACCGTTGCCAACAGTGCATGAGGTGCTTGGTGCATTCAGGATTAACCAGCCTGCGCAAATTGCAAAACTCCTTCCTGGCCAAGGCTTTGACTACTACACCGCTGATGGCAATACGAAAAGCGCCGACTTGAAAGCAATCCGGGAAGTAATTCGAAAAATGACAACACCGAGGCCACTCTAAAGCCACTGGAAGCCACTCCAAGGCCACGACTGGCACGACTCAAAAAAACAGGCCTTAAAGCCGTTTTACTCCTCCTACTGCATCACGGTGATGCAACTTGGAGTGTTTTATGTCACAGCGCGTTATCCGTCTTGCTCAACTGGCAAGCCTCAATGACAGACCGGGCCTGTTGCCCGTCAGCCCCGCCACTATCTGGCGTTGGGTTCGTCAAAATAAATTTCCCAAGCCGTTCAAGCTGGCCGCAGGCACGACCGTCTGGGACGCTGGCCAAGTCGAGGCATTTATTGCGGCGCAACAGGCGGGCAGCACGCAATGAGCGGCAGGAATCAAGAACTCAGTTTTTCGAGTCTTTCTACTTTTTCGACAGGGGTAAGGCGGCTGGCCGGTAGCCATACGCCCAAAAGAAAAGCCGCCGGGGGCTACCACACCACCACGACGGCTATCAAAAATACGCACCCAAATATAGCATCTGGCTTCAAAAAGCGCCACACAGTAATGAAACGCTGTGCTAAAGTTCTTCCCGGTGCTGAAAAACACCACGGGTTTGACGACCTGTTGACATCCTGCGACGTAAGCCGCAGCCACCGCATATGGTCTGCGGCTTTTGAATTTGTGCCTCCAGTTTTTGGCGGCTCGAATGGGAGAGCGCAAGCTCTGCCGGTTTCCGCAAGGATGTCCCGGTTCGTCAACCCGTTCGAGCTGCCGCCCTCATTTGACGATGGGTGCGTCGGTTTTTGCAAATCGACATCCTTGGAGGCCATCATGGCTAAATCCGCCTGCGCGCTCGCGCATTCTCTGCTCACAACGGGCACCCCCGACACCATTCAACTGCACGCCGAGGCGCATAACGCCCTGGCAATGGCGCTGCACTACCTGCGCCAGCCTGCTGCCAATCTGCCCGCAGCAGCCCGCAAGGCCATGCAAGCGCTCGCCGCCCTGAACCAGCTTCAAGGGAAGGCTTGAGTCATGGAAAACACACCTGTCACGCCCGTTATGGGCTACCTGGCACAAAACTGGATTAATCTGAACGCACGGACTCCCGCCGTCATCCTTAACCCAGAGGCCAGCCCGCTCGATTTGATGGCGTGGTGCTGGGCTGAATTGCGGTCTATGCAAGCCGCTGCAAATGCATTGGTCGGTGGCATTGACGATATCGACAAGGGCGACTTTTCTGCCTTGATTATTCATCGCATCGAGCCTTTGGCCAATGTGTTTCAACAGGCCATGAGCCAGCTCCACCGTGATTCAGTTCAAAGCGGGAGGGTTTGAGCCATGGAAAACACTTCTACTGCCCCCCTTCGCCTGGATTCTGGGTATTCCAACAACTGGAAACCCTCTGTGCAGCCGACGGCCATCCTGAACGAAGCCAGCACGCTGCATGAGCGCGTAGCCTATTGCTGGGGTCTGGCGGCCCATCTTCATGAACTGTCCAGCCTCCTTCATGAACACCAGTCGTCAGATATCGCGCGAGTATCCGGGCTGTTTTACGACCAGATCACGCCGCTGGTTGACATGCTTGACCGCCTGGGCGATGACACCCGCAAGGCTGAGCTTATCGAAGCCAGCAAGATCGGCGGTGCAGCATGAGCCATACCCCTGACCACTTCCGCCAAGCCCTTGCAGCCGCTGGCCTGACCCCATCGGGTGACTTGAATCTGACGGGCGACGGCAAACTGCAGCGCTACCGCATCGAGGGCGACAAGGCGGGCAGCCGCAACGGCTGGGCCGTGCTGTACAGCCATCCGGTGATGGCCGGTGCCTTTGGCAGCTGGAAAACCGGCGAGTCGCACACATGGTGCGAAAAGCGCAGCGACAAGCCGCCCACACCTGCAGAGCGGGCCGAACTGCAACGCCAGATGAAGGCAGCGCAGGCCGCGCGGGCGACTGAGCTGGGCAATGTGCAGGCGTCTGCACGCGAGCGAGCCGCCAAGCTGTGGGCCACGGCTCGCCCGGCCACCAATGCGCACCCCTACCTGAAAAAGAAGCAGATCGGCGCTTACGGCATTCGCCAGCTGCGCGACATGCTGGTCATTGCAGCGCGTGATGTGCAGGGCGAGCTGCACACGCTGCAGTTCATCAGCCCGGACGGCTCCAAGCGCTTTCTGACGGGCGGGCGCATCGCGGGCTGCTACTTCGCCATTGGCAGGCCAGTGGACTCGCTGCTGCTGTGCGAGGGCCTGGCGACGGCCAGCACGCTCTACCAGGCCACGGGACGGGCCGTGGCGGTGGCGTTCAATTGCGGCAACCTGCTGGCCGTGGCGAAGGCGCTGCGCGGTAAGTTTCCCGCGCTTCGCATGATCGTCTGTGCGGACAACGATTTTCAGACGCCGGGCAATCCGGGCGTGACCCATGCGCGGGCGGCGGCACGGGCCGTGGGCGGCTATTTGGCTATCCCCAAGTTCCCGGAGGTACGACCATGAACGCGACTGACTTCAACGACCTGGCTGCGATGGCGAGCATCGAGGACGTGCAGCGGCAAATTGCGCAAGCCGTGCCTGCGGTGGAGCCGCCCGTCTGGCCGGACCCCATCCTGCCGGGCACGCTGCGCACGCCGCCGATACCGCCCGAGGTACTGCCGTCCTGGCTGGCTGACATGGCGCGGGCCGTGTCGGAAAGCACGCAGACGCCGCCCGCGCTGGCGGTGATGTGCGGCCTGGCCGTGCTGGCGACAGTCCTGCAGCGCCGGTTCGAGGTCTCCCCTTTCGGTGACAGCTACACCGAGCCGCTGGCGCTGTGGACCCTGAGCGCATCCCCCAGCGGGACGCGCAAGAGCGCCGTATTGAATGCCATGCTGGGGCCGCTGCTGCACTGGGAAAAGCTGCTGCGCGACCGCATGCGCAGGGACATTGCCAAGGTCAACGCAACGCGGGCCGTGGCGAAAAAGCGCGTCGAGCGGCTGCTGCAGGACGCGGCCAAGGCCAAGGAACCCAGCGAGCGCGAAGCCATCCGGGCCGAGGTCGAGCGCGAAGAAACCGAGATGCCCGAGGAAATCCGGGCACCACGGCTGTTCACGGGTGATACCACGGCTGAGCGGCTGCAGGCGATGCTGGTCGAGCATGGCGAGCGCATGGCGGTGCATTCGGACGAGGCCGGAATCTTCCTCATCATGGCCGGTATCTACAACGGCGGCGCGGCGAATATCGACGTGTTCCTGCAGGGCCATGCGGGTTCGGCCATGCGCGTTGACCGGGCCGGGCGCTCTGCCCATGTGGACAAACCGGCGCTGTCCTTTGGGCTCTTGATACAGCCGGACGTCATGTCCGAGGTGGCGGGGTCGTCACGCTTCCGAGGCTCTGGCCTGCTGGCGCGATTCCTATACGCCATGCCGGCGAGCAACGTGGGCAAGCGCGACGTGCGCAGGCACACGCCCATTCCCGAGGAGGTGGCCGACGAATATAAGCTGTACCTGCTCAGCCTACTGCAGGGCGTGCCTGGCGCGGTGGAAGCGCCCAAGGTGCTGACCTTGTCCGAGGCGGCGCGGGATGTGTGGCTTGACTTGGCCGAGGAGATCGAGCACCAGCAAGGTGAAGGTGGGCGCTATGAATCCATCAGCGACTGGACCAGCAAGCTGCCCGGCGCGGTGGCTCGTATTGCGGCGCTGCTTGAGCTGGCTGAGACCGGGCTGGATGCTGTCGAGGTCAGCCATGCCTCAATGGACCGGGCGCTACGCCTGGGGCGGCTGCTGATACCCCATGCGCAGGCCGCGTTCGGGCTGCTGGGCACTGATGCCGTGGATAGTGATGCGGTGGCCGTCCTCAAGTGGATGCAAGCGCGTGCTGAGCCTGAGTTCACCAGGTCCCAAGCGCAGAAGGCGCAGGAGGGGCGCTTTCGCAGCGTGGACCGGCTGCAGAAGGCGCTGGAACGCCTGGAGCAACAGGATGTGCTGCGAGGCTACAAGCGCCGCAATAAGGGAACAGGGCCAAGCATGGTCTATGTCGTCAATCCCAAGGTGTTTGAGATATAGCCAGTGTTTCGACATTGCTGACACTTTCGCAATAAGCTTATTTATAACCTTTTTTCTTTCTATATCAACCACTTACAGCCATAGAGCCTTACCCCTATCGAAAGTGTCGAAAGTGTCGAAAGCCTTAACCAAGCAATTAAGACTTTCGACACTTTCGACACTTTCGAGGGGTTAAGGCGTGGGGGGTGAGGGTTGAAAGTCTGAAGGGCATCAGTGCAAGCCGAGCGCGTCGAGGTGGATAAGTCCATTGGTCAACAAGGCCCCCCGTTTGTTGGGTCCTCCCGCAGACCTCTCGCATACGGGTAATTCGAACCGCGATTTTTTTCTAGTTCACAGTTTTCTCATGAGGTAAGTAAGTATGTCCATGAAGCCCTTAGACGAAAAAGACAGGCAAGCCATGCAGCACCTGATCGACGGCTTGGCATGCTGCGCCTATGGCATTGCCATGCTGCAGCTGCGCAGGTTTCCTCAGGATCAAGTCGTGGCGGTGCTTGAGCGTGTAGCCGCTGGCGAAGTGGTCATGACGTTGAGCACTTCCATGACGGGTGATGAAACCGCGCTGCTGGGAATATTTCACGACCGCTCAAGCCATGCCTCCGTGGAGTTTTTGCACCAGGTGCTTCAACCCGCTGGCGAGGCATCGCTCAAGAGTGCGCTGGACGAAATGCCAGCGACGCCCGCCGATAAGCTGGCCGCGCTGTTTCAGGGACTTTCCCGCAGTAGCGTCACCAGTCCGGTTTTGCCATCCGTCCGCGAGTGGGCCATGGCCGGTATCCGCTCTGCGGTGCAGTCAGGTGACTCCCTGGACGAAACCCTAGGCTTCAAAGGCGCGGGCAAGAGAAGCCTGGCCGCGACGCTGGACACGCAAAACCGCGACCGGAGCCTGCTGGCCGCATTGCAGCATGTTGCCGTGCCTGATGCCGGTGTGTCAGATTGGGAACGGTGCCTGAGGCTGGCCAAGCTCATCAAAAGCTTTTCAAAAATCGACTGGCCCAAGGTTTGCCGGGATGCTGCGCCAGCGCCTGGCTGGCCACAATGGAAAAAATGCCTGTTTGCCGCAGCTCAGAGCGCCCATGGAAGCAGCCCGAAGGATTGCAAACTGCCGTCCTCAGCCACACGCCTTTACCAGATCGTTCAAGCGAACACGGGCTATTCATTGAAGGGAGGAGCGGCGACAGTGCTTGCTAGTTATCGCAAATCAGCCAACACATGTCCACTTCAAAAATCTCCATCTTCTCTGAAATCGGCAGCGTAGTAACCGCCGAAAACATCCGCTCGCAGCTTTCCTACATCGATGACGCCACGCCGTTGATTGTTGAAATCAACAGCGAAGGCGGCAGCGTGTCCGAAGCCGTCGCCATCTACAACCTGCTGCGCACCTGGAAAGGCGGCGTGACCGTGGAAATTGTGGGCTGGGCCTTGAGCGCAGCAACCGTTATCGCCATGGCCGGGCAGCGCATCAAGGCCCATGCCACCTCTCTCATCATGGTTCATGCGCCCTGGACCAATGCCTCCGGCAATGCTGGCGCCATGCGCGAAAACGCGGCGCTGCTCGACCAGGTAGCCCTCACGATGCAAGCCGCTTATGCCCGCACCAGGCAGCCAGCCAAGACCTTGGCCGCCTGGATGGATGGGCAAGACCACTGGTTTACAGCGCAGGAAGCCCTGGCGCTTGGCCTGGTGGACGAAATTATCTCAGCGGACGCCCGTGCGGCGGCGCCCGCCAATGTTCTTGCCTGCCGCCATCCCATCCCTCTCAACTTTCAAACAAGGATTTCAGCCATGACCATTACCAATACCACACCTGATGCGGAACAGATCCGCGCCGAAGCCATCCGCGCCGATGGCGAGCGGCGCCAAAGCATCCGCTACAGCTTTGCTAAGTTTTCCAGCCGTGAGGGCATAGAAGCGGTGCAGCGTGCTTGCGAAGACGATCATCAATGCACCGCTGCTGCTGCAGGCTTGAAACTTCTGGCATTTTTAGGAAAAGACGCCTCCAGTGTGAATGGCTGGAATATCGTTAACCCAAACGATGGTTTTAGTTATAACGGCAACAGCACCGGCCCCCGCATGCCTGATTTCAAAGCAGCGGCTGTCGATGTCTTACTGGAGCGTGCCGGCATCCGGGTTGCCAAGCCTCACCCTCAGGCGGCTGACTTGCGCCGCACTTCTATCGTCGGGATGGCTGAGCGCATTCTCAGCATGCATGGCAAGTCGAGCGTCGGCATGAGCAAAGGCCAAGTTATCAAGGCCGCCATGTCCACCGATGATTTTCCGCAGTTGCTTTCAGACCTCACGGGCAAGGCCATGCGTGTGGGCTATAACTCTGCGCCTGCCACGCATGCCGGCTGGACCGGCGAGCGCGAAGTGTCCAACTTCAAAAAGCAAACGCTCGCCATGCTGTCTGAAGCGCCTGGCCTGGAGCAAGTGCCGGAAGGCGGCGAGTACCGCTTTGGCGCTTATGCCGAGTCTGCTGAATCATTCACAGTGAAAACCTACGGCAAGATGGTGCGCTTCACCCGTCAGGCGCTCATCAATGACGAGCTGGGCGCCCTCACGTCGATTCCAAGCACCCAAGGCGCAGCGGCCCGGCGCTTGGAAGCTGACCTGGTGTACGGAAAGCTCACCAGCAATCCGGTAATGTCCGATGGCCTGCAGCTGTTCCATGCGGGTCATAGCAACCTGGCCGCTGCCGGCGCTGCCTTGAGTGTCGAATCGCTGGGCGCATCGCGTGCGGCCATGCGCAAGCAAAAGGGCATCAACGGCAGCGAGCATATCGACCCGCAGCCGCGTTACCTGCTTGTGCCTGTCACCCTGGAAACCAAGGCCGAGGCGCTGCTGAACTCTACGGTGGACCCATCGCGCAACAACAACAGCGAAAACCCCGATTGGATTCGTCGCTTGACGCTGGTGGCTGATCCGCGCCTTGACAGCAACAGCGAGGCGGCATGGTACCTGGCGACCGACCCAGCGCAGATGGAAGGCATTGTGCGTGCCTACCTGGAAGGCGAGCAGCGCCCGTTCCTGGAAGAGCAGGAAGGCTGGAAAACAGACACCACGGATTACAAGGTACGCCTGGATGTGGGTGTAGGCGTGATTGACTACCGTGGGCTCTACAAGAACCCCGGCGCGTAAGTAATACCGTTCGGCAGGGCGAGAAGTTGGCCATAGCCCTGAACAGCGAACGCCGGAGGCATCCGGTACCCATGGCCAGTACCCCGTAATTGGGCGGCAGTCCAATTGCAGCGCACCAGGGGACGCCTTTTGAAGTAAGCAATGAGGCTTTACGGTGCGCACCCCGTGCAGGCGCCTGCACAAATCATTACCCGGCCATGCGCTGGGTTTTTTGTTGGCGCTGGGTCTGTCGAGTTTGTCGAGTTTGTCGATAGTGGTAGAGGCGATTGAATAGTGTGTCAGTTTGTGCTGACGCCCGCACGGGTACACTTTTTCTTATGGGGGTATAAATGGGGGGAAGATAAAAAAATACCCTTGAAACCCGCATGAATGCTAGTGATTCTACGGACACCGCTTCCGCCAAGACCTGACCCCAAGCAATTGATTTGCTTGGGGTTTTTTCTTGTCCAGCTTTTCCTGCCGGCAAGCCCATGCGCTGATTTTTCGAGACGGCTCGAAGGCTAATCGGTTCGGCTGCCCTGGCCTGCAGAAAACTCAATCATTCGTGTCAATTCGTACTCGATCAAATGCAGGTCGAAGGGCACAATCACTGTTCATGCACCTGCCCTTTCATTTCGCCCGGTTTCGCCCGCGAATGCTGTCGTCGATGGCCAGCTACAGCCGCGAACGGTTCTTCAAGGATGCGGGTTCCGGCCTGACCGTTGGTATCGTCGCCCTGCCGCTGGCCATGGCCTTTGCCATCGCCTCGGGGCTCAAGCCCGAAGCCGGCATCTGGACGGCCATCATTGCCGGCGCGCTGATCGCCTCGCTGGGCGGCTCGGCGGTGCAGATCGGCGGCCCGGCCGGCGCCTTCATCGTCATCGTCTATGGAATCATCGAGCACTACGGCGTGGCCAACCTGCTGATTTCCACCACCTGCGCCGGGGTGCTGCTGTTCCTGCTGGGGTTTTTCAGGCTTGGCACGCTGGTGCGCTATGTGCCGGTCAGCATCGTCGTGGGGTTCACCAACGGCATCGCGGTGCTGATTGCGCTGTCGCAGATCAAGGACTTGTTCGGGCTGGAGATTCCCAAGATGCCGGCGGATTTTTTCTCGCAGCTGCGGGCGATTGCCCAGCACATTGACACCCTGAACCTGTATGCGCTCGGCCTGGGGCTGGCCTGCGTGATCGGCCTGCTGGTCTGGCCGCTGCTGTTTGACACGCAAAGGCGCTATTCGAACGCGCTCACCAACCGGCTGATCCGGCTGATCCAGGCCGGCGAAGGCCTGCAGCTCAAGCGGGCCACGCGCATTGCGTCGCACATGCCGGGGCCGATCGTGGCGCTGCTCACGCTGACGGGGCTGGCCTATGCATTGAACATGCCGGTGGAAACCATAGGCACGCGTTTTGGCGGCATTCCGCGCAGCCTGCCCGGCTTTGAGTTTCCGGACTTCTCGTGGGCGACGATGCGGCTGCTGGTGGCGCCGACCATCACGATTGCGCTGCTGGGCGCGGTCGAGTCGCTGCTGTGCGCCCGCGTGGCCGACCAGATTTCGGGGCTGCCGCGCCACGACCCGAACCAGGAACTGATGGCCCAGGGCGTGGCCAATTTTGTCGTGCCGTTTTTTGGCGGCATGCCGGCCACCGGCACGATTGCGCGCACCGTGACCAACGTGCGGGCCGGCGCGACCTCGCCGGTGTCGGGGCTGGTGCATTCCGTCACGCTGGTCACGGTGGTGCTGGTGGCCGCGCCGCTGGCGGTGCATGTGCCGCTGGCGGTGCTGGCCGGCATTTTGCTGTACGTCGCCTGGAACATGGGCGAATGGCGCGAATTTGCCGAACTCAAGCGCGCCAGCAACCACTACCGGCTGATCATGCTGGGCACGTTTTTCCTGACGGTGGTGTTTGATTTGACAGTGGCGCTGCAGGTCGGCCTGCTGCTGGCCTGCGTGCTGTTCGTCAAGCGCATGAGTTCGCTGTTCCAGGTGGAGATGGTTTCACACACCGAGGAGGAAGCCAGTTTTCGGCTCTATGGATCGCTATTTTTTGGCGCGGTGGCCAAGATCGACCCGATCCTGAACGTGGTGGAAAGCGCACCGCAGGGCCTGACGATACGCCTCGATGTGCAGTCGCTGCAGGTGCTGGACACCTCGGGCCTGGATGTGCTGGAACAGTTGCAAAAAGCGATTGTGTCGCGCGGCGGCCGCCTGGTGCTGGCCGGGCTCAATGCCCAGCCGCGCGAAGTCATGGAACGCTCGGGCTTCCTGGCGCATGTTGAAGCGCTATGAAAACAGTAGCTGTAAGCGCTTGCTGCTTGTGCGCAAAAGCCTCATTTCATTCGAAAACTTCAATACTCAGCGCCGGGGATTGACGCTTTCCTCGTCCACCGACCCGGTGCCCAGCACGCGCAAGTCCGCGTCAAACACCACGGTGAAAATCATGGGCGTGGACGGTGGGTTCAGGTAGCGCCAGTCGTAATGGGTTTCCCGCTTGAGGGCATAGGTCGTGACCTTCATCGGCTTGCCCAGCATCTTGCGCACCTGCTCCATCGACATGCCCGGCAGCACTTTGGCAAAGTTCTGCGGCGTCAAAACCTGCCTGAGCGCGCTCATCTTGCCGTCCGGCGCGATGGTGATCATGTAGTTGACCTGGCCTGCGGGCTGGCGGTTGTACTCCAGCGTGCGGGCGCCGGGCTCGGCGGCTGCGCCCGGCATGGGCAGCGAGGCCATGTCGCGCGCCTCCCAGATTTGCTCGGGCTCGCCAAAGCGCGCGCGCACATCGGCCTCGGTGGCCACGCCCTCTTCCAGCTCGTTGATGCGCTGCTGGTCGCAGCCGGCCAGCCCCAGGATGAACGACAGCAGACCCATGCACAGCACCTTCCTGGTTGAAACGACGGACCCGGCAGGCGAGGGAAAACGAAATAATGAACGCAAGGCAGACCCCCGGTAAAATCCCGCCACTATACGTTTTTAGGCAATCCAGACCATGTCCATTTTTCGCCGTCCCGACTACACCTCTGAAATCACCTCGTTCATCGACGGTCTGAAGGCGAACAAGCCCACGCTGGAAACCGAGCAGCGCGCCGGTCGCGCCATCTGGTGGGACAAGAACCTGAACCTGGCCGACCAGGCCGACTACGGCGAGGCCCGCGTGGCGCAAGAAGCCTATGTCTATCGCACCAGCCCCCATCCGAACGGCAATTAAGCAAGAAATGGGCTTGCAGCCGGCAAGGCGCCGGCGCAGGCAGCTCTGTTTTTTATAGCAGCAACCTGAATGAACTGATCCCTTTCGCTGCTGCCTTGATGCCACCGAACTCACTTCCCCTGCAGGCGCTGCCCGCCGCCATCACCCTTGACCTGCCGGGGCTGATCGACCCGGTCGCGCTGGCCCGGCTCTACGGCGAGCCGATGTTCGCCATGCCCAAGGACCTGTACATCCCGCCGGACGCGCTGAAGGTGTTCCTCGAAGCCTTCGAAGGCCCGCTGGATTTGCTGCTCTACCTGATCCGCAAGCAGAATTTCAACATCCTCGACATTCCGATGGCGGCGGTCACCCGGCAATACCTGGCCTATGTCGATGAAATCCGCGCCACCAACCTGGAGCTGGCCGCCGAATACCTCTTGATGGCCGCGATGCTGATCGAGATCAAGTCGCGCATGCTGCTGCCGCCCAAAAAACAGGATGCAAGCCAGGAAGCCGAAGACCCGCGCGCCGAACTGGTGCGCCGCCTGCTCGAATACGAAAAAATCAAGCTGGCCGCCCACAAGCTCAACACCGTGCCGCAGCTGGGCCGCGATTTTTTGCTGGCGCACGTGCATGCAGAGCAATCGACGCAGCCGCGCCTGCCCGATGTCACGCTGGTCGAACTGCAGGAAGCCTGGCAGGGCATCGTCAAACGCGCAAAATTGGTCCAGAACCACGTCATCACCCGCGAGGAACTCTCGGTGCGCGAGCACATGAGCATCGTGCTGCGCCGGCTGCAGGGCCGCAAGTTCCTCGAATTCGAGGAACTGTTCGATGCACCGGGCGGCATGCCGGTGCTGGTCGTCACCTTCATTGCGCTGCTGGAGCTGGCCAAGGAATGCCTGCTTGAAATCACCCAGGCCGAGTCGTTCGCGCCGATTTATGTGCGGCTGGCCTACACGCCGGCCTGATTTTTTCCTTTGTTTTCTTTTTTGCCCCTCACCCTATGACCCACGATTTTGATGTTTTGATTGTCGGCAGCGGCTTGGCCGGCCTGTCCGCCGCGCTGCACCTGGCGCCCACGCACCGCGTGGCCGTGATCACCAAGCGCTCGATCAGCGACGGCGCCAGCGGCTGGGCGCAGGGCGGCATCGCGGCCGTGCTGGCCGACGACGACAGCTTCGAGGCGCATATCAGCGACACGCTGGTGGCCGGCGCCGGGCTGTGCGACCTGGCCGCCACGCGCTTCGTGGTCGAGAACGCGCCCGCCGCGATTGCCTGGCTGCGCGCGCTGGGCGTGCCGTTCTCGCTCGAAGGCGAGCAATTGCACCTGACGCGCGAGGGCGGCCACGGCGCGCGCCGCATCGCCCACGTCACCGACGCCACTGGCGCGGCCGTGCAGAACACCCTGATCGACGTGGTGCGCGCCACGCCCGGCATCACGGTGTTCGAGGACCACACGCTGGTCGATGTGATCACCTCGCGCAAGCTCGGTTTGCCCGGCGCGCAGCGCTGCCTGGGCCTCTATGCGCTGGACGAAGCGACCGACGAAGTGCTGACCTTTCGCGCGCCGCACACCATCCTGGCCACGGGCGGCGCGGGCAAGGTCTATCTCTACACCACCAACCCCGACACCGCCACGGGCGACGGCATCGCTGCGGCCTGGCGCGCCGGCTGCCGCGTGTCCAACCTGGAGTTCATCCAGTTCCACCCCACCTGCCTGTACCACCCGCTGGCCAAGTCCTACCTGATCAGCGAGGCGGTGCGCGGCGAAGGCGGGCGGCTGGTCTTGCCCGACGGCACGCGCTTCATGCTGGAGCACGACGCGCGCGCCGAGCTGGCGCCGCGCGACGTGGTGGCCAGGGCCATCGACTACGAGATGAAAAAGCGCGGCCTGGACTGCGTGCAGCTCGACATCTCGCACCAGAGCCCGGAGTTTTTGCACGAGCATTTCCCCAACATCCTGGCGCGCTGCGCCGAGCTGGGCATCGACATCACGACCCAGCCGATTCCGGTGGTGCCGGCCGCGCACTACACCTGCGGCGGCGTGCTGACCGACTTGGCCGGCCGCACCGACCTGCCCGGCCTGTTCGCCGTGGGCGAGACCGCCTGCACCGGCCTGCACGGCGCGAATCGGCTGGCCAGCAACTCGCTGCTCGAATGCATGGTGTTTGCCCGCGCCGCCGCCCAGGTCATCGCCGCCGCGCCCGTCCTGCCTTTGCCAGATTTGCCGCAATGGGACGACAGCCGCGTGACCGACGCCGACGAGGCCGTGGTTATCTCGCACAACTGGGACGAGCTGCGCCGCTTCATGTGGGACTACGTGGGCATCGTGCGCACCAACAAGCGCCTGGAGCGCGCCGCGCACCGCATCACGCTGCTGCAGACCGAGATCAGCGAGTTCTACGCCCACTTCCACGTCACGCGCGATTTGCTGGAGCTGCGCAACCTGGTGCAGGTCGCCGAGCTGATCGTGCGCTCGGCCCAGCTGCGCCGCGAAAGCCGGGGCCTGCATTTCAGCCGCGACTACCCAGAACTGGCGGCGCCGGCTGCGGCGACCATCCTAGTGCCGCCCGTGGCCTGAGCCAGGGCAGGCATGGATTGCAGCGTCCGACCTGTTTTATGAGAAAAACAGGGCTTTTGCGCTTGTCCAGCATGCGCCTTCAGCTCTCTTTTCAATAGCAATCCATGCGTAGTGCGCATGGCAAAAAGACGGCATGGTGGCCCTACAATCCGCTGAAAAACCAGAAAGGCCGCCATGCACAACCGTATCAGCGAAGAAATCACCTTCCGCAAGCTGGAGGTGCTGCTGGCCTACATGGAAACCGGCAACCTGACGCGTGCGGCCGAACTGCTCGATGTCAGCACGGTCAGCGTGCACCGCGCGCTGCACTCGCTCGAAGAAGGCGTGCGCTGCACCCTGTTCCGGCACGAAGGCCGCAACCTGCTGCCCACCGATGCCGCGCAGGTGCTGGCCGAGGTGGCGCGCGACGTGCTCAGGCTGATGGCCGACGGCATCACCTCGACCCGGCAGGCCGGCGGCTACGCGGCCGACAGCATCAGGATCGGCTCGCTGTATTCGCTCACCATCAAGACCGTGCCGACCCTCATCATGGGCATCAAGCTGCGCAAGCCGGAGTTGCAGACCGAACTGATTCTGGGCTCGAATGCGGACCTGCTGCAAAAGCTCAGGCAGGGCCTGGTCGATGCGACCCTGATGACGGTGCCCGAAGGCGAGGCCGACATTGAATCAATCCCGCTGTTCGATGACGACATCTATTTTGCCGCGCCGGTCGGCTCCCGCTACGCGAATCTGGACTTCGTTGACCTGAGCGCCTGCGCCGACGAGCGCTTTGTCAGCTTGAGCGAGGGCTTTGCCACCTACTCCGGCTTCATCGAAGCCTTTCGCATTGCCGGCTTCACGCCCAACATCGCCATGAAGGTGGGCGATATCTTCTCGCTGATGAACCTGGTGAGCGGCGGCATCGGCTGCACGCTGCTGCCGGGCCGGGTGCGCGACGTGATTCCCAACAAGGTGCAGCTGATCCCGCTGCAGCCGAAGTTCCTGATGCGCCAGCACATCGGCCTGAACTTCCTGCGCACCCGCGAGCGCGACCCGAACCTGCTGGCCCTGGCGTCGGTCTGCCGCCTGTCAAGGCAGGCGCTGGCTTGAGCCAAGGGTTAACCCTCGACTGTTTCATCCACTGAAATCGTGACGCCAGCGCGTTAATTGATCTGCCCTGGCGCCGCCGATAAAGTTGCGGCCAAGAAGCCAACGCGGCAAGCCTTCCGGCTTGTGCGGGACCCGGTTTCGAATACCCGGCCGCGCACAGGCCGCACAAAGGAGACAAGCATCATGATCATCTACGGGGTAGCGCTACTGTCCATCTGTACCTTGCTCGGGGTACTGATCGGCGACCTGCTGGGCGCGGCAATCGGTGTCAAGGCGAATGTGGGGGGCGTCGGTTTCGCGATGCTTCTGCTGCTGTTTTTCTCCGAGCATCTCAAGAGCAGCGGCCGCTTCGTGCAGCAATCGTCGCAGGGCGTGGCCTTCTGGACGGCCATGTACATCCCGATCGTGGTGGCCATGGCAGCGCAGCAAAACGTGCTGGGCGCGATCAAGGGAGGGCCGATGGCCCTCATCGCGGGCGCCCTGGCGACCGTGGTCTGCTTCGCGCTGATTCCGGTCATCGACCGCATCGGCAGGCCTGAACTTGAACCGCAACCGGCAGAGCAGCAGCCGTCCGGCCAGCACCGTCCAGGGGAAACGGCATGACCAGCACGCTTGACATATTGACCAGCGTGCTCGTCAAGAACGGGCTGCTGACGGCTTTCGCGGTCGTGGGCATCACGATGTGGGTGTCGTATGTGCTGTCGGCGCGGCTGACGCGCGGCCACCTGCAGGGTTCGGCCCTGGCCATCATGCTGGGACTGCTGATGGCCTATATCGGCGGCGTCGTGACCGGCGGCAAAAATGGCGTGGTGGACATCAAGCTGCTGAGCGGCATCGGGCTGCTCGGCGGCGCCATGCTGCGCGACTTCGCCATTGTCTCGACCGCCTATGGCGCGACCCTGACGGACATGCGCAAGTGCGGCGTCAGCGGCATTATTTCGCTGTTCCTGGGCGTGGTGCTGTCCTTTGTCGTTGGCGGTGCCGTGGCGATGGCCTTCGGCTATACCGACGCGGTCAGCATTGCCACCATCGGGGCCGGCGCGGTGACCTACATCGTCGGGCCGGTGACCGGCGCGGCCATCGGCGCCAGCTCCGAGCTGATCGCCCTGAGCATTGCTGCAGGCCTGGTGAAGTCGGTGATGGTCATGATCGGCACGCCTTTCTTTGCCAAGTACATCGGCCTGGACAATCCGCGCACGGCGATGGTCTTCGGCGGCATGATGGGCACCACCAGCGGCGTCTGCGGCGGCCTGGCGGCGGTGGACCCCAAGCTGGTTCCCTACGGCGCCATGACCTCGACGTTCTACACCGGCCTGGGTTGCCTGATGGGACCGTCGGTGCTGTTCTTCGCCACCCGGGCGTTGATCGGCTAGAGCAATGGGCTCACCCTGACGCTCCATCACGGAATGCAAAGCGCCCAGCGGTTTTTTGCTACTGAATTCATAGCCTCTTGCGCAGGCCACGCCTGCGCAAGAGGCTTATTTCATGCTGAAAAGTCGTTTACAGGTCAAACCGGGTTCGCTCTATTGTTCGCGCTGCCGCTCCCGCGCCATCAGAACCGACAGGGTGTCGGCGCGCGTGTCGGCGGCGGCCACCGACAGGGCCTCGGGAAACGCCAGCGCGCCGAGCTTGGTCAGCACGCTGCCCGGCGGCATTTCCACGCTCAGGCGCACGCCCTGCTCGTGGGCCAGCACCGTGGTGTCGTGCCATTTCACCGGCAGCGCCATGTTGCGCGCCAGGTCGTCGGCAATGCGGGCGGGCGCACTCAAGGCGCGACCGAGGCTGGCGCTGAAGTAGCGCAGGCGCGGCGCGGCCACCGACACAGCGGCCATGGCCAGCGCCAGTTCGGCGGCCGGCGCGTCGAGCAGCGGGCAGTGCGACGGAACGCTGATCGCCACCGGCTTGGCGGCGTAGGCGCCCCGCTCCTGGGCCAGCGCGGCCACGCAGGCCATGGCGGCATGCGAGCCGGCAATCACCAGCTGCGTCGGGGCGTTGATGTTGGCCAGGTACACGGGCGAGTCTGCGGAATGAATTCGGGCGATCAGCGGCTCCAGCGCGGCCCGCTCCAGGCCCAGGATCGCGGTCATGCCGTGGCCGCCGGGATAGGCCGCCTGCATCAGCCGGGCGCGCCGCTCGACCAGCCGCAGCGCATCGGCATAGGACAGCACCGACGCGACCACCGCCGCCGGATAAGCGCCCACCGACAGGCCCGCGACGGCATCGGGCGCGCCGGCCTCGTGAATCAGGTAGCGCGCCGTGGCGACGCCGGCAATCAGCAAGGCGAGCTGGACCGCGACCGACGAGCGCAGCGCCTCGGCACTGTCCAGCGACAGCGCGTCGCGGCCCAGCACTTCGCTGGCTTCGTCCAGCGCATCGCGAACGAGCGCGTTCTGCGGCAACGCATGCAGCATGCCAGCGCGTTGCGCGCCCTGGCCCGGAAAGGTGAACAGGATGCTCATGCCGGCATGGGGCGGCAGGCGGCATCGAAAGAGGCGCTGTCCGGACTCGACCAGGCGTTGTCGGTCAGGACGGGGCCACGGTGGGTCTTGAGCAGAACCGGCCCGCCGGTGCGCACCCATTCCTGCAAGGCAAAGGCGCCGAACGGTGTCTCGACCTGCGCATCGACGCGCGCCTCAAGATCGCGCAGCAGTTGGGCGACAGCGCGCAGCGCATCGGCATCGGCCGCCAGCGGCGCGCGCAGGATCAGGTCCAGGTCGCTGTCGGGGCGCAGCACATCGAAGCCGCTGGCCAGCGAAAAACCGACGCCGCCCGTCACGCCCCACGCCAGCGGCAGCGCATCGAATGCAGGACCGAGCCGGGCCAGCGCCTGCAGGCAGGCCAGCGGCGATTCGCGCACCCGGGCACTGCCTGCCGCGCTGCGGGCGATTTCCTCCGGTTTGAGCACCCGCACGGCGTGACCTGCCGCCATCCATGCCGCGCAGCGCTCGCTGCGCGTGGCGCCACGCAGCCCCACCGGCACCTGGGCCGGATCGGCCAGCGTGGCTCGCCGCACCACCACCGGGGCCACGGCAAGCCAGTCGGGCGTGGCCCAGGGCGGCGGCGGCCCTGAAAAGACCAATGACGAAGCCGCCAGCGGCCACAGCAGGTCGTGCGGCCGGTAGCCAGCCACGCCCGCCGGCGCCTTCACCATTGCGCGCGCAGCTTCTCGCGTACCAGCGACGAAGCCTGCCGGTTGGCGCCGCCCAGACGGCTGCGCAGATCGGGCGCCGGGTCGGCGCGGATGTTGTCCAGCGCGGCCACGAGCGCGCCGCGCACGATGTCCACATCGGCGGCCGACGGCTGTTCGGCGCTGCCCACGTCCACCAGCTTCCACAGCAAGCCCAGCGTGGCGTAGCTAGCGATGTCGTAGGCCATCGGCGGCACGTCGGCGGCCAGCCGCTCCAGATCCTCGACGCTGCGCAGCGTCACGCGGGCGGCGGCGGCCTTGCCCATGGCATGCACCATCACGCCGTCGTCGTTCAGCGCAATCAGCCGGTTGGCCTGGTAGCCGTGGGCCAGGAAGGCGCCGGACATCGCCTTGCCGACGATCAGGCCGATCACCGGATGGCCGTGCTGGCGCGCCTGCGCATAGGCCCCGGCGGCGCCGGCCAGCGCCTGGTGGATGCCGAAGGCCTCCTCGCGCCGGCCATAGGCCTGGCTGCTGACGTCGATCACCGCGACGATGGCGCGTTTGGCGCCCTCGCGATCGGCCGCGATGGCCTCATGCACGGCCTGCGCCAGCGCCCAGCCTTCGACCAGCCCGGTCTCGCCGGTGCGCGCGCGCGGGTAGCTGCTTTGGGCGTCCGGCACGACCGCGATGTAGCGCGCCGGCTGGCCTGCCAGCGGCGCATCGACCACGCGCACCGACGGCGGGTAGCCGGGCAGGCCTGTGGCGTTGCCGGTCAGGGCGGCCAGCCAGGTGGCGCCACGGCTCAAAGGGGTTTCATTCATGACCGGCTCCTGCGCTGTTGAGGTGGTTGACGTGATAGACCTGCCGCACGATGTCGGGCGTGGCCTGCACGCGGGCGTCGTAAGACGACAGCCGTTCGAGATAATGCCCGTACTGGTCGCTGCGCTCGACTTCCGGGCGGCCGCGACGCAGCAGGCCGGCGACGGTGTTGCGGATCTCGGTGGTGTCGTCCTGGACGTAGGCATCGACCAGCCCGGTGCGAAAGCGCTGCTCGCCCCCCGTGAAGCTCCAGATGAAGGGACGGTCGCGCGAATCGTATTCCGCAATGCCCGCCTCCTGCTCGATCACCTGCGGCCCGTTCAGGCCCACGCGCGCCTCGCGCGTGGCGACCAGGTAGCTGCACAGGCCGGCGGCAATCGACATGCCGCCGAAGCAGCCCACGCTGCCGGCCACCACGCCGATGACCGGCTGGTACTGCCGCAGATCGACAATCGCCGAATGGATCTCGGCAATCGCGGCCAGGCCCAGGTTGGCTTCCTGCAGGCGCACGCCGCCGGTCTCAAACAGGATGACGGCGCGCGTCGGCACGCCCTTGCGGTTGTCAGCGGCGGCCAGCTCCAGCGCGCCGGCTATTTTTGCGCCGCCGACCTCGCCCAGGCTACCGCCCTGGAACGCGCCTTCAATCGCCAGCACGACGGCCGGCTGGCCGTCGATCTGGCCCTTGCCCACCACCACGCCGTCGTCCGATTGCGTGACCACGCCCTGGCGCGCCAGCCACGGCGAGGTGACGCGCTCGAACGGGTCGATGAGTTCGCGAAACGTCCCGGCATCTAACAGCGCGCGCACTCGGGCGCGGGCGTCGAGTTCGACAAAGCTGTTGTGCTCCGTCAGGCTCAAGGGTGAATTGCTCATGGTTTTTCTCCTGCCGCAGCGTCGCCCAGCGACTGGAAAGCCTGCGCCACGCGCATGCCGACCACGCCCGGCGTCGCGCCAAAGTCGTTGATTTCAAGCGCTACCGCAGGCCAGCCCTGCGCATCGGCCTTGAACAGGCGGTCGAGCTGCGCCTGCCAGACGGCGCCATAGCCATTGACCGATGTGGTCACGCGCACGCGGGTCTGTCCCGCAATGCCCGGCTCCAGCAGCACTTCAAGGTCGCCGGAGCCGACCACGCCGACCATCACCCGCCCGGAAGCAGGCTGCCCCGCAGGGTACTGAAAATCAAAGGTTTCCATAAAAGCTTTCAAGGAAGTGAAGGCCTGCGGACCCGAAGGTCCAGGCGATCGAGGAACAAGGTGGCGGCCAGCAGATCGGCCGCGCCGCCCGGTGAGGCGTTCAAGGCCAGCGCCCGGGCATCGAGCTGGCGCAGCAGGCGCCGGCCCGTCAGGGTCGCCACGCCGCCGCCGGCCAGCACGGCGGCGGCGTCCGCCTGCAGCGCCCGCAGCGCCGCCGGCCCGGCGCGCGACAGCACGCAGGTGTCGTCCAGGCCGCTCAAAATGGCCAGCAGCGCATTCAGGCGGGACGCCGTCTCGCTGTCACCGCGCGAGCGGCTGCGCTGCAGCTCGGGCAGGCCGCGCTCGATGACCTGCGGAAAGCCGGCCTGCGCCTGGCCGCGCGCGCCAGGCACGCCAAAGTCGCGGCAGGCGCGTTCGCCCTTGTTGCCGGTCACCTGGGGCGCGTGGCGGTCCGGCAGGCGGGCGATGGTAGCGGCAAGGCGCGCCGCCGTTCGCGCCGGCCTGGCCGCCTCCGGCGCCATCGCTGCGCCCGCCACCAGCAGGCCCATTGCCCAGATCGCGCCCCGATGGGTGTTGATGCCCTGCGTGGTCTTCATCATGACCACCTCGGCTTCGCGGCCAATGCGACCCAGCGATTCGCGCAGCGCCAGCGTGGGCACGCCAGCGGCGGCGCGTGCGGCCTCGGCCATGTCCGCGAATGCCGGCGCCAGCGCACGGGCCGAGCGGCACATCAGGTCCAGGTCCAGGTCGGTGTGCGCACCCCGGCCCCGGCGGTCCACCAGCCCCGGCTTGGGCGTGAGCCGCGCCTCGTCGAGCAGCGCGTCCACCGCCTGCCCGGCCAGCCAGGGCGAGCTGCCCTGCGCCGGGGAAAATTCAAGGTCCAGCGCCGCCATCACCAGCTCCTGAACCGGGCCGGCGGCTCGTACAGCCCGCCGGACCAGTCCACCAGATCGGCCATGCTCTTGGCCGCGAGCAGCGAGCGCGTGGCATCGGCGCGGTTCACGCCCAGGTCTTCGGGCAACGCAATCAGCCCTTCGCTGCGCATGCGGCGCGTCTGGGCCGGGTCATGGCGCAGGCCAATCGGCGTGACACCGGCCACCGCCGCGATCATCGCCTTGCGCTGCTCCAGCGACTGCGCCTTGTAGAGGTAGGCAATGCCTTCCTCGGTCAGCACATGCGTCACGTCATCGCCGTAAATCATGACCGGCGCCAGCGCCATGCCCGAATCCCTGGCGACCTGCACCGCGTCGAGTTCCTCGACAAAGGTCGGCTTGCCGCCGGCCTGGAAGGTTTCGACCATCTGGACCACCAGCTTGCGGCCCTTCTCCAGCGGGCTGTCGGTCTGCAGCATGTCCAGCCAGGCGGGCGTGCTGTGGCGGCGGCCGCCGGGCTGATGGCCCATGTTGGGCGCGCCGCCAAAGCCCGAGAGCCGACCCCGCGTGACGGTCGAGGAATGGCCGTCGCCGTCGATCTGCAGGGTGGAGCCGATGAACAAGTCCACCGCGTACTGGCCGGCCAGTTGGCACAGCGCGCGGTTCGAGCGCATCGAGCCGTCGGCGCCGGTGAAGAACACATCGGGCCGCGCCGCGACATACTTTTCCATGCCGAGTTCGCCACCGAAGGAATGCACGCTCTCGACCCAGCCCGACTCGATCGCTGGAATCAAGGAAGGATGCGGATTGAGCGCCCAGTGGCGGCAGATCTTGCCCTTGAGCCCGAGCGACTCGCCGTAGGTCGGCAAAATCAGCTCGATGGCGGCGGTGTTGAAGCCGATGCCGTGGTTGAGCGACTGCACCTGGTGGCGCTCGTAGATGCCGCGAATCGCCATCATCGCCATCAGCACATGCACCGGCTTGATCAGGCGCGGGTCGCGCGTGAACAGAGGCTCGATGAAGAACGGCTTGTCGGCCTTGACCACGAAGTCGATCCACGAGCCCGGAATATCGACGCGCGGCAAATCGCCCACGTCGTCCACGATCTCGTTGACCTGCGCGATCACGATGCCGTCGCGAAAGGTTGCCGCCTCGACCAGCGCGGGCGTGTCCTCGGTGCTGGCGCCGGTGTAGAGGTTGCCGGCACGGTCGGCCGTGAAGCCGGCGATCAGCACGACGTTGGGCGTCAGGTCGATGTACAGGCGCGCATACAGCTCGATATAGGTGTGGATCGCGCCGATTTCGAGCTGTCCGTCTTCGAGCAGCTGCGAGATGCGCAGGCTCTGCGCGCCGGCATAGGAAAAATCGAGCTTGCGGGCAATGCCGCGCTCGAACAGGTCCAGGTGCTCAGACCGGCTGACGCTTGGAATGATCATGTGCAGGCCGCTGACCCTGGCCGGATCAACCCGGGCCAGCGAGCGCGACAGGAAGTCGGCCTGCTTCTGGTTGTTGCCCTCCAGCACCACGCGGTCACCCGGGGCGATCAGCGATTCGAGAAACGGCACGATGTCGGCCGTGGGCACCACGCGGCCGTCGGTGAAAGCCGCTGCGCGCGCAAGGCGCCGTTTCTTTTCGGTTCGGCGGGTATCCCACGACCGCGTGCCGGTTGGTAGTTGCATCTTTGCTCCAGAAAATGTTCCAGGAAGGCAAAGATAGCCGGGCCGGGCCGGCGCATCAATGAACCTCGCCGTGGATTCATTACGCTGCGCGCAAACATATCTTCCTAAAATCCTTCAATGACACCCGCCTCCCCGACCAAACGCCTGGCATGCGCCACCTGCCTGCGCCCGCAAAGCGCCTGCATCTGCCAGTGGATCACGCCCGTGGCGCACGAAGTCGAGGTGCTGATCCTGCAGCATCCGCTTGAAGTGGACAACGCCAAGGGCAGCGCGCGCCTGCTACACCTGAGCCTGCCGCGCAGCCGGCTGGTGACGGGCGAAGTGTTCGACCTGCCGGCCTTGCTGGCCGGGCCGCCCGAATCCGGCCCCACCAGGCAGTCGGTGCTGCTGTACCCGGACACGCCGCAAGACCAGGCGCCAAGCCTGTCGCCGCCGCCCATGCTGGCGCCCGAGCTGTTGCGCGACCCCTCGCGCTTGCGCCTGATCGTGCTGGACGGCACCTGGCGCAAGAGCCGCAAGATGCTCTACCGCAATCCGCTGCTGCAGCAGCTGCCGCGCCTGTCGCTGCAGGACATGCCGGCTTCGCACTACCTGATCCGCAAGGCGCACCGGCCCGACCAGCTGTCCACGCTGGAGGCGACCTGCGCCGCGCTGATGCAGCTCGAAGGCAGCGTTGAGAAGTTTCAACCCCTGATGGCGGCATTCGACGGCTTCGTGGCGCAGCAGCTGGGCTACCGCGCAGCAGGCGGCACGACAGGCTTCTAATCGCTATTTTTATTGATAAAAAATGGCTTCTGCGCTTATCCACATTGCATTTATAGCTATTTTTTTAATAGCAAAAACCCTGCATTGAATGAAAAGCCCGTGCCGACGATTTTTGTGCCGTGCGCAGCGCGCTTGCGCGTGGGGCCGCTCTGGCGGATCCTCACAAGTGATGGCTGCTCAGCGTGGGCTCCATGGGCATCAGCCCATACTTTCTGAGCTTGATATAAAGCGTGCTCTTGGCAATGCCAAGATGCTTGGCCACCAGCGTCAGATTGCCGCCGTCCGCCGCTATCGTCTTGCGGATGAACTCCAGCTCCAGGTCTTCGAGTTTGCCGATGCCTGGCGTGGGAGCCGGGCTGTTTTCTTCGGCATCGGACGCCCGCAGCGCGCCGATTTCGGGCGGCAGGTCTTCCAGGCCCAGCACTTCCCCGTCGGCCATCAAAAACATGCTCTCCACCACGTTGCGCAGCTCCCGCACGTTGCCCGGCCAGGCATACCGTCCAAGCGCAGCGAGCGCCTCGGGCTTGATTGTCTTGGGCGGGACGCTGTATTTTTTTGAAAGCTGGGAGAGAAAATGCGCCACCAGCAAGGGAATGTCCAGGCGGCGTTCAAGCAATGACGGAATCTGCAGGCTGGTGACCGATACCCGGTAAAAAAGATCCATGCGAAAGCGCCCGGCCGTCACCTCGTCGCGAAGATTGCGGTGGGTGGCAGACACCAGCTTGAACGACACCTTGCGCGGCGAATTCTCACCGATGCGGTAAATCTCGCTCTCTTCGAGGACGCGCAGGAAATGCGGCTGCAGCTCCAGCGGCATTTCCCCGATTTCATCGAGAAACAGGGTGCCGCCATTGGCCGCCTCGATCTTGCCCATCATGCCGCCGCGCCGCGCTCCGGTGAAGGAGCCTTCGCAATGGCCGAAAAGCTCGCTGGCCAGCAGGTCGCGCGACAGGCTGCCGCAGTTGAGCGCCACGAAAGGCCGCTCGCCGATCTGGCCGAAGCGGTGCAGGCCCTGCGCAAAATTTTCCTTGCCCACGCCGGTTTCCCCGAGCAGCAGCACCGACACGCTCGATTTCGCCAGCATTTTCGCTTTATGGATCGCCTGGAGCAGCGGCGCGCTGCTGCCGATGAGGGCCTCGAAACCCTTGACATCCGGGCTCTTCGTTTCTTTCGCGGCTTTTTCCTTTCGCTGCCAGCCCGATGCCATGCCACTGGGCTGCAGCACGGGAATCGTCAGCAGCGTTCCGATGCGCTCGCCGGCATCCACGATCGGCTCCAGCCAGTCGTCGCGCAGCCATTGCGGCGCCTCGGCGGGCGTGGCGGGCGCGAAGGTGCCGGTGCTCAAGGCTGAAATCTGGGTGGTGTTTTTCAGGTTGAAGTCGATGCCCCGGGCCAGCAGCGCGGCGGCGGCGCGCTCGTTGGCCTTGATCGGGAAACCGCGCCGGTCACAAATGATGACGCCGTCCGTCGCGCCGGACATGATGGCCGCGCCACGCTCCAGCAACTGGTAGCGGACATCCATCTCCAGCTTGGCCAGCTGGCTCTCGATGCGGCTGGCCGTGGTCACGGCCAGAGCCAGGCTGTGCGGGCTGAAGGTTTTGCCAAGACCGGAGACATCAATGGTGCCCAGGATTTTTCCGTCGTAGGGGTCGCGGATGACGGTGGCCGAACAGGTCCACTCCTTGATGCCGGCGCAAAAATGCTCTGCCGCGTGAATCTGTACCGGCTGGCCGATGGACAGCGCCGTGCCGATGGCGTTGGTTCCACACACCCGTTCACTCCAGCAACTCCCGGCGATGAGGTGGATAGCGCCGGCGGCTTCGAGTGCGCGCGGGTCGCCTTCAACGCCCAGGATCATCCCGTTCGGATCGCTCAGCATCATGATCGTCTCGCTTTGGGCGAGGAAATCCCTGGCCATGGCCATGACCTGCTTGGCCGCGCCCAGCAATTCACGGTGCTGGTGCTGCAGCGAATGCAGGGTTGACTCGTTGACCGGGGATGCCGCCTGCTGGCGGGCGGGATCGACATGCACCTCCAGGCAACGCCGCCACGAATCATCAATCAGGCAGCGCAATGCATTCGAGGGTGGCGTGTCCCCGCTCAAGAAGCGGTCCCATGCGGCCATGATGGCCCGGTTGTTCTGGGGATTGGAGAGTCGCTGATGTTGTTCGTAATCGCTCAAATTTTGTCTCCTGCAGGCGATTTTCCTTGTCTGAAATCTTGTCCGCTATATCGCCCGTCATTCTTGGCGACAACCGGGCGAGCGCGCACGAGGGTAAACCCCTGTTCGATATTCAACCGGACCAGGGGCCGGCGTTTGAAATTCAACCCCTTTGGACAGCCGTTTCAAAGGCCCTGTTTGCACTGTTTTCCAGCGTTTTCATTGGGAGAAAAGTTATTTTCAGCGCTGCCGGATTCATTGGCACGTCCTTTGCGAAATTGAGAGTGCGTTCAAAAATTTTGACCGCCCGTACACAGCCCGTTATCCATCAATCCATGCGTGCTGGCTGTGTTTTGGAAATGCTATGACCCACAGAGGAGACAGACACATGCAAGTTCACAGCTCACCCGTCCAGGTGATGGGCATCGATGCCGGCGGCACGATGACCGACACCTTTTTTGTCAGGGAGGATGGTTCGTTCGTCGTCGGCAAGGCGCAGAGCAACCCCGGCGACGAATCGCAGGCGATCTACGAGTCGTCCATTGACGCGCTCGCCGAATGGAACCGCCAGGTCGATGACGTTTTCCCTGAACTGCTGACCTGCGTTTATTCAGGCACCGCCATGCTCAACCGGGTGGTTCAGCGCAAGGGCCTGGACGTGGGCCTGATGTGCAACCGGGGCTTTGAAGACATCCATTCGATGGGCCGGGCCATCCAGAGCTACCTGGGCTATGCGCTGGAAGAACGCATCCACCTGAACTGCCACCGCTACGACGAGCCGCTGGTGCCGCTGTCGCGCACCCGTGGCGTGACCGAGCGCACCGACGTGCAGGGCCAGGTCGTGATTCCGCTGCGCGAGGAAGAAGTGCGCGTGGCCACCCGCGAACTGGTGGCACGCGGCTCCAAGGCCATCGTCATCAGCCTGCTGCAGTCGCACAAGAATGAAAAAAGCGAACTGCGCGCACGCGACATCTGCCGCGAGGAATTGAAGAAGATCGGCATGGACATTCCGGTGTTCGCCACGGTGGACTACTACCCTTCGCGCAAGGAAACGCACCGCACCAACACCACCATTCTGGAAGCCTACGCGGCCGAGCCGTCGCGCGCCACCTTGAAAAAGGTCAGCGACCGCTTCAAGAAGCACGGCGCCAAGTTTGACCTGCGCGTGATGGCCACGCACGGCGGCACCATCGGCTGGAAGGCCAAGGAGCTGGCGCGCACGATTGTCTCGGGTCCGATTGGCGGCGTGATCGGCTCGAAGTTTCTGGGCGAAAAGCTGGGCTACGACAACATTGCCTGCAGCGATATCGGCGGCACCAGCTTTGACATGGCCATCATCACCAAGGGCAACTTCGCCATCCAGTCCGACCCGGACATGGCGCGCCTGGTGCTGTCCCTGCCGCTGGTGGCCATGGACTCGGTGGGCGCGGGCGCCGGCAGCTTCATCCGCATCGACCCGTACAGCAAGGCCATCAAGCTCGGCCCGGACAGCGCCGGCTACCGCGTCGGCATGTGCTGGGCCGACAGCGGCCTGGACACCGTGTCGGTCTCGGATTGCCACGTCGTGCTCGGTTACCTGAACCCGGACAACTTCCTGGGCGGCGCCATCAAGCTCGATGTGAACCGGGCGCGCAAATACCTCAAGGAACAAATCGCCGACCCGCTGGGCCTGACGGTCGAGGACGCCGCCGCCGGCGTGATCGAGCTGCTGGATTTGAACCTGCGCGAATACATGCGTTCTGTCATCAGCGCCAAGGGCTACAACCCGGCCGACTTTGTCTGCTTCTCCTACGGCGGCGCCGGTCCGGTTCACACCTACGGCTACACCGAAGGCCTGGGCTTCAAGGACGTGGTGGTTCCGGCCTGGGCGGCGGGCTTCTCGGCCTTTGGCTGCGCCTGCGCCGAGTACGAATACCGCTACGACAAGAGCGTCGATGTGGGCGTGGGCCCCGATGCCACGGATGCGGAAAAGGTGCTGGCCTGCACCACGCTGACTGATGCCTGGGCGGAACTGGCGGCCAAGGTCATCGAGGAATTCGTGATCAACGGCTTCAAGCCGCAGGATGTCTTGCTGCGCCCCGGCTACCGGATGCAGTTCATGGGGCAGCTCAACGACCTGGAAATCAACTCGCCGATCACCAGCGCCTCCACGCTGGCCGACTGGGACAAGATGGTCAAGGCGTTTGACGACACCTATGCCCGCGTCTATGCCTCATCGGCCAGCTCGCCCGAACTGGGCTTTGGCGTGACCGGCGCCATCATGCGCGGCAGCGTCGTTTCCTCCAAGCCGGAACTGCCCGAGGAGCCCGACGCGGGTCCGGTTCCACCCACGCAAGCGCACATCGGCAGTCGCCCTTTTTACCGCCACAAAAAATGGTGGGATGCCCAGATCTGGTCGATGGAAGCCTTGAAGGCGGGCAACCGCGTCGTCGGCCCGGCCATTGTCGAGTCGCCATCGACGACGTTCATCGTGCCATTCGGCTTCGAGACGTATTGCGACGCGCACCGCCTGTTTCACCTCAAAGAAGTCAAGTAAGGAGAACCATCATGAACAGAATGTCAAGAATTGAACTGGGCTTGCCCGACCTGCTGGGCAACGGCAAGACGCTCAAGCAGCATCGCGATGAAGTGCTGGAGCGCACCCACAAGACCGGCTTTTACAACGGGCTCGAAAAGCTGGAGTTCAAGGACTCCGACCCGATCACCTACGAAAAGCTGTTTTCGCGCATCCGTGGCGGCCTGGTGCACGCCCGTGAAACCGCCAAGAAGATTGCCGCCTCGCCCATCGTCGAGCAGGAAGGCGAGCTGTGCTTCACGCTGTACAACGCGGCCGGCGACTGCATCCTGACCTCCACCGGAATCATCATCCACGTCGGCACCATGGGCGCGGCGATCAAGTACATGATCGAGAACGCCTGGGAAATCAATCCCGGAATCAATCCGGGCGACATGTTCACCAACAACGACTGCTCCATCGGCAACGTCCATCCCTGCGACATCGCCACCATCGTGCCGATTTTCTGGGAAGGCAAGCTGGTCGGCTGGGTCGGCGGCGTGACGCACGTGATTGACCTGGGCGCGATGACGCCGGGCTCGATGTCAACCGGCCAGGTCTCGCGCTTCGGCGACGGCCTGCAGGTGACCTGCCGCAAGACCGGCATCAACGACACGCCGCTGCGCGACTGGCTGCACGAGAGCCAGCGCAACGTGCGCACCACCAAGTACTGGATTCTGGATGAGCGCACCCGCATCGCCGGCTGCCACATGATCCGCAGCCTGGTCGAGGAAGTGCTGCAGGCCGAAGGCATCGAGAACTACACCCGCTTTGCCCACGAAATCATCGAGGAAGGACGGCGCGGCCTGCAGGCGCGCCTCAAGGCCATGACGGTTCCGGGTGTTTACCGCCGGGTTGCGTTCGTCGATATTCCCTACGACCACGAAGACATGAGCCTGGCGTCGGAATTCGGCAAGATGAACAGCATCATGCATGCGCCGTGCGAAATGACGATTCGCCCGGATGCCACCTGGCGGCTCAATTTCGAGGGCGCGAGCCGCTGGGGCTGGCACAGCTTCAATGCCAACCAAGTGGCCTTCACCAGCGGCATCTGGGTGATGCTGACGCAGACCCTGGTGCCCACGGCGCGCATCAACGACGGCGCCTATTACGCGACCGAATTCAAGCTGCCCAAGGGCACCTGGATGAACCCGGACGACCGCCGCACCGCGCACGCCTATGCCTGGCACTTTTTGGTTTCCGGCTGGAGCGGCATCTGGCGCGGCATGAGCCAGTCCTACTTTGCCCGTGGCTACCTCGAAGAAGTCAATGCCGGCAACGCCAACACCTCCAACTGGCTGCAGGGCGGCGGCATGAACCAGGACGGCGAAGCGCACGCGGTCAACAGCTTTGAGCCGGCGGCCTGCGGCACCGGCGCCTGCGCCATCAAGGACGGCCTGAACCACGCGGCGGCGGTCTGGAACCCGGAAGGCGACATGGGTGACATCGAGATCTGGGAAATGGCCGAGCCGCTGCTCTACATGGGCCGCAACGTCAAGACCAACTCGGGCGGCTACGGCAAGTTCCGCGGCGGCTGCGGTTTCGAGACGCTGCGCATGGTCTGGAAGGCCACGGACTGGAGCATGTACTTCATGGGCAATGGCTACATGAACAGCGACTGGGGCCTGATGGGCGGCTACCCCTCGGCCACCGGCTACCGCTTTGAAGCCCACAAGACCGATCTGGAAGCGCGCATCCGCAACGGCGAGTCGCTGCCCCTGGGCGCGGACCGCAACCCTGAAGACAAGGGCTACGAGCACCACATCAGCGCCACGGCCAAGGTCAAGCGTGACCAGCAATGCACGACCACCGAAGCGATTTTCGAAAACCACGACCTGTACCTGAACTACATGCGCGGCGGCCCGGGCTTTGGCGATCCGCTGGACCGTGACTGCGCCTCGGTCGAGACGGACATCAACAACCGTTTCGTGCTGCCCGAGTATGCGGAAAAAGTCTATGGCGTCGTGATTTCGCAAGGCAGCGACCAGGTCTGGAGCGTCGATGTCGCCAAAACCGCCACGCGCCGCAAGGCCATTCGCCGGGAGCGCATTGCCCGCGCCATTCCGACGCGTGACTGGATGAAGGAAGAGCGCGCTCGCATCCTGACCAAGCATGCCTCGATCCAGGTGCGCCACATGTTTGCGACCAGCTTTGGCCTGAGCGTCAAGTTCAAGGACGAGTTCAAGTCCTTCTGGGATCTGCCGGCCGACTGGGAATTGCCGGAGTCCGAACTGGGCGTGCCTTCCTTCGGCTCGACCTACCGGATGGACCTGTCCAAGATGCCGGACGTGCGCACCGTCACCCTGGTGGAAGAGTGATTCGACGCCGGGGGCCAGTCCCCCGGCTCCTGTTGGCCTAAATTTTTGGAGATAAAAATGTCTATCTATACACAAGAGCAAGTGAACTACCTGGTCGAAGGCAAGCTGGACTGGGAAACCACGATGCGCATGCTGTCGATGCCCAAGGACGGGGAGCGCTTTCGCATGTACGTCCATGCGCTGCAGTCCAAGCTGCCCTGGGACGACAAGATCATCCTGCCGATCAGCCTGCACCTCTACATCGCGCAGAACAAGACGAGCAAGGAATGGGTGACCAAATGCAGTTGCGGTCACGAGTTTGGCGACTACCGCAAGAACTGGAAGCTGCAGGCGCTGATCTATGTGCGCGACAACGCCGAAGCCATGCATGAGGTTTATCCGGCGCTGATGGCGCCGGATACCAACTGGCAGGTGTACCGCGAGTACTACTGCCCGAGCTGCGGCACCATGCATGACGTTGAGGCGCCCACCCCCTGGTATCCGGTGATGCATGAGTTCGAGCCCGATATCGAAGCCTTCTACAACGACTGGGTGCATCTGCCCCTGCCGGAAAAAGCCAGCTAAGCCAGTTTCAGGGCCGGGTGGTTTACCCGGCCCCTGCCATCCGCCCCCGCTACTTTTTTCAACGAAAGCACCTCATGCCAGACGAAAACAAGCAACCCCTTTTTCAAATCCAGCGCGTCTATCTGAAAGGCCTGTCGCTGGAGCAGCCGAACTCCCCGGCCATTTTCCTTGAGGAACAATCGCCCACCCTTGAAGTGGCGGTCTCCACGATCGCAGAGCAGCAAGCCGACGGCATTTTCGAATCCACCGTGACGGTGAGCGTGACGGCAAAAATCAGGGACAAGGTGGCCTTTCTCGTTGAGGCCAAGCAGTCCGGGATTTTCGAGATTCGCCACCTGCCCGCCGAACAGCTCAATCCGGCACTGGGCATCGGCTGCCCGACCATTTTGTATCCCTACCTGCGCGCGAATATTGCAGACGCCATCACCCGTGCCGGATTTCCGCCGGTGCATTTGTCCGAAATCAATTTCCAGGCGTTTTATCTGCAGCAGCAGAAGAACAAGATGGCCACGCAGCCAGGCCAGACGGCCGAGGAGCCGGCCATGGCACTGGAGCAGGAGTGAGCTTGATCTTGATTGAATCGCAGGCGGCCAGGCAACTTGCGGCTCCGCAGCAATTCAAACCTTCTCTGCTGCCAGCCATCCGCGCAGGCTGTTCACGAACGCCCAGCCCTGCACGCGGGGCAGGTCTTCCAGCCGCACCACGGCCTCGGTCAGCCGGCCTTCCCGCAGCGCCAGCGCGCGCCCGACGCCGGGCAGCAGGCCGCAGGCCAGCGGCGGCGTGACCCAGCGGCCGTCCAGCAGCATGGCCACGTTGCCGCGCGTGCATTCGGTGATCTCGCCTTCGGTATTCCACAACACGGTGTCGAACACGCCGGATTCAGTGGGCGTGAAGGCGTCGTAATGCGCGCGGCGCGTGGTCTTGAAGCGCACGAACTCGCCGTGCGCGTCTTCAAGCGGGCGCTCCGCCAGCCGCAGCCGCACCTGGGCGGGCGACGGGTCCATGGCGAACGCCTCGGCGCGTGCCCGGCCCCGGGCATCGAGCAGCAGGCGCACGCGCCACAGGTCTTGCGGGTGCGCTTGCGCCAGTTCATGCAGGCAATGCCGCACGGCGGCGGCATCCCATGGAATGCCGAAATGCGCGGCGGCGCCGGCCAGGCGCTGCAGGTGCTCGGCGGCATGGCGCAGCTGGCCATCCTTTAGCGCCAGGGTTTCCAGAAGGTCGAAAGGCATGCTGGCACGCTCCAGAAATTGTCGTTTGTTGCGCCACTCCTGCCACTCGGCGTCAGGCACGGCGCCCGAGGTGATGCCGCTGCCAATGCCGCAGCGCAGGCCGCCGGCCTGCACGCTGACGGTGCGGATCGGCACGTTGAAGGTGGCCCGGATTCCATGGCCGTCCTTGCCCGGGCGCACCACGCCGATGGCGCCGCAGTACACGCCGCGCGGCCCGGCTTCGAGTTTGCGGATCATCTGCATGGCGCGCACCTTGGGCGCGCCGGTGACCGAGCCGCACGGAAACAGCGCGGCGAACACATCGGCCAGCGTGGTGCCGGCGCGGGTGCGGGCGCGCACGTCGGAGGTCATCTGCCAGACCGTGGGCAGCGCTTCGGTGTGGAACAAGGCGGGCACCTGCACGCTGAAAGGCTCAGCGATGCGCGAGAGGTCGTTGCGCAGCAGATCGACGATCATGACGTTTTCGGCGCGCTCCTTGGGCGATGCGCGCAGGGCGGCGGCCTGGGCGGCATCCATCTCGGGCGTGGCGCCGCGCGCGGCCGTGCCCTTCATGGGCCGCGCCAGAATCTGGCCATCCTGCCAGTCAAAAAACAGCTCGGGCGACACCGACAGCAACTGGCCGTCGCCCGTGTTGCCGGTGTCGATGAAGGCCGCGTAGCCGCCCGGCTGGGCGCGCTGCAGGGCGGCGAACAGGGCTTGCGCCGCGCCTGCTTCGGGCTCGCCGGCCCACTCGCCCAGAAGCGGCGCGGTGAAGTTGACCTGGTACAGCTCGCCAGCCGCGATGGCGCGCTGGATCTGGTCCATGGCCGCGCCAAACGCGGGGCGCGGGCAGGTGTCAAGCCATTGGACCCGGGCCGTTGCGGCGCTGGCGTCCTCAACCCAGGGCAAGGCGTCGTCATGCACGGCAAACCAGGCCAGCGGGCCATCGGGCGCATGCACGGCCAGCGCGGCGTCAAATGCCGGGGCGGCTTCATAGCGCAGGTAGCCGACGCACCAGCTTCCATTTTCGGCGGCGGCCTGCACGGCGTCGAGCACCGCGCGCACCTCGGCCAGTTCATGCGCGACCAGCACGGCGCGCGGCGTGCCAAAGACGTGGCGCAGGCGCGGCGCGGCGCCGCCCTGCGGGCTGGAAAAGTCAATGCATGCGGAAATATGAGTCAAATCGGCCTTTTGCGCTTGCCACGCTTGCGCAAGCAGCTATTAAAAAAGGAGTGTTTTGGATGCATGCGCCGGCTGGCCCTCACCCCAAGCCTCTCCCAGAGGGAGAGGGAGTCATCCCATCAACACCAGCTTCACGCCGCGCCGATATTGGGCACCAGCCCGGCGGTCGGCTGGCCGTTCTTGAGGGCTGCCGTGAAGGCCAGCATGCGGTCAATCGGCAGGCGCGCGCGCAGGCCCAGCGCCGGGTCGATGTGGACTTCGTTCGCGCCGGTTTCCAGCACCTGCGCCAGCCCGGCCAGCCCGTTCATCGCCATCCACGGGCAATGCGCGCAGCTCTTGCAGGTGGCGCTGTTGCCGGCCGTCGGCGCTTCGATGAAGATTTTGCCGGGGTTGAGCGTGCGCAGCTTGTGCATCATGCCGTTGTCGGTCGCGACGATGAATTCGGGCGCATCCATCTCGCGCGCGGCCTTCAGGATGGCCGAGGTCGAGCCGACCGCGTCGGCCAGCGCCACCACATCGACCGGCGACTCGGGGTGCACCAGCACCTTGGCCAGCGGATGCTCCTTGATCAGCGCCTGCAGTTCGAACGCCTTGAACTCGTCATGCACGATGCAGGCGCCGTTCCACATCACCATGTCGGCGCCGGTCTCGCGCTGGATGTAGCCGCCCAGGTGCCGGTCGGGCGCCCAGAGGATTTTCTGGCCTTGTTCCTTCAGGGCGCGCACGATGTCCAGCGCGCAGCTCGACGTCACGACCCAGTCGGCCCGCGCCTTGACCGCCGCGCTGGTGTTGGCATAGACCACCACCGTGCGGTCGGGGTGCGCGTCGCAAAAGGCGCTGAATTCGTCAATCGGGCAGCCCAGGTCGAGCGAACAGGTGGCGTCCAGGTCGGGCATCAGCACGCGTTTTTCGGGCGACAAAATCTTCGCCGTCTCGCCCATGAAGCGCACGCCCGACACCACCAGCGTCTGCGCGGCATGGTCGCGGCCAAAGCGCGCCATCTCTAACGAATCCGAAACGATTCCGCCGGTTTCCTCGGCCAGATCCTGCAAGTCGGGATGCACGTAGTAGTGCGACACCATGACCGCGTTCTTGGCTTTCAGCAGGCTGCGGATGCGCTCCTTCAGCGCCGCGCGTTCGGGCTGTGTCGGCTCGACCGGCACCCGCGCCCAGGCGTGGTGCGTGGAGCAACTGGCCGCCGTGCCAGGGCCGGCCATGATCGGCTGGTCGTAATCGACGTTGATCCGGGACAGGATGGCACTCATCAATTTGCTCCTTTGGGCGCCTCGAAGCGCATCGAATAATCTATGGCCTGAACGTCTTTCGTCAAGGTGCCGATGGAAATTCGGTCCACGCCGGTTTCGGCCAGCGCGCGCAGGCCGGCCAGCGTCACGCCGCCCGAAATCTCCAGGACTGCCCGGCCCGCGTTGATGCGCACGGCCTCGTGCAGCGTGGGCAAATCCATGTTGTCCAGCAGCACCATGCGGGCGCCCGCGTCCAGCGCCTCGTGCAGTTGTTCCAGCGTTTCGACTTCAATCTCGACGAAATCAGCCTCGGCGGCGATTTTCGCGGCCTGCGCCAGCACCTGCCTGATGCCGCCAGCCGCAGCGATATGGTTTTCCTTGATCAGCACCGCGTCGTACAGGCCGACCCGGTGGTTGGTGCCGCCGCCGGTCAGCACCGCGTATTTCTGCGCCAGGCGCAGGCCCGGCAGCGTCTTGCGGGTATCGACGATGCGCGCTTTCGTTCCCTCGACCAGTGCGACATACGTGGCGGTCTTGGTCGCAACAGCGCTTAACAGTTGCAAGAAATTCAGCGCCGTGCGCTCGGCCGACAGCAAGGCCCGTGCCTGGCTACGCATTTCAACCACCACCTGGTTGGGCGCGCAACGCTCGCCTTCCTGCACATGCCAGACCAGCGTAGCCTCTGGGTCCATCTGCCTGAGCGCCGCCTCGAACCAGGCCGTGCCGCACAGCACCGCGCTTTCGCGGGCCAGCACATGGGCGTGCGCCTGGGCTGCCGGATCAATCAGGGCGGCCGTCAAGTCGCCCGCGCCCAGATCCTCGGCCAGCGCCCGCGCCACATCGGCCCGGGCCAGCGCGGCTACCCCATCAACATTGAAAACAAAAGACTTTTTCATACCAAAATCCGAATAAGAAGTCGCACTGCAGCGTGCTCTAAACTACCGGGCGAATGCTCGGGACTGCCTCAAATGTTACAGCGCCGGACAACCCGTCGTCCTTATCCTTCTTCAGCGGCTTGTTGCAAAATGCAGCGCAGTTTTTCCTTTCCTTGAATTTTCGGACTTTCCACCATGTTCAGAACCCTGCTCAAATCCAAAATCCACCGCGCCGCCGTGACCCACTGCGAGCTGAACTACGAAGGCTCCTGCGCCATTGACGAAGACTTGCTGGACGCCGCCAACCTCGGCGAGAACGAGCAGATCCACATCTGGAACATCAACAACGGCGAGCGCTTCATCACCTACGCCATCCGCGCCGAACGCGGCAGCCGCATCATCTCGGTCAACGGCTCGGCGGCGCGGCGCGCGGCGGTCGGCGACCTGGTCATCATTGCCGCCTTTGCGCAGGTCGAGGAAAAGGAAGTCGCCGGCTTCAGCCCCAAGCTGGTGTTCGTCAACCCGGACAACCGCATCAAGGAAGAGCGCTCGACCATCCCGGTGCAGATGGCCGACTGAGCCGCTTGCCGGCCAGGACAGGCAAGCGCCAAACGCCTGCTTGTCTAGCCGCAGAGGTCGCGCTTGCGTTGCTCGAACTCGGCCTGTTCAATCTCGCCGCGCGCATAGCGTTCGCGCAAGATGTCAAGCGCCCGGTCTTTTTCCGGGGTGCGCAGGCCGCGCGCATCCCGGCCAACAGCCCAGCGCAAGAGTGCGATGACGGCCAGCAGGACGACCACCCACCAGAGCAAATGCATCAGTCCGAACAGATCCCAGTCCGAGCCCCAGTTGCCGCCCCACTCCATCATGTGAGTCCACATGGCATGCAGCACTTCGCGCGGCTTAGCGGCCGCCCCGGCCACGAGGCCGGGAATACCCCGGCGCCGCCATCACTGTGCGCTGCTTCATGTCGGGCTCCTTTTTTTCAAACCATACAGATCAAGCCAAGATAGGCCCGCCCATCAAAACCGCTGTTGACCTGAATCAAGCAGAACCCGTTTTACCCGCATCGCTGGCCGCGACCCTGCGCCAGGCGACTGGCTACACTTCGCCAGGTAGCCTCTGCGCGGCCCGCCAGGCAGGGCAATACCCGGTTTCGAAGTGAACCCCGCTCCCATTAGACTCGTGCATCTCGTGCATCGGATCCAACCATGACCTCAGTAACCATGTCCCAAGCCCCTTCTGAATCGTTGTCAGCCACCGCCTATGGCACGCTGCCACCGGCCTCCACGCCGTCGGCCCGCAAGCCGCTGAGCCTGCCGCGCCTGCGCGAAATGCATGCGCACGGCGAAAAAATCACCATGCTGACGGCCTATGACGCCACCTTTGCCGCTGTGGCCGATGCCGCCGGCGTGGAATGCATCCTGGTGGGCGATTCGCTGGGCATGGTGTGCCAGGGCCTCTCCAGCACCGTCGGCGTGACGCTGGAAACCATGCGCTACCACACCGAATGCGTGACCCGTGGCCTGCGCCGCTCGCAAGGCGTGGCCTGGGTGATTGGCGACCTGCCCTTTGGCACTTACCACGAATCAAAAGAGCAGGCGCTGCGCAGTGCGGTCGTGCTGATGCAGGCCGGCGCCCACATGGTCAAGTTAGAGGGCGGCGGCTGGACCACCGAAACCGTGCGCTTCCTGGTCGAGCGCGGCATTCCGGTCTGCGCCCACCTGGGCCTGACGCCGCAAACCGTGCATGCGCTGGGCGGCTACCGCGTGCAGGGCAAAACCGACGAATCGGCGGCCCTGCTGCGGCGCGAAGCCAGCGCGCTGCAGGATGCGGGCGCGTCCATGCTGGTGCTGGAAATGGTGCCGGCGGCGCTGGCGGCCGAAGTCACCCAGCAGCTCACCCACTGCGCGACCATCGGCATCGGCGCGGGCAGCGGCACGGCGGGCCAGGTGCTGGTGCTGCACGACATGCTGGGCATGAACCTGGGCAAGATGGCCCGGTTTGTCCATAACTTCATGGACGGCGCGCCCAGCGTGCGCGGCGCCATGGAGGCTTATGTGCGCGCAGTCAAAAACGTCAGCTTTCCGGACAACAGCGTCCACGCCTGGTAAACCGCCCTCGCTTTTTAAAAACTCAAAACTCAAGGAGACCCCATGCACATCGTCCACACCATTGCGGAGTTGCGCCAGCAGCTCAGCGGCTTCAAGCGCCCGGCCTTCGTGCCGACCATGGGCAACCTGCACGAAGGACATATTGCCCTGGTCCGGCAGGCCAGGCCGCTGGGCGATGTGACCGTGTCCAGCATTTTTGTCAACCGCCTGCAGTTCGCGCCGCATGAAGACTTCGACAGCTACCCGCGCACGCTCGACGCCGACGCCGAGCGGCTGGAAGCGGCCGGCTGCGACGTGGTGTTTGCCCCGCGCGAGAAAGACCTGTACCCTGAGCCGCAAACCTTCAAGGTGCATCCGGCGACCGACCTGAGCGACATCCTCGAAGGCCATTTCAGGCCCGGTTTTTTCATTGGCGTGAGCACCGTGGTGATGAAGCTGTTCTCGTGCGTGTTCGCCGGCATGCCCACGGGCGTGGCCGCCTTCGGCAAAAAGGACTACCAGCAGGTCATGGTGGTGCGCCGCCTGGTGCAGCAGTTTGCCCTGCCCATCGAGATCCTGGCCGGCGAAACCCAGCGCGCCGAAGACGGGCTGGCGCTGTCGTCGCGCAACAGCTACCTCTCCCCGGCCGAGCGGCAGGAAGCGGTGCATCTGTCCCGGGCGCTGCGTGCGCTGGGCGAAGCGGCCCGTGCGGCCACCGGCCAGCCCGACCTGGCAGCGCTTGAATCCCAGGCCCTGCAGGCACTGGCGCGGCGTGGCTGGAAGCCCGACTACCTGACCGTGCGCAGGCGCGCCGACCTGGCGCCGCCGCAGGGCGCGCTGGCCGATGTGCCGCTGGTGGTGCTGGGCGCCGCCAAGCTGGGCAACACCCGGCTGATTGACAACCTGGAGATTTGAGGCGGCGCTGATGTATAAAACGCTCCAGGGCATTCAACCCGTTTTAAAGGAACTTCACCATGGCCATTGCACACGCCGCACCGGGACAAATCGTTGATGTTCAACCCTTGGGCAAACAGCTTTGCGAATCACGCAATGTCGCGCTGTTCAAGACCGACGGACTGGAAGTGATGCGCCTGGTGATGCCGGCCGGCAAGACCATGCCGTCGCACTGGGTCAAGGGCGAAGTCACGATTCACTGCCTGGAAGGCGAGGTCGATCTGATGGCGGGCGGGCAAACCCGGCGCATGAAGGCCGGCCAGCTGGTCTGGCTTGAAGGTGGCGTGGATCACGCCCTGACGGCGGTGCACGATTCGTCGCTGCTGCTGACCATCGTGCTGCGGAAATAATGGTGAAATAAGCCTTTTGCGCAATCAGGACGGGCGCAAGCAGCTATTGATTCAGTAGCAGTCGAGTTCCGTCTTCGGCTCGCGCTCCATCAGCAGCGCCACCGCCTCGGACGCCTTGAGCTTGCCGTCGAGCAAGGCCACCACGCTTTGCGCAATCGGCATGTCCACGCCCAGGCTGGCGGCGCGCTGCACCACGGTGCGGGCGCAGTAAACGCCTTCGGCCACATGGCCTAGCGATTCCAGCACTTCGGCCAGCGTTTTGCCCTGCGCCAGCAGCAGTCCGACCTTGCGGTTGCGGCTCAAGTCGCCGGTCGCCGTCAGCACCAGGTCGCCCAGGCCCGACAGGCCGGTGAACGTCTCGGCGCGCGCGCCCAGCGCCACGCCCAGCCGCGTTATTTCTGCCAGTCCGCGCGTGATCAGGGCGGCCCGGGCATTCAGGCCGAGCTGCAAGCCGTCGCACAGCCCGGCGGCAATCGCCATCACGTTCTTGACTGCCCCGCCGACCTCGACGCCGACCATGTCGTCGCTGGCATAGACGCGCAGGCTGGCGCCGTGAAAGGCGGCCACCAGCGCTTCGCGCACCTCGGCATGCTCGCTGGCGGCGACCAGCGCGGTCGGCTGGCCACGCGCCACTTCCAGCGCGAAACTCGGGCCGCTGAACACGCCCGCTCTTAAATCAGGAGCAACCTGCGCCCGTACCTCATGCACCATCAGCCCAAAAGGCTTTGCAAGCGAGGCCGAAGCCGGCTCAGCGAAAACAGCAGCCTCAAAGCCCTTGCTCAGCCAGGCCACGGGCACAGCCGCATGCTTCAGTTGCGTCAGCATGCTGCGCGCGGCCGATACCGGCGTGGCCAGAATGATCAGATCCTGGCCGCTGACAGCCTGGCCCAGTGAAGCCTCGCCGCCGCCTTGCAACAGCAGGCTGGCGGGCAAGGCAATGCCGGGCAGGTAGCGGGTATTGGCGCGCTCGGCCTGCAGGGCCTGGACCTGCGCCGCATTGCGCGCCCACAAGGTCACCTGGTGCCGGGTCACGCCGGCGCCGGCGGCGCGCGCGGCATTCACAGCCAGCGCAGTGCCCCAGGCGCCAGCGCCCAAAACCGCGATTTTCATGCCAGCCAGGCCGTTGGCCCGCAGCCTGCCCCGTGGACCATCAAACGAGGATTTGTGGTGCTTCAGACGTGGCCATCATGGCCTCGGCCTGCTGCTGCTCGTACATCGCCTGGAAGTTGATTTCGGCCATGTGCACCGGCGGAAAACCGCCGCGCTGGATGATGTCGGCCACGTTGCTGCGCAGGTAGGGATAGACGATTTGCGGGCAGGCAATGCCCAAGAGCGCGCCCATCTGGTCGCTCTGGATGTTGCGGATTTCAAAAATGCCGGCCTGCTTGGCCTCGACCATGAACACGGTCTTTTCTTCGATCTTGGTGTGAACGGTGGCGGTGACGGTGATTTCAAACAGGCCCTCGGCCACCGGCTTGGCATCCACGCCAAGCTGGATCTCGACGCCGGGCTGCTCCTGGTTCAGCAGGATTTCAGGCGAATTGGGCTGCTCCAGCGACAGATCCTTGAGGTAAACGCGCTGGATCTGGAATACGGGGTCAAGATTGGCTTCGGCCATGGTGGTCTTTCGTCAAGGTGTTGGAAATCGGAATGGGATGGAAAACCCCCTGCGCATTCGCCCCGGAAAGAGCTGGGCGCAGGCGGTTCGAGGCGGATTATCTCAGGCTCTGCGCCGGGAAAATCGCCTGCCCGGTCCGTCGGGCAAGGCAGACTGGAGGCGGCTTGTTCAGGCTGCGGCCGATAGCAGCGGCATCAGGCCGCCCCGGCCGTCGAGCGCCATCAGGTCGTCGCAGCCGCCGACATGGGTGGCGCCGATGAAGATTTGCGGCACGGTGCGCCGGCCGCTGATCTGCATCATTTTCTGACGCTCGCCAGGCAGCATATCGACACGGATTTCATTGAGTTCGGTGACGCCACGCTCCTTGAGCAACTGCTTGGCCTGAATGCAGTAAGGGCAGGAGCCGGTGGTGTAAATCTTGACGGTTTGCATGGGGTTTTCTCAAGGTCTGTGCTGGCGCGGCAGGTGCGCGGCAGCGAAGGAAGGATTCGCATCCATGCCGGAGCGACGCATCAACAGCAGTCCGGCCGGCACGCGGGCTTGGCGCCTTTTCAGGCTTTTTCGACCGGAAGGTTAGCTTCTTTCCACGCCTTGAGTCCGCCGCCCAGGGATTGGGCTTGCTCGTAACCCAGTTTTTTGGCGATGGCCACAGCGCGGCCGGAACGCGCGCCGCTGGCGCAGACCAGGATCAGGGGCAAGGCCTTGTTCTTGACCACGGCTGGCAATTTGGCCTCAAGCTCGCCCAATGGCACGTTTTTGGCGCCGCTCACATGGCCGGCGGCAAATTCAGCCGGCTCGCACACATCGACCACCACGGCTTTTTCGCGATTGATGAGCTGCACGGCCCCGCTAGGGTTCAGCGCGCCGGCATTCATGCCACCGGCAATCAGGGGCCAGACCAGCATGCCGCCGGAAGCGATGGCTATCGAAATCAGCATCCAGTTATCAATAAGAAATTTCACTTAATACCTTTGTATGTTTTTCACGCAAACAGTGATTTTAGAATGGGGGCGGAAGTTCGCCCGAAGGCCAGCTTTTAAAATCCATTCCTTCCTGTTTTCATTTCCCTCCAAACTTACCCACATGTACAAACTCGTGCTCATACGCCACGGCGAATCAACCTGGAACCTGGACAACCGCTTTACCGGCTGGACCGACGTCGATCTGACCGAAACCGGGATTGCGCAGGCCAAAAATTCCGGCCAGTTGCTCAAGGCCGAAGGCTATGACTTTGACCTGGCCTATACCAGCGTGCTCAAGCGCGCCACCCGCACACTCTGGCATGTGCTCGACGAGATGGACCAGACCTGGCTGCCGGTGGAGCACAGCTGGCGGCTCAACGAGCGCCATTACGGCGACCTGCAGGGGCTGAACAAGGCCGAGACGGCGAAAAAGTTCGGCGACGAGCAGGTGCTGGTCTGGCGCCGCAGCTACGACACGCCGCCGCCGCCGCTGGCGGCCAATGACCCCCGCAGCGAACGCAGCGACCGGCGCTACGCCAATCTGCTGCCCGGACAGGTGCCGCTGACCGAATGCCTGAAGGACACGGTGGAGCGCGTCCTGCCCTTCTGGAACGAAGCCATGGCCCCAGCCATCAAGGCAGGCAAGCGCATCGTGGTGGCGGCGCACGGCAACTCGATTCGCGCGCTGGTGAAGTATCTGGACAATATCTCGGACAGCGACATCGTCGGCCTGAACATTCCCAACGGCATTCCGCTGGTCTATGAACTCGACGAGAACCTCAAGCCGCTGCGCAGCTACTACCTGGGCGACAGCGAAGCCGCCGCCAAAGCCGCTGCGGCGGTGGGCGCGCAGGGCAAGGCCGTTGCAGCATGAATCGCTAAAAAACATCTAAAGAACTGCCGAACAGGCGATTGAGCCTGTCAGCCAATGCCCCGACCGGGCGCATTGGCTGCTCTTATTTGTAACCATTGCGTTCGCGTCTTGCAAAAACCGGGCTTTCTCCGCATATTTAATGACTCACGATGTGCAGCTTGCGGAACTGCACAGGCATATATGTGTCCAAGGTGTATATTGCTCTGATACGAAGGAGCACGGGTTCCTCAACAGGCTTAGGAAAATTTTTATGGGTCAGAAGCTCAAGATAGCAGGCTGGATTTCAATCGGCGCCATGGCCGGGGCATTGACGACCGTGCAGTTGCAGGCGGTTGCACGTGCCGGCATGGCACCTTTGCCGCTCGAAGAATTGCAGCAACTCGCGGCCGTCTTCGGCATGGTCAAGACTGATTACGTCGAGCCCGTGGACGAAAAGAAACTGATTACCGATGCAATTTCCGGCATGGTTGCCAGTCTGGACCCGCATTCGGTGTATTTCGACAAGAAAACCTACAAGGAATTCCGCGAAGGTACCTCGGGCCGCTTTGTCGGCGTGGGCATCGAGATCAGCCAGGAAGACGGCCTGGTCAAGGTGGTGTCGCCGATTGAAGGCTCGCCGGCCGACCGCGCCGGACTCAAGCCGAACGACCTGATCACCCGCATTGATGACACTGCAGTCAAGGGCCTGAGCCTGAACGATGCGGTCAAGAAAATGCGCGGCGAACCCCAGACCAAGGTGATGCTGACGATTTTCCGCAAGGACGAAAGCCGCACCTTTCCGGTCACCATCACGCGCGAGGAAATCCGCACCCAGTCGGTTCGCAGCAAGGTGATCGAGCCGGGTTATGCCTGGATTCGCCTGAGCCAGTTCCAGGAACGCACGGTTGACGACTTTGTGGTCAAGATTGAGCAGATTTACAAGCAGGAACCCAAGCTTAAAGGCCTGGTGCTGGACCTGCGCAATGACCCGGGCGGATTGCTCGATGCGGCGGTGGCGGTTTCAGCGGCCTTTTTGCCCGAAAACGTGACCGTGGTTTCCACCAACGGCCAGCTGGTCGAAAGCAAGTCCGTTTACAAGGCTTCGCCCGAGTTTTACCAGCGCCGCAATGGCGCTGATCCGCTCAAGCGCCTGCCGGCCGCACTCAAGACCGTGCCGCTCGTGGTGCTGGTCAATGAAGGCTCGGCCTCGGCCAGCGAGATCGTGGCCGGCGCGCTGCAGGACTACAAGCGCGCAACCATCATGGGCAACCAGACGTTTGGCAAGGGTTCGGTCCAGACGGTTCGTCCGCTGGGCCCTGACACGGGCATCAAGCTGACCACGGCGCGCTATTACACGCCGAGCGGCAAGTCGATCCAGGCGCGCGGCATCGTGCCCGACGTGATGATTGATGAAACCGCCGAAGGCAGCCCGTTTGCGGCATTGCGTACCCGTGAAGCCGACCTGGAAAAGCACCTGAACAGCGGACAGGGTGCTGAATTGAAAGACCCGGGCCGCGAAAAAGCCCGCGAGGAAGCCATGAAACGGCTTGAAGAAGAAGCCAAGAAAACGCCCGAGCAGCGCCGTCCGCCCGAATTGGGCAGCGACAAGGACTTCCAGTTGGCCCAGGCCATCAACCAGCTCAAGGGCCGTCCGGTGCTGGTCAGCAAGACGGCAGTTGTCGAGCCCAAGAACGAAAAGAAAGAAAACTAGGCGTTCATACCGCTTGGTTCAGGCAAAGCCCGTCCGGTTTCGAACGGGCTTTGCTTCATTTGCACTTCACGGTTCACACTTCGCAGCCATCAACCTCCCGCCGCACATGCCGGCGGTTTTTCATTTTTCCATTCCCATGAACGACGAACAGCTGCTTCGCTATTCCCGGCACATCCTGCTCGATGAAATAGGCATTGAAGGCCAGCAAAAGCTTCTCGCCTCGCATGTGCTGATCATTGGCGCAGGCGGGCTGGGCTCGCCGGTGGCCCTGTACTTGGGGAGCGCCGGCGTTGGCCGCATCACCGTGGTCGATCATGACCGCGTGGATGCGACCAACCTGCAGCGCCAGATTGCGCATACGGTCGCGCGCATTGGTGAATTCAAGGCGGAATCGGTGCTCCAGGCCGTCGCCGCGCTCAACCCTGATGTGAAAGTGATCCCGGTGACGCAGCGGGCTGACGACGCCCTACTTGACCGGCTGGTCGGGCAGGCAGACCTGGTGCTTGACTGCACCGACAACTTCTCGACCCGCCACGCCATCAACCGGGCCTGCGTCAAGCACGACAAGCCGCTGGTGTCGGGCGCTGCGATCCGCTTTGATGGCCAGATCACGGTCTATGACCCGCGCAGTCCTGACTCGCCTTGCTATGCCTGCATCTTTCCTGAATCAGACCTGCCCGAAGAAACCCGCTGCGCCACCATGGGCGTGTTTGCACCGCTGGTCGGCATCGTGGGCACGGTACAGGCTGCCGAGGCCCTGAAGCTGCTGTGCGGCATCGGAACGCCACTGACCGGACGGCTGCTGATGCTTGATGGCAGGGGCATGGAGTGGAACGAGATGAAACTGTCACGCAACAAGGCGTGCGCAGTCTGCGGCATTGAAGCAGCGGAATCGCCAGCCGCCTGAATCACTTTTTTCCAGTGGTAGCGTTGGTGGCCGGATGGGCAGCTTTAGACAGGATTGCGGCGCAATCGGCATTCTCGCCCGGCCCGGTTTCGATGGTTGAGGCCAGGGCCAGCAAGGGATTGATGGCGGCCAGCAGCAGGGCAATGCCTGCGCGCCCTGCCAGCGCCGATGTCTCCGGCCCTGCCGACATGTGCGCAAACGTGCCGCCAATCCGCAGCGGCGACCTCAGGCTCAAAATGCTCATGTCCTTGGGCTCCGGCTTGAGCAGGATGTCCAGCGTTTCGTTGGCCAGGCTGATCTGGCCTTGTCCCGTGATGACGGTGTCGCTGGTGTCAAGCACAATCGCCCGGCTGCTCATCAGGCCCTGCTTCACGTCAAAGGCGGCAGCGGCGCACCTTAACTGCACATTGCGGTCGCCGCGCAACAGGAACTTGATCACCTCTCCGCCATCCAGGCCCATGAATTCGAGCAGGATGTTGCTGATTTCGCCTTTACCCATCAGGACCGCCACATCCCCCGAGGCCGACCCGAGCATTTGGGCCAGCGAATTTCCACGCCCCTTCAGGTCGAACTGACCACTCATTTTGCCGAGGCCGGTTCTAGTGGTTTCAACCGCAGGGAAGAGCTGGTTCAGCTGCACGGCCCGGACATCGAGCCTGGTGTTAAAGGCCGCCGGGGAGACCGTGGAATCAATTCGGATGGTGCCCGCCACCGATCCACCGGCCACGCCGAGCGAAATCGGCTCCAGTTGCAGCACGCCGGCATTGAGCTTGACGTGAACAGAGCCTTTGTCCAGCGGCAACTCCTTCACATGCCGGATGTCGGCCGCCGAATAGGTGACATCGGCATTCATGGCCTTGAGCTTGGTCACGTCCAGCGGCGTGCGCGGCAGCACCTTGCCAGGCGCAGTTCCGGTTGGTGAAGCTTTGCTGCTTGAGTTGGCTTGCGCTGGTTTTTTGATGTTTGAAGCAGCCACGGCTTGTTTCTTTGGTGCCAGAGCGCCAGAAGGCGCCATGCCGATGACTGCCCCCAAGTCCGCAAAATCCATGACCCTGGATTGCACCTTGCCAGTCAAAAGCGGAACCGCCGAAGATTGATCAAAGCTCAGCGATCCGCCGAGGTCGGACTTGCCCAGCAGACCCTGAATCTGGCTGACAACCCAGAGTTGGTCCTTCTTGTCGAGCTTGCCGCGAAGCTTGTAGGGCGGCGTGGATGGCAGTACCACACCCAGCAAGTTATAAAGATCGTCAAGGTTCTGGCCCTGCAGGTCAAAAGTCGCATCAATGCCGGCCAGGTCGGCAAGATTGGCAATCGAACCCTTGGCCTTCAGGCTGGTTCTTCCGGCGACTGCGTTGACTTCAAGTGGAAAGGATGCCTGGGTATTCTGGCTGAACTCCAGTACACCTCCTGCGCGTCCATTGGCGGTAAATTTTTCATGCTTCCATTGCCCGATAGCCTTGTAACTCAAAGGCAATTCATTCCCGGCTTCCGGGGCCAATGAAAACTGGACATCCAGATCAGCGCCCTGTGCCTTGGCAAGATAGCTGACATTCCCCTGATCAACCACGACAGCACCGATCTGCGGCACCGCACTTTTGTCCGAGGTATCGCGAGAAAGCGCCCAACTCCTCCGGCCATCGGGTTCGATCTGCAGGCCAATCATGGGTTCAGTCAATTTGATCCGGGGCAGCACCACTTTTCCGAAAATAAGCGGCAAAAGATTGATGTCGAATTCGGCAGCAGTGGCCTTGAGCAGGTAGGAATCATGCGCCCATTCAGGATTGGCGATTTCGACACCTTCCGCCCTGACGGTGGTGGTGCGCCCCAGGTCCACAGACAGATGTTTCGTGATCTCAAAACGTCGTCCCAACTGCTCCGACACATATCTGTTGATGGGTCCGCGAAGCGAATCCCAGGGAAAAAAGGAAAGCAGCAACACAAGAACAACCAGCAATATGGCAAGACCCGCCAGCCAATGGCGAAGGGAGGCGGATTTCAACGGGGAATTTTTCATGCCTTGGTCTGGGTTGATGGCCGCTCAGCAAGCGTGAGCCTGCAATGGCTGGCAATGCGTAAAAATCCTCATGGCAACTGGCGCGCAAACACTCAATCGCAGAGCCTGACTGTCGGCCACATGCGAATTTTTGACAGTCGGCAAATGCGATGAAAGGCTGTCGGCAGGTGCCTACATCTGATTAACATGAAATCATCGGAAAACCCCTACAAATACAAACAAACGTCACTGGCACAATGATTCATCAATCTGAAGATACATTAGGAAACAAGACAAGCTGGCATTTCCGGCTCTTGCTAGCCGCATTGGCGGGCTTTTCGCAACTCACACCGAATTCCTGCCGCCGTTAACTGGATATGAGCCGTGAGATTGAAAACATACATCGTCGAAGACAACCCCACCATTCGTGAAAATCTGATTGGCACTCTGGAAGAGTTGGCCTGCGTGATTGCCGTGGGAACGGCAGAAACCGAAAACGACGGCAAGGCTTGGCTGAACGCCAACCGACAGGAATGGGATCTGGCAATCGTTGATTTGTTTTTAAAGCAGGGAAGCGGTCTGGGGGTACTTGCAGCTTGCCGGGATCGCCCATCACGGCAAAAAGTGGTGGTTCTCAGCAATTACGCTACCGCAGACATTCGCCAGCGTTGCGCCCAGCTTGGGGTCGATGCGGTGTTCGACAAATCCAACGAAATTGATGCGTTGGTTGAGTACTGCCTTCAACAAAACAATTCCATTGAAGCCGAAAAACCTTCCTCCTGAATCGGAGGACTGTCAGAGTTTTCGACTTTTCAGGGTATTGAGGGCGCAGCACGTCAGGAAATCCGGATGCCTGATCGGGAAGCCTGCGCCCGGACGGCGCACAAACCGCCAGGGTTTGCGCCGCAGTCCTTCAGTCAATGAGTTTGTTTTTCAGGGCGTAATAGGTCAGGTCGCTGTTGGAGGCCAGACTCATCTTTTCCATGACGCGCGTGCGGTAGGTGCTGACGGTTTTAACGCTCAGCGAAAGCGCCTTGGCGATATCGCCTGCCGTTTCACCCTTGGCCAGCTTCAGAAACACCTGGAATTCCCGCTCGGACAACTGCTCGTGGGCCGCCACGTCCTTGGGACGATTCAGTTGCTGCGCAAGCAACTCGGCCACGGCTGCCGTGATGTAGCGCTTGCCCAGGGAAATCACGCGAATGGCATCGACGATTTCAGAAGGGTCGCATTCCTTGTTGAGGTAGCCGCTGGCACCCTGACGAATCAGATTGACTGCGTAATGCTCTTCGGGGTAACCGCTCAGGATCAGGATGCCGACATCGGGCGCCTTGGCGCGGATCATGGCCAGCGCATCGATTCCACTTTGACCCGGCATGGACAGATCCATGACAAGAATGTCCAGTTCGACATTGCGAACCAGGTCAATCGCTTCCCGTCCGCTTGCTGCTTCACCAACAACGCGCAGATCCACCTGGTCCGAGAAAAACTGCTTCAGTCCGGAACGCACAATGGCATGGTCATCCACAATTCCAATTTTTATCATGTCGCTGTCTTTCTATAAAAACCTGCACTGCCTGGCAAGGCCACCAAAAATCAGCGCCAAGGCAACACAGTTGCATTGATTATCACTGCTCATTATTGACGAGTTATTCACACAAGTACCGAACGGGAGTCAGCCTTGAAAAAATTTGCCACGCTCAAAACGGCCATCAGCCTGCCGCTGGCCGTGCTGGCCGCAGCCTTCATGATTTTCATCAATGAAACGAGCTTTCAACAGTCCACCAAGGCCGTCAGCAACATGGAGCAGGCCCAGCAGACACGCAGCGCCATCACCCGACTGGTGCGCCAGGTGCTGGACGCGGAAACCGGTCAGCGCGGCTACCTGCTGACAGGCGATCCTCGCTATCTGGAGCCTTACCGTTCGGCGGTAGGCGATATTACCGAAAACCTCAACCTTCTGCGGCAGATCTTTGTCTCCCAGCCTGCGCTGTCTGGTGACTTCGACACCCTGTCGCGTCATGTGTCGCGCAAGATGGCCGAGATGGACCTGAGCGTGCGCATGCGCAAGGAGGGCAATGATGATGGCTGGAAATTTGTGCTGACGACCGATGTAGGCAAGGAAGAGATGGAAGCCATCCGGATTCAATCCGACAAACTGTCGGCCAGCAGCATCCAGCAAATGGAACAGGGCCAGGCGCAGATCAAGAAAGCACTGCAGCTTTCACGCATTGGGATTGCCACCACGGCGCTGGTCGGACTGCTGGCTTTTTACATGTACCTGATGCAAAACAAGGCTCTCATTGCCTCGGGCCAGCGCGAGCAGGAGTCTCTGGAGCGCGAGCGCGACCTGCTCGAAAAACAGGTCAGGGAACGTACCGCCAGCTTGGCCGAACTGGCAACCCATCTGCAAAATGTGCGTGAAGAAGAACGCGGCCACCTGGCGCGTGAATTGCACGATGAACTGGGCGCACTGCTGACGGCCGCAAAGCTCGATGTTGCCAGGATCAAATCCCGCCTGGCCGGCAACCTGCCGGAAGCCTCGGAACGGCTTGAACACCTGACCAGCACGCTCAACACCGGCATTGCCCTGAAGCGGCGCATTGTTGAAGACCTTCGGCCCTCGTCACTTTCCCATCTGGGCCTGGTGGCATCCCTTGAAATTTTGGCGCGCGAATTTGAGGAACGTTCCGGACTTTCCATTACCACCGATCTGGAAACCGTCGAACTCGGCGGATCGGCGCAACTGACCGTTTACCGGCTGGTTCAGGAGTCGCTGACCAATATCGCCAAATATGCCAATGCAACCCAGGTAGAAATCAGCGTGCACAACTTCGACAATTTCATCACCGTGGATGTCAAGGACAACGGCAAAGGCTTCAAGCTGGAAAGCATTGGGCCGGGAAGCCATGGACTGGCCGGCATGCGTCACAGGGTGGAAGCTGCCGGTGGAAAGTTGACGGTTGCCAGCGCTGAAGGCAGAGGAACCCAGGTCGGTGCCGTGCTGCCCAAATCGCAGTGAACCAACGGTTCGATGCCAAGCCTCAACAGGCCCGCCAAGCCAGCCAGGCCGGCCAAAGCGCACGTAACAAAATGTCATCCTTTTCCTACAAGGCATTACCCCAGGCACTGACAGGGGTTTAGGCCCAAGACCGATGAAGAAAACTACATCCAAAAGCTAAGCTTGCTCAAGGCTTTTTAAAGAAGCAATTCTTATATGCCTAGCCATCGCAAGGGAAATCAAATGTTGCACTATTCAGTCGTCTTTCTGGTGATCGCCCTGATTGCTGCCGTCTTCGGTTTTGGTGGAATTGCAGCAGGTGCCGTTGAAATTGCCAAGATTCTCTTCTTCCTGTTCGCTATCATGGCAATTGTCAGTTTTGTTGTCAGCCTGATCAAAAAAAATTAGCCTGAAGCTGATGGCAGCGCTCAAAAGCGCCTACTTTTTTATCACCCTTTTCATTCACTCACCAAGGAAATAAGACATGAATACAAATAGCCCCTCAAACATGGTCCGTGATGCTGTTCCTGCAATGCAGAAGGCTTCTGAAGGCATGATGGATTCAGCCAGCAAGGCTTTGGAGTCAACGCGCGAGCATGCCAACCAAGCGCTTGACAAGGCCGAAAGCAAGGTTCGCGAACTGCGCGGCAGTGTTGATCCAATGGTTGACATGCTGGCATCCAAGGCGCAAAAGATGGCTCGCCAGAGTCTGGACATGGCTTCCGAAGCCAAGGAACGCGCCGAAAAATCACTCAAACAGGCCGCTGATGCGACCACCCGGTATGTTTCCGAGCAACCCATGCGCTCCGTGCTGATTGCAGCAGCGGTCGGTGCAGCGGTTGCCCTGCTGGTGTCTTCTTCGCGCCATCGCAACCGCAATCGTTACTGAAACCCAACCTTTTCCCGACCCCGACTCTCCCCTTCGCAAGCCCTGACGCACAACCTACGCTCCGAACCTATGCTGCATCCTCTTTTTTCAACGATTGTGCAAAGGCCTGACCTGGTCATGGACCACTTGTCCGCCTACGGATCGCTGTTTCACAAGGAAGCAACGAGCGCGGGTTCGGAACTGCTGGCGCGTGCAGTGGCGGGGGTGGTCGCCATCCTGGCTTTGGTCGTTTTTCTGGGCCTGGCAGGCACGGCGCTGATGCTGGGCTTTTTGCAGAACCAGTTCCACTGGATGCTGGTGGCCGTGCCAGGCTTTGCGCTGGTATTGCTGATTGTCGCCATCATGATTGCCATGAAGCCTTTGAAAAGCGAGCGTTTTCCCGAGCTGAAAGCCCAGATTGACAGCGATGCGCAAGCATTGCGCACGGTTTCCTGAAGACCTCCACGGAAAGACCCCCTGGCATGGCCTCCCCCACTGAACTCACTCCCCAAGAACGCCTGGCCATCAGCCGCAAGGCCATCGTCAGGCACATGAACCGGCACCACCGGGTCACTGAGGACAGTGTCGATGATGATATTGACAAGGCGGCTGAGTCAGGAGCCGCTGTCCAGGGCGGCACCCTGGGCAGGATTAAATATGCGGCCCGCATGTGGTGGCAGCGCCATCCGGCAAGTGCCGCCGTCGAACTGGCAACACCTGTGTTGAGCGACTATGCAGCGGTTCACCCGTTCAGGCTGGTCGGGATTTCCGCCGCTGCTGGCGCTGCAATCGTTGTGATACGTCCGTGGCGCATGGTCTCGGCAAGTGCATTGCTGGTGGCTGCGGTGAAGTCGTCCGGCCTGACCAACACCTTGATCACGATGCTCTCTTCCTTTACGCGCCATTCCGCACAAACCGACACGAGGCCATGAGCATGGACACCACCAAACGGCGAATGCTTGAACTCCTGGCCGACGAAGAAAAGCATGCCGACAAACTCAAGGACTGGCTGGATCTGTAAAAACCAGGTGCTGGTCGATGGGCGTGGTGCCGTTAATCGACAGGCTTTTTTAAACTTTGCACCAAATCAAATCAACTCAAAGAGGAAACCCTATGAAATACGTTCGCGCAATCGCCTTCGCAGCCCTGGCAGGCATCACCATCATTGGCACCGGCTGTGCCGTGGGACGTGGCCAGGAAACAGCGGGCTCGTATGTTGATGATGCCGCCATCACAACAGCCGTCAAGGCAAAGTTCGTGGAAGACAAAACCGTTTCAGCCATGTCCATCAGCGTTGAAACGCTCAATGGCACGGTGCAACTGTCCGGCTTTGCAAAATCCACCGCTGAAAAAATGCAGGCGGAAAACATTGCCCGTGGCGTGAAGAACGTCAAAAGCGTTCGCAACGACATCGTCGTTCGCCCTTAAGCGGCACTTATCGTCGATTGCGCTGCCTGAGCAAGGTGGCGCGGCAAAGGCAGGCCATGGAACAACCCATCGCCTGCCTTTTTTATCGGTCCATCATGTTCGAGTTGTGACCGGCCCAGCCGGTTTGCAGGCAGCAGCGACTGCTGTCAATTTGCCTTGACAATCAGCTTGTTGTCCACTGACTGAACACCGCTAAAAGTCTTGGCAATCGCGCCCGCCCTCTCGCGCACGGCCTCCGTCGGCACCGAGCCGTTGAGTGTCACCGCACCATCCTTCGTGTCCACATTGATTTTGAAGACCCTGATCTCCGGGTCTTTGACCAGCTCGGCTGAAATGGCCGTCGTGATCGCCATGTCGTCCATCTTTTCAATGGCTTTGCCGGCAGCGGCCTTGGCGGAAACCTCGGCATTTTCCGTGGCACTTTTCAATGCGGCGCCCGCCTTGGCAAAGGTTTCCTCTGTTTTAGCCTTCATTTCAGCGCCCGACTGCTCGGTCTTGAGTTTGGCCTCGGCTGCGGCCTGCTCTGTCTTGCCAATGGCCGAGTCAAGCTTCTGGCCCGGGGTTTGGTGGTCATCGGCCTTGTTGCAGGCGCTCAGTGCCAGCGCCAAGGCCAGGGATGTAAAAGCAATCAGTGGTTTTTTCATGGGGGAAATCCTTTTAAATTCATTCGAACCTGCAAAAATTGCATGCGGTCGATTGATTTTGCGCCTTCGACCGCAATCAGCGTCCTGAAACCACCGCCAGATCAACAGTACCTGGCACGACACAAGTCACAACGCCGGTCCAGCCCATCCTGGACGGGGTAGCCGCCAGAACCGGGGCCATGCTGGCCAGCACACCAACGGTGGCAACAGCCAGCCTCGTCAAGCTGAAGCTTGAAATCATTTTTTACTTTTAAATTGATAGCAAACTATGCTTTCTGGGCGTGCGCAAAATGCATAAATCATGCATAAATCATGCATAAATTGATGCCTGTTGCATGAACAGAGGCCCGGCTCAAATCCGGGACGTCACAATCCATCCTTCCAGTGCATCCATGTCCGCAGGCAAACCATAGCCAGGCGCGCCCTGCTGCGCCGCCCAGGCTGCCTGCATCAGGCACAGCACCGCATCCAGGCTGTCGCCGCTGGCATCATCGACCAGCGCATCGCGCTGCGCATGGCTGACTTTCAGGCGCAGGCCCAGCCGGGTCTGACCATGTTCGAGCGCAGTGATCAGATCCTTGCGCGCAATCAGCCGCTCCGGCGTCTGCCTGGCCTTGTCATCGCTTTTGTAAGAACGGCTGCCGAGAACTTCGCGCGCCAGCATTCCCGGATAGCCTTCAAGCGCGACACGCCGGCTGTCGCCCGGATGCAGGCCGGGCAGATGAACGCCGGCGGCCAGCAGCCGGGGAACGCCGGCATGGAGCATGAAGGCGACTGGCGGATTCACCCATTTCATGGACGGGCTGGAGCCGGCCGGCTTGTCGGTCGCGCGATGGGCAAATTTCTGCCCCACGGGACGCCCATCGCAAAAATCCGCGAAGGTGTTCCGGATTTCCGGGCGACTCAGGCCGGCATAGTGCGCCATCAACTCAAGCCATTGCGTGGGCCAGCCCAACTGCGTCACCAGTTCGCGCGGCAGGCCGAAGGGAAAGTCAAAGGCCCCGATCCAGCCGCGCTCCTGGCGCAGCCACTGCTCGAAGCTGTCGAGCGAGTCCAGGCGTTCCAGGCTTGAGAGCAGCACACGCCCTTTCAAGGCGCTACCCGCAGCCATCACGATGGGTTTGCGGCGGCTCGGACTGCACGAAAAATCGCAGCCGATCAGCAGGCCGGGGATTTCAGCCGGCGTGCTCATCTCGTTCCGTTCTTGCACCGGCGATGCAGGCCACAGCGCCCTGCCCGGCTCGTTCCGGCTTTTTCAGGCGCGGCCGATGATGGAAGCGGTGGCCATCAGCTCTTCAAGCAGCGCCAGCGACACCTTGCCCGAGGCCGCATAGGGATCGAGTTCGGCTTTCTCAGAGTATTTCAGCAAGATGGACTGGTTCAGCTTGAGCAGGTTGACCGTTCCCATGGTCCAGCCGCCAAAACGGCGCTCGGAAATTTCCTCGTAGTCCAGCAGCACCACATCCTTGTGGCGCGGGTCTTTCTGGATATGTCCGTACAGCTCGCTGACCGCCATGCGGCCGCCCTCGATGGCCTGCAAAAACACGCCCCCGCCATAGCAAAGAATGCCGGTGATCCCGCAGGTCGGGTTGTACTGTCGGGAATGAGCCAGGATGCTGGCGATGGCATCGCTGCTGTTGTCCACAGCACGACTCGCATAAAGCAAACGAACCAGCATGGGATTACCCTTTTCTTGGAATAAGCGCGAGAAACTCGCGGCGCAAGGTCGAATCCTTCAGGAACACGCCGCGCATGACCGAGTTGATCATCTTGCTGTCCATGTCCTTGACGCCGCGCCAGGCCATGCAGTAGTGGCTGGCTTCCATCACGATGGCCAGCCCGTCGGGCTGGGTTTTTTCCATGATCAGGTCGGCCAGTTGCACCACGGCCTCTTCCTGGATTTGCGGACGGCCCATGACCCACTCGGCCAGCCGCGCGTATTTGGACAGGCCGATCACGTTGGTATGCTCGTTGGGCAGAACGCCAATCCAGATCTTGCCGATGACCGGGCAGAAATGGTGCGAGCAGGCGCTGCGAACGGTGATTGGCCCGACGATCATCAACTCGTTCAGGTGCTCTGCATTGGGGAATTCGGTGATGGTCGGCGCCGTCACATACCGGCCATTGAAGACCTCTTTCAGGTACATCTTGGCAACCCGGCGCGCCGTGTTGCCGGTGTTGTGGTCGCCCACGGTGTCGATCACCATGCTGTCCAGAACGCCCTGCATCTTGATCTCGACCTCGTCAAGCAATTTTTCCATCTCGCCCGGCTCGATGAATTCGGCGATGTTGTCATTGGCATGGAAACGCTTGCGTGCCATGACCAGGCGTTCGCGGATCTTGACGGAGACAGGTGTTCCTTCGTCTGTCAGATCCTGTGAGGGCGGAGTAGTTTTCATAAGCATGTCAGATATTACCAGCCCACCTTAAAGTCGTCACAACGCCGGTTTTATAAGCTTTTTAAGGCGTTTGCGCTTTACCCACTTGCTCAAGAAGCTATCAATTGCATAGCAGTCAATGGCCTTGCCGGATGGCCGCATCGCCGTGGAACATGCATTTCAATAACGCTGGCCTGTCAGCAGCAGGGCCAGCCGCATCAGGGCGTAAGCCATCCAGCCCTGGATGCGCCGGCCCAGCGGGCGCTGGCCGTAAACAGCAGGGTCGATGCGCACGCCATGATGCATCACGGCTTCGCGCAAGCGGGCGCTCAGCTCGCTGGCGAAGGCGCGGTCCTCGACCACCACATTGGCTTCGCGCGCCAGCAGCAGGCTCAGCGGGTCCAGGTTGGACGATCCCACGGTGGCCCAGTGTCCATCCACCACTGCCACCTTGGCATGCAGAAAGCTGGTGGAATACTCATGAATTTCCACCCCTGCGGCCAATAAAGCCCCGTACACCGGCCGGGCGGCATGGTATTGCATGAAGTATTCATACTTGCCCTGCAGCAGCAAGGTGACGCGAACGCCGCGCCGGGCCGCCCTCATGAGGGCGCGGCGCAGCTTGCCGCCGGGCAGGAAATACGCATTGGCAATGATGATCTCCTGGCGCGCCTTGCCAATCGCCCTGCGGTACGCCCGCTCGATGCTGTGGCGGTTGCGCAGGTTGTCGCGCAGGACCAGCGCCGCCTTGGGGCGTGACAGGCCTGGCAAGGCGGCAAGGCCGGAATCTCCGGGCTGGGCCAGCAGGCTTGCATCGGTACGTCCGCCATAGCCTGCCGCCTTGAACTTTTCCCAGGCCTCGTTCAGATGCCGTTGCCGTGCGCTGTAGCCGGCCTGCACGCGCCACCACAGCAGGGCCATGGCCTCGGCGGCCTCGGCCGCCAGCGGTCCGGTCACGGCCACTGCAAAATCAAAACGCGGCGCCTGCAACTCGCCATGGTTGGGGTCATAAAAATCGTCCAGCACATTGATGCCGCCGCAAAAAACAATCTGCTCATCAACCACGCACAGCTTGCGGTGCAGCCTGCGCCAGCGTTCGGGCACCAGAAAGCCCAAGCCCGATCCGACCGGAGAGTACGCACACCAACGAACCCCCGCAGCGCTAAACTTTTCCCGCCATTCGGCAGGCAGCAGGCCGGTGCCAACGGCATCCACCAGCACCTGGACCGTCACGCCCCGCCGGGCCGCCCGGACCAGCGCATCGGCCACATCGGCCCCGGCACCATGAACATCAAAGATATAGGTTTCCAGTTGTATCCATCTGTCTGCGGCATCAAAAGCCTGGACGAGTGCGGGGAACAAGGCCTGACCGCCTTGAAGCAGCTGGAGTGTTTCAGGCTTGTTAAAAGATGGCATCAGTGAGTCAACTGGCGTGATGGACAAGGCGCGAAAAGCATCAGGCCATTGGAACCGACCGCCTGCTTTTTGCCAACAAAGCATCGCCCAAAGACCCGTAGGACGCTGTCACGTCCACTCAAACGCCTGGAGGCATGAACCTCGGCAGCAGCAAGATTCCCTCGGCATTGGAAGGAGAAAAGCATTTTTCCGCAGCATCCCGATGCGCCAGCCACTGCGCGGCAGTGTGTTCACGCGGGCTCAGCGTGACGCCACATCTTGCAGGCAGGCACAGGCCGAACACATGCTCGGTATTGCGCGTCACGCCGGGCGCATAGCGATGCCGCCACGCCGGATAAATTCCATACACATTCGAAAGACGCCAATCGCGCATCTGGGCCGGCATGGCAACGATGCCGGTTTCCTCTTCAACCTCACGCAGCGCCGTCTCCAGCAAAGGCTCGTCCGGCGTATCTTTCGAGCCGGTAACGCTCTGCCAGAAACCCGGATGGTCGGTGCGCTCGATCAGCAGCACATCGAGTTGTGGCGTGTAAATGATGACCAGAACCGATTCGGGAATCTTGTAGGGGCGGCTTGAGGTCATGGTGAATTATTGCGGCTGGGGCGGCGACGGGCGGGCGCGCACGGGAAAAGCCAGGCTGATGAGAGCAGCCATCAGCGGCACAAAAAAGCCCACTATTTTTTGAATAGCAGGCTTTCCATATGTAGCGTGGTAGGGCGTCACGGACTTGAACCGTGGACCAAAGGATTATGAGTCCTCTGCTCTAACCAACTGAGCTAACGCCCCTTCCAGCGACAGATTGTAGTGGCTCTATTTGCTGTGGCTGAGCGCAGTGCTGACCAGCTTGGAGGTGATATCGACAATCTGGATCATTTTTTCGTAGGGCATACGCATCGGGCCAATGACGCCCAGGGTTCCCACGACCTGACCATCGACCTCGTAAGGCGCCGTGACCACCGACAGTTCCTGGTACGGAATCACCTGGCTTTCGCCGCCGATGTAAATCCGCACACCCTCGGCGCGGCTGGAGACATCGAGCAGGCGCATCAGCTGCGCCTTCTGCTCGAACAGGTCAAACAGCTTGCGAAGGTTGCCCATGTCGCTGGAAAAGTCGCTAACCGCCAGCAGGTTGCGCTCGCCGGAGACAACCACTTCATCGCGCGACTCGATGGCTTCGGAGCTGACCAGGACGGCTTCCTGCATCAGGGTGGCGATTTCACCCCTGAGCGCTTCGACTTCATTTTTCAGCCGCTCGCGCACCTCTTCAATCGCCATGCCGGCGTAGTGCGAGTTGAGAAAGTTCGACGCCTCGATCAATTGAGACGCGGTGTAGTCGGTCTCGGTAAAGATCACCCGGTTCTGCACATCGCCATCGGGTGAAACAATGATCACCAGAAAACGCTTTTCGGACAGCCGCAAGAACTCGATATGCCGGAACACCGAGGTGCGGCGCGGCGCCATCACCACGCCAACGAACTGCGACAGGCTGGAGAGCATGTGGGCTGCGTTGCTGATGACCTTGAGTGGCTGGTCCGGTGCAATCCGGGCCATTTGCCCAGCGACCGAAAACGGGTCGCGCTGCGTGGTCAGCATCGTATCGACAAACAGGCGATAGCCCCGTGCGGTGGGAATGCGGCCAGCAGAGGTGTGCGGGCTGACAATCAGGCCCAGGTCTTCCAGGTCGCTCATCACATTGCGGATCGTGGCGGGCGACAACTCCAGGCCGGAAGCCTTGGACAGCGTGCGCGAACCGACCGGCTGGCCATCGGCAATATAGCGCTCAACGAGCGCCTTGAGTAACAAACGTGCGCGACTATCAAGCATGGGAACATTCTACGAAAGCTTGGGACAAAGGTTGTGATGTAATTTGCCGATGAAGTCGCAATTCCGCCATGTCGCACTGATCGGCAAGTACCAGGCCCAAGGTTCCCGTTCCGCACTGGAGGACATTGCGCATTTTCTGGGCGCGCAGGGCTGCGAGGTTGCGCTGGAGGAAGACACGGCCCGCAATACCGGCCTGACCCAGTATCCAACACTCGATGCGGCCGGCATCGGTGCGCAGTGCGACCTGGCCCTAGTAGTTGGCGGCGATGGCACCATGCTGGGCATTGGCCGCCTGCTGGCCCAGTTTGGCGTGCCCGTGGTGGGCATCAACCAAGGGCGGCTCGGCTTCATCACCGACATTGGCTTTGAACATTACCAGAACACCCTGGCACCCATGCTGCGCGGGGAATTCGAGGAAGACCGGCGCTGGATGATGCAGGCCAAGGTCGTGCGTGACGGCCACTGCGTGTTCAGGGCGACCGCCATGAATGACGTGGTCGTCAACCGGGGGGCGACTTCCGGCATGGTGGAGTTGCGGGTCGAGGTCGATGGCCGTTTTGTCGCCAACCAGCGGGCTGACGGCCTGATCATTGCCTCACCCACCGGCTCCACCGCCTACGCGCTTTCGGCCGGTGGCCCCATGCTGCATCCCTCCATCGCCGGCTGGGTGCTGGTGCCGATTGCTCCGCACACCTTGTCGAACCGGCCCATCGTGCTGTCGGACTCTGGAGAAGTCGTCATTGAAATCGTCGCCGGCCGGGATGCCAGCGCCAGCTTTGACCAGCAGTCGCTGGCCACCTTGCTGCACGGCGACCGCATCAGCGTCAGGCGCTCTGAGCATCAGATGCGGTTTTTGCACCCCAAGGGCTGGAGCTACTTCGACACCCTGCGCAAAAAACTTCACTGGAATGAAGGCGTCGCCTGAGAGCAGCCCCCTGGGGCCCGATCTGGACCGAGTTATGAGCCTTAAAAGCATTGCCCTGCGCGACTTCGTGATCGTCCGCGAAATGGACCTGGACTTGTCGCAAGGATTCACGGTGCTCACCGGCGAAACCGGCGCCGGCAAATCCATATTGATTGGCGCCCTGCAACTGGTTCTGGGCGCACGCTCCGACGCAGGCGTGGTGCGCGAAGGCGCCGGGCGCTGCGAGATCAGCGCGGAATTCGACAATGCTGCCCGCCTCGCGCCCTGGCTGGAACAGGCTGGCCTTGAATCGGGCGAAACCCTGTTGCTGCGCCGCACGATTGATGCGCAGGGCAAGAGCCGGGCCTGGATCAACGGCAGCGCGGTAACGGCCACCCAGCTCAGGGACATCGCCAGCCAGTTGGTCGATATTCATGGCCAGCATGCCTGGCAAAGCCTGACGCGTCCTGAAGCCGTTCGTGGCCTGCTGGACGCCTATGCAAATGTCTCCACCGAGACGCTGTCCCTGCGCTGGCAGGAGTGGCGCCTGGCCCAGAAAACCCTGTCCCAGGCGCAAGGTGCCCAGGACAGCCTGCAGCGCGACCGTGAACGGCTGGCATGGCAAATCGGCGAGCTGGGCAAGCTGGCGCCTGGCACCCATGAATGGGAAGAACTCAATGCCCAGCATGGTCGCCTGTCCAATATCCAGGCTTTGCGCGAGGCCGTGCAAACCGCGGTCGATGCCTTGCAGGAAGCCGATGACAATGCCACTAGCCTGCTCGGCCGCGCCATTAACGCACTACAAAATCAGGAGCACATCGAGCCCGAATTCAAAGCGCTGACAGAGCTTTTGAACACGGCACTGGCACAAATGGAGGATACCGTGCATACCTTGCGCGGTTATGCCAGGCATGCCGAACTGGAGCCGCAGCGGCTGGCCGAACTCGACGAGCGTCTGGCCCAATGGGTTGGCCTGGCGCGCCGCTACAAGCGTCCGCCGGCCGAGCTGCCTGAATTGCTGGCCTCCTGGCAGTCCGAGTTGCAAGCGCTCGATGAAGCGGCGGACCTGGTCCAGCTTGAAAAAAAGGAGTCCCAGGCCAAGGCGGCCTATCTGAAAGAGGCCAGCCGGATTTCCGGCTTGCGCAGCCAGTCCGCACCCCTGCTTGCCACAGCCATTACCCAAGCCATGCAGGGCCTGGGCATGCAGGGCGGCAGGTTTGAGGTCGTCCTCACGCCGCTGGAGCAGCCAGCCCAGCATGGGCTTGAACAGGCTGAATTTATGGTTGCCGGCCACAGCGGCAGCACGCCCAGGCCGGTGGCCAAGGTGGCCTCAGGCGGCGAGCTGTCCCGCATTGCGCTGGCCATTGCCGTGACCACCAGCCAGTTGGGGCAGGCGCAAACCCTGATTTTTGACGAGGTGGATTCCGGCGTGGGCGGCGCCGTGGCTGAAACTGTCGGCCGGCTGATGCGGCAACTGGGCCAGGACCGGCAGGTCATGGCGGTGACGCATTTACCCCAGGTCGCCGCTTTTGCCGACCATCATCTCGTGGTTGCCAAACGAACGCAACGGGGCACTGCCTTGAGCACCGTGACCCAGATGGACGGTGAGCAGCGCGTGACCGAAATTGCCCGCATGCTGGGTGGCGAGCGGCTTTCCGGCGCCACGCTTGCGCATGCCAGGGAAATGCTGGCTCACGCTGGATAACACTGGGCAATGCCTCGAAAACCGCATTTCAGTCATGCCTTCTTGATACCATCAGGAGCATGAACACTCGCCTTCTGGATTATTCAAAAATGCCCTGTTGCAATGACCGCATTCAAGCCCAATGGCCCTCATCAGGCGTTCAAGGGTTCCAGCCATGGAAATGATCCTCATCACCGGAATGTCGGGCTCGGGAAAGTCGGTGGCGCTGCATGCGCTTGAAGATGCAGGCTACTACTGCGTGGACAACCTTCCGCCTGAGTTGCTGTCATCGTTTGTCGCGTTAAAGCGGCCGCACAATGCGCCCAAGCTCGCCATCGCGATGGATGTCAGAAGCGCCACGTCCCTGCCACTGGTGCCGGAGCAGCTCCGGGAATTGAAGGCTCAAGGCATGGCCGTGCAATCACTTTTCCTGGATGCCAATACCGACACCCTGGTGCGGCGTTTTTCAGAAACACGGCGGCTCCATCCACTGTCACGAATAGATGCCACCGACCAGCACCGGGCACTGGTCGATGCCATCGAACTGGAGCGCAACCTGCTGGGCGACATGCGCGAGCAGGCGCACGTCATTGACACCAGCATGATCCGCGCGGCGCAGCTGCAGGGCTACGTGAAATCACTGCTGCAAAACCCGAGCCGCCAGTTGACGCTGGTGTTTGAGTCTTTTGCCTTCAAGCGCGGCGTGCCGCTCGATGCCGATTATGTGTTTGATGTGCGCATGCTTCCCAACCCTCATTACGAGGCAGACCTGCGGCATCAGACCGGACTCGACCAGCCGGTTGCCGACTTCCTGAAGGCCCATTCAGAAGTGGACGACATGTTCAGGCACATCGAGCAATTCCTCAGCCACTGGCTGCAGGCGCTGGTGCGTGATCACCGCAGTTACGTCACGGTGGCGGTGGGCTGCACCGGTGGCCAGCACCGTTCGGTTTACCTGGTTGAAGCGCTGGCGGCAGCCTTTGGCAAGGACTGGCCGACCCTGAAACGGCACCGCGAACTCGAAGCCGGCTGATCAGCCAAGCTCGTCATTGCCCGCCAGGCCCGGCGCATCCCGCACCAGCAGCTTGCGAATGGGCGCAGGCAGGCCCAACTCCGGCCATGCCGCCGGGCCGAACCATGCCGCCGGACGGCCCTCTGAAACCATTGTTTCGGGCATGGCCTGATCAGCCTGGAAACCGGCAATCCACGGCGACAGGCACAGATCCTTGTGAGTCAGGACATGGACGAATGCTGGCAATGCCTCCATCCGGCCTTCAAGGCTTTGCGGTACGAGCGCCCTGAGTTCGGCATCGCTTTCAAACACGGGCAGGCAATAAAGGCCGCTCCAGATGCCTGTCGCAGGGCGCTTTTCGAGCCATACCGAACCGTCGGGCTTTTGTGCCCACAACAGGCTCAGCGCCTGGGTGCTACGCTTGAGTTTTCGGGTCTTGACCGGATATTTCTCAGGCTGCCCCTCTGCCCGTCCACGGCACAGCGCCTGCACCGGACACAGCAGGCATTTTGGCTGCCGGCCCGTGCAGATCGTGGCGCCAAGGTCCATCAGCCCCTGGGTGTAACGCGGCATGGCCCGGGCAAGATTGTCATGAGGCAGCAGGTCTGTGGCCTGATTCCAGAGCGCACGCTCATTGGCGCTTTGTGCCAGATCGTCAGAAAAACCAAGCACCCGCGTGAGCACCCGTTTGACGTTCCCGTCGAGGATCGCAACCCGCTCTGCAAAGCAGAATGAAGCGATGGCCGCAGCCGTTGAGCGGCCGATGCCAGGCAAGGTCTGCAACTGCTCCGCCGAGCGTGGAAACTGCCCGGCATGCAGCGCCATCACGTCTTGCGCGCAGCGATGCAGGTTGCGTGCGCGGCTGTAGTAGCCCAGCCCGCCCCACAAGGCCATCACCTCGTCCTGCGTCGCAGCGGCCAGGTCGCTGACCGTGGGAAAGCGCTGCACAAATCGGTCGTAATACGCCAGCACCGTGGCGACCTGGGTCTGCTGGAGCATGATTTCCGACAGCCAGACCCGGTAAGGATCGCGTGTGTTTTGCCAGGGCAGGCTGTTGCGCCCATGGCTCTGCTGCCAGCGTACGATTTCATTGGCAAACAGTGAAGGAGGGAAGGATTTCAGCATGGGCTGGCTGCCTGCTTGAAGCATGTCGCCATGGTTTGATTCGTTCGGCATCAGGCCGATTCGGCCAAGGCTGCGGCGGGGTTAACAACCGGCTCTTGCGATGCAAAAGGCAGGGGCCGCAAGTCCAGAAGGCGCGCGGTCAACTCCGCGAGTTTGGCTTCCAGTCCTTTGAGCCGGATTTCCTGGTCATCAATTTCAGTAATCCGCTCATCCAGGCTGGAGGCGGCCTGCTGGATCCGCTCAACTGCTTCGAGCCGCCGTGCGAAATTGCGTCGCCGCTCGCGCAGTTGCGCATCAAGTTGCGCGGACGCCGACTTGTTCCACAGTTCCACTTCGCCCAGTGCCGACTCAAAAACCACACGCAAGCGGTTGCTCAGCGCGCGAACCAGGCGCTCGGAAAAATCTGCCTGCGCGAGCCGGATCACATTGCCCAGACCGAGATACTGCAGATGGCTGCGCTCAATCAGGTCCAGATCCTGCACCCACCGGGCCATATCGGGTGCCTGGGGCACCTGCAGCGAAAAACCAAATTCAGCATTGATCTGCCGAAAGGCCGACTCCAGCATGGACTCGATTTCACCCGTCAGCACTTGTCCCTTTTGCAGGCCTTCGCGCAGCCGTGAAAAAGTCTGGCCGTAGGTTTTCTTCAACCGCAGCTTGATGCCAGGCTGCTTGAGCGCTGTGGTCAGTTCGACCAGTTCGACCTTGAGCGTGGGCACGCTGAGCAAATTGACGAGGTCGCCCAGCAAAGCGCCATGCACCGAGCGAACCGCATGTATCTTGGCGCCGCTGCTGTCAAATTCAGCCTGCTCCTGCTCGATGCGGTTACGCATATGCTTGATGACCGAGATGTTTTTACCCTTCAGGCCGCGCAACTCCAGCATTTGCTCGGCCTGATCGCGGCGGCGCATGTTCAGGGCACGTCCGGCCTCGTTTTTGAGTTCGCCAATGCCGGCGGCGACTGCCGTCCGCAGGATTTTCTGGCGCTGGCCCATCACGCCCCGCCCCAGAACCCGCTCAAGCGCGGGCAACTGGCTGGCCTGCAAAAGCCCTGGGTCGCCAGTCACCTTGGCCACCAGCCCCTTTTGCGCCGATACCGGAATGACCTGCGACAGCGGCAGGCCCAGAATCTCGGCCGACGTCGCTCTTTGCCGGTCAATTTGCGCCTGAACCTCTTCGGGCGTGCTCAAGGCGTCCCACAAGGTATCAATCTTGTTGAGCACCACCAGCCGGGTATCGCTCCCTTCGCCGCCACTGGCCAGATGCTCGCGCCAGATCGAAAGATCGGATTTGGTCACGCCCGTGTCGGCCGCCAGGATAAACACTACCGCATGCGCCTGCGGAATCAGGCTGACCGTCAGTTCAGGCTCTGCGCCAATCGCATTCAGTCCGGGTGTGTCCAGAATCACCAGACCCTGCTTGAGCAGCGGATGCGCGATATTGATCAGTGCATGGCGCCATTTCGGCACCTCGATCAGGCCATCGGACCCGGCCAGGGGGTTGTCTTCAGGACTGTTGTCATTCCAGAAACCGAGCGCGCGGGCACCGTCCAGGGACACATGCTGCACCTCGGCCACCTTCTGCAGCGCCTGGGCCAGTTGCGCCGGATCGTTCACATCCAGGTCAATCTGCAGCCATTTGTCAGGAACGAGACGCCATTCCATCAGCGCCTGCGGCTGCAGGCGCGTTTCAATCGGCAACAGACGCAAACAGGGCACGATAGCTGCGTCATAGCCCAGTTCGGTCGGGCACATGGTGGTTCGGCCGGCACTCGCTGGCATGATGCGGCGCCCATAACCGGCAAAGAAAATAGCATTGATCAGTTCGGATTTTCCGCGCGAAAACTCCGCCACGAAAGCCACCATGACCTTGTCCGCGCGCACCTGCGACTCCAGCCGCTGCAGCCGCTCTTCAACCGCCGCATTGAGCAGGTCATGCTCTTTCATCCATTGAGCCAGCGATTTCAGGCGCAATGCAAACTCGCGCCGCCAGGTACCGTGCTGATCAAATTGTTCGTTGAAAGACATGCGCTGCCGTCATAAAAGTTATCGGGGCAATATAGCACTGGCCCCTGTTACCAGCCTGAAAAGCTCAGGGTTTCTGGCAGGTGGCGCAATAAAAGGAGGAACGCTGGCCCTGCCGGATACTTTTGATTGGTGCGGCGCACACTCTGCACGGCAAACCGGCCCGGTCATACACCATCGCGTCAAGCTGGAAATGACCCGCCTCGCCATCGGCATTGGAAAAATCCCTCAGCGTGCTTCCGCCCTTGGCCACAGCATTCGTCAACACGTCCTGGATGGCACGGTGAAGCCGGGCCGCGCGCGGCTTGCTGATCAGCGACGCTTTGGTGGTGGGACGAATACCCGCCAGAAACAAGGCTTCCGAGGCATAAATGTTTCCGACGCCGACGACGGCCTGGCCCGCCAGCAAAAGTGGCTTGATCGCGGTCTTGCGCCCTTTCAGCCACTGATGAAACACAAGCGCGTCAAATGCATCGCTCAGGGGCTCCACACCCAGCCGGCCCAGCAGCTTTTTCGCCACCGCGTCATCTTCACCGCTAGCGTAGACCACGGCCCCGAAACGCCGTGGGTCATGCAGGCGCAAGGTGCCCAGACTGGTCACCATGTCAAAGTGGTCATGCTTGCCCGTGACAGGCAGGTTCAGGCCAAAACTCACGCTGCCCGACATGCCCAGATGCATCAGCAGCAAGCCTTCGCTCAGGTCGAGCAACAGGTATTTGCCCCGGCGGCGCACGGCCAGGACGCGCTGGCCCTGCAACTGCTGCGTCTCGCAGCCCAGCGGCCAGCGCAGGGGTTTGCCCACCAGAACAGCCTCGATGCGGGCACCCGCAATGCGCTCGGCAAAGCTCAGGCGGGTTACTTCAACTTCGGGCAGTTCAGGCATGGATGTAAAAACTTTTCAGGCAATAGATGGGGCGTACAAACTTATGCGCAAGGGGCCGCCAGTTCGGTGCAGGGTGTACGACAAACGCAAAGCATCGTGCGGAAGCTTCAATTATCATGGTCCGATGAAGAAAAAACTTGGCCTTGCATTTGCCTGCCTGTGGCTTGCCGCTCCGCTGGTACTGGCGCAGGCCGCGATGCCTGAATCCCCTGCCCCTGTCAAACCTGCCGAGACTTCGGGACTCGCCCAGGCCAAGGCGGCGCAGGACTCCGCGCCGCTGTCGTTGCTCGACAGCGAACTGTTTTATGAATTGCTGGTCGGCGAAATCACGGCCCAGGAAGGTGAACCTGCGGCAGGCTTTGCCTTGATGCTGGACGCCGCCCGAAAAACCGGCGATGCCCAGTTGTACCAGCGGGCCACCGATATCGCCCTGCAGGCACGCTCGGGGGACGCCGCACTGCAGGCGGCGCTCGCCTGGAAACAACAGCTGCCCGCGTCGCGTGAAGCCAACCGCTATGTGCTGCAGATCCTGATTGCACTGAACCGCATCGCCGACACGCTGGAGCCCTTGAAGACGGAGATCAGGATGGCGTCCGATACAGAGCGCGTCGCGGTACTCACAGCCGCTCCGCGCGCCTATGCCCGTGCCAGTGACCGCAAACTGGCAGCCAGCGTGGTGGAATCCGCGCTCGCCGACTACCTGGCCGATCCCGCCACCGCCAGCGCAGCCTGGACCACGGCCGGACGCATGCGACTGGCTGCGGACGACAGGGAAGGCGCCCTTGAGGCCGCCAGGCGCGGCCAGGCCGCCGACCCGCGCGCGGAAGGCCCGGCCGTGGTGGCGCTGGAATTGATGGACCCGAAACGGCCTGAAGCCGAAGCACTGGTCAACAACTACCTCAATGACCGTGAAAGCACGTCCAAGGCGCTGCCTGAAATCCGCATGGCTTATGCCCGGGTGTTGCTTGACGCACAGCGCTATGCCGAAGCAACTGCACAACTGAAGATCGTGACGCGTGACAAGCCCGACTACCCGGAGGGCTGGCTGGTGCTGGGCTCACTGCAGATGCAGGACCACCAGCCTGCCGCAGCGCAGGCTTCGCTGGAACGCTATATCACGCTGGTCCAGCAAACCCCACAGACCGAACGCAACCCCGGCCTGGCCCAGGCCTATCTCTCGCTTTCGCAACTGGCCGAAAAGCGCAAGGACTATGCAGCAGCGGAAAACTGGCTCAACAAGATTGAAAACTCTTCGGACCTGGCGCAGGCGCAAACCCGCCGCGCCTCGATTCTCGCCAGCCAGGGCAAGCTGGAGGAAGGCCGGCGCCTGATTCGCCAATTGCCCGAACGCACGCCCGAGGAAGCGCGCCTGAAACTCAATGCCGAAGTCGGCTTGCTGCGGGAGTTCAAGCAATACCGCCAGGCCCATGAGTTGCTGGCCCAGGCGCTGGCAAAGGCACCAGAAGACACCGACCTGCTTTACGAGCAATCAATGGTGGCTGAAAAGCTCGGCTCGCTCGACGAGATGGAGCGCCTGCTTCGCCAGATCATCCGGCTCAAGCCAGACTATCACCACGCCTACAACGCCCTGGGCTATTCGCTGGCCGACCGCAATGTGCGCCTGCCCGAAGCGCGTGAACTGATTCGCAAGGCGATTGAGCATGCGCCGGCTGACCCGTTCATCAAGGACAGCCTGGGCTGGGTTGAATTCCGCATGGGCAACAAGCTGGAAGCGGCGCAAATTTTCGAGGCAGCCTACAAGGCCAGGCCCGATGCCGAGATTGCCGCGCATTTCGGTGAAGTGCTGTTGAGCCTGGGCCAGCGCGACCGCGCCCTGGCCATCTGGAAAGAAGGTCTACTCCTCAATGCCGACAACGAAACCCTGCTTGAGACGCTCAAACGCCTCAATGTCAAGCCGTAAATTGGAACCACTTTGCACTTCACCGAACGACTGCGCCGCTATCTTCTTCACACCTGCTTGTTTGCTACTTTTTTAATAGCTGGTTGTGCCCATCCAACAAGCGTAAAAGCACTAAAAGATATAAAAAAAGAGTTATGGACAGGGCGCATCAGCCTGTTGGTGAAAAGTGAGCCCGAGCAATCCTTCTCTGCCGGTTTTGAGCTTAAGGGCAGGTCCGAGCGCGGTGAGTTGACCCTGATCAGTCCGCTGGGAAATGTGCTTGGCGTTCTGCGCTGGTCACCGGGCGAAGCGGAACTGGATTCAGGAAACCAGAAAATTCAGCGCTTTGACTCCGTCGATGCCCTGATGGCGCAAGCCACGGGCGCTGCAGTGCCGCTGAGTGCGCTGTTTGCCTGGCTGCAGGGTGACGACGCGAATGTCAGCGGCTGGTCTGCCGACCTGTCGCGGCAAGGCGAAGGCCGGATTTCTGCCAGAAGAACGCAACCCGCGCCCCAGGCTGATCTTCGTGTCGTGCTGGATCAATAAAGCCTTGCCAGCCTGATTTCACAGTTTTTTTGAATGCTTCAAGCGTGACACGCCCTATCGTTTCTTCACGGCCGCTCAAGGCGCTGTACGACATCCCGGCCCCGGCCAAGCTCAACCTTTTCTTGCACATCACCGGCCGCAGGCCCGATGGCTACCATTTGCTGCAATCGGTTTTCATGCTGATCGACTGGTGCGATACCCTGCACTTTGAACTGCGCACCGATGGGCAGATCAGCCGCACCGACCTGAACAGCCCTGCGCAAAATAATTTCGAAGCGCTGCCCGCCGAAGATCTGGCCGTGCGCGCAGCCCGGGCATTGCAGGCGGCCAGCGGCACGCCCCTGGGTGTCCATATCAGCCTTGAAAAAAATATTCCCTCGCAGGCAGGCATGGGTGGCGGCTCGTCCGATGCGGCCAGTTGCCTGCTGGCGCTGCAGCGCCTTTGGGGAGTTCGCCTGCCGTCTCAAGACCTGCGCGCCATCGCACTGTCGCTGGGCGCGGACGTTCCCTTTTTCCTCTCTGGAAGTCATGCCTGGGTGGAAGGAATAGGCGAACAAATCACGCCCATCACACTGCCGGCGGCGAGGTTTGTGGTGCTCAAACCGGCAGCCGGAGTCTCGACCCCAGATATTTTCAATGCACCAGATCTGAAACGCGACACTAAGACTGCTACAATGCTAGGCTTTGCTGCATATGCAGATGGTCCGGTTTTCGGATTTGGCCATAACGACTTGCAGCCGGTAGCGCAGAAGCTTTGTCCGCAAATTAGTCAGTCACTTGACTGGTTAGAATCGCAACAGCTTCAGGGACGCATGACTGGCTCGGGAAGTGCTGTATTTGCACAGATTTTTGATGATGCTGATCTTGCAGCCGCCCCTGGCAACTGGATAATTCGCAAATGCAAAAATCTGCAAACGCATCCTCTGGCCTGCTGGTAAACTAAGCAGCTGTAGAGAATAAGTTTAGAAGCAACAGTTTATAGGTTGGTTGTTGGCAACAACAATTGTCCTGTGTAGGGGTGTCGCCAAGTTGGTTAAGGCACCGGATTTTGATTCCGGCATTCGCAGGTTCGACTCCTTCCACCCCTGCCAAATTTTTCAGACCCGCCAGATGCGGGTCTGTGTTGACTCAGGAGCCGCATGATGCGGCTCTTTTAGACCCGCAAGTGGCGGGTCTATGTGTTTTGGAAGACTGCAACGGAACTCACTGCCAAGTCCACGTTGCCCTTGCTTTCAGTGCGTATTTTGCTTCACTAAATATTTCACCCACTTTCAAGCCCGACCGCAGCTGGGCTTCATACGCAAATGCACCACCCCGACTTCCTGGTTTTTACCGGCAATGCCAATCCAAGCATGGCCGCTGAAATTACCCAACACCTTGGCACCTCACTGGGCGTTGCTCATGTAGGACAGTTTTCAGATGGCGAAGTCACCGTCGAAATCCAGCAAAACGTGCGCACCCGCGACGTGTTTGTAGTCCAGTCCACCTGCGCGCCGACCAACGACAACCTGATGGAACTGCTGGTCATGGTCGATGCCCTCAAGCGTGCCTCGGCTGAGCGGATTACCGCCGTGATTCCCTATTTTGGCTATGCCCGGCAGGATCGCCGCCCGCGCTCGGCGCGGGTGCCCATCACGGCCAAGGTGGTCGCCAACATGCTGCAAGCCGTGGGCGTGACGAGTGTCCTGACCATGGATTTGCATGCCGACCAGATCCAGGGCTTCTTCGACATCCCGGTGGACAATATTTATGCCTCCCCGATATTGCTCGGCGACTTGCGCCAGAGAAAGTACACCGACCTGATGGTGGTGTCGCCCGACGTCGGCGGCGTGGTGCGCGCCCGTGCGCTGGCCAAGCAGCTCGGCTGCGACATGGCGATCATCGACAAGCGCCGGCCCAAGGCCAATGTGTCCGAAGTGATGCATGTGATTGGCGACATCGAAGGCCGCAACTGCGTGATCATGGATGACATGATCGACACCGCCGGCACGCTGGTCAAGGCGGCTGAAGTGCTTAAAGAGCGCGGCGCCAAAAAAGTTTACGCCTATTGCACCCACCCGATTTTTTCGGGGCCGGCCATTGACCGCATCACCCACGGTGACGCGCTCGATGAAGTGGTGGTCACCAACACCATTCCGCTGAACCCGAATGCACAGGCCTGCAAAAAAATTCGCCAGCTCTCCGTGGCGCCGCTGATCGCTGAAACCATTCAGCGCATCGCCAAGGGAGAGTCGGTCATGAGTTTGTTCTCGGACCAGGACCAGCCGGTTCTGATCTGAAACAAAAAAGCTGACTGCGCAGCACGCAAACTTTCCGAAGTTTTCCAGCCTGGGCAGTCTTTTTAAATCAGGGTGAACTGGTCGCGGTCCACCCGTTCTGGAGAAAATTATGAAATTCGTCGCTTTTGAGCGCGCAAAGCAGGGCACGGGTGCGAGCCGCCGTCTCCGCATCACCGGCCGCACGCCCGGTATTGTTTATGGTGGCACCGCCGAGCCCATCCTGATCGAAATCGATCACAACGCCTTGTGGCACGCCATCAAGAAGGAAGCTTTCCACGGCTCCATCCTGGAGATGGAACTGGGCGGCACGGAACACAAGGTTCTGCTGCGCGATCTGCAAATGCACCCGTACAAGCAGCAAGTCCAGCACATCGATTTCCAGCGCGTTGAAGCCCGCACCCGCATGACCGTCAAGGTGCCCGTGCACTTCAGCGGCGAAGAAGAATCCCCAGCCGTCAAGACGGAAAACTGCCTCGTCACCCACGTGCTGACCGAGATGACGGTTTCCTGCTTCCCGGCCGACATTCCCGACTTTATCGCTGTTGACCTCGGCGGCCTGACCAAAGGCAAGTCGCTGCACGTCAAGGACATCGTTCTGCCAAAGCGCGTGAAAGCCGCTGTCAAGGGCCAGGTCAATCCGGTCATGGTGTCGGTCACGCCTATCGTTGAAGAAGTCGTCGAAGTCGCTCCTGTGGTCGTTGACCCCAAGGCTGCAAAGGGCAAGGCCGGCGCCAAGCCTGCAGCCAAGCCTGCCGCCAAGAAGTAATTCCCGGCTTGCTGCGGCATTGACCTGAACAGGTTGTGCCCAGGCAGTGGCCCAAGGCCCTTATCCTCCACGAGGTTAAGGGCCTTTTTCATGCGTGGGTGCGTCCAGGTGCTTCTGCTACGCTTTCCCGCCCTCCTCTTTCTTTTTTGCACACGACATGATCAAACTGTTTGTTGGCCTGGGCAATCCTGGTCCCGAGTACGAAGCCACGCGCCACAATGCCGGATTTTGGTGGATTGATGCGCTGTCGCGTGAATTGAAGGCGCCGCTCAGCCTGGACAAGAACTACCACGGCCAGGTGGCCCGCACCACCGTCAACGGCCAGACGGTGTGGCTGCTCAAGCCGCTGACCTTCATGAACCTGTCGGGAAAATCAGTGGCGGCACTGGCCCGGTTTTTCAAAATCTCGCCGGCCGAGATACTGGTGGCGCATGACGAACTCGACATTGTTCCCGGCCAGGTCAAACTCAAGTTCGGCGGCAGCCATGCGGGGCACAACGGCCTGCGCGACATCCATGCGCAACTCGGCTCGGCGGACTACTGGCGCTTGCGGATTGGCGTGGGGCACCCGGGCGTTAAAGCCGAAGTCATCAACTGGGTACTGAAAAAGCCTTCGCAGGAGCATCGCGTGGCGATTGAAGACTGCATTGACCGCTGTCTCAAGGCGGTGCCCGAACTGCTCAAGGGCGAGATGGAAAAAGCCACGATGATGATTCACACCAGCCAGCCACCCCGGCCGAAACCGCCACGGCCTGCCTCGGCAGACAGCGCACCAAAGCTGCTCTAGCACTTCTGCTTACTATCGTTTTAATAGCTGTATGTGCCCGTCCATTGTGCGCAAAAGGCCTATTTGAGCACTAACCGGCAGGTAAAACCGATGACTGGGTGAATCAGCGGGCCACGATAACCGGAATGACCGACTGAAGCCGATGGTATTTCTGCCACAGCGTTTCCTGGGTTTCACGGTGCCGTGGATCCACCGGAATGCAGGCCACCGGGCAGACCTGCACGCACTGCGGCTCGTCAAAATGGCCAACGCATTCGGTGCATTTGTTGGGATCGATCTCGTAGATTTCGGCGCCCAGGAAAATCGCCTCGTTCGGGCATTCGGGCTCGCACACGTCGCAGTTGATGCAGTCGTCGGTGATCAGTAAAGCCATAGGGTCAAGCTCCTTGTTTCTCGTGAACGTGAGCCAGCGCAGCCGCAACTTGCGGACTCACCATCTGGCCGACCTGGCCGCCGAGCTTGCTGATTTCGCGCACCAGCGTGCTGCTGATGCATGCCAGCGGAGCGTCGGGCAGCAAGAACACGGTTTCCACCTGCGGACGCAGCTTGCGGTTCATGGCGGCCATCTGGGCCTCGTAGTCAAAGTCGGTCAGGTTGCGGATGCCGCGCACCACAGCGCAGGCGTTTTGCGCGGCACAGAAATCCATCATCAGCCCGTCAAACGCCATAACACTCACGTTTGCTATGTTTTCAGTAGCATTTCGCACATGCTGAACGCGCGCATCCAGTGAAAACAGTGTTTTTTTATGGTGGGCGACCGCCACCGCGATGACCAACTGGTCAAACAGGCCGGCGGCGCGGCGGACCACGTCGTCGTGGCCGAGCGTGAACGGATCAAAGGTGCCGGAATAAACAGCAATGCGGGAAGTGGACATGGGCCGAATTATGCCCTTGCGCACTTTTTATCACCCCAAAACCCGGCCGTGACCCTGAAGGCCATGCGGGCGTTTCGGGCGGGCCGGGATCAGGCGGGCAGCGGCTCTGGCAACAGCTCGCTCTTGACCAGCAGGTGAAAATGCACCGCGCCTGCCTTGGCGCTGCGGTGGATTCTCAGGCCCAGCGGCAGCAATTCCTCGTCCTGCCAGGCTTTGGGCGCCTCCAGGTACACCAGGCCGGTCGGGCTGATCGCCTGGGCAGCGGCCTTGAGCGCCGCTTCGAACACGCCGGAGTCAAAAGGCGGATCGATCAGCACCAGCTGCATGCTGCCGGCTTCCAGCCGCTTGAGCGCGCTCAGCCCGTCGCCGCGCTCAATCCGCACCATGCTGGCCTTGAGCCTGGCCTGCACCGCCTTGAGCTGCACGACCAGCCCCGGGTCCTGCTCGCACAGCAGCACGTCGGCGGCGCCGCGCGAAGCGGCCTCGAAACCCAGCACGCCGGTGCCGGCAAACACGTCGGCGCAGCGCCAGCCGGTCAGATCCTGGCCCAGCCAGTTGAACAGCGTTTCGCGCACGCGGTCGGGCGTGGGGCGCAAGCCGGGGTGATTCGGCACGGTGAGCTTGGTGCGCCGGTACTGCCCGCCGATGATGCGGATTTCGCCGGGCGGCTTGAGGTGCGCGGTGCCCTTGGGCTTGATGGTGTTGGCCTTGGCCGAAGGCTTGGCGGCTGGCTCGGGGGCGATGGGTTTGGGTGTGTATTTCATTTTGCGGCTCCGAGAATAACAGTCACCATTTTGTCGGGCTGCAGTTTGCGCGCGAAAGCCGCCTTGACATCGGCCACGGTGACTTTTTCCACCTGCCGTGTCCAGGTGTCGAGATAGTCGAGCGGCAAGCCGTTCCAGGCAATGCCGGCCAGATTGCCCAGCAGCTTGCGGTTGCTGTCGATGCGCAGCGCGAAGCCGCCGACAAGATTGTCCTTGGCGGCCTTCAACTCGGCCTCGGTTGGTCCGCCGGCCACGAAGTCCCTGACCACCTGGCGCGCGATCTGGACCGCCTGCGCGGTCTGGTCGGGCCGGGTCTGCAGGCCGACGGTGAAACTGCCGGCATGCAGTCCCGGCGAGAACGAGCTGGAAATGCCGTAGGTCAGTCCGCGTTTTTCGCGCACTTCACTGGTCAGGCGCGAGACAAAACCGCCACCGCCCAGGATGTAGTTGCCCACCGTCAGCGGGAAATAGTCCGGGTCGGCGCGTTTGAAGCCGGGCTGGCCGATCAGCACATGCGCCTGCGCCGAATCAAACGGGATGATTTTTTCCTGCGCCTCCGCCAGCGGCTCCACTTCAGGCACGGTCGGCAAGGGCGGCAGGCTGGCGCACGACAGCTGCGGCAGGCGCGACAGCAGGCGCGCGGCCATCACATCGGCCTGCGCCCGCGTGACGGCGCCCACCAGGCTGATGCGGGCGCGGCAAGCGACGACGCCGGCAGCATGCGCGGCCTGCATGTCCGCCACGCTGATGGCCGCCAGCGTGGCTTCGGTCATTTCGTAGCCGTAAGGATGCCGGCCATAGACGGCCTGCGCATAGGCACGGCCAATCACGCTGCCCGGGCGGGTGTAGGACTCCTTGAGCGCGGCCTGCAGGCGCTGGCGTTCGCGATTCCAAACGGCATCGGGATAGGCAGGCTCGGCGATCTGGCGCGCGGCCAGCGCCACTGCCTGGTCGAGCAGGGCCGGGTCGGTCAGCGAACGCAGGGAAAAACTCATGCGGTCGGCCGAAGCACCGGCGCCAAAGTCCGCGCCCAGGTCAGCCCAGGCTTCGCCCAGCGCATTTTCATCGAGCGCCGGAGCGCCGTCCTTTTCCCGCACGCCTTTTTCGAGCATGTCGGCGGTCATGCTCGCCAGCCCGGCTTGGGCGGGCGGATCGCGCCGGCTGCCGGCATCAAAATCAATTTGCACATCGACCATGGCAATGGCCGGGCTTTCGACCAGATAGACCTGCGCGCCGCTGGCCTGCGTCCAGTGCTGGACGGGAATCGTCGCCAGTGCAAATGTATGAACAAATAGGCCGGTTGCGCATACTGCTATTGCGCGAGCAGCTATTTTTTTAGTAGCAATCATCATGAATTTCAATCCGTTCGGTTCAGGGCGCGGCTCAATGCAGGTCACCGCTGGCCGGCGCGCTCGGCTGACGCGGCTTGCGGTTCGGGTCCATGGGCTGGGGCAGCAGGGTTGAAAGGGTCATCTGGTCATCGCCGAAATATTTGGCGGCCACGGCCTGCACTTCGCCGGCCGTCACCGTGCGCAGCTGGGCAATCAGACGCGCGCTGGCATCCAGCGGCAGGCCCTGGACCCAGTTGGAGCCGAGTTCGCGCGCCTGGCTGAACACCGAGTCGAGCTTGTAGGTTTCGCTGGCGACCCACTGGGTCTTGACGCGCTGGAGTTCGGCCTCGCTCACGCCGCCCTGCGCCACCAGCGCGACCTGCTGGCGCAGGGCATCGGCCACCTGCTGCGTGGTCTTGCCGGCGGCAGGAACGCCGTCGAGCGTGAACAGCTGCGGCCCCCGGCCAAACAGGCCGCTGGAAGCGTCAGCGCTGTCGGCCACGCGCCCGCCCGCCTGGCCCTGGCCCTGCACCAGCGCGCGTTCCAGCCGGGCGCCGCTGTAGCCGTCGAGTACGGCCGACAGCACCGTCAGCGCCAGGGCGTCGCGGCTGGCGGCAAGCGTCGGCGACGCGGCGCCGGGTGCTGGTGCCAGATCCGCCGCCGCGATCTTGGGCACCTTGAAGGCCATGCTGACGTAAGCCTGGCTGGCCGGCGCCTTGAGGTCGATGCGGCGCATGCCGGCCTGTTCGGGCTCGCTGCGCGGCTTGCGCTCGGGCACCGGGCGCGCGGCAATGGGACCGTAGTATTTCTCGGCCAGCTTCTTGACCCGCGCCACCTCGACATCGCCGGCCACCACCAGCGCGGCGTTGGCCGGCACGTACCAGCGCTGGTAGAAGCTGCGCACGTCGCCCGGCGTCATCGCGTCGAGGTCGCTCATCCAGCCGACGATGGGACGGCGATAGGGCGAGGCCAGAAAGGTGACGGCGCTGGCCTGCTCATGCAGCATGGCGTGGGGCGATTCCTCGGTGCGCATCCGGCGCTCTTCCTTGACGACCTCGATCTCGCGCCTGAATTCGTCGTCAGGCCACTGGCTGTGGGCAAAGCGGTCGGCCTCTAGCCGCATCACGTCTTCGAGCCTGCCGGCCGGAATCTGCTGGTAGTAGCCGGTGTTGTCGCGGCCGGTGAAGGCGTTTTCCTGGCCGCCCAGCGCCGCCACGCGCCTGGAGAATTCACCGGCCTTGACCTTCGGCGTTCCCTTGAACATCATGTGCTCCAGCGCATGCGCCACGCCCGACGTGCCATCGACCTCGTCCATCGAGCCGACCCGCACCCACAGCATGTGGGCCACGGTCGGCGCCCGGTGGTCGGGCTTGACGATGACGGTCAGGCCGTTGGCCAGCGTGAACTGCTCCACCGGTATCGGCGCCTGAGCGAAGACCACAGGGCTGACGCAGGCCATCAGCGCAGCAGGCAGCACGGCTGCAAAACGGCCCGCCAGGCGCATCGAAAGGAATACTCGGGGCTTGACGAAAATTGGCTTGGGGTGTTTCATAGAATGGTGGACTCTACAAGACTAATCAATGTTCAGTTTCTTCAAAAAAAAATTACGCTCCGTCCTGTCCTCCACGCCTGCTGATGCGCCAGCGCAGCCGCAAGTGCCTGCGATTGGCGACAGGTCCGATAGCCCAGCCCCGCCTTCACCGCCCTCGCCCTCGCCTGCGCCACTGAAGCCGCCTGCCGGCAACGGCGGCTCAATGATCGGCAGCGCACTGGTCACGCCCATCGACATTCCCGCAGCGCTGGCGCTGGCCGTCGCGCCCGAGCGACAGCGCTGGTTCGGCAAGCTGCAGGAAGGCCTGCGCAAGACCGGCTCCAGCATTTCAACCGTCTTCACCGGCAGCCAGATCGACGAGCAGCTCTACGAAGACCTGGAAACCGCCTTGCTGATGGCCGACACCGGCGTCAGCGCGACAGAGCACCTGCTGGCCGATGTCAGGCGCCGGGTCAAGGACGGCGGCATGACGCATCCGGTCGCCGTCAGGAATGCGCTGATCGAATCCATCACCGTGCTGCTCAAGCCGCTCGAAAGGCCGCTGGTGATCGGTGAATTCGTTCCCACCGTCATCATGGTCACCGGCGTCAACGGCGCGGGCAAAACCACCTCGATTGGCAAGCTCACGCGCCACCTGGCCAATGAAGGCGCTTCGGTGCTGCTGGCGGCGGCCGATACCTTCCGCGCCGCCGCGCGCGAGCAACTCAGCGTCTGGGCCGACCGCAACACGGTCGAGATTGTCAGCCAGGAAAACGGCGACCCGGCGGCCGTCAGCTTTGACGCGGTCACCGCCGGCAAGGCGCGCGGCAAGGACGTGGTGCTGGTCGATACCGCAGGCCGGCTGCCGACGCAGCTGCACCTGATGGAAGAGCTGCGCAAGATCAAGCGCGTGGTGCAGAAAGCCGACGCCACCGCGCCGCATGAGGTGCTGCTGGTGATCGACGGCAACACCGGCCAGAACGCGCTGGCACAGGTGAAAGCCTTCGACGACACGCTGCAATTGACCGGCCTGGTCGTCACCAAGCTCGACGGCACGGCCAAGGGCGGCGTGCTGGCGGCGATTGCGCTGTGGGCGCGCGAACGGGCCAAGGCATCGCCGGGTTTGCGGCCGGTGGCGGTGTACTTCATTGGCGTGGGCGAAAAGCTCGAAGACCTGGAAACCTTCAACGCCCGCGAATTTGCGCAGGCGCTGCTGGGGTAAGTCAACGGCAGCATCAGCAGACACATGCGCGCCGGGGTTGAAAACCGGCTAATCGTCTTTATCTGGATGGTTTAAAGGATTGCGACGTGTCCAACCCTATGAGTCAAGTTTTTCGTTTTATTTTGAAACTGGTTTTCGGTTTGTCAGCCGCCGTGCTGGCTGTCGGCCTGCTGCTGGTTGCCCTGACCGTGCTGACCCTGAGCCTGCTCAAATCATTGATCACCGGCCGCAAACCCGCGCCCCTCATGGCATTTGCCCGGTTCCAGCAGTTCTCGCAGCAAGGCATGTGGCCGGGCCAGTCCCGCCAAGGCTCGGCGAAAGCCGCTTCAGGCCAGGTGGTCGATGTCGAAGTGCGCGAAATTCCCGATGACAGGCGCCAGCCCTGAAAACCAGGAAGTGTTCAGGACGCTTTTAGCTATTGTTTTAATAGCTAAAAGCACAGAAAGAACGTGCGGTAAAGACCATTTTGACTGTTGATCATCTGTGTTTCTTTACAAACCTGAAACCAAATTCGCTGAACTAAAACCGCCCAAGGTTGCTCCTATCTCAGGGTTAACGCTAATTAGCCTTTAGCTATTCAACCCATTGAACCTATTGCCTGGCACTCTCTCTGATGGAGTGCTAATATTTAGCATTAGAGAAAAGGAGTCTTGCGATGTCTTATGCCCTTTCCCCCAAGTCGATGATGTCCGTCGCGGTTGCGCCTGCTGCGTCAAACACCGCCGTGGCCGCCATCAACCCTTGGGCTATGGTGCCTCCGCTGGGCAATCTGGACGCTTATATTTCGGCCGTCAACCGCCTGCCCATGCTCACCCTGGAGCAGGAGCAGGAGTTTTCCAAAAAGCTCAAAGAGAACAATGACCTGGACTCGGCCGGCAAGCTGGTGCTGTCTCACCTGCGGCTGGTGGTGTCGATTTCGCGCAAGTACCTGGGCTATGGCCTGCCCCACGGCGACCTGATCCAGGAAGGCAACATCGGCCTGATGAAGGCGGTCAAGCGCTTCGACCCTGACCAGAACGTGCGCCTGGTGAGCTACGCCATGCACTGGATCAAGGCCGAAATTCACGAATACATCCTGAAAAACTGGCGCATGGTCAAGGTCGCCACGACCAAGGCCCAGCGCAAGCTGTTTTTCAATCTGCGCTCGATGAAACAGGGTTACAAGGACGACGCCGACGTGGCGACGCACCGCGACACCCTGACCGAAAGCCAGATTGACTCGATGGCCAGGACGCTGAACGTCAAGCGCGAGGAAGTCATCGAGATGGAGCAGCGCATGTCCGGCGGCGACGTGCTGCTGGACCCGAGCCCGAACGACGATGGCGATGATGCCTTTGGTCCGATTGCCTACCTGGCCGATGCCGCGCAGGAGCCGACGGCCCTGATGGAATCGCGCGAGCGTGATGACCTCATGACCGATGGCCTGAGCACCGCCCTGCAGGAACTCGACCCGCGCGCACGCCGCATTGTGGAAGAGCGCTGGCTCAATGTGAACGATGACGGTTCGGGCGGCATGACGCTGCACGACCTGGCGGCCGAATACAAGGTCAGCGCCGAGCGCATTCGCCAGATTGAGGTGGCGGCTATGAAGAAAATGAAAAAGGTGCTGGCGACCTACGCCTGACCCTGCCGCCGGTGGATACCGGCCTTGCCCGCCCCAAAGCCTGCACTGGAAAGTGGCAGGCTTTTTTTCAGCTTGACTTGATCAGCAGGCGAATGTCGGAAGCCAGCGCTTCAGCACCCGAACCGTAGCGGCTGTAGAGCCGGACACGGCCTTGCGGGTCAAAGATGTAGCTGCCGGCCGAATGGTCCATGGTGTAGCTGCCTTGGGTCTTGCCATCGACTTTTTTGTAATAAATCTTGAAATCCCTGGCGACTTGCGCAAGTTGCTCCGGCGTGGGCCGCAGTGCCACGAAGGTCGGGTCGAAGTTGCCCATGTAGGCCTTGAGCATCTCGGGCGTGTCGCGCTCGGGGTCCACGGTGATGAAGATGGCCTGCAGCTTGTCGCCATCGGCGCCAAGCTGCTTTTTGATTTCGGCCAGTTCGGCCATGGAGGTCGGGCAGACATCGGGACACTGGGTAAAGCCGAAAAACACGACCACGACCTTGCCGGCAAAGTCCTTGAGCGTGCGCAACTGCCCGTTGTGGTCAGCCAGGGAAAAGCCCTGCGCATAGTCGGCGCCGGTCAGGTCAATGCTCTTGAACTGGGGCTTGTCGGGCGCGCAGCCCGTCAGGACTCCGGCAGACATCGACAGCGCCATCAAGGCCGCCAGGGTGTTGAAGGCACGCCGGCGGCCGGGTTGCATCAGCAAGTGGGTTTTCATATCAGGTAGTGGTCCAGCAGCAGCGCTGCAAACAAGGCCGACAGGTGAATCAGCGAAAAGCGGAAGGTCTTGCGTGCCAGCGCATCGGAGTAATTGCGCCACAGGCACCAGGCATGGCCGCTGAAGCCGATGCTGAGCAGCACCGCCGCCACCAGGTACAGCCAGCCGCTCATCTTGAAGATGAAGGGCATCAGGCAGGCGGGAAACAGCACCAAGGTGTACAAAAACACCTGCAGCCGCGTGAATTCGTTGCCGTGGGTGACGGGCAGCATCGGCAGGCCGGCCTTGCGGTAGTCCTCGACGCGGTAGAGTGCCAGCGCCCAGAAGTGCGGCGGCGTCCACAGGAAAATGATCAGGAACAGAATCAGCGCTTCAGGCCCGACCGAGCCGGTCATGGCGGCCCAGCCCAGCACTGGCGGCATCGCGCCCGAGGCGCCGCCGATGACGATGTTTTGCGGCGTCAGCGGCTTGAGGATCACGGTGTACACCACCGCATAGCCGACAAAGGTGGCAAAGGTCAGCCACATGGTCAGTGGATTGACCCAGACATACAAAACCCATGAGCCCAGAGCGCACAGTCCGGCGGAAAAAGCCAGCGTCAGGGGGTTGCTGAGCTGCCCCCGGGCCGTCGGTCGCCAGGCGGTGCGCCGCATCTTGGCGTCAATTTGCTGCTCGACCAGGCAGTTGAAGGCCGCAGCCGCGCCGGCCACCAGCCAGATGCCTGCACAGGCGATCAGGGCGAGCCGGACATCAAGCCAGGTCGGCACGCCCGGCACGGCCAGCACCATGCCGATCAGCGCGCAAAACACGATGAGCTGCACGACGCGTGGTTTGGTCAGCGCGTAAAACTGGCTGAAGCGTGACGGAGCGCGGGCGCTGGATGGAGTAGCAGCGGCAGACGGAGGACTGGGATTCATGCGGACAATCTCGAAGCGTTCATTGGGGACACACGGGCCAGCACAGGCATTTTGCGGCTTGAAAAAACGATGCCGGTCAGAACGACGACCAGCGCGGCAGCACCGCCGGTATGGCCAACGGCGGCCAGCAGCGGCCAGCCCAGCACCACATTGCCCAGGCCGGTAGCGACCTGCAGCAGGGTCAAGCCGGCCAGCCAGCGCGCCTGCTGGCGAAGGGCGGGCACGCTGTACAGGCTGAACGACAGCAGCATCAGCACGATAAATACCGCATAGGCGGCCAGGCGATGCACATAGTGGATGGCCGTCAGCGCCTGAAAGCTGATGTAGCCGCCGTCATGGCCCGCGCCCAGTTCGCGCCACAGCGTGAAAGCCTGGCTGAAATCCATCGCTGGCCAGAATGACCCCTGGCAGCCGGGGAAGTCGGTGCATGCCAGGACCGCGTAATTGGTGCTGACCCAGCCGCCCAGCGCAATCTGCACCCCTAGCAGGGCAAATGCGGCCAGCAGAAAGCGGCGGGTGGCGGTGCTCAGGATGGTCGGCCTGCTTTGTTCCTGCGCCTGCGCATAACGCACCGACTGCGCGCGCAGCAAGGCCAGCAGGACCAGGCCACCGAGCAGATGCAGCGTCACGATGGCCGGAAACAGCTTCATCGTCACCGTCAGCGCACCAAATGCCCCCTGCAGGCAGACCCACAGCAGCGTGGCCGTGGGCCACCACGGAGAAAGGATATCGCCCCCACGCTTGTCGCTGCGCTGCTGTTCGCGGCGAGCCATCCAGGTCACCAGGGTCAGCGTCAGGATCAGCACGCCCACGCCGGTCGCCAGGTAGCGGTGAATCATTTCAATCCAGGCCTTGGAATGCGTGACCGGGCCGCTGGGCATGGCGCTTTGGGCGGCCTCGATATGCAGCTGCGCGCCAAGCGGGCTGGCGCTGCCATAGCAGCCGGGCCAGTCGGGGCAACCCAGGCCGGAATCGGTCAGCCGGGTGAAGGCGCCGAAGATCACCAGGTCAAAGGTCAGAAACAGGGTCACCAGCGTCAGCACCCGCAGACGCCGGGCCACGGGAGCGCTCTTGTTGCGCGCCCAGATCCAGGCCAGCGGCCCGAGCGCCACCACCAGGCCCATGATCATCAGGCGCACGGCCGGGCTCAGGTCGTAGAGGTTTTGCGCATCCATGTCTAATGCCTAAAGAGAACCGGCCATGGCCATGCGTAATGGAGCGCCATGCCCGCCAGGGCCGCGGAACCGGCTCAGCCGGGCCGCAGGCGCAGCGGCCCCCTCGGGGGGCAGCGCATTACACGTAGTGAAAAGCGTGGGGGCCACTACCTGCCTTCCTTGTCCCAGCTGCTGGAAGCACGCAGCAAACGCTCCAGGTCGCGCTTGGCTTTGGCGGCCGCATCCGCATCCATGTCGGCCGGAAACCGCATCATCAGGTTGCCCAGCGGATCGACCAGGTAAATATGGTCCTGCAGCCGCTTGCCCGGTGCCGGTTCCAGCCACTGCGCCACGTCGCCCGCAGCGACGCGCAGCACGGTGGCAAAAGCCAGTGCGGGCAGCAAGGCTTCACGCACCGGCGCTTCATCGTTGACCAGCCAGACGCGGTCCATGCGCTCTTTTTCGCGGCCCATGGATTCGCGCAGCTGGCGCTGGAAATACAGGTTCTGTTCACAGCGGACATCACAGGCGCCGCCGGCCACGCTCAGCAGCAGCCACTGGTTTTTCAGCGCCGTCAGCTGGCCGGCCTTGCCATCGAGCGTTTGGGTGGCGATGGCAGGCAGGGGACGCTGCGGATCGACCAGTTCGCCAAAGTTGCGACGCCCCTCGGGCCTGATCACGTAGTAAGCAAAGTAGGAGGCAATGACCGGGCTGGCGCATACAAGCAGAACCAGCATCATTTTCCAGCGACCCGAACGGGTATCAGCCGAACGCACCCCGGACGAGTCGATGGCAGGCAGGGCATGGACCGTCAGCCCCAGCGGCTGGTCCCGGGCGGCGGTGCCGGGACGAATTGAAGAGGATTCGGAAGAGTCGTTTGTCACAGTACTTGGGGCGGTTAGTCGCGGCGCTGGGCACGCAAGGAAGCACGAAAAGGAAGAATCACTTGAAACCAGACATACAGCAGGACGACCAGACCGCACAAGCCAAACCATTGAAAGGCGTAACCATGGTGTTTGTCCACCCCCAGATTGGGAGCAGCCCATTCGCGCAGCAAGCCTTCGCTGGGCGCGCCGGTTTGCAGCAGCGAAACTTCTTCCAGCAGCGGCAGACCTGTCTCCAGCCGAAAAGCGGCCAGATCGAGATTTTGCCGGATTGGCCCGGCATCCATGCCCTTGAACTCGTAAAGCTTGGAAGGCGGCGGGGCAATCCGGCCCTCGACCGTGACCCGTCCGGCCGGTGTGGCGACTTCAGGCAATTGGGTACGGTCGGCAAAATTGCGCGGAATCCAGCCACGCTGCACCAGAATCACCTGGCCGCTGCCTTGCAGCACCAGCGGCGTGAATACCCAGAATCCGGTGCGTCCGCCCATCGGGCGATTGTCGAGGTACACCGTGTGCGCTGCTTGCCAGACGCCTTGAAGCACGGCTCGCCTGTAAATCTCATTTGCTATGTTTTTAGTAGCTACCAATGCACGTCCATCAAGCGCAGAAAGGCTATTCTTTGCCTCAATCGCGGCCTGGACTGCTTCTTTCTGGGCGGCACGGCGAAGTTGCCACTGGCCCAGCGAAAAGGTAGCTCCCGCCACCAGCATGGCAGCCAGCGTGAGCAGCCAGAAACGGCGTGAATTCAGGGCGGAAGTCATGGACAGATAATCAGCTTCATGACTTATCTTGTTGCACTGGCATTCATTGCCATTCTTGCCAGCCTGGGAGCGGCGCTGTTCTTCATGATGAAGGACGGCACCGACGGCAAACAGAAAACCAGCAACATGGCGCGCGCGCTGGCGTTTCGCGTCGGGTTTTCGGTGTTGCTGTTTGTCTGCATTTTGATTGCGTGGAAGATGGGCTACATACAACCGACGGGAATTCCGGTTGGCAAATAATCGGATAAGTAAATAAAAAAGACCGCGTCAAGCGGCCTTTTGTTGAACAGTCTGCAGGCTGGGCGGCGAGCCCGACCCAGTCTCCTTATAGCCAGTAAACCGTGATGTAAAGACCCAGCCACACCACGTCCACAAAGTGCCAGTACCAGGCCGCGCCTTCAAAGCCAAAATGCTTGTCGGCGGTGAAATGGCCTTTTTGCAGGCGCAGCGTGATGACCAGCAGCATCAGCATGCCGATCAGCACATGAAAGCCGTGAAAACCCGTCAGCATGTAAAACGTCGAGCCATACACACCCGAGGTCAGCTTCAGGTTGAGTTCGGAATAGGCATGGAAGTATTCATAGCCCTGCACCGTCAAAAACGTGATGCCCAGCAGCACCGTCATCCACATGAAGGCAATGGTGCGGCCCCGGTGGTTTTCGCGCAGGGCATGGTGGGCAATCGTCAGGGTCACGCCCGAGCTGAGCAGCAGGGCCGTGTTGATGGTCGGCAGCCAGAACGGCGTCATGGTCGTGAACGGCTCGATGATGTCGGCCGGCGATCCGGTCACCCCGGCCGCCAGGCTGGGCCAGACCGCCTTGAAGTCAGGCCAGAGCAAGGCATTGTCCAGGCTCCCGAGCGCTGGCAGCGAATGCGAGCGCGCCCACCACAGGGCGGTGAAAAACGCGCCGAAAAACATGACTTCCGAGAAAATGAACCAGCTCATGCTCCAGCGGTAGGACAGGTCAACCCTGTGGCCATACAGGCCGCCTTCGCTTTCGGCAATCGAGTCACGGAACCACTGGAACAGCGTGCCGAGCCAGAACAGCATGCCAAAGGCCAGCGACCAGGCGCCCCATCCGGCGCCATTGATCCACTGGCTGGCGCCCAGAATCACAAAAAACAAGCCGATGGCGGCCATGACCGGGTGCCGCGAAGGGCCGGGCACAAAATAGTAAGGGGTTGCCCCGTGGATTGCTGCTGACATCGCTCGACTCCTGTTTTTCTCTCGAATTTTTTACTGATCTTTGAATGAAACCGTGGTGACTAGCGCGCAACCGCCCAGTTCACCAGCAGCACCAAAACTGCCACAAATACAAAAACACCTACCAGCCCGACAACAATGATGTGCAGCGGACTCAAGTTCTTGACATCTTCCTCATAGTCGCCCCGGGACCGCAAACCGACGAACGACCAAGCGATGGCCTTGACGGTTCGCCAGAGCGAAGGTTTGCGGGGTGGCGTTGCAGCCATTCTCAAGCACCTGTCGCTTTGGAGGTATCCGGCGCGGCCGGCGTCTTGCCGCCCACCTCAAAGAAGGTGTAGGACAGCGTGATCGTCTTCACATCCCTGGACAGCTTCGGATCAATCACGAAGGCGACTGGCCACTGCTTTTTCTCGCCTGGGGCGAGCGTGTACTGGCTGAAGCAGAAACACTCCAGCTTGTTGAAATGCGGTCCGGCCTGCGCTGGCGCATAGCTGGGAATGGCCTGGGCCGACATGGTGCGGTTCTGGACGTTCTGGAATTCGTACATCACCGTTGCCAGTTCTCCGGGATGGACCTGCACGGAATTCTGTGCCGGCTTGAAATGCCAGGGGCCGCGCGAATTGGCATCGAACTCCACCGTGATGGTGCGGCTGCGGTCAACCTGCGTGTTGGCCGGCAGCGTGGCCGTGGCGCCAGGAATCTGCCGGTCGCCCAAAGCCAGCACATTGATGCCCGTCATCTCGCAGATCGCCTTGTAAATCGGCACCAGCGCGTAGCCAAAGCAGAACATGCCAAGCACGATGACGCCCAGCTTGCCGAGCATCTTGAAGTTTTCGCGCTTGAGCATCAGGATTCTGTGAGGTGTGAAGATTCGTCGGGCTCAATGGCCCAGAAAAATCATTTTGGCCATGAAACCGAAAAAGAAAACAGCGGCCACCGACGCCAGGATCAGGGCCAGGCGAAGGTTGTTTTTTTTCTGATCGGGTTTCATGGTGGCCGGCATCGGGCTCAAGCGATCACGCGGGTTGCCGTGGCATCGAGCTTGGGCGGTGTTTCAAAGGTATGGAAGGGTGCAGGCGATGGCACTTCCCATTCCAGGCCCTCGGCGCCCTTGCCGCCTTCATCCAGCCAGGGGTTCTGCTTGGCAGGCACGCCCTTGCCGCGCATGGCCGGCAGGACGACGAAGAAGAAGAAATACACCTGTGCAAAACCGAAGAAGAAGGCGCCGACGCTGGCAATCGCGTTGAAGTCGGCAAACTGCATCGGGTAATCGGCATAGCGGCGCGGCATGCCGGCCAAGCCCAGGAAGTGCATCGGGAAAAATGTCACGTTGAAGGAGATCAGCGACCACCAGAAGTGGATCTGGCCGCGCCGTTCGCTGTACATCACGCCGGTCCACTTGGGGCTCCAGTAATAGTAACCGGCAAACATGGCATAGAGGGAACCGGCCACCAGCACGTAGTGGAAGTGGGCCACCACGTAGTAGGTGTCCTGCAGCTGGATGTCAATCGGCGCGACCGCCAGAATCACGCCGGTCAGGCCGCCAATGGTGAACACGAAGATGAAACCGACGGCGAACAGCATCGGCGTTTCAAACGTCATCGAGCCCTTCCACATCGTGGCGATCCAGTTGAACACCTTCACGCCGGTCGGCACGGCGATCAGCATCGTCGAGTACATGAAGAACAGCTGGCCGGTGACCGGCATGCCGGTGGTGAACATGTGGTGCGCCCAGACCACGAAGCTCAGAATCGCAATCGAGCCGGTGGCATACACCATCGAGGCATAGCCGAACAGGCGCTTGCGCGAGAAGGCCGGAATGATCTGGCTGATGATCCCGAAGGCCGGCAAAATCATGATGTACACCTCGGGGTGGCCGAAGAACCAGAAGATGTGCTGGAACATCACCGGGTCGCCACCGCCGCCGGGGTTGAAGAAGGTCGTGCCGAAATGGCGGTCGGTCAGCGTCATGGTGATGGCGCCGGCCAGCACCGGCATCACGGCGATCAGCAGGTAGGCCGTGATCAGCCAGGTCCAGCAGAACATCGGCATTTTCATCAGCGTCATGCCGGGCGCGCGCATGTTCAAAATCGTGACGATGATGTTGATCGAACCCATGATCGACGAAGCGCCCAGGATGTGCATGGCAAAGATACCGGCGTCCATCGCGGGGCCCATCTGCAGCGACAGCGGGGCATACATCGTCCAGCCGCCAGCCATGGCGCCGCCCGGCAGCAAAAAGGAAGTGCTCAGCATCAGAGCGGCCGGAATCATCAGCCAGAAGCTGAAGTTGTTCATGCGCGCAAACGCCATGTCGGAGGCGCCGATCTGCAGCGGAATCATCCAGTTCGCAAACCCGACAAACGCCGGCATGATGGCGCCGAACACCATGATCAGGCCGTGCATGGTGGTGAGCTGGTTGAACAGCTCGGGGTTGACGAGTTGCAAGCCCGGCTGGAAGAGTTCGGCCCGGATCAGCAGCGCCAGGACGCCGCCGAACATCAGCATCGTGAAACTGAACAGCAGGTACAGCGTGCCAATGTCTTTATGGTTGGTGGCAAACACCCAGCGGCGCCAGCCCGTCGGGGCATGGTGATCGTGGGCATCATGCGCGTGATCGGGATGGTCTAGAACTGCACTCATCTTGGCTTCCTTTGGTGGCTTGGGCCTGTAGCTTTTATCTTCGGGGCTGCCGGCGGGTCGGGTCGGCGGCTGGGTAGTTTGTGGTGTCGGAGCTTACTTGCGTGCAGCCAGAATCTCGGCAGGCTGAACGATCTGGCCGGTCTGGTTGGACCAGTTGTTCTTGGTGTAGCTGATGACTGCTGCCAGATCGGTGTCGCTCAGGGCTTTCCACGACGGCATGGCTCCTGCGGCGGCACCATTGAGGACGGTCTGAATTTGCTTGCCATGGTCTTTGTCCAGCACGATGGCCGAGCCGTCCAGCGGCTTGATCGGACCGGCGCCCTTGCCGTTGGCCTGGTGGCAGGCGGCGCAGTTGGCGGCATAAACCTTTTCGCCACGGGCCTTGAGGTCCACCAGCGTCCAGACTTTCGCCGGATCATCGGCCAGGGCTGCGGCTTCCTTGGCCTTGACGGCAACCCATGCGCTGTAATCCTGGGCGGAAACCACCTTCACATGGATCGGCATGTAGGCGTGTTCCTTGCCGCAGAGTTCCTGGCACTGGCCGTAGAAGTCGCCGACTTTTTCAGCCTTGAACCAGGTGTCGCGCACAAAACCGGGAATCGCATCCTGCTTGATGCCGAAAGCCGGCACGGCGAAGGCGTGAATCACGTCGTTGGCCGTGGTGATGATGCGGATTTTCTTGTTGACCGGAACCACCAGCGGGTTGTCCACCTTGAGCAGGTAATTGTCAGGCGCTGTTTCACCGGCCTTGGGACCGCCGTTGTTGGACATCAGGCGCTGGTCGTTGTCGAGGGTCGAGACAAAACCGATACCTTCGCCCTCGCCCTTGAGGTAGTCGTAGCCCCATTTCCACTGGATGCCGGTGGCCTTGATCGTCAGGTCGGCGCCGGTGGTGTCTTTCTGCGCAACCAGCACCTTGGTGGCAGGCAGTGCCATGCCGATCACGATGACAAAAGGAACAATCGTCCAGGCGATTTCCACGACCGTGGATTCATGAAAGTTGGCAGCCTTGTGGCCGAGCGACTTGCGGTGCTTCAGGATGGAATAAAACATCACGCCGAAGACGGCCACGAAGATCAAGACGCAGATGATCATCATGAACCAGTGCAGCCAGTGCTGCTCTTGGGCAATGCGGGTGGCTGCCGGATGTAGGTTGAGTTGATTGACCGCCGGCCCGCCAGCCAGATCATTGACAGCGTAAGCGGCCGTGCTTAGCCAGGCCGCCGCAGAGACCCCGATGGTGCCTGCATGCTGTAAGCCAAGCCGTGTCAATTTGCTCATGGTGTTGCTCAGGTTCATCGTGATCACTTTTTTTCTGCTTCAATTACCGATTGAATTCACCAATAAGTATAAAGTTTGCGGCAAGTCAAAATTCCAAAATTAAAAATCAGCTAAAGACAAGCCGCTTTTGAGTCAGCATGTCCGCAACGCAAACCGGATTTCGCGCGCCAGCAGCGGCCGCAGTTCAGGCCGCACATGACGGCCTACCCGCACCGACCGGCCCTGGCCCGAGACCTCGATCAGCGAGCCGTCGCCATCCTTGGGTTCGATGCGGACCCATTCCCGATTGAATGCAGCCCGCTGCGTGCGGCCTGCGGTTTCCAACTCGATCACCAGTTGCCCGCCATGCAGCACGATTTTTTCCGCGTCTCCGGCATGACGGGAATACACGACAAACGCCGCACCCACTGCCAGCAGGACAAAAGTCATAACCGCGGAAGCATTCTGCGACCACAACAAGGCGGCAATTCCCAGGCAGGTCAGACACAAGGACACATAAAACCACCCAAGCTGCGCTGGCGAAAGCCAACTGTGGCGCTTGAGCCGCCAGAGCACGACCGCACCCAGGGGATTGGCATCGGGTGCCGACAAGGTGGCAAATTGAAATGCCGTGGATGACTGCGACATGTGACGACCCTCAGGAAAACGGCATGCGGCGTAACAAGAAAAAAGCAGGTTTCTCGCCAAATCACCATTGATTTAAACAGAAACCAGCAAATTCCTCTCTAGGGAAACTGCCAACATTTCAAAAAAAACGATGATTCAAAATGTTTCCATCCCCATGGGCAGACACCTCAACCCAAGGGGCCGGCACTGCCCTGCAGCATGCGGCGCATGTCTTCGACCGACACGGCGCTGAGCGGACTGACCTTGAACTTGGGCTTGGCCTTCAGGGCATGCCCATAAATGACTTCAAACGTCAGCGACAGCCGGCCGTCGCTGCCGGTCAGCTGGGCCGCCAGCTCCTGCTCCAGCCGCGCTTTCCAGGCCCTGCCGCGCAAGCCGGGAAAGCGCGCCGGGTGAAAATTGCGGCCCAGCTCGGCCAGTTCCTGCAACAGGCGGGCCGGCGTTTCGTAAGTCAGGGTGATGCGCTCCATGTCCATCACCGGCTCGGCAAAGCCGGTCTGCACCAGCATGTCGCCCCAGTCGTGCATGTCGGTCAGCTCATGGCCTGCGGGCGGCCAGCCCAGGCGGGCATACAGCGCACGCAATTCCCTGGCGGTATCCGGCCCGAGGCATGAAAACATCAAAAATCCATCGACCTTCAGGGCCTGGTGCCACTGGGCCAGCAGGGCTTGCGGGTCGGCGGATTCGTGCAGCGCCATGTTGGCCCAAAGCATATCGACGCTGGCTGGCGGCGGCATCTCGAAACGCACTGGCGCGGCCCGCCACTGGCTGGGGTTCCACCAGGGCTTTGCTATGATTTTGGAAGCTGCCTGTGCCCGTCCTGCATGCACATCGGCAATAAAACATGCTGCATCAGGGTAGGTTTTTGCCAGTTGGGCATGCGCCTGCATGCCGCCGCGCAAGGCGCCCCAGTCCGCCCAGGCCTGCGGTTTGAGCTTGATCCATTGCAGCCGGTCCTGCATGCGGCTGGCCACTTCTTCATGCAGCCAGGGTGAAGCCAGGGGCGCAATGCGCTGCCAGCGGCTGACGGCGTTCGGATCGAGCGTGGGCGGACGCGAGGTGGTGGTCATGAAAGGTAATGGTTGCACAAGGTCAGGCGAGTATATTGACACGGTGTTTTCCCGCCTGCTGACGCTTCCCCCACTCCTGTCCCGGCTGCCCTGTTTGGCCAGCCAGTGCGCCGTTTGCCGCAGCTGGCCCGCAGAGCAGGTCTGCCAGCCGTGCCTGGCGCGGTTCAGGCCATCAGAGCCGCGCTGCTTCAGCTGCGCCCTGCCCCTGCCGGCCGATCTGTCCATGGGCCTGCGCAGCACCGGCCCCCGGCATTGCGCCGAGTGCATGCGCCAGCACCCGCCGCTGGACAGCACGCTGGCCGCCGTGCCTTATGCCTATCCGTGGTCCACGCTGATTACCCGCTACAAGTTTGGCGAGCAGCACGGCTGGGCCGGCTTTTTTGCCAGCCTGCTGCTCAAAACGCCGGGCGTGGCGCAGGCACTGGACGAACTGGACGCGCAGGACTGGCTCATTGCCCTGCCGCTGTCGGCCGAGCGGCTGCAGACGCGCGGTTTCAACCAGGCGTGGGAGCTGGCCAGCGCCCTGGCCCGCCAGTCCCGGACCCGTGGGCAATCCGATGCCCGGCTGCTGCTCCGCCTGAAGCACACGCGTCCGCAAAGCCAGCTCAGGCGCGAAGCCCGGCTGGCCAACGTCCGGGGCGCTTTCCAGGTCGATCCGCTGCGCGCGCCCCAACTGCAAGGCCGGCGCGTGGTGCTGGTCGATGACGTGATGACCAGCGGCGCTTCGCTGTTTGCGGCGGCGCAGGCCTTGCGGGATGCGGGCGCGGCGCGCATCACCGCCGTGGTGCTGGCGCGCACGCCGCCCGCCTAGAATCGCCGCTTCACTTCTCCGCCGCACGCCGACAAAGCGCGACGCGGCTTCTTCCCAACATCCGCCAAACATGTTCAATATCGTCCTGGTCGAGCCCGAGATTCCGCCCAACACCGGCAATGTGATTCGCCTGGCCGCCAACACCGGCTGCCGCCTGCACCTGGTCGAGCCGCTCGGCTTTTCGATGGACGACAAGCACATGCGGCGCGCCGGACTCGACTACCACGAGTACGCCCAGGTGCTGCGCCATGCCAGTTGGCCCGCGTTCCTGGAAAGCCAGCAGCCGCCGGCCGACCGACTGTTCGCCCTGACGACGCAGGGCGCGGGCAGCATGTACGAAGCGCGCTTTTTGCCCGGCGACTGGCTGGTGTTCGGCTCGGAAACCAAGGGACTAGCGCCCGAAGTGCGGCAATCGTTTGCCCTGGCCCGGCGCCTGAAGGTGCCGATGCTGCCCGGCCAGCGCAGCCTGAATTTGTCCAACACCGTGGCCGTCACCGTGTTCGAGGCGTGGCGGCAGAACGGTTTTGGCGGCGCGGCGCTGGCCGCTTGAAGCGAAACGGGCGAACGGGCGCTACGGGTAATACCGCACCAGCGATTCGGCCACGCACACCGGCTTGGCCAAGCCTTCGCGCTCCACCGTGACTTCCCACGCCATCTGCATGCCGCCGTTGTCGATGGGCATGGCGCCCAGCAGCTTCATGCGGCCGCGCAGCCGGCTGCCAACCGGCACGGGCGCCATGAAACGCACCTTGTTCAGGCCGTAATTCACCCCCATCCGGGAGCCGGCGATCTCGAACGAGGTGTCAAAGAACACCGGCAGCAGCGACAGCGTGAGGAAGCCGTGCGCAATCGTTGCGCCAAACGGCCCGGTGGCGGCTTTTTCAGGATCGACATGAATCCACTGGTGGTCTCCGGTCGCGTCGGCAAACAGGTTGACCCGCGCCTGGGTGATGGTGATCCAGTCGCTGACGGCGACTTCCTGGCCGGCGCAGGCGGCCAGTTCGGACAGGGTTTGAAAGGTTTTCATGGCCCGACTTTAGCGGCCGGCTGGCAAAAACAGCGACCAGCCTGTCGAATCGGTGACAGGGGTGAGCGCCGGCGAAGCGCAGCAGCCCGCGCCACGCTGCTTTTCCGCTATCGTTCACCCACGCAACGACGCTCTGGATACCTTCATGACCCACGCCCCCGCCTGGCTGATCAACAGCTTCATCTATCTGGCCGCCGCCGTGGTCGCCGTGCCGCTGGCCAAAAAGCTCGGCCTGGGCTCGATCATCGGCTACCTGGCCGCCGGCATCGCCATCGGGCCGTGGGGGCTGGGCCTGGTCACCAACGTGCAGGACATCCTTCACTTCGCCGAGTTCGGCGTGGTGCTGATGCTGTTCCTGATCGGCCTGGAACTCGAACCCCAGCGCCTGTGGAGCCTGCGCCGGCCCATCTTCGGCTGGGGCAGCGCCCAGCTGCTGAGCTGCGCTGGATTGCTGACCGGAACGGCCATGGCGTTTGGCATCCACTGGACGACCGCGCTGGTGGCCGGACTCGGCCTGGCGCTGTCATCGACGGCGATTGCGCTGCAGTCGATCAACGAGCGCAACCTGATGCGCACCTCCAGCGGCCAGGCCGGTTTTTCGATTTTGCTGTTCCAGGACGTGGCGGCCATCCCGATCCTGGCGCTGCTGCCGCTGCTGGGCGCCATTGGAGGAGAAAATGAGGCGGTTGCGCATACCAGCCGGGCACTTGAAGCTATAAAAATAGTAGCAGCCATCGCCAGCATCATTTTAGGCGGCCGGCTGCTGCTGCGGCCGGTGCTGCGCTGGATCGCCAACAGCGGCACGCCCGAAATCTTCACCGCCGCGTCGCTGCTGCTGGTGGTCGGCATTGCCGCCTTGATGCAGCTGGTCGGCCTGTCGATGGCGCTGGGCGCCTTTCTGGCCGGCGTGCTGCTGGCCGAAAGCGAATACCGGCGCGAACTGGAAACCGACATCGAGCCGTTCAAGGCCTTGCTGCTGGGCCTGTTTTTCATCGCCGTCGGCATGAGCATCGACTTTGGCGTGCTGTGGAAATTTCCGGGACAAATGCTGGCCATCCTGGCGGGCTTTCTGGGCCTCAAGCTGCTGGCGATTTACGGCCTGGCCTACGCCATGAAGCTGCCCTACCAGGAGCGGCCGGTGTTTGCGCTGCTGCTGGCGCAGGGCGGCGAATTTGCCTTCGTGGTGTTCCAGGCGGCCGCTGGCGCGCATGTGTTTTCGATGGAAACCGCCTCGCTCTTGATCGGCGCGGTGGCGCTGTCGATGCTCATCAGCCCGCTGCTGCTGGTGGCCATCGACAAGCTGCTCTTGCCGCGTTATGCCAACGGCAAGAAATCCACGCTGGAAGAAATCTCGGAGCCGCAGGAAGCGCCGGTCATCATCGCCGGCTTCGGCCGCTATGGCCAGATCGTCGGGCGCATGCTGCTAGCGCAAGGCATTTCGGCCACCGTGCTTGACCACGACGCGGACCTGATTGAAACCGTGCGCGCCTTTGGCTACCGCGTGTTCTACGGCGACGCCACGCGGCTCGATTTGCTGCGCACGGCGGGCGCGGCGCAGGCGAAGATTCTGGTGCTGTCGGTCGATGACGTGGAGCAGTCGCTGAAAATCGTCGATGTGGTGCGCGAGAACTTTCCGCAGCTGCAGATCGTCGCCAGAGCCCGGGACGTGACGCACTGGAACGCGCTGCGCGACCGGGGCGTGATGCGCGTCGAGCGCGAGCTGTTCGAGTCCAGCCTGCGCAGCGCCCGCACCGTGCTCGAACTGCTGGGCCAGCCGCCAGAGCTGGCGCAGCAAGCTGCCGGGCGCTTTCGCCAGCACAACCTGGAGCTGTTCGAGCGCATGTACCCGCACCGCAACGACCGCGAAAAAGTGATTGCCGTGGCCCGGCAGGGACGGCTGCAGTTAGAGGCGCAGATGAAGCAGGAGCGCGAGCAGCTGGCGCAGCAGTCCAGGAGTGCGCAGGACTGAAATATTGATCCGGCCCGATGAAGTATTAAGCGGCATAGCGAACACGCCGATCCTGAAAGTAGGCGATAACTCGCTCAGGCGTGCGCTCGAGCAGAGCCATGTGCTCGTTGGCGGCATCGCGTAATTTGGCTTTGCTGCGCGCCGGTACGCGTTTGCCCATCTCCTGCTTCAGATCCGCATTGAGGCGTTCCTCCGGATTGAGCTGAGGGCTGTAGCTGGGCAGATAAAACAGCTCAATTTCGTCCCTGTGGTTAGCCACCCAGGCCTTGACGATTTTGCTGTGATGAACCCGCAGGTTGTCCAGTATCAAAAATACCTTTTTGCCCGCATCCTTGACCAGTGCCCGCAGGAATTCGATGAGCTTGTCCGCGTCAAACGCATCGTCAATGATCATCCAGCGGGTTTTCCCCTGGTTAGTCACCGTGGCAATCATCGAGAGCTTTTGCCGGGTGCCTCCCACGGTTCTGGCCACCGGTGTCTTTCCAGCAGGCGCAAAGCTTCTACCGCGCACATCGGTGTTCACCAGCGCCGTCTCGTCACCCCAATGGATTTCAGCGCCTTCCTGGCGGGCGCGTTGCTCTATCGCCGGGTACTCGCCTTCGAGCCAGGCCTGCACCGCTTCAGGGCTTTGTTCGTAGGCTCGCCTGATGGGCTTTTGGGGCGTAAAACCCCAGCGGGCCAGGTACTTGCCAACGCTGCGCACCTGCAGCTCGATGCCGTACTCCTGCTCGATGAGCTGGCCTACGGCCGCCCGGCTCCACAGGAAAAAATCCATCTTGAGCTGCTCAGGGCGTTGATCGATGATGCTGCGCTGAAGGCTGTCCTCCTGAGCCTGGCTCAGGGTGCGCCCCAGACCTTGAGTGCGCCCACGCAAGGCCGGTCGTATTGCTGGCCAGCCGCCCTCATCGAACAGGTCGATGCACCTGCGCACAGCCGGGTAGCTCAAACCCGTCATGGAGACAATTTGCATGACGCCCATTGCCCTTTTATGCAGTCTCACGACTTGCTTGCGCCGCTCGTGAAGCTGCTCCAGCGTCTGCTTTCTTGCATTTTCTTTTTCCATCTTTCTTCGATAGAGAAAATTCAGTAAAGTTCATACTTCATTGGGCCGGATCAATAGTGATGAAATAAGGCTTTTGCGCAATACGGGCGGGCACAAGCAGCTATTATTCCAATAGCACTCAGGCCAAACCATCCCACAGCGATGACAATAGCCGCATGCTTGCTGACATTCAATCCTGGGGAGAAACACTGCGCCTGCTGGTCGAGCTGGCCGGCACGGCTGCCTTTGCCTTGTCGGGCCTGCTCGAAGCGGCGCGCAAACGGCTGGACGCCGTCGGGGTTTGCGTGGTGGCCTGTGTGACGGCCTTCGGTGGCGGCACGCTGCGCGACCTGCTGCTGGACCGGCGGCCGTTTTTCTGGGTCCAGCATGTCGAGCTGCTCTGGGGCGTGATGGCGCTGTGCGTGCTGGTGATGCTGTTCATGCGCCAGCGGCATTTCGAAGTGACCGAGAAGGCGATCCAGTGGCCCGATGCGCTGGGGCTGGGCCTGTTCACCGCCACCGGCGTTCACCTGGCGCTCAATGAGCAGATGCCGATGCTGGTCGCCGTGCTGATGGGCGTGACGACCGGCGTGTTCGGCGGCGTGCTGCGCGATGTGGTCTGCAATGAAGTGCCCACGGCCTTTCGTGACCACCGGCCGTATGCGGTCTGCGCATTTGCCGGCGGCTGGATTTACGCCGGGCTTGGGCTGCTTGACGCGCCGGGCTGGGTGGCGCTGGTGGCCTGCGTCGTCGTGACCGCAGGCCTGCGCCTCATGGCGCTGTGGCGCAACTGGGAACTGCCTGCCTGGCGGGTTTGACCCATCAGTCCAGGCTCGCGCCGGACTCCTTCACGACCTTGCTCCATTTCGCCGATTCCTTCTGGATGAAGGCGGCAAACTGCGCCGGCGTTTCGCTGTACACCTCGGCGCCCTGCTCATTGATCTGTTTTTTGACTTCGGGCTTGGCCAGCACCTTGGCGATGGCGGTGTTCAGCCGGGTGACCACGGCGGGCGGCGTGGCGGCCGGCGCGAACAAGCCGAACCACGAGGTCGCCTCGTAGCCGGGAACGCCGGCCTCGGCGATGGTCGGCACGTCAGGCAGTTCGGGCGAGCGTTTGGCGGTGGTCACGGCAATGGCGCGCAGCTTGCCCGAACGCACATGCTGGATGGCCGACGGCATGTTGTCGAACATGATGGCGACCTGGTTGCCCAGCAGGTCGGTCATGGCCGGGGCGCTGCCCTTGTAGGGAACATGCTGCATATCGACTTTCGCCATCGACTTGAACAACTCGCCCGACAGGTGGATGGAGCTGCCGTTGCCCGACGAGCCAAAGTTGAGCTTGCCCGGATTGGCCTTGGCGTAGGCGATCAGTTCCTTGACGGTCTTGAAGGGCTGCGCCGGGTTGGCGACCAGCAGGTTGGGCACATTGGCCACGCGCGTCAGCGGCGCAAAGTCCTTGACCGGGTCAAACGGCATTTTCTTGTACAGGCTGGCATTGATCGCATGCGTGCCGACCGTGCCCATGAACAGCGTGTAGCCGTCAGCCGCCGCCCGGGCCGCCGCCTGGCCGCCGATGTTGCCGCCGGCGCCGGCGCGGTTGTCAACAATGACGGTCTGGCCCAGTTCGGCAGTCAGCGCCTGGCCGACGATGCGCGCCAGGATGTCGGTGGTGCCGCCGGCCGCAAAGGGCACGATGATGGTGATGGTCTTGCTCGGGTAGGCAGCCTGTGCCGCTGCGGGCACGGCCGCCAGCAGGCCGCTCCCCAACAGCGCAGCAGAGGCCAGCGCGCCGAAGCTGAAATGGCGGCGTGAAGCGTTGGTGAAAACAGATGAGTGAGACATGACTGAAGTCCTTGTTAGATGGAGGAAAGCCTTGAAGGCAAAAAATCAGATCGGCGCGGTGCCCAGCGTGGTGCCGCCGCAGACGTACAGCACCTGCCCGGTCACAAAGCCGTTGTCGGGCGACAGGAAGAACATGGCGGCGCGCGCCACGTCGCCTGCCGTGCCCATGCGGCCGACCGCAATGCTGTCCAGGATGCGCTGGGTCTGCGGCGCGCCCTCGGGGTTGCTCTTGCGGAACAGTTCGGTGGCAATCGGCCCCGGGCCAATCGCATTGACCGTGATGCCGTCGCGCCCCAACTCCATCGCCAGCGTGCGCGTCATGCCGATCATCCCGGCCTTGGTGGCCGAATAGACGATGCGGTCCACCTTGCCCAGCGCGGCGCGCGAGGACATGTTGACGATGCGGCCCTGGCCGCAGGCGCGCAGGGTCGGCAAAAAGGCCTGCGTCAGCAGCAGGACGGCGCGCAGGTGCAGGCCGACCACGTCATCCAGCGAGGCCGTCGTCGCGGTGTCGATGGTGCCGGGACGGGTGGCGCCGGCGTTGTTGACCAGCGCGGTCACGTTGTGCCGGGCGGCAATCTCGGCAGCGCGCTCGCGGGTGGATGCTTCCTGCGTCAGGTCGGCCTGGTAGGACACCAGCTGCGGATGGCTCCAGTCGGGCAGAACGTAATCAAGGTTGACCACGCTGTTGCCTTGCGCCAGCAGGGCCTCGGCGATGGCCCGGCCAATGCCCGAACTGGCGCCGGTGACCACGGTGCTTGGAGTCAAGGATGCCGTCATGGCGCTCACACCCGTTCCAGGATCACGGCAATGCCTTGCCCCACGCCAATGCACATGGTGCACAGCGCGTAGCGGCCACCGGTCTGGTGCAGCCGGTTGACCGCCGTGGTGGCCAGGCGCGCGCCGCTGGCGCCCAGCGGATGGCCCAGCGCAATCGCGCCGCCCCAGGCGTTGACGCGCGGGTCGTCGTCCGGCACGCCGAGCATGCGCAGAACGGCCAGGCCCTGCGCGGCAAACGCTTCGTTGAGTTCGATCACGTCCATCTGGGCGATGGTCAGGCCCGTCAGCGCCAGCACCTTTTGCGTCGCCGGCGCCGGGCCGATGCCCATGACACGCGGCGCCACGCCAGCCGTCGCCATGCCGACGATGCGGGCACGCGGCGTCAAGCCGTTCCTGGCGGCGCTGGCTTCATCGGCCAGCAGCAGCGCGCAGGCGCCATCGTTCACGCCGCTGGCGTTGCCCGCCGTCACAGTGCCGTCCGGGCGCACGATGGGCTTGAGTTTTGCCAGCACGTCCATCGAGGTGGCGCGCGGATGCTCGTCCTGGTCCACAAGGATGGCATCGCCTTTTTTCTGGGGGATGCTCACCCCGACGATTTCACGCGCCAGGTGGCCGGCCTGTTGCGCGGCGACGGCCCTGAGCTGGCTGCTGAGAGCCATCTGGTCCTGGTCCTGGCGGCTGATGTTGAAATCGGTGGCGACGTTCTCGGCGGTTTCGGGCATCGAATCGACGCCGTACTGCGCCTTCATCAGCTTGTTGACGAAACGCCAGCCAATCGTCGTGTCATACACCGCATTGCTGCGGCTGAAGGCGCTCTCGGCCTTGGGCATGACGAATGGCGCGCGGCTCATGCTCTCGACGCCGCCGGCGATCATCAGGCCCGCTTCGCCCGACTTGATGGCGCGCGCTGCCGTGCCCAAGGCATCCAAACCCGAGCCGCACAGGCGGTTGACCGTGCCACCGGGCACTTCCAGCGGCAGCCCGGCGAGCAAGGCGCTCATGCGCGCCACATTGCGGTTGTCCTCGCCCGCCTGGTTGGCGCAGCCGTAGATCACGTCGGCAACCATCTGCCAGTCCACGTCCGGGTTGCGCGCCATCAGCGCCCGGATGGGAATGGCGCCCAGGTCGTCGGCGCGAACGCTTGAGAGGGCGCCGCCGTAGCGGCCGAAAGGGGTGCGGATGGCGTCGCAGATAAAGGCTTGGGTGATGGTCATTGGCTTGTCTCTTTGGGTAAGGTCGATACGGTGAAAAAGGTTGTCCGGCTCAGGCGGCAATCGGCAGGCCGAGCAGCTGTTCGAGTGCGGCATGCTCCAGCCCATCAACCTTGTCGATGAGCCTGAGGCCGTCCGGCGTGCATTCCAGCGTCGCCAGTTCGGAGTAGATGCGCTTGACGCAGGCAATGCCGGTGAGCGGATAGCTGCACTGCGCCACCACCTTGCTCTCGCCTTGCTTGGTCAGCAGGTCCATCATGACCCAGGTCTGCTTGGCGCCGATGGCCAGGTCCATGGCGCCGCCCACGGCCGGAATCGAGCCCGGCTCGCCGGTGCTCCAGTTGGCCAGATCACCCGTGCTTGACACCTGGAACGCGCCCAGCACGCAGATGTCAAGGTGGCCGCCGCGCATCATCGCAAAGCTGTCGGCATGGTGAAAGTAGGCGCCGCCCGCAAGCAGGGTGACGGGCTGCTTGCCGGCATTGATGAGGTCGTAGTCTTCGGCTCCTGCAGCGGGCGCCGGCCCCATGCCGAGAATGCCGTTTTCACTGTGCAGGATGACCTCGCGCCCGGCCGGGATGTGGTTGGCGACCAGCGTCGGCATGCCGATGCCCAAGTTGACGTAGGCGCCGTCGTGGATGTCCTGCGCCACGCGCCGGGCCAGTTCCTGCTTGCTTCGTTTTTGATAGCTACTCATGCTTGCTCCTTGTGCGCATTAAGCCGATTTGGCACTGATTTTGATGCCACCGGCCTGGGTGGCGACGTGGTCAATCCTGACGATCTTCGAGACATGGATGCCCGGCGTGACGATGGCTTCGGGGTCGAGCGCGCCCAACTCCACGATCTCATGCACCGTCGCGACCGTGTGCCTGGCCGCCGTGGCCATGACCGGCCCGAAATTGCGCGCCGACATGCGGTAGGTCAGGTTGCCCCAGCGGTCGCCGCGCTCGGCCTTGATCAGGGCCACGTCGCCATGAATCGGGTATTCGAGGACGTAATGCCTGCCGTTGATCTCGCGCGTTTCCTTGCCCTGGGCCAGTTCGGTGCCGTAGGCCGTGGGGCAGAAGAAAGCGCCGATGCCGGCACCGGCGGCGCGGATGCGCTCGGCCAGGTTGCCTTGCGGCACCAGTTCGAGCTCGATGCGGCCGCTGCGGTACAGGGCGTCAAACACCTGGCTGTCGGCCTGGCGGGGGAAGCTGCAGATGATCTTGCGAACGCGCCCGGCCTTGAGCAGCGCGGCCAGCCCGGCCTCGCCATTGCCGGCGTTGTTGTTGACGACGGTCAGGTCTTTGGCGCCCTGCGCGATCAGGCCGTCAATCAGCTCGGCCGGGATGCCGGCGGTGCCGAAGCCGCCAATCAATACGGTCGAGCCGTCTTTCACACCGGCAAGCGCATCGGCCACCGACAGGGCAATCTTGTTAATCATTCATGAGTCTCCAGGGAATAGCGAAGAGGGAATATCTGGCGGGCGGTGACGCCTGGCGCAAGCCGAAGCAGTCAAATTGCGGTTTTTATTTGTTCGCAACTAGAACAAGTGTTCGTATAATGAATTTTAGGAGAATAATTCAATCATGGCAACTGTGCGCACCAAAATCCCCACGGAACCTTCCGGCTCACCTGCGCCAACACGCACGTCGCCCGCGCCCGGCGACAGCTATGTGCAGTCCTTTGCGCGCGGCCTGGAAGTCATTCGTTCTTTCAGCGCCCGGTCGCCCCGGCAAACGCTCACCGAAGTGGCCGGTCGCACCGGGCTGACGCGTGCCGGTGCGCGGCGGATTTTGCTGACGCTGCAAACGCTGGGTTATGTGGAAAGCGACGGCAAGCTGTTTCGGCTGACGCCGCGCATGCTCGATCTGGGTTTTGCCTACCTGTCGTCGCTGCCGATCTGGAACTTGGCCGAACCCGTCATGGAAGCGCTCGTCGAGGAAGTGAAGGAGTCATGCTCGGCCGCCGTGCTGGATGGCACCGACATCGTCTATGTGCTGCGCGTGCCGACGCACAAGATCATGAGCATCAGCCTGGGCGTCGGTTCGCGGCTGCCGGCCTATTGCACGTCAATGGGACGCATGCTGCTGTCAGCCTTGCCGCCGGACGAAATGATGCAGGTGCTGCAAGCGTCAGACCGCACGGCGCGCACCCGCTACACGGTGACCGACGTGAACGAGCTGGCCGCCAAAATTGCACAGGTTCGCAAGCAGGGCTGGTCGCTGGTCAATCAGGAACTTGAAGAGGGATTGATTTCGATGGCGGCACCGATTACCGACCGCACCGGCCAGACGGTCGCGGCGCTCAACATCAGCGGCCAGGCCAATCGCACCAGCGCCAAGGTCATGCAGGAGACGATGCTGCCGCCCTTGCTGGCCGCTGCGCAGGCCATCTCGCAAAGGCTGAGCCTGCAGCGCAACTGACAAGCCGGGGCCGGGTCAAGGAGAACAGCGACTCAGGATTTGCGCGCGCCCATCACCAGCACGATGGCGCCCAAAGCGATGGCCCCCAGGCTCAGCCACTGGGGAATGTTCACCGATTCCTTTTCGGTGACGGTCAATTCGATGGGGCCGATTTTGGCGGCGGTCGTGTCCTTGGTGAAGCTGAATCCGCCGGTAAAAAACCCGGCCAGGCCAAAAAGAATCAGAACAATTCCGGCGATACGTGCTGCATTCATGAAAAATCTCCTCGCCGGGCGTGTCTGTCGCTGGATGGCTTGCCCCGGTACTGCGCCACCCTGCGGCCAATGTAAGGACTTGTTCCAGGCTTGTCTGTAGGACGCTATCGGCGGTATGTGGTCGAGGGGCTGGCCGCGTGCTACGCTTTCGGCCATGTTTAATCCCTCACAAGCCGATGTTCGCCGTTTTTTTTGCTCCGTTTATGCCAAGGCGCGCGCCAGTCAACCCCTTGAAGCTATAGAAACCATAGCAAGCCAATGGATTGACGAGCATCCTGAATACCACGGCGACTTCATGAACGCAGACGCTGCGCTGGAAAAGATGTACGACGTGGAAGGCGGCCACACCAACCCGTTCCTGCACCTGGCAATGCACCTGTCGATCAGCGAGCAGTGCTCGATTGACCAGCCGCGCGGCATTCGCCAGGCGGTCGAGCTGCTGACGGCCCGGCGGCGTTCGCTGCATGACGCCCACCACGAAGCCATGGAATGTCTGGGCCGCATGGTCTGGGAAAGCCAGCGCGCAGGCCGCCCGCCCGATGGCGCGGCCTATATCGAATGCGTGCAGCGCCACGCGACCAGGGATTGAAGGTCGCGCAGAGGGTTCTGCCTGCCATCCGCCCATAAAAAAAGCCGCTTGGTCAGCGGCTTTTTTGTGCATAAGGGCGGATTGGCTTAGCGGAAGCGGCTTTCGGGAATCACCTTGAGGTCGCCCGGCACGGATGACAGGTAGTTGGCCATGGCCTTGAGTTCGGCATTGGTGTACTGCTTGGCCATGCCGCCCATGATGGGGTGGGCGCGGCCGACCTTTGCGTTGGCATTGGCGCCGTTGTCGGCCTTGTAGGCCTTCAGCGCCACGAACAGGTAGTCGGCATGCTGGCCCGCAATCTTGGGGTAGGAAGGGTCGATGGGCTGGCTGAAATTGGCGCCGTGGCATGACGCGCAATTGGCTTTGTTCAGCAGGGCCTGAACTTCAACACTGGGCTCTTTTGCCGGCTTGGCGGGAAGCTCCGCACCGGCCACCACGCCATGCGTGCTGTAGTAAGCGGCCAGGTCGGCAATATCCTGGTCGTTCAGCGTATCGGCGATGCTGCGCATGGTGGGATGCTTGCGATTACCTTTTTTATACTCATGCAGCGCAGCAGAAATATAGCCGGCGTTCTGGCCTGAAATCATGGGAACCTTGTACACCTCGGGAAAGGACGACTGGTAGCCCTTGATGCCGTGGCAGCCGATGCACATGGCATTCTTGGTCTGGCCTGCATTGGCATCGCCCTTGATGTCCTGGGCAAGGCTTGCAACCGTCACCGAAGAGACAGCCAGGACAAATATCGAGGTGAACAGCTTATTCATTTTGCGCGCACAATCAGGTGAAAAGTCATCGTTAAAACAACGGTGGATTATATCTGGCCCTGTTAATCACGGGCCATTTCTCATCATTCCACCGAATACCCCGTTTATATCAATACGCTCATCCAAAAAATCATGAAATTTCAAGGCTCGAAAAACTATGTTGCCACGCCGGACCTGATGCTGGCCGTCAATGCCGCCTCCACCCTGACGCGGCCGCTGCTGGTCAAGGGCGAGCCCGGCACCGGCAAGACCATGCTGGCCGAGGAAGTGGCGCAGGCCCTGAGCCTTCCGCTGCTGCAATGGCACATCAAATCGACCACCAAGGCGCAGCAGGGCCTGTATGAATACGATGCGGTGTCGCGCCTGCGGGATTCGCAGCTGGGCGATGAAAAGGTCAAGGACATCCACAACTACATCGTCAAGGGCGTGCTGTGGCAGGCTTTCACGGCAGACGAGCCCGTGGCCCTGCTGATTGATGAAATCGACAAGGCCGACATCGAGTTTCCCAACGACTTGCTGCGCGAAATCGACCGCATGGAGTTTTACTGCTACGAAACGCGGGAACTCGTCCGCGCAAAGCACCGGCCCTTGGTGTTCATCACGTCCAACAACGAAAAAGAATTGCCCGACGCCTTCTTGCGCCGCTGCTTTTTCCACTACATCAAGTTCCCCGATGCCGACACCATGAAGAGCATCGTGGACGTGCATTTCCCCACGCTCAAGAAAGAACTGCTGGCAGCCGCGATGAAGACGTTCTACGACGTTCGCAACCTGCCCGGCCTGAAGAAGAAACCCTCGACCAGCGAACTGCTCGACTGGCTCAAGCTGCTGGTGGCCGAAGACATTCCGCTCGAAGCGCTGCAAAGCAGCGACCAGAAGGTCGCCGTGCCGCCGCTCATCGGCGCGCTGCTGAAGAACGAGCAGGACGTGACGCTGTTTGAAAAACTGGTGTTCATGCAGCGCAACAACCGTTGACACTGAAAAGAAAAGCGAAACACCATGAACTTTGTCCAGCCAGTCACCCTGGCAACGCGAGGCGTGGAACTCGTCCCGCTGGCGCTGGAGCACGAAGCCGGGCTGCGTGCGGCGGCTGCCGATGGAGAACTCTGGAAGCTGCGCGTCACCTCGGTGCCCGAGCCCGAGCAAACCCAAGCCTATATTGAAGCCGCACTGGCAGCCAGGCAGGATGGCAACCGCCTTGCTTTTGCGGTGCGTGACCAGGCCAGCGGAACCGTGCTGGGCAGCACCAGCTACCACGACATTCTTCAGGCGGTCAGGCGCGTCGAGATTGGCTACACCTGGTATGCCGCTCGCTGCCAGCGCACCCACGCCAATACCACCTGCAAGCTGCTGATGCTCACACATGCGTTTGAAACCTTGGGCTGCAACGTGGTGGGCTGGCGAACCGACAATTTCAACTTTGCCTCGCAAGCGGCGATTGAGCGGCTGGGCGCCAAGAAAGACGGCGTGATCCGGGGCCACGCCTTGCGCCGCGACGGCACCATCCGCGACACCGTGATGTACAGCCTGCGCAGCGGTGAATGGCCCGAAGTGAAAGCGCAGCTGCTGTACCTGCTCGGCAAGCCGCACCATTGAGGTTTTGACTACACCATGCTGATTGATTTTTTCTACACCCTGCGCTCGGCCAAACTGCCGGTTTCGGTTAAGGAATTCCTGATGCTGCTCGAAGCGCTGCAGGCCGGCGTGGTCGGCCCCAACAGCGGCAAGGCGGACGGTCCCGATGGCGAGATCAGCGAAGGCGCCTACAAGATCGACGACTTCTATTACCTGAGCCGCACCGTGCTGGTGAAGGACGAAAAGCACTACGACAAGTTCGACCGCGCCTTTGCCAGCTATTTCAAGGGCGTGGAGATGATTGCCGACTTCACCAGGGACATTCCCCTGGAATGGCTGCGCAAGAACCTGGAGCTTGAACTGAGCCCCGAGGACAAGGCGAAGATCGAAAAGATGGGCTGGGACGAGCTGATGGAAACGCTGAAGAAGCGTTTTGAAGAGCAAAAAGAGCGCCACGAAGGCGGCAGCAAGTGGATAGGCACCGGCGGCACCTCGCCCTTCGGCGCCAACGGTTTCAACCCGCAGGGCATCCGCATCGGCCAGGAAAAAAGCCGCAACCGCAGCGCGGTGAAAGTCTGGGACCAGCGCGCCTACAAGGATTACGACGACACGCAGGAACTCGGCACGCGCAACATCAAGGTCGCGCTACGCCGCCTGCGCAAGTTTGCCCGCCAGGGCAACCAGGAGGAACTCGACCTGGACGACACCATCCGCTCGACCGCCGCCAACGCCGGCTGGCTGGACATCAAGATGGTTCCCGAGCGCCACAACAATGTGAAGGTGCTGCTGCTGATGGACGTCGGCGGCACCATGGACGACCACATCCACCGCGTCGAGGAAATGTTCTCCGCCGTCAAGGCCGAATTCAAGCACCTGGAGTTTTACTATTTCCACAACTGCGTCTATGACTTCATGTGGAAAAACAACCGCCGCCGCTTTGCCGAGAAGTTTCCGACCTGGGACATCATCCGCAAGTACAACAAGGACTACAAGCTGATCTTTGTCGGCGACGCCACCATGAGCCCCTACGAAATCCTGCAGGCCGGCGGCAGCGTGGAATACAACAACGAGGAAGCCGGCGCCGAATGGCTGCAGCGGCTGACCAGCGCCTTTCCAAAGTTTGCCTGGATCAACCCGGAGCCGCAGGGCATCTGGCAATACCGCCAGAGCATCGGCGTGGTCCAGCAGCTGATGGGCCAGCGCATGTACCCCCTGACCCTCAAAGGGCTTGAGGAAGCAATCCGGCTGCTCTCGAAATGATGTCAACGTAAACTCGGGCGCGTGACCCATTTCAGTACCTACCACGCGCGAACGGCCGCAGGGGTGATGCCAGCGCCCTCCCGCCTTGCTTTCACCTGCGTTGCCTTGACGGCCCTGCTCCTGGGGCCTGCAGCCAGCGCGCAAACCGCCGCGCCAGTATCGCCCGCCAGCACGTCCATGTCTTCCGGATCGACGCCGCCGTCCAGCGTCCAGCAAACCGCGCCGCCACCGGCACCTCCCCCCGAAAAAATCGAACCCGTGGACACGCCGCAAGGCGCTGTCGGCCCGACCAGCGCCGCGCCCGAGGTCACCGCGTTTGACATTGCCGTTCGCGCCCCGGCAGAGGTGCAGGAACTGCTTGAAAAACACCTTGAACTGCAACGCTACCGTGCCGTCACCGATCTGGATGAAGCCGAACTGGCGCGCCTGATCGTGCTGGCCGAACGCAATGTGCGCAACCTGGTCGGCACGCTCGGCTACTTCAGCCCCGACATCCGCATCACCCGCGAAGGCGGCGTCAACGAACACCCCGTCATCGTGGTGGCCGTTGATCCCGGACAAGCCACGAATATCGGCCCGGTGGCCATCACCTTTGCGGGCGACATTGCCGTCTCGCCGGACGCCGACGCGACGGCCCAGCGCACTGAAATAGAGCGCGACTGGCGCTTGCCGACAGGGCTGCGCTTTACCCAGGACGCCTGGAGCAGCGCCAAGACCCAGGCCTTGCGGCAACTGGTGGCCCGCCGCTACCCGGCCGGCAAGCTGGCCGGCAGCCTGGCCGACGTGGATGCCCCAGGCCGCATCGCCAGCCTGAGGGTCGATCTGGACTCGGGGCCGCTGTACCGGCTCGGCCCGATGCAGGTCAGCGGCGTGGAACGCTACGACCCGGCGCTGGTGCCGCGACTGGCGCGCCTGAACCAGGGTGATATTTACGACCTGAACCAGCTGGTGCAGGCGCAGCAGCGGCTGGCTGCCAGCGGTTATTTTGATTCGGCCTATGTCTTCATCAACCCCGAGAACGACCCGCTGGCTGTTCCCGTGCAGGTGCAGGTGCGTGAAGCCAAGCTGCAAAAGGTCGTTCTGGGCGTGGGCATGACCACCGACAGCGGGCCGCGTGCATCGGTGGAGCACACGCATCACCGGGTGCCGGGCATCGGCTGGCGCGCCGTCACCAAGCTGCAGCTGGAGAAAAAATCGCCCTTTGTCCAGACCGAATGGACCTCCATCCCGGATGAAGCGAACTGGCGCTGGGGGGTGCTGGGCCGCGTCGAGCGGATCAATGACAATGAATTGATCACCCAGGCGCAGCGGCTGCGGTTTGGCCGGTCGCAGGCCGGCGACCGGATCGACCGCAACATTTATGTGCAATACGACCGCGCCAATGTTCAGGGCGCGGGCCTGCTGGGCAATTCCGCAGCCGATACCGGCGACGGCTCGGCGCTGACGGCCAATTACGTCTGGACCGGCCGCTACTTTGACAGCCTGCCGTTTCCCGCCAAGGGTTATGCCCTTGGCTTCGAGCTGGGTGCCGGCACCACACTGGGCAAAGACCGCCAGCCGTTTACCCGCACGGTGGGCCGCTGGATGGGCATCAAGCCGCTGGAGCGCGGCCGCATCGCCATGCGCGCGGAAGCCGGCGCCGTGCTGGCCAGGGACACGGCCAACATCCCGGCCACCCAGCTGTTTCGCACCGGCGGCGACAACACGGTGCGCGGCTACGGCTACCGCGACATCGGCATCAAGCTGGCCAACGGCGTGATCGGTCCCGGCCGCTACCTGGCGGTCGGCAGCGTCGAGTGGCAGCGGCCCATCACGCTCAAGGGTCGGCCCAGCGAGTTCGAGCACACGGTATTCATCGACGCCGGTGCCGTGGCCGACAAGCCGCAAGACCTGAGCCCTTCCTTCGGCATCGGCACCGGCGTGCGCTGGAGAAGCCCGATTGGACCGTTGCAGATTGACCTGGCCTATGGCCTGAAGGTCAGGCAGGCGCGCCTGCACATCAGCGTGGGCTTTGTCTTCTGATGGCCACCTCGAACAAACCCAAGCCTAAAAACAAGAAGGCAGCGCCTGCGGCCAAGCCCATACGGCGATGGCTGAAAGGCGCTGCATGGGCCACGGCCGGCGTGGTTGCGCTGGCCGTCGGCGCAACAGGCACCCTGTGGTGGTGGGCCGGAACCGAAGGCTCGCTGGACACGGCGCTGCGCTGGGCCGGCAAGTCGCAGCCGCTGACGTTCGAGAGTGCCACGGGATCATTGCGGGCCGGCGGCCATATTGACCAGCTGGACTGGCAGCAAGACGGCATCACCGTCAATGCCCGCGATGTCAGCCTGGCCTGGCAGGCCTGGTCATTGCTGCAGGGAAGGCTCAAGCTCGACCGCTTTACCGCCGCCAGTGTGCAGGTCACCGACGAGCGTGCGCCAACGCCCATGCCAACCGCCCCGCCCAACGCGCTGGGTCTTCCCTTGCAGGTTGCGCTGGACGAATTCTCGGTGGGCCAGTTTGAATACACAGGCAAGACCGCATTCACCGCATCCGAAATAGCAGGCAGCTATCTCTACACCGGCCTGCAGCATCAGCTTGACCTGAAAAGCGTGCAGGTCGCCAACGGGCGCTACAGCGGGCGCGCCGCCCTGACGGCAGCCGGCCCGTTGACGCTGGACGCCAGCTTGTCGGGTGCGCTCGATGTTGCCATTGCGAATAATCCGGCATCGGTTCCGCTGGCATTCCAGGCCACGGCCAGCGGCCCGCTGACCGAGTTGCTGGTCAAGGCCGAACTGCAGATGACGACGCCCCCAGCCGCCGATGCCAAAAAACCTGTGCCGCAACCCCAGGCCAGCGCCAGCGCCCGCGTCATGCCGTGGGCGGCGCAGCCCCTGCCGCAAGCCGATGCCACCTTCCGCGACCTGGACATCGCGGCCTTGTTGCCAGACATGCCGCAAACCCTGCTGACCGGCAGCGCCAGCGTTCGGCCGCTTGAAAGCAAAACCCCCGCCGCCAGCCCGGCCTGGGCCTTGCAAATGCAACTGGCCAATGCCCTGCCCGGCCCGTGGGACCAGAAACGCCTGCCGCTGGAACAACTGGAAACCCAGGGCGAATGGGTCAATGGCACAGCCATGGTGCGCAGCCTCAAGGCGCAACTGGGCGGCGGCGAACTGCTGGCCAGCGGCGAATGGACCCGGCCACCACCGGCCGACAAGCCCGACACGGCAGTCCCTGCAGCGCCCGCGCAGGCCTGGCAACTGAAAGCCACGCTCAAACGCATTAATCCGGCCAAGTTGCATACCCAACTCGCGCCCTTGCCACTGGACGGCCGGGCCGAGGCCAGCGGCCAGGGTGCCAGCGCGCGCTTTGATGCCAGCGTTCAGGCCGTGGCAGGCGCAGGCAAACCGGGTAACAGGCCAGCGCCCGGAACCCATTCCGGCCAGAACAATTTCCTGCAGCAACTGCGCCTGCGTGACGCCAAGGCCACCGGCAGCTGGAATCCGCAACAGGCGGGCGGCACCCTGGCGCTGTCGGCCCTGCGGGTGCGCACCGACGACGCCGAACTGAGCGGCCAGTTCGAAGTCCAGCCCACAGCAAAAGGCGGCCAGGGCAAGCTGGCACTGACGGCCCCCGGCCTGGACGCCCGGTTCAATGGCGAATTGCGCAAAACCAGCGGCAACGGTGAATTGAACCTGCACGGCCGCGATGCCGGCCAGGCCCTGCGCTGGCTGCAAAAACTCCCCGGCATGCCAGCCACGGTGTTGAACGCTTCGGCCAGCGGCAGCGCCGAACTGCAAGCAACATGGCAAGGCGGCTGGCAGGACCCGGCCCTGCAGGCGCGGCTGGACATGCCTTCGCTGGACTGGATTGCGGCCACGCCCAAGGCGGCAACACAGGCCAAAGTCACGCCGGCCACGCCAATCACGCCCGCAGCAGCAAGCCCAAGCCTGCTCAAGGTCCGCGAACTGCAAGCCACGCTGTCCGGCCGCTTGAGCCAGGCGCAGCTGGGCGCGCAGGGCCGGGTCGAAATCGACCAGCGCCGCTACGCACTGCAATTGTCAGCCGATGGTGGCCGACTGAAACCGGCGGGCAATGCCAATGCGCCGCTGGGCGAATCAGCCTGGCAGGGTCTGCTCAAGCAACTCAGCCTGAGCGTTGAAGACCCGGCCCTGGGCAGCGGCGCATGGCGGCTTGCCACCCGCAGCCCGGTGCCGCTCAAGTGGACACCGGCACGCGCTGGCGGCGGAGCCTTTGAAAGTGGCGCTGGCGAAGCGCTGTTGACAGCACCACCCGGCAATGCATCTACTGCTGCGCCGTCCCAGGCCACGCTGTCGTGGCAACCCGTGCGCTGGCGACCCGGCGAACTGGTGACGGCCGGCAAGCTCACCGGCTTGCCGATTGCCTGGATCGAGTTGCTGGCCGGTCCGCAAATGAAGGGGGCGGGCCTGGGCGGCAGCATGGTGTTTGACGGCCAATGGGATGCCGTGCTCGGTAACACTCTCAAACTCAATGCCAGCCTGGCGCGCAGCAGCGGCGACATCACGGTGCAGGCCGAAGGCGTGCAAGGCAACCCCGCGCGGGTGGCCGCCGGCGTCAAGCAGGCGCGGATTTCACTGGAAACCCTGGGGGACGCCCTGACGCTTGCCCTGGTCTGGGACAGCGAACGCGCCGGCACGGCCAGCGGCCAGCTCAAAACGCGACTGTTTCGCGCACCCGGCGGGCAAGGCGTGGGTGGCTGGCTCTGGCCTGCCGAGGCACCGCTGAGCGGCCAGGTGCGCGCGCAGTTGCCGCGCATCGGCGTCTGGTCATTGCTGGCGCCACCGGGCTGGCGGCTGCGCGGCTCGCTGGGGGCCGATATCGCCATCAGCGGAACCCGTGCCGCCCCCAGCCTGGCAGGTGATTTGCAGGCCAATGACCTGGCCTTGCGTTCGGTCGTCGATGGCATCGAGTTCGGCAACGGCCGCCTGCGCGCCCGGCTGGACGGAACGCGCATGCGCATCAGCGAATTCACCTTGCAGGGCGCAGGCGACAAAGGCACCGGCGGCAGCCTCACGGCGCAGGGTGAAGCCGGCTGGATAGCCGGCAAACCCCAGGTGCAGCTCGACGCCAAACTGCAGCAGCTACGCGCCAGCATCCGCACCGATCGGCAGCTGACGGTCTCGGGCGATGTGCAGGCCAGCCTCAAGGGCGAACAAACCGAACTCACCGGCAAGCTGGTGATTGACCAGGCGCGCATCCTGCTGCCCGACGAAGGCACGCCGCAACTGGGCGACGATGTGGTCGTGCGTACCGCCAGCGGCGCGGCGACAGGCCAGAAGGCACCGTCGCAAACCAGCGCGCAAACCACCGACAAGGCCGCCCGGCCGCTCAAGCTGGCGGTGGACATCGACCTGGGACGCGATTTCCGGATTCAGGGCAAGGGCATTGACACGCGGATTCGCGGCATGCTGGCGCTCAGCGGCAATTCGCTCAGCGACCCGCGCCTGCTGGGCACCGTCAGAACCTTTGGCGGGCAATACCGCGCCTACGGCCAGCGCCTCGATGTCGAGCAGGGCGTGATTCGCTTTACCGGAGCGATTGACAACCCGGCGCTCGACATTCTGGCGATACGCCCCAACCTCACGCAGCGCGTCGGCGTACAGATCACCGGCACCGCGCTGCTGCCCAGCGTGCGGCTGTATGCGCAGCCCGAGTTGCCGGACGCCGAAAAGCTGTCGTGGCTGGTGGTCGGCCGGGCCTCGGCCTCGGGCGGCGCCGAAGCGGCCCTGCTGCAGCAGGCCGCGCTCGCCCTGCTGGGCAGCAAAAGCGGCGGCATGTCGGGCGGGCTGGCCGCCTCGCTGGGGCTGGACGAGCTGTCGTTCCGGGGCGCGTCCAGCAATGCGGACGGCACCACCACGGGCGGCGCCGTCACGCTGGGCAAGCGCTTTTCGCGCAACTTTTATGCGGCTTATGAACGCAGTATTTCGGGCGCCTTGGGAACGCTGTTTGTGTTCTATGACCTGTCGCGGCGCTTCACCCTTCGCGCCCAGGCCGGCCAGCAAAGCGCGGTGGACCTGATCTTCACCATTCCCTACGACTGAATCGGCACCTGCCAGCCTTTCAATAACGCCCGTTCAGCGCATACAATTCCCGTTCTTCGCAACTTGCCAAGACGTGCCGCCATAGTTCAACGGATAGAACGAGTGCCTCCTAAGCGCTAGATACAGGTTCGATTCCTGTTGGTGGCACCATTTGATGAAATCAGACGCTCTCAAAACCCGCACGCAGCCTGGCATGGCGGGTTTTTTTTCTGCTTTACCCAGCCGCATCACTGCCCGACAAGACCGGCGGCAATGTCTGCTCCGCGATGGCCTTGCGAAAGACCCGCACCAGGGTATCGGTCGTGTAGGGTTTCAAGATCAGTTCAAACCCATGCGGCCCCTGTTCGGCCATGACCGCGTTGTAGCCGCTGGCCAGCACCACGGGAAGCCCGGGATGATGCTTGCGCACCTGCTCACCGAACTCGATCCCGTTCATGCCAGGCATGACCACGTCGGAGAAAACCAGGTCAAAGCGGTTTTTGCCACCGGCCAGCAGGGCCAGCGCGGACGCTGCATTGACCGCCCAGACCGTCCGGTAACCCAGGGCGTCCAGTATCTCGCAGGTCATCTGTGCCAGGGTTTCGTTGTCCTCCACGACCAGCACGCCCAAGCCCCCGTCATCAGCGCCTTGCTCTGGACATTGCGCCCATGCTTTTGCGGGGAGTTCGCTCTCGGCGCGTGGCAGGTAAAGGGTAAAAACAGAACCCCTGCCCAGCTCGCTGCGGACATGGACCGCACCGCCTGACTGCTTGGCAAAGCCGAACACCTGGCTCAGGCCCAGGCCTGTGCCCTTGCCCACCGCTTTGGTGGTGTAGAAGGGCTCGAAAATCATCTCCAGTTTTTCGGACGCAATGCCGCAGCCGGTGTCGCTGACCGAAATGGCAATGAAATCCCCTGCCCGGGGGCCGTGGCCCGGGCCAGCCGGCAGGCTGCCGGTCTGCTGCACGTTGATGATGAGCTGGCCGTTTGCGCTCATCGCGTCCCGCGCGTTGATGGCGAGGTTGACCAGCGCGGTTTCAAACTGGTTGATGTCCGCCTCGGCGACACAGGCGTTTCGGCCGCAGGGCTGATAAAGGATATTGACCTGCCTGCCCATCAGCGGGCGCACCAGATCGACCACGACTTGCACCTGCAGGTCCACGTCGAACACCTCGGGGCTCAGAGGCTCTTGCCGGGCGAAAGCCAGCAGCTGCCCGGTGAGTTTCACGGCGCGGCCCACCGTGTCATAAATCAGGTCCAGGTAATAGCCGTGGCGCTCCACGGGAAGCTTGTTACTGCGCAGCAACTCGACCGAGGAACTGATCACCGCCAGAAGGTTGTTGAAGTCATGGGCGACCCCACCCGTGAGCTGGCCCAGCGCCTCAAGCTTTTGCGATTGCCGCAGCGCAGTCTCGGCGCGCAACAATTCGGTCGTGCGCTGGTCGAGCGTTCTGTTCATCTGGTGGACGTCGAGTTCTGCACGCAGCCGCGCCAGCGAAGTCCAGGTCCGCTCGGCGACTTCCTCGACCAGCGCCTTCTCGTCATGCGTCCAGAGGCGTGGCCGGGGATCAAGCACAAAAAAGATCAGGGCAAGACGGCCGTTCTTGACCAAGGGGGCGGCAACGAATGCCCGGGCAGCGATTGACCCGCCAGCCGCATCGCAAGCCGCCCAGGCCGTGAGCGGGTCGCTGGCAGTGTCGTTCACCACCACGGTCCGGCCGGCCCGCAAGCCGGCAATCACCGCCGGCCCGTAGATATCAAGCGGGTGGGCGCCCACCAAGGCGGGGGAACCTTCGGCCATCCAGGCATGGTGAATCTGCACCCGCTCGCCCGACGCATCAATTTCGCCATGGCCGACGCAAGCTGCGTGCAGGTGCACGCCGAGCTTTTCGGCTGCGGCCATCATCAGCGACTTCGGCTCAATCGCGTCCCGCAGGGCATCGCCGAGCTTCACCCGAAACGCCTGCCGTTTTTGCTCTTGCTCCCTGCGCTGCTCGATCAGCACGTTTTGCGTGGTCTCGATGGGAAAGCAATAGACGCCGACCACAGCACCATCGTCATCGCGAAATGGCATGAAGGAAAGCGTCCACCAGGTCGGCACCGTGTAACCGTTGCGCGTCAGGGTGAAGGGCATGTTCTCGTAGTGCGAACCCTCACCGCCCAGTGCTTTCTTCGCCATCGGCTCAAGTTCGGCCCATGAAGCAGTCCATTGTTCGGCGGCGGGCCGGCCGGACAAACCGTCAAAGCGCAGGCCGAGCATGGGGCGGTAGCTGTCGTTGAAGAATGAAAGAAGGTCCGAGCCCCAGCCGATGATCATGGGCTGGGGGCTGCTGAGGAGTGTGGCCAGCATGCTCTTGAGAGTGCGTGGCCAGCTGGCAGGCGCACCCAGCGCGGTTCCGCTCCAGTCCTGAGCGCTGATGAGGGCGCCCATCTCGCCGCCATGAGCCAAAAATTCCGGCACGGGCGGCGCCAAAACAGGTTCGGTCAGTTTTTCAGGCATTTGAAGAGGGGCATTGCCGCCAATGAAAGAACACGCATTCAGGCTTGAGATCATTTCATTCTGCATTCAAAAGACATTTTCATGACGATGAGAAACCAGGCCAAGAGAAAGAAGCCTTTCAAGGCTCGCCGGCAACTCCGCAGCAATGCGTCCGATGCCTGCGCCCCACTCAAGCCCTGCCGTGCAAAAACATTGCGATTGGCAAAATTTACCGAATGATGCACCTTATTCCAAAAACTTGCTTGCTATTATTTTAATAGCTAATGCTGCTTACAGGACAAGCGCAAAAGGCCTATTTGATCATAAAAAAGGCTGTCGGCAGGACTTGATTTCCAGCGCAGCCATGGTCAAGGGCAATGCCTTTCAAACAGCCATGGTGAAGCACGTCCCTGCTCTACTGGCTTACGTCATGCCTGAATCAGCCGGTTGCGCTTATTCCACCTGCATTGACAGCTATTAAAAAAATAGCGACAAGCTGTATCAAAAAAAAATCCCGCCACTGCTTGCACAGTGCCGGGATTTTCAGGATGTTGAAGCCGCAGGCCTTGCTTGCCCTGACGAGCAATCAGGCGTGCATTACATGCCGAACTTGGCCTTGGCGTCAGCCTGGCAAGTGTCCTTGGCGGCGCCAGCCAAACTGTCGCAGCGCTCCTTGGCGGCCTTGTAATCGGCTTCACGCTTTTCAGCGTTGGCGTCTTTCTTGGCTTCGTTCACTTTTTCGGCCTTGTTGACCGTGGTATCGGCAGCCACCTTGGCGACCTTGGCATCTTCCTTGGCTTTCACATGCACTGCCTTGGCGTCCTTGACGCAGACATCCTTGGCATTGCCGGCCAGGTCATCGCACTTTTCCTTGGCGGTGTCATAGGCCGCGTCAGCCTTGGCCATGGCGACATCGCGGGTGTGCTTGACGCTGGGCTTGTACTGGGCTTCGAGTTCGGCCTTGGCGACTTTTTCCATGCCCTTGGCTTCGGACACGCAGATGTCCTTGGCGTTGTCCTTCAAGGTGCTGCATTTGTCGCGATTGACCTTGTAGTCGGCGCTGATCTGGTCTTTCTGGGTCTTGTATTCGGCTTTGGTCAATGCCATCGCATTGCCGCCAAACACACACGACATGGCGACGGTCAGCATAAGAAGTTTGTTTTTCATAATGAATCCTTGGTAATTTTGCAAGCTTGACAGAGGCGCTTTGGCGAGCAGTCGCTCAGTAGCGCTCAAAGAAATTGGTGGGGTTGCGTTCGTGCCAGTCCTTGAGCTGCTTTTCAGCCTCTTCCAGCGTGACGCCATGACGCTCCTGGATCTTGCCCAGCAACTGGTCACGCTTGCCGGCGATGACATCGAGATCGTCATCGGTCAGCTTGCCCCACTGCTCCTTGACCTTGCCTTTGAATTGAAGCCAGTTACCTTCCACGCGATCTTGGTTCATGTTTTCTCCTCGAAAATGTTGACGGTCTGTTTTGAGTCCCCGGGAACTCCACAAGGCCACAAGCCCTGCTTACAGATGACAAATAGTAGCCATGAAGCCGTCAGGAACCGGTAGGCAGGAAGGTACGCAGCGGGTAGTCTCATGCCTACAGCCGGGCGCCAGCGCCGATGAAAACCGGCTACTTCGAGCGCAGGGTGCGGCTCAGCAACGCCACCGGCAGCAGGCCCACCAGCACCAGCGCCAATGCCGGCAGGGCCGCCTCGCCCAGGCGCTCGTCGCGCGCCAGCTGGTAGGTGACCACGGCCAGGGTGTCGCTGTTGAAGGGGCGCAGCACCAGCGTGGCCGGCAGCTCCTTCATCACATCGACAAACACCAGCAAGCCCGCCACCGCCACCGAGCGCCTGAGCAGCGGCCAATGCACCCGCGCCAGCAGGCCGGCGCCGGTGGTGCCGAGCATGCGGGCGCTGTCATCAAAGCTGGACGGAATGCGCGAATAGCCGCTCTGGATGCTTTGCAGCGCCACGGCGCAAAAGCGCACCAGATAAGCCCAGACCACGCCGAGCACGGTCGCCGTGACCCAGTAGCCGGCGCCGGTTTGCGGTGCGGCGGCCTGCAGCCAGCCGACCGGCAACAGCAGGCCGACCACGATGACGGCGCCTGGCACGGCATAGCCCAGGCTGGCCAGTTGCACCATGCCCCTGGTCAGCGCATCGGGCTGGCGCCGCACCGCAAACGCCAGGCCCATGGCCAGCGCCGTCGCCAGCACGGCGCTCAGGCTGGCCAGTCGCAGGCTGTTGAGCGTCCAGCTGGCAAACTGGTCCCACAGCAGGTTGTCCCAGCCGAGCACCAGCGGGCGCAGCATGAACAGCACCGGCAGCACAAAGCCAAACGCAATCGGCGCGGCGCAGACAACCCAGGCCAGCGCCGCCCGACCGCCCTTGAGTTGCACCGGCGCGGCATCGGCAGACCCCGCGCGCGCGCCCCGGCCGGCGGCAAAGCGCATGCGTTGCTGGGCGCTGTGCTCGATGCGCAGCAGCACCGCGACAAAAATCAGCAGCAAAGTCGCCAGTTGCGCGGCCGCCATGCGGTTGTCCATCGACAGCCAGGCCTTGTAGATTCCGGCGGTGAAGGTCTGGATGCCGAAGTAGCTGGACACGCCAAAATCCGCCAGCGTCTCCATCAGCGCCAGCGCCACGCCGGCGGCCACGGCCGGACGCGCCAGCGGCAGCGCCACCTGGCGAATGCGCCGGGACAGCGGCGCGCCCAGCAGCCGGGCGGCTTCCATCAGGTGCGCGGCGCGCTCCGACAGGGCGGTGCGCGCCAGCAGATAGACATACGGATACAGCGCCGCCGTGAACACCAGCACCGCGCCACCCAGGCTGCGCACCTCGGGCAGCAGGCGCCCCTGCAAGCCGAAGGCCGAACGCAGCGCGGTCTGCAGCGGCCCGCCGTATTGCAAAAAATCGGTGTAGGCGTAGGCCAGCACATAGGCCGGCATGGCCAGCGGCAGCAGCAAGGCCCACTCAAAGACGCGGCGGCCCGGAAACTCGAACAGCGTCACCGCGCTGGCCGTGGCCATGCCGACGCCGGCCACGCCCGCCCCCACCAGCAGGCACAGCAGCAGCGATGTCCAGGTGTAGTCGGGCAACACCGTCTGCAGCATCTGGGTCAGGATGGAACGCGCCTCGCTGTCGAACGCCAGCCAGGACAGCACCACGGCCAATACCGGCAGCGTCAGCAGCGCGACCACCAGCAACAAAAAGGCAGAAGGAAGAAAGCGAAAAAAGAGTCGGCGAAGCATAAAGACCCGATAAAAGGCCATCGCCGGTGCAGGCCATGAGGCCTCGCCCGCGTACGCCGTGGTGTTTGCAGCCAGTTACTGCAAATGAGAATTTTAATCATCTACAATCGAACGATGTTTCTCGAAGTCACTCAACTCGGTGTGCATTACGCAGGAAGCGCCCACGCGGCGGTCGATGGCGTGTCGTTCAGTCTGGCAGCTGGCGAAATTGGCGTGCTGATTGGTCCATCGGGTTGCGGCAAGACCACCTTGCTGCGGGCCGTCGCGGGCCTGGAGCGCGCCCATGCGGGCACCATCCGTCTGGCGAAAGAACTCGTCAGCAGCCCCAGGCTCCATGTACCCGCCGAGTCGCGCAAGATCGGCATGGTGTTTCAGGATTACGCACTGTTTCCGCACCTGAACATCGCCAGCAACGTCGCGTTCGGCCTCACGCATTTGAACGCCGCCACCCGCAGCCAGCGGGTGGACGAGGTGCTGGAACTGGTCGGCATGGGCCATGCCCACAAGCGCTTTCCCCACGAGCTGTCGGGCGGGCAGCAGCAGCGCGTGGCGCTGGCGCGGGCGCTGGCACCCGGGCCGCGCCTGCTGCTGCTCGACGAACCCTTTTCCAATCTCGATGTTGATTTGCGCGAGCGGCTGGCGCATGAGGTGCGCGGCATATTGAAAGCCGCCGGCGCCACGGCCCTGTTCGTGACCCACGACCAGCTCGAAGCCTTTGCCATCGGCGACCGCATCGGCGTGATGCACGAAGGGCATTTGCACCAGTGGGACGATGCCTATGCGCTTTACCACCGGCCGGCAACCCGCTTTGTGGCCGACTTCATTGGCCACGGCGTTTTCGTTCCGGCCACGCTGACGCACCAGGGCAGCGGCGTGGTGGCGCGCACCCCGCTCGGCGACCTGGTCGGACAGGATGAATGCCCGCTGCCGTCAAGCTACCCCCAGGGCGAATGCGACGTGCTGCTGCGCGCCGACGACATCGTGCATGACGACACGTCGCCAGTGAAGGCGAAGATTGTCCGCAAGGCATTTCGGGGTTCGGAGTTTCTCTACACGATGCAGCTGGCCAGCGGCGAGGCCCTGCTGGCGCATGTGCCCAGCCACCACAACCACGCCGTTGGCGAGTGGGTCGGCATTCGGGCCGAAGTGGACCATGTGGTGACCTTTGTGCGCGAAGCCTGAGGCCAGAGCGGAGCCGCTCCAGCCCAGGGGCGGGAGCAAATCGGGAAAAGCTGAGCCGTTACGAAAAAATCAAAAACTCGCCATTTCCGGCGGAAGGATTCAGTCTTTCTGCGTGAGCTTTCCCTCACTGGTCTGCTCATCAGCTTCGTAAAGACCTTCCCAGCGGTCACCGTTTTTCCAGACAAAAGTGCCTTGGCCGTGCTTTTCGCCTGCCTTCCATTGCCCTGTGTATTCGTCTCCGTTGCTCCAGTGGTAGCGGCCCTGCCCGGCAGGCTTTCCATTGACAAACTCACCCACATAGGTGTCGCCGGAGGAAAACGCCATGCGGCCTTGACCGTTGAGCTGCTGGTTTTTCCATTCGCCCTCCAGTTGCTGGCCGTTTCTCCAGATGTAGATGCCACGGCCCTGCGGAATACCCGCATTGAATTGTCCGGTGTAGGTGTCACCGGATGCATAACGCATGCGGCCCTGCCCTTGGGGCTGGCCGTTGTTGATGCGGCCTTCGTACTGATTACCCCCCGCAAACTGCAAGCTGCCCTGGCCTTCAGGCTGGTCATTGATCCAGTCGCCGTTGTAGCGCTGCCCGTTTGCCCAGGTGAACATCCCTTTGCCGTGGCGCAGGCCCTTGACGAGCGAGCCTTCATAGCGGTCGCCATTGGCCCACGCGATATTTCCCGCTCCCGAATAGCCAAGGCCATCGGCATCGCGAACGAAATTCCCGCTAAAGCGCGTGGTGCCCGAAGTGAATTCGGACGGTTGTGCGTCGGGCATGACGGGTTTTACCCCACTGGCCGCCACCACGCTAGCCGCAGTCGCCGGGGGCGCCAGGCTAACAGGGCCGAGCTTGCCATCGCTACCGGACGCCAGTCTGGGTACAGGTGCCGGAGCCGCTGCGGTGAACGAGGCCGCTGGCGCGCTGCGGGCGACCCAGGGCGTGCCTCGTTCGCGCGCAAGCGTTTGGGCGTTGTTGCGAACCGTGTCTAAAACCGGTCCCTTGCATTGCACCAGGGCTTCACGCCAAAGGGTTTCAGCGACTTGAGAAGCATCGTGTTTTTCCTCACGCGACAGGCCAGCGGCCGAGGCACGCAGTTTTTGATGCTGTTCACGGGCCTTTTCAAACAGCGGGGCGCAATACTCGGCATTGTGACTGTCCATTTCTGCCTGCTCACGCCGGCGGCTGGCGACTTCCTGCTGTGTTCCGGTGCAACGCTCGGAAGCCATATCCCACCTGCTTTCGGTTTTGCGAAACAGCATGGCCGCTTCATCAAAACGGCGCTCACTCAACGCTTGCCTGGCCATTTCCTGAAGGGTGCCGGCATCCTTGTGGGCGGCTTCGCACTGGGGGCCAGCCCCCTGTTGCTCACTCAGGCTGGTGCGCACTTTCTGGCTGTCGGCCAGATTGCGCTGTGCCCGGTTCCTGGCACGCCCGTCGCACTGCGCCACCGCCTGCGACCACACGGCAACCGCCTCTTCATAAAGCCGCAGCTGCTCGGACAGTTCACGCTTTTGGGATTGCGCCGTGGCGGCTTTGAGGTCAACGGCCATGGCTTTGTCCGTCAGCGGACGGCAATTTTCAAAGGCAGGTGCCACCGCGCCGGGGATGGCGGGTTCGGCAGGAACCTTGTCGTCTGGCGGCAGCTGCGCCCAGACCGACAGGGACAAAGGCAGGGCCAGGGCTAAAACCAGGCGCATCGCACGGGTCAGGTCAAGGTTCATGATGGTTTCAGGTTTTATCGGGAAGAGACTGACTCGACGGGCATGCTCAGCATGCTTTCAATCAAGCCTCGGGCATAAGGCTGGCCAGCGCTGGCCAGGCCAGTGGGGTTATCGTAGGAAAAGCCTGCGGGCGCGCCAGCCAGCGGCATGTCGGTCAATTCGAACTGCAGGTCTTCAGGCTTGGTGCCACCCAGAATAGCGGCCACCTCATCGCCCCGGCCCCGCGCATCGGCCAGCTTGCTCAGGGCAGCCATGCGCTCGGCGTCAAGCACCATGGAGTTGGCGGTCAGTCCCTGTTCGAGCAGTTTTTGATGCAGTGAAAAGCCTGCCAGCGGGTTGGCATTGAGTTTTTCCAGACGGATGTAGGCCCAGGCATCAGCCTTGTCAAACACGGTAGCCGCCACCCAGCCCACCCCCGTGAGGGAGCCCCGGTTGGCCGCTGCCTGCTGCATGGCACCGATGGCCTGGTTTTGCGTCAGGCGCTGGGCCGAACTGGCCAGTTCACCGCGTAGTTTTGAAGCAGCTACCGCGCTGGCCTGTTCGATCAGCTGTTTTTTCAGCGCTTCGGTGGCGGCCGCAGCGGCTGCTGACTGGGCTGCGCTGACCGCCGCGTTGGCAGCCAGCGCAGCGCCCTTGAGGCCTGATACCACGGTGAAAACCTGGTACAGCGAGCCGGCAATCCTGGTGCCATAAGCGTAGGCTTTCATGCGCGCCCCGCCCTCTTCGGACAGTCCCTGGGTCCACAGCACGGCCCACAGGGCTTCGTCTTCGGTCAGGTTGGCTTGGGCCACTTCAAGCGGGTGCAAGCTCAAGAGCCAGTGGTAGTCCTGCGCCTTGGGCGTATTGGGCGGCGCCAGCCGGGCGTAGCCCCGGCAGACCTTGAAAGGCGTGACCCGCAGGGTTTTTCCGCTGAACAGTTTGATGTCGAACGGACTGCCCGCATCACGCCGCTCAGCCAATGCGAGCAGCATTTTTTCGGAATTTTCGCGGCTGTAGCCGGCGATGTCTTGAATCTTGTCGCGCAGCTTCAGCTCAGAGTCAGGCGCCGCCCCAACCACGGTGATGCGCTCATCCACCCCCAGCCCCCTGACCCAGGCCACGCGTTCGTCTTCGGTCCAGTCGTAACTCGTCGCGACGGAAAAAGGCAATTCCCACTGGGTGTCGCAGTCTGCATCCTTCAACGCGGCTGATCGGGAGATGGCCGGACGCAGCACTTGTTCACCCGCACCAAAACTGCGGATGTGGCCGAGCAGTTCTTCATTGACCTTGCGGCCATCATCGACGGTGTATTTGGGACTGGCGCATGCCGTGATGAGAACAATGACGATCAGCGTGAATATCCGGCGCATGGTGCAAGCTCTCCTGTGAGCTTGCAATTGTTACATGATGAAACTTTTTTTCCGACCAAAAACACTTGAGTTTCCATCGAATGGGTGGAAGGCCGCCTTGCTCTGAATAAGGGCTGGCTGTTGCACAACCCCAGCCCCCTTCACTCGCCCCGATTGCGCATCCAGTCCGCCGTCTGGAAAAACGAGGCGTTCAGCCGGGCGCGCAGGGCTTCATCGACGCCGGTTTCAACCATCGCCTGGTCCATGCAGGCCAGCCACTGGTCGCGCTCTTTGATGCCGATGCTGCCGCCGCCGGTGTGTTGCGGCATGTGGCGCTGGCGCAGGCGCGGGTGGCCGAAACGCTCGGTGTAGTGCTGCGGCCCGCCCAGCCAGCCGCACAGAAACCAGAACAGCCGCTCCCTGGCGTTGTCCAGCGTGCTGCCGTGGGCGGCCCGCAGCGCAGCGTAGGCGGGCTCCAGGTCCATCAGGTCGTAGAACCGCTCGACCAGCGCCTTGACGCGCTCTTCGCCGCCTATCCAGGCGAACGGGGTTTCAAACGGCGGCGCTTCGGCGGGGGTTTCTTCGATTGGCATAAGACATGAAAGGGTTATTGGGATTTGCGCAGCGTTTCTACCACGGGCGTGTTGAGCACCGCGCGCAGCCCCCACCAGCCGGCCGCGAGTGCCAGCGCGGCACCGGCCAGGCTGCCCAGCACCGGCACGCTCCACGAGCCGGTCCAGCTGAAATCGAACACATAGCGCGCCAGCCCCCAGCCGACGACCAGCGACACCAGCGACGCCAGGAAGCCGGCCAGCAAACCGACGCCCGCCAGTTCGGCGCGCTGCACCTGCCGCAGCAGCGACGCCCGGGCGCCGACGGCGCGCATGATGGCGAATTCTCTAGCGCGCTCCTCGCGCGTCGCTGTGATGGCCGCGAACAGCACCACCAGTCCGGCCGCCAGCGTGAAGCCGAACAAAAATTCGACCGCCCGGATCACCTGGTCGAGCACCCGCTGCACCTGCGCCAGCGTGCTGCTCATGTCCACATTGGTGATGTTCGGAAACGCCCTGACCAGGGTGTTGTCAAAGCTCTGCGGCCGGGGCTGGCCAACCGTACCGGCCACCGGGTCCGCCGGCTCGGGCGCGCGAAAGGCGCTGATGAAGGACACCGGCACCTCGGCGGCCATCTGCGCCACCGGGTACATGACGAAGAAATTGACATGCATCGACCCCCAGTCCACCTTGCGCAGGCTGGTGATCTTCGCCTCGCTGGCCTGGCCGGCGATGTCAAAGCGCAGGCTGTCGCCGAGTTTCAGGCCCAGCGTCTTGGCCAGGCCTTCCTCGACGCTGACGGCGTCCTTTTCGCCGGCGGTCCAGCGGCCCGCGACCACTTCGTTGTGGACCGGCTTGTCAAGGCTGTTGGACAGGTTGAACTCGCGCTCCACCAGCCGCCTGGCGCGGTCGTCTTCGTAGTTGTCGGGCGTGATGTCCTTGCCGTTGACCGCCACCAGCCGGCCGCGAATCATCGGATACCAGTCGAACTTCTTCACGCCGCCGTTCCGCAGCGCCTGCTGGAAGGCATCGCCCTGGTCGGGCTGCACGTTGATGACGAAGCGGTTGGGCGCGTCCGGCGGCGTCGCCTGGCGCCAGCTGCTGATCAGGTCGGTGCGCAGCAACACCAGCAGCATCAGCGCCAAGAGGCCAATGGCCAGCGCGCTGGTCTGCACCACCGCATAGACCGGGCGGGCCGACAGCTGGCGCGTGGCCAGCACCAGCCAGCGCGGCGCCGTGGTTTCGTTGACGCTGGCGCGCAGCAGCCTGACGGCGGCGTAGCTGGCAGCGGCAAACACCAGCACGGCGCCCAGAAATCCGCCCACGGCGATCAGGCCGAGCTTCAAGTCGTTGCTGGCGGCCATCAGCAAGGCGGCAAAGCCCAGGATGCCCACGCCCAGCACCAGCATCGACACCGGCTTGAGGTTGCCGACATCGCGGCGGATCACGCGCAGCGGCGGCACCGAGGCCAGCTGCAGCACCGGCGGCAGGCCGAAAGCCAGCAGCAGCGTCAGCCCCATGCCCATGCCGAAAGCCGCCGGCCAGAGGGTCGCGGCCGGCAGCGTGCTGCTCACCAGCCCGGCCAGCAGCAGCACGAACACGTGATGCACGGCAAAGCCAAGCGCCACGCCCAGCGCGCTGGCCGCCAGCCCGGCCAGCACGAATTCAAAGCCGTAGGCCAGCGCAATCGTGCGCTGCGGCTGGCCCAGCACGCGCAGCATGGCGCAGTCGTCCAGGTGCCTGGACGCAAAGCTGCGCGCCACGATGGCCACGGCCACGGCGCTGAGCAGCGCGGCCAGCAGCGCGACCAGGTTCAGGAATTTTTCGGCCCGCTCCAGCGTCTGCTGCATCTCGGGACTGCCGCTTTCCAGCGACTCCAGCCGCGCGCCGCGAAGGCCGGTTTCGGCAACCGGTTTTTTCAGTTCATCGGTGGCCCAGCGGACATAGGACTTGACGGCCTGGGCGTCATCGCCCGCCACGGCAAAGCGGTAGCTGGTGCGGCTGGCCGGCTGAATCAGGCCGGTGGCCGCCACGTCCGCCTCGTTGAGCATCACGCGCGGCGAAAAGCTCATGAAGCCGGCGCCCCGGTCGGGCTCCTGCACGATCACGCGGGTGACCGTGAAACTGGCGTCGCCCATCAGCAGCGGCTGGCCGAGCTTGAGCCCAAGCGCGTCGAGCAGCGAGGCGTCGGCCCAGGCGGTGCCGGGCGCGGGAATGTCGCGGGTCGGCTGCGCGGTGCTTTCATCCAGGCTGCCGGCCACGTTCATGCTGCCGCGCAAAGGGTAGCCTTCGGGAACGGCCTTGAAGGCGACCAGCTTGGCTTGGCCGCCGTCCTCGTCGCGCGCCCGGGCCATGGTCGGAAAGGTGACGGTCGAGATGGCCTTCAGACCGAGCGCCCGGGCTTTTTCAATGAAGGCCGGCGCAATCGGGCCGTCGCTGCGGATGACCGCATCGCCGCCCAGCAGTTGCAGGGCGTCGCGCTTGAGCCCGCCATTGAGCCGGTCGGCGAAAAATCCGACCGCCGTGAGCGAAGCCACCGCCAGCGTGACCGCCACCATCAGCAGCCGCAACTCGCCAGCGCGCAAATCGCGCAGCAGGGTTTTCCAGCCGAGCTTGAGAAAAAGAGTGTTCATGGGACGCGTACCTTAGCGCAGAAGGGTTAACCAGGGCGCAGAGAAGGAGTTGGGGTGAGGCTCGGCAGCCTGCGCCACAGTGAAGGCAAAAACCGTTTGGGTGATTTCCACATCCCTAAGTGCGGGCGGCCTGCGTCATGTCAGGCGCCTGGCCCACATAGCGCCCGCGCGGGCGGATCACTTGCGCCACGCCCAGTTGTTCCAGGCTGTGCGCCAGCAGTCCAATGCTTCGCGCCGTTGCGAAGAGGCCAAAAGCGGCATCAACGGGCAGGCGGTGGTGCGCCACCAGGGCGGCCAGGGCCACGTCGATGTTGGGCTGCAAGCCGGTCAGCGTCGTCACCTTCTGGATGAAGCGCGCGATCACCTCCGGGGGCTCGAACAAGGCCAGCAAGGCGGCCGCGCGCGGATCGCCATCGGGATACAGGTGATGGCCAAATCCTGCCAAGGGCAAGCCGGTGGACAGGTAATGGGCCACCACCTGGTCTTCGCCCAGCCGTTCCACTTCGCTGAACAGCGCCTGGACGCGGCCCGAGGCATCGCCATGCAAGGGACCCGAGAGGGTGCTCAATCCGGCCAGAAGGCAGGCCGGCAACGAGGCGCCTGTCGAGGCCGCAATGCGCGCGACAAATGCTGAACTGGTCAATTCGTGATCGACCAGCAGCACCATGGCCGTTCGCAGCAAATCGGCCACCTGGGTCGATTGTTTCCAGCCTTGCGCAAAGCGCAGATGCAGCGGCTCGCACCCCGGCTGGGCACCGAACGAAATGGCCAACTGACCCACCAGACACTGGCCTTCGTTGTGCAGCACCCGGATCAAGCGTCCGCGGGTGGAATGTCCGTCGGCCGCCAGGGCGGCCAAGCCCGTGAAAGCCGCGACGCGCCCAGGCTTGCCCGAGCGCATCGGCATGGATGACGCAGAGGAAGAAAAATCGACGGCTTGCTCGGCGCCCCACAAAAGTTGAGCCACCTCTTCCAGGGTAGCTGACCGGGCCAGATTCACCGCATCCTGGCCCCGGTAATACGGGCGCCCGCGAAAGAACGCGCACAGGGCCGTCGGGATGCTGGGCTCCGAGCCGAACAGCGTGTTGGCGGCCAGGGTCTCGTGTTTGCGGCCGGCCTGTTTGCGTTTGGCCAGGCCGGCAACGTCCTCGGCGCGGTACAGGCTGCGGCGTGTGTCGGCCGGGTCGGGCATGACCTCCAGCTTGCCACGGCTCACGTAGGCGTAAACCGTCTGAGGCCGCACGCCAAGAAGGCAGCACGCCTCGTCCATCGAAATCCAGGAAGCCATGGTCGAACCCAAGAAATTTATATATGTTGATTTTATACATCAATATTGACCAATAGATCAATCATTTACTAACATGCCCACATCTTCGAAAAACCACCTTGAACGCATCGGGCCTCGTCTGCCCCCATTGAAAGAATTGACATGAAACCTCGGCTCCTGCAACTCAATCCCATCCTGATCCCCGCGATCAACGACAAGCTCGCATCGCTCTACACCGTCCACAAATTCTTCGAGGTGACGGACCAGCAGGCCTGGCTGCGTGAACATGGCGCATCCATCGCCGCCGCGATCACCGGCGGGCACACCGGCATTTCACGAGCGATGCTGGAGCAGTTGCCTGGCCTCAAGGTGGTGGCCGTCAACGGCGTCGGCACCGACGCGGTGGACCTGGCGTACTGCCGAGACCGTGGCCTGCCCGTCACCGCCACCCTGGGCGCGCTGACCGAAGACGTCGCCGACCTGGCCATCGGCCTGCTGATCGCGGCCTGCCGCAACCTGTGCGCCGGCGACCGCTTCGTGCGCGGCGGCCAGTGGGAGCTGCACCCCCAGCCCAGCGCCATCCCGCTGGCCCGCCGGTTCAGCGGCATGCGCATTGGCATCGTCGGCATGGGGCGGGTGGGCCGCGCCGTCGCGACCCGGGCGGCGGCTTTTGGCTGCCCAATCAGCTACACCGACCTGCACCCCATGGACGACGTTGCGTACCAGTTCGTGCCGAACCTGGTGGACCTTGCGCATGACGCCGACGCGCTGGTGCTGTGCGCGGCGGCGGACAAGGCCGAGGGCATCGTCAACGCGGCCGTGCTCGAAGCGCTCGGCCCGCGCGGCTTCCTGGTCAACGTCGCCCGTGGCCGCCTGGTCAACGAGGCCGACCTGACCGAGGCGCTGGCGGCCGGCCGCATCGCTGGTGCGGGCCTGGATGTGTTCGTTGATGAACCCCGCGTTCCCCTGGCGCTACGCCAGTCCGACAGCGTGACCCTGCAGGCCCACCGCGCCAGTGCCACCTGGGAGACCCGTACCGCCATGGGCGAGATGGTGCTCGAAAGCGTCGCCCAGGCCCTGGCGGGCGAGCGCCCGGCGATGAGCCTGACCACCTGATCTGACAAAAAAACCGGAACACCCCGGAACGCCAAAGAACACCAAGGAGACAAATCCATGTTCACCCGATACTTCCCGCTCACCATGGCCATCGCCCTCGGCTTGATGGCGGCCGCGCCCGCCTTCGCCCAGACCTACCCTTCCCGAATGGTGACCCTGGTGGTGCCCTTCCCGCCCGGAGGCGGAACCGACACGGGCGCGCGCATCATTGCCGAGCAACTGGGCAGGCGCTGGGGGCAAACCGTCGTCATCGACAACAAGGGCGGCGCAGCCGGGCAGATCGGCGCAGACCTGGTCGCCAAGGCCAAGCCGGACGGCTACACCCTGCTGCTGGGCAACATTGGCACGCAAGCGATCAATCCATCCTTGTATCCCAAAATGCCGTACAACCCGGACACGGCGTTTGCTCCCATCTCCCTGCTGGCCGAACTGCCGCTGGCCATGATGGTCAATCCGGGCGTCCCGGCAAACACGGCCACCGAATTCATCGCCCTGGCCAAGTCCCGGCCGGGGCAACTGAGCTACAGCAGCGCGGGTGCCGGCGGCGCGCCGCACCTGGTGGCGGAAATGTTCAAGGAACAAACCGGCACTTTTATCCTTCATGTGCCCTACCGAGGCGGGGGTCCGGCCATCGCCGATCTTCTCGCCGGCCATGTGCAGTTGTCCTTCATGACGGTGCTGGAAGCCTCCGGACACATCAAGGCCAAAAAACTGCGCGCCCTGGCCGTGACCAGTAGCAAGCGCGTGCCGGCACTGCCCGACGCGCCCACGCTGTCGGAAAGCGTGCTCCCCGGGTTCAACGCCGTCTCCTGGCTTGGTTTGCTGGCCCCTGCCGGCACGCCACCGGCCATCGTGGAGAAGATCGCCGCCGATGTTCGCAGCATCTTGTCAGACGAATCCGTCAGGGCGCGCTTCGTGTCGCTGGGCGGCGTGCCGCGCGCGACAACACCGCAGGAATTTGCCCAGTTGATCGCAGGCGACAGGCGGCGCTACGCCCAGATCATCCGCGACCGAAAAATTTCCACCGAATGACGGCCATGACGGACTTCGTTTTTCCGGCGCCTGCGCCAGCCACCGTTGCAGTGGCCGGTAGCACTGCGGTTTTTCCTGTGGGCCGCGTGTTTTGCATCGGCCGCAACTACCGCTGGAGCCAGGACGAGGCGATGCCTCAAGAAATGCCCGCCTGGTTCATGAAGCCCGCCAACGCGGTGGTGCACGCCCATGGCGTCCTGCCCTATCCCCCGGCGACCGGCGACTTTTGCCATGAGATCGAACTGGTCGTGGCGATTGGCCGTGGCGGCCGGGACATAGCCCCGGCGCAGGTCGAGCCGCATCACATCTGGGGCTATGCCGCAGGACTCGATCTCACGCGGCGCGACCTGCAACAGCAAGCCAAGCGTGCCGGTGGCCCTTGGGAGGCCGCCAAAGCCTTCGACCACTCGGCCCCCTGCACGCCCCTGGTGCCGGCTGCGGCTTGCGGCCACCCCAGACAGGGTGCCGTGTGGCTGACGGTCAACGGCATCGAACGGCAGCGCGCCGATGTGTCCGGCCTCTTGTGGCCAGTGGCCGAACTGGTGGCCATGCTGTCGCGGTCGGTGACGCTCATGCCCGGCGACCTGATCTACACCGGCACACCCGCAGGCGTGGGCCCGCTGCAACCCGGCGATGTCGTTCAGGGCGGCGTGGCAGGCGTCGGCCAGTTTTCCATGACCGTGGGCAGCACCCGCCACGCAGATTCAATACCCATGACAGGAGACTCCCTTTGAACACCACCACCCTCAAAAAGATCGCATTGATCACCGGCGCAGGCAGCGGCATCGGCCGCGCCGTGGCCCTTGGCCTGTTGAACGACGGCTTCAGCGTCGTGCTGGCGGGCCGTCGCGCCGAGCCGTTGCGGGCGCTGGCGGCCGAGGCCGAAGCGCGTGGCCAGACGGCGCTGGCCGTGCCCACCGACGTGAGCGACCCGGACAGTGTGCAGGCGCTGTTCGCCACCATCGAGCGCAGCTTTGGCCGACTTGATCTGCTGTTCAACAATGCCGGCGTGAACGCCCCGGCGGTGCCGATGGACGAGCTGCCGCTGGACAAATGGTTCAGCGTGCTCAACACCAACGTGACCGGCGTGTTCCTGTGCGCGCGCGCCGCTTTCGGGCTGATGCGCCGCCAGTCGCCGCAGGGCGGGCGCATCATCAACAACGGCTCGATCTCGGCGCACACGCCGCGCCCCTTCACCGCGCCCTACACCGTCAGCAAGCACGCGGTGTCGGGCCTGACCAAGGCGTTGGCACTGGACGGGCGCGCCTTCAACATCGTGGCCAGCCAGATCGACATCGGCAATGCGCTGACCGAGCTGTCCGAGCGCATGACGCGCGGCGTCTTGCAGGCCAACGGCACGGTCGCATCTGAACCCATGATGGACGCCAACCACGTGGCCAACGCGGTGCGCCACATCGCTGGTCTGCCGCTGGAGGCCAACGTGCTGAACATGACCATCATGGCCAGCGCCATGCCCTACGTCGGGCGCGGCTGACATGCAGACGCTTCATGAAGATTGACGACGATTTACCCAACCACAAAAGGAGACAACCATGCAACTCACATCCCTGTTCAAGACCCTCGCCGTCTCGGCGTGCCTGGTCGCGGTTCCGACCCTGGCATCGGCCCAGGCCTACCCGACCCACGCCATCAGGATCATCGTGCCCGCCCCGCCGGGCGGCGCTATCGACACCATTGCCCGCGTCGTCGGAGACAAGATCGGGGCCTCGATGGGGCAGCCGGTGATCGTCGACAACCGTCCCGGCGCATCCAATAACCTCGGCACGGATGTCCTGGCCAAATCAGCGCCCGATGGCTACACCATCGGCATCGTGGGCGGCAGCCACAACACCAACAAGTTCCTGTTCAAGAACCTGGGCTGGGATCCGGAGAAAAGCTTCGAGCCCATCGTCTACACCCACGAGGTTCCTCTGGTGTTCGCCATCTACCCGCAGATTCCCGCCAAGACACTGCCCGAGTTCGTGGCCTGGATGAAGGCCAATCCAGGCGAGGCCAAGGTGGCCACCTCTGGCCGCGGCAGCGCGCAGGAAATGGCGGCCGAGATGTTCCGCATGGCCAGCGGCGCGCCCATGCTGCTGGTGCCCTACAAGGGCTCTTCGGCCGCTCACCCGGATCTGCTGGCCGGGCGCACCGCGCTCTACATCGACACCATCAGCGCCATCCAGTCGCAGGTCAAAGCCGGCAACGTGCGAGCCGTTGCAGTGTCAACCCGCAAGCGAAGCATGTCTTTGCCGGACGTGCCGACCGCGAACGAACAGGGGCTCAAGGGCTACGACGCCAACACGAATGGCGGCTTCCTGGCACCGGCCGGCACGCCCAAGGCGATTGTCGCCAAGCTCAATGCCGAGATCAACGCGGCGCTCAAGCTGCCCGACGTGCGGGCCAAGCTGGAGGCAGCCGGTATCGAGATCCAGGGCGGAACGCCGCAGGAGTACGCCGCGCTGATCAAGTCCGACCTCGCCAAGTGGGGCAAGGTCGTCAAGGACGCGGGCATCCAGCCGGAGTGAGGCCGCAGGCCATGGCCGGATTCTGTCCCACGGCGACTCGGCGCCTTACCGCACAACAACGGGTTACGTAGCCTGCAATCAGGCGTCCTGGCTATTTTGAGCATCAGGTTTGCTCACCAGCCCCGGCTGGAGCTTCAGCCGCTCGGCATGGGTGTAGCAGAGAAAGCGCTTGTTGGTCGCCCGGCCAATCGCGCACAAACCCACCGATTGCGCCACCTGATGGCCCATCTGCGTGATGCCGCTGCGCGAAACGACGACCGGCACGCCCATTTGCGCCGACTTGATGACCATCTCGCTGGTCAGGCGGCCCGTGGTGTAGAAGACCTGGTTCGCATCACTGAAGGACGAGTTTTCGTTCATCCACATCCACCCGGCAATCGTGTCAATCGCGTTGTGCCGGCCCACATCCTCGACGAACAGCAGCATGTCGGCTTCGCCCGAAGCGGTCGAGAACAGGGCGCAGGCATGCACCGAGCCGGCCGACTTGTAGGTCGTTTCCTTGAGCCGGATGGTGTTGACCAGGCCGTAGAGCTGGCTTTGGGTGATGAACTCCCCGGCGGGCAGCCTGATGCTGTCCACCTCGTCCATCAGGCCGCCAAACACGCTGCCCTGCCCGCAGCCGGTCGTGACGACCCGCTGCGCGGTTTTTGCCTCGATGTCCTCAATGCCGTGGCGGGTCTTGACGGCGGCGGCGCCGACTTCCCAGTCAACGGTGATGGATTCGATGTCGGCGACTTCCCGGACCAGCCGCTGGTTGCGCAGGTAGCCGAGCACCAGCAGTTCGGGATTCGCGCCCAGCGTCATCAGCGTGACCAGTTCGCGCTTGTCAACATAGACCGTCAGCGCGCGTTCGGCGGGAATCGAGACTTTTTGGAGTTCGCCGAATTCGTTGACCGCCTCGATCTCGCTGGTCAACGGGGCTTGGGCTTGCGTCAGGTAAGGAAGGGTCATGTTTGGAAGACTAGCGTAAAAAAGGCCGGCGCCTTGCGGCCCGGCCTTTGGAAGAAGATTGCGATTTCACGGTTTTTTATCGGGATTCATGACGGCATCGGGCACCTTGCTGCCGGGCGGGCTGGTAGCCGTGGCGGCCGGTGAATGGGCGCCCGAAGCTTCCAGCGGCTTGGCCGCTTCAGCCGGCGTGTACGCGAAAACGCCCGGGTCGGTGCACGGTGGCGTGGCTGTCGCCGGCTTGACCTCCTTGGCCGCCGCCTGGGCCGACTTGAAATAGCTGGCCGCCGCACGGTCCTGCGACTGGCACAACTGGTAGGCATCAACCTTGCCGGCCCAGGCCGCCCTGGCCGCAGCTTCGTCAGATTTCGCCTTCGCTTCGGGTGAAGGCGGCGGGAGCCTGGCCGCTGCCAGCGCGCAGCCGCCAAGCAGCAGGCCGGTGGTCAGAAGTTTTTTCAGGGTCATGGTGAATGCCTCGCTCTTGTCTTCAGGCCTGGACCGCCGGGCTGGCGGGCGGCGCGGGTTCGCTGCGCTGCGCGGGAATGCGCCCCGCCTTGATGTCGTCATGCCAGAACTCATGGTGTTCTTTGGCCCAGGTTTCATCGACGTAGCCGGTCCTCATGCCCTCGTAGGCGCCTTCCATGCCAATCGTGCCCATGTAGATATGCCCCGTGAACATGGCCATCATCAGGACCGTGGCCACGGCATGCACCATGTGCGCGATCTGCATCGTGCCGCGCTCATACACCAGGCCGGGCAACAGCTTGTCGAGCACCAGCCCCGAAGCCACCACCACCATGCCGAGAAAAAAGACGCCGCCCCAGAACACCAGTTTTTCACCCGCGTTGAAGCGGTGCGACGGCACTTCCTTGCCCGAAAACATGCCTCCGCCCTGAAGCAGCCAGCGCAGGTCGCCCCGGCTGGGCAGGTTGTCGCGCACAAAGGTAAAAAACACGATCAGCAGCGAGACGACAAACACCGGCCCGGCAAAGTTGTGCAGGTTTTTCAGCGCATAGGCCAGCCAGCCGAACAGCATGCCGCCCATGACGGGCAGCGCAAAAAACTTGCCGAATGCCATCACGATGCCCGAAATCGCCAGAATCGAAAACGCAATGGCGTTGGCCCAGTGCGCCGAGCGCTCAAAGGGCGTGAAGCGCTCGACCCTGCGGCCGGTTTTGGCGCCATGCAGCTTGATGCTGCCCTTGCCCATGTAGAACAGGGCAATCGCGCCAAGGACGATCAGCAGCAAGGCGCCGCCGTAGGGAATCAGCCAGTGGTTGCGCACCTGGCGCCAGGCTTCACCGGCGTTGGTCAGGCGCGAGCCAGGGTACTGCACGAAGGGCTGGATCAGGTTGCCGGCCTCGGGCGCCTGGGCCTTGGGCAGGCTGCTGTAGCCCGTCGCGCCCGCGCCGACCTGGTGCCACATTGGCGCGTTGTTGCCGGGCTGGACCCGGGCGCGCTCGCCATTGGTCTGGCTGGCATAGCCCGGAATCTCACTGGCGTCGGGTTTGACTTCAAAGATGTTCTGGCCCTGGATGCCGCCCACGGCAGCCGGCGCCACCACGGAGGGCGATGAAGCGGCAGGCGCAGGCGCTTGCGCACCGGCCGCGCCCGCCAGACAAGCCGCTATTAAAAACAGAGCTAATTGCGCTTGTCTCATAAGGCCTCCGCCGCATTTATGTCTTGGAGTATTCGTTCTGGGAGTTCTGCATGCGGGCCTTGAGCCCCTGCTCCCAGCTGCTCTTGTCGCCCGGCCTCCAGCCCGGTGCGACAAACGGGTTTTGCGCCCCCTGAAACGCAGCCGCATCGCTTTTTCTGCCGCCCAGCGTCTGCGGCTTTTCACTGCAGGCCGACAGAGCGGCCAGGGCGGCCAGCACCGGAACAAGCACGGCAAGGCGCGTCATGATTTGCCTCCTGCGGGCGGCTGGCCGGCCTGTTTCGAGCCGTAAGCCGTTCCCCAGCCCCAGACTTCGGCGCCCTTGCCGCGCTGCACCACCCGGTTGCGGAAAATGTCGGCCACCACGTCGCCATCGCCGGCCAGCAAGGCCTTGGTCGAGCACATCTCGGCGCAGGCCGGCAGCTTGCCTTCGGCCAGGCGATTGCGGCCGTACTTTTCAAACTCGGCCTGGCTGCCGTTGACCTCGGGGCCGCCGGCGCAGAAGGTGCATTTGTCCATCTTGCCGCGCACGCCGAAGCTGCCGGTGGAGGGAAACTGCGGCGCGCCAAACGGGCAGGCATACGAGCAGTAGCCGCAGCCGATGCAGATGTCCTTGTCGTGCAGCACCACACCCTCGTCGGTGCGGTAAAAGCAGTTGACCGGGCACACCGCCATGCACGGCGCATCGCTGCAGTGCATGCAGGCGACCGAAATCGACTTTTCTCCGGGAACGCCGTCGTTGAGCGTGACCACGCGGCGGCGGTTCACACCCCACGGCACCTCGTTTTCGTTCTTGCAAGCCGTGACGCAGCCGTTGCATTCGATGCAGCGCTCCGCGTCACAGACAAATTTCATGCGTGCCATGGTTTCAGGCCCTTTCCACGTTGCAAACGGTTGTCTTGGTTTCCTGCATCATCGTCACGCTGTCGTAGCCGTAGGTGGTGCCGGTATTGGCGGCTTCACCACGCACCACCGGGTGCGCGCCCGCCGGGTAGTAAGCCAGCATGTCGGCGCCCTGCCAGCGCCCCGAGAAGTGGTACGGCATGAACACGGTATCTGGCCCGACGCGCTCGGTGACCAGCGCCTGCACATTCAGGCGCGCGCCGGTCGGCGTGCTGACCCAGGCGCGTTCGCCGTTGCGGATGCCCTTGTTGGCGGCCACCTTGGGGTTGATCTCGATGAACATTTCCTGCTGCAACTCGGCCAGCCACGGGTTGGAGCGGGTTTCCTCGCCGCCGCCTTCGTACTCGACCAGCCGCCCGGAGGTCAGGATCAGCGGAAATTTTTCATGCACCTTGTCGGCGATGTTCTTGTCCTGCAAGGTCTTGTACAGCGTCGGCAGGCGCCAGAAGGCTTTCTTGTCGTCATGCGTCGGGTACTTGGCGACCAGGTCGGGCCGGATGCCGTAGAGCGGCTCGCGGTGCTGTGGAATCGCGTCGGGGAAATTCCACACCACGGCACGCGCCTTGGCATTGCCGAACGGATGGCAGCCATGGTTTTTCATGACCACGCGGATGATGCCGCCCGACGAGTCGGTTTTCCAGTTCTTGCCTTCAGCGGCAGCTTTTTCAGGCTCGCTCAGCTCATCCCACCAGCCGAGCTTTTTCATCAGGATGTGGTCAAACTCCGGGTAGCCAGTGGTGATGTCGGCGCCTACGGAATGTGAACCATCTTCCGCGAGCAGGTTTTTGCCCTCGCGCTCGACGCCGAAGTTGGCGCGGAAGTTGCCACCGCCTTCCATGACGTGTTTCGAGGTGTCGTAGAGGTTGGGCGAACCGGGATGCTTGAGTTCAGGTGTGCCATAGCACGGCCATGGCAGGCCGAAATAATCGCCCGCCGTGTCATAGCCGGTTTCCTTGTCCTTGCCGCCCCTGGACTTGAGCGTCTTGACATCGAACAGGTGCATGTTGCGCATGTGCGCCTTCAGGCGCTCCGGGCTCTGGCCGGTGTAGCCGATGGTCCAGCAGGTCTTGTTGATTTCGCGCAGGATTTCTTCGGGCATGGGCTCGTCCATGCCCTTGACCTGCTGCATCTTGAAGTTCTTGGACAGTTCCTTGCCAAAGCCCAGCCGGTCGGCGAACTGCTGCATGATCATGTGGTCGCTGCGGCTTTCCCACAGCGGCTCGATGACCTTTTCGCGCCACTGCAGCGAGCGGTTCGACGCCGTGACCGAGCCGCTGGTCTCGAACTGCGTGGCGGCCGGCAGCAGGTACACCGCACGGTTCGGATTGAGGTCTTCGGCCTTGCCCGGCATCGCGGCCATGGCGGCGGTGGCCGACGGGTACGGGTCCACCACGACCAGCAGGTCGAGCTTGTCCATGGCCCGCTTCATCTCCAGGCCCCGGGTCTGGGAGTTGGGCGCATGGCCCCAGTAGAAAACGCCGCGCAGGTTGGAATCCTGGTCGATGAATTCGTTTTTCTCCAGCACGCCGTCGATCCAGCGCGACACCGTGATACCGGGCTTGCCCATCATCGCGGGCGATGCGTAGCGGCCCTTGATCCAGTCAAAGTCCACGCCCCAGGCCTTGGCGAAATGCTTCCACGAACCTTCGGCCAGGCCGTAGTAGCCCGGCAGCGAGTCGGGGTTGGGGCCGACGTCGGTGGCGCCCTGCACGTTGTCATGGCCCCGGAAGATGTTGGTGCCACCACCGGACTTGCCGACGTTGCCCAGCGCCAGTTGCAGGATGCAGGAGGCGCGCACGATGGCGTTGCCGGTGGTGTGCTGGGTCTGGCCCATGCACCAGACGATGGTGCTGGGCCGGTTCTGGCTCATCATCGTGGCCACCTTGAGCACGGTGGCTTCGTTCACGCCGCAGGCTTCCTCGACCTTGTCCGGCGTCCATTTGGCCAGCACCTCTTCCTTGACCTTGTCCATGCCATAAACACGGTCATTGATGTACTGGGTGTCTTCCCAGCCGTTCTTGAAGATGTGGTGCAGCACGCCGAACAGGAAGGGAATGTCCGAGCCCGAGCGGATGCGGATGTAGTCGTCGGCCTTGGCGGCGGTTCGCGTGAATCGCGGATCGACCACGATCATCTTGCAGCCCTTTTCCTTGGAGTGCAGCATGTGCAGCAGGCTGACCGGATGGGCCTCGGCGGCGTTCGAACCAATGTACAGCGCGCACTTGCTGTTTTGCATGTCGTTGTACGAATTGGTCATGGCGCCGTAGCCCCAGGTGTTGGCCACGCCGGCGACCGTGGTCGAGTGGCAGATGCGGGCCTGGTGGTCGCAGTTGTTGCTGCCCCAAAAACTCATCCACTTGCGCAGCAGGTAAGCCTGCTCGTTGTTGTGCTTGGACGAACCGATCACATACACCGAGTCCGGGCCGCTTTCCTTGCGCAGCGCCAGCATGCGCTCGGTGATTTCACTGAGGGCCGTGTCCCAGCTGATGCGCTCGTATTTGCCGTTCACCAGTTTCATCGGGTAGCGCAGCCGGTACTCGCCGTGACCGTGTTCGCGCAGCGCCGCGCCCTTGGCGCAGTGCGCGCCCAGATTGATGGGCGAATCAAACACCGCTTCCTGGCGCACCCAAACGCCGTTTTCAACCACCGCATCGACCGCGCAGCCGACCGAGCAGTGCGAGCAGACGGTGCGCTTGACCTCGATTTTCGAGTTGCCCCCGGCCTCGCCGGGCGCGGCTGCCCTGGCTTTCCTGACCAGCGTCAGCTGGGTCGCCGCCAGGCCGACGCCGATCCCCAGGCCCGAGCGCCGCAGGAAGGCGCGCCGGTCCATGGTCGGAAGTGCGTTGGACAGGCCGCGCGCCAGGCTTTGCACAAAGCGCGCGGTGCCAGGGCGATGCGCTGCTTGACCCGGAAGGCCGGAGGATTTTTTCGTGAGCAGCATGGCGCTCTCCGTGAAAATTGGAAACGGAAAAACGGGGGGAATGAGTCAGACGCGCGCGGTTTGGTAGTAGCGCTCGACATGTTCCGAGGCGCTGTAGCCACCGCCTTTTTCAGGCGCCGGCCTGGGCGGCGCCACGGCGACTTCAGGTGCCTGAACGCCAGGCAGCGCCATCACGGCTGCGGCGGCTGCTCCGGTGGCGGCGGCACCGAAAAAGAAACCCCGGCGCGAAGGTTTTGGCGGGCTGTCGTGCATTTGTCTCTCCCTGAAAATTGACTGCTATGCAACTACTTTCATAACTGTACGCCTGACAAAGATGCACCACAATGGTTCGCGGAACGCAAAGCGGCAAACCAAGGGAAAACCATCAGTCATTGGTGATGGCCTACAGCGCGGCCTTTAAAAAACCGCTTGACCCGCTTCAGTCCAGCATGTCGAAACCTTGCGCTTCGACGCCGGTGAAGGCTTGCGCGAAGGCCGCAACGGCCCGATAGAAGCGCGCCTTCGGATGCTGCATGACGGCCTCGCACAGCATGGGAAACCAGGGCTGGACATGGCGCGTGAAGAACTCGCGCTGGCGCGTCAGGTTGGCTACTTCCACATCGTCGCCGGCGATCAGGTAGCGCATGACTTCGCAAATATAGGCCGCATGGTCTTCGGTATCAAGCATGGCCTCGTCGCGCGCCAGGCCGAGCGCCGCCAGGTCGGCGCGCAGGGCCGCCAGCGGTTTTTCATTGAGGAATCCGCTGAGGTAGTGGGAGCCGAACAGATAGACCTCGGGCTTGCCCACGCCGCCGAACAGAGCGTCGTATTCGCTGCGGGTAGCGGCCAGCGACTGTTCTCGCGCGCTGGCGACCAGTTCGCCCCACGGGCTTTCAAGCAGGGCGCCGGCGGCCGGGGCCTGGGTGACGGCGACGCGCAGCCGGTCGTACAGATCGGCGCTGGGCGCTGTATAGAGCAGCGCGGCCAGCAATCCGTACACCTCGGCGCGCGCGGTTTCTTCGTCCAGGGTGGAGGCTGTGAGTTGGGCTTGCATGGGTTCCGGGATGGGTTAGCGGATATCGGAAATCCGGACTTCGTTGTCGGCCGAGTAGATGTCGATCACGCGGCAGTCGCTGCACATCTTCAGGCGCTCGGCCGCCGCGCCCTGGAACATGGCGTGCCCGGCCAGTTTGCCGAGCATGGCTTCAATCGCCTTGAGCGTGCCGAAGGGCCGGCTGCAGCGGATGCAGGCATAGGGCTGCATGGCGTTGAGCACCACGGCTTCCTTGCGCTGCGGCGTGAGGCGAAGCTGGGGCAGCAGCGCCAGTGCGTTTTCCGGGCAGGTCTTGACGCACAGGCCGCACTGCACGCAGTTCTTCTCGATGAACTTGAGCTGCAGGCTGTCCGGGTTGTCCTGCAAGGCGCTGGCCGGGCAGGCGTTGACGCAGCTCAGGCACAGCGTGCAGGCGTCCTTGTCGATGGCCAGGCCGCCCAGCGGCGATGCGGCCGGCAGCGCAATCGCTTCTTCGGCCTTAACTTCGGCCTTAACTTCGGCCTTAACTTCGACCTTAACCTGCGACTGCGGCGCCTGCGCCATCAGATGGTCGAGCGCCAGTTCCAGCGTGGCGCGCTTGTCGGCCTGCACGGCAAAGCCTGCCGCCTGCGCCACGCCTTGCGCCGCTGGCGCCTGCAACTGCGCGTCGAGCGCCGGCAGGTCGCGCGCGTCCTTCGCGTCAAGGATGCGGAAGTGTTCGCCCTGGTAGCCCAGCCCGGCAAGGATGGCCTGCGCCACGTCCATCTGTTCGCGAACGGCTTGGCGGTACTGGGGCGCTTCTTCGTCCGTCATCAGCACCCAGACCTGCGACGCGCCATAGGCGACCGCCGACAGCCACCGTTCCAGACCGCTTGATGCGGTATGAAACAGGCCCAGCGGCATCACCCGCGCCGGCACGCCACGGGTCGCCGGGTCGAGCCGGGCCATGCGGCCCAGATCGCCGAGCAGCCGCGTTCCGGCTTCCTGGCTGTGCAGCAGGAGCGCGGCGCTCCTGCCGCCCGCCCTGGCGTAGGTGCTCAGCAGGGTCTTGATTTTGGCGCCCTGCTCGGCCGGGCGCGGATAGGCGTAAGAGATGGCGCCGCTCGGGCAGACCGTGGTGCAGGCGCCGCAGCCGACGCACAGGTTCGGGTTGACCTTGATTTGCTGGCGGCTTTTATCGCTGCTGATGGCCGAGGCCGAACACACGTCAATGCAGGCGCTGCAGCCAATTTTTTCATTGCGGCTGTGGGCGCACAGCTTTTGCCTGTAGTTGAAGAACTTGGGCTTTTCAAACTCGCCGACCAGCGCGCGCATCTGCAACAGCGTGCGGCTGTCCTGGCCGTCCCAGCGGAAGTAGCCCTGCGGCAGCGCATGCTGGGTGAACGCCGGCGTGGCGCGCAGGTCCAGCACCAGGTCGAATTTTTCGCTCAGGCTTTGCGGTTCGCGGCCAAAGTCAATCGCGCCGGCCATGCCGCACGCCTTGACGCAGTCGCGGTGGGATTTGCACAGGGTGCTGTCAATCTGGTAGTCGAAACCGATGGCGCCTTCGGGGCAGGCCGACAGGCAGGCATTGCAGCGGGTGCACAGGTCCAGGTCAATCGGGTTGCTGCGCGTCCACGTCAATTCAAACGCGCCCAGCCAGCCGGTCAATTGCTTGATTTTCCCGGCCAGCACCGGATAGCGCCGCTCCTGCACACCGCCGCCCTGCCCCGCGCCCAGGCTGAACAGCGTGACATCGAGCGCGTCCGCCACCAGTTCGGCAGCGCGCTCGGCCGCATCGAGTTCGCCGATGATGAGCAGGCGGCCGGCGCTTTGGTAGGTCACGGTCGGCACGGGCTCGGCGTCGGGCAGATGCGCCAGCGCCAGCAAGGCGGCGATTTTCGGGCTGGCCTGCGCAGCGTCCTTGCTCCAGCCGCCGGTCTCGCGGATGTTGACGAACCGGATCACCGAGGTCGCGCCGTCGGTCTGCTGCGCCACTTCGGCGAACAGCCGCGTTTCCTGGGTGCAGGCCACGACCACGTCGTCGCCCGACTGGATCGCCTTCTGGAACGCGCCGGCTTCGCGCCGGCACAGCGCCGAATGCAGCGTCAGGTTTTCATCCAATGCCGCGCCCAGCGCTTGGGGCTGGAGGGGCATGGTCTGGTTGCAGTTGCAGATGAGGGTGGGCATGGTCGTCGTGTTGGCTGGCGCCTGAGCTGTCGGCAGGCTCGGGCTGGCTGGGATGCTCGGAACTGACGCGCTGGGGACTGCTGGTCTCCGGGGAATCACCGGACTGTGCCACGGTTTCAGGCATGGGCTTATTGGGGTTATCGGCAGGTCCCGATGCAGCGTCGCCCTGCGTCAGCGCGCTGCGCTGGCCTTTTGCGGCCTCTTGCTCTTCCTCGTCAAAAATCTTCAGCAGCTTCGCGCCGACCATCCGGCGCAGCATGGCCTGCGGAATCGGGTCGGGCCGGGAGTAGTCGTCGATATAGGTATCGAGCCCGTCCATCACGTTGTAGTGCGGATCGGTGAACAGCTTTTTCATCGCGGCGTTGCGCACATCGCCAGCCACATTGCGCGCCATGAAGGGCTTGAAGTCGGAGTCCCGGGTCAGCAGCTTCACATCGTCGAGGGACAGCAGTTTTTCGGGCGGCTCTGCCGCAGGCATGCCGGGCGATGGCGCGCCTGCCGGGGCGGCGTTTACCGGAACGCCGGCCACGGGTACGGTGCTTGCGGGCACGGCGGGCTCGTCGTCCAACGGCCGGCCCTGCAGCGCATCGGTCTTGCGGCGCGCCCAGCGGCCGAGGAATCCGGGGCGCTCGTCAGCCACGGCCGCCTCCGCCGAACTTCTTTTCGGTGCTGACGCACGCCGGGCTGCCGAAGCGGTCCACCAGCGGCTTGAAGCTTTGCGGGCGCTGGCGGCGCTTGGCTTCGAGCACATGGTGTTCATCGACAAAATGCTGCATCCACTGCACCACATCGGGCGGCGCAGGCACCTGCTCGACGGTTTCCTGCGCGTCGAGCCAGCGGCCGGCATCGTGGTAGCTCAGCGTGACGGTCTGCGGCACGGCAATCGGCGAGTCGGCCAGCGCCGCTTCTTCCTCGATGCGCCAGACCACCCAGAAACACGGCTGCGGCGTGGTCACGTTCAGGTAATAGCCCTCGGCATCGCCCCGGTGCAGCTCCACCCGAAAGCCGGGGTGCAGCCAGCGCTCTTCATTCGCATCTTTCAGCAGCAGGCGCGGCTGCCGGCCGAAGCCGTCCTCATGCGGCACGACATCGGCCAGCACCCAGCGCCAAGGCTGCCAGGCGCTGGCGATGCGCTCGCGGCGCATGACCACGGCCACGTCCATGCACGGGCGGCGAAGGGCTTCGTCGGACTCGGGAGACTGCACCAGAAAGTCAGGCATGCCGGCAGTGTACGGCGGCCCGCCTGCATGCCGGCATGAGGGTTTTTCCGCCTGGCGCTGCGGTAGGATGGTGAGCGGAACGGCCTGCGTTTTGCGAACCATCCAGGCAACTTCTATGGGCTTGCGCCAGCGATCACCCGTCGCCGGACTTTTTGAGTGGGGTCTTTTTCATGGACTATCAAGCGTATTCCCGCCGTGGCCTGGGCCGGCTGCTGGGCTGCCTGACGCTGCTGGCGGCTACCGGCTGCGCGACCCGGCCGGCCACTGCCCCGCGCTCCTTGAAGTCGGCCCAAGCCGGAAGCGACATCGCCCTGTTTGCGCTGTCCCTGCTCGACATGCCTTACGTGTCGGGCGGGCGCGGTCCGGCGACGGGATTCGACTGCTCGGGACTCGTCTCGCATGTGTACCTCCAGGCCGCCGGCATCCGCCTGCAGGGCAGCGCGGCGTCCATGGCCAAGGCCGCACGCGCGGTCAACCCGGCCGACCTGCTGGCCGGCGACCTGGTGTTTTTCAACACGCTGGGTTATTCCTTTTCGCATGTCGGCATCTATGTCGGCGACGGCCGGTTCGTGCATGCCAGCAACCCGCGCACCGGCGTGAGGACCGACCGGCTCGACAGCAAATACTACGCAGCCCGCTTTGAAGCGGCGAAGACGGTATTGGGCTGATCGCGCTGCGGCCTGTTGGCATGGCGGAAACGCCCGAATCGCCCCGCTCCATCCTCTGGCCATCACTACAAAATGAATAGCACACTGCGCAGGCAGGCCGTGCGCAAAGCCGCTATTTCATCCACAAATAGCGATGGACGGCGGCTCAGCGCTTCCCTGGCAGCGGCGACCAGGCCGGCCGCGCCTTGCGCCCGGTGTCCACGACGACCAGATAGCGGCCCGGCGATGGCGTGGGCGTGCGGTCCTCGCGCAGCACCCACAACTGGTCTCCGCTGGCCACTGCGCGTTCGTAGTCTTCATCGAGCAGGGCATGGCGGTCGATGAAATCATTGAGCGTTGCCGGAATGCGCACGCAGCCTTCGGACTGCGCCGTGCCCAGGCGCGGCTCCGCCAGAACGGGATCGGTGGAATGCATCTGCAGCCGCAGCTTGCCCATCGCGCCATCGCCCCAGCCGCGCGGCGACTCGACCCAGCCAAAGTCGTAGATGCGCAGGCCCTTGACGCCATAGCCGCGAAAACCGAGCTTGTTTTTCGTGCCCTCGGCGCGGAAGTCCGGATTCGCCAGAGAATGGTCAAAAACGCCCAGCGGGGTCAGGAAATGCTCGTAGCGCCCGGGCAGGCCGGTCGATACCGGCGTGGCCCCGACGAAGCCCCAGCCGCGCTCGGCCGAACCCCAGTACAGCAGCGCGGCCTGCACCTTCGGGCTGCGGTCCACCAGCACGATGAACTGGGGCGCGGCCAGCGTCACCTGCGCCTTGGCCAGCGCGCCTTGCAGGCGCGAGGCATACGCCACGCGCTCGTCGTCGGGCAGCAGCAGGCGCGGGGCAACATCGCGCGCAAACTCGGCGGCCAGCGGCACGGGGCCGGCAGATTCCACGCCATCGGCCAAAGCGCTTGACGCCAGCGCCGGGGTGCTCAGGCCCAAGCCGATGAGAGCGCCCAGCGCGAGGGTCGCCGCGCGCCTGCGCAGCAACTGCCCGGTTTGAGCCATGGACCGGGGCGCCAGGCCAGCGGCGGCGCCGGCCTGTATTTTTTTGAGCTGCGGTATGACAGGGAGTCCAGTATTCATGGACTCATTGTGCGCGAGCACCGCGCCACCTTGTTCAGCCCAGGGTTTGCTCAGCCGCCGCTGGCCGCGTGGGCCAGATAACCCGAAGCCGCCGGCGCCTGGCCGCCGCGCCGTATCGCCACCGCGCAGTACTTGAATTCCGGAATTTTCCCGAACGGGTCGAGCGCCGCATTGGTCATCAGGTTGGCCGCCGCCTCGTAGTAGGCAAACGGGATGAACACCGCGCCCGGCGGCGTGCCGTCGTCGCGGCGCACATGGATCGCCACCTTGCCCCGGCGCGACTGCACCGTGGCCACATCGCCCGGCGCCAGCCCCAGCGCGAGCAAATCGGCGCCGCACAGCGAAGCTGTGGCCATCGGCTCCAGCGCATCGAGCACTTCCGAGCGCCGCGTCATGCTGCCGGTGTGCCAGTGTTCCAGCTGCCGGCCGGTGATCAGCACGAAGGGAAATTCGGCATCGGGCCGCTCGTTGGCCGGAATGATGTCGGCCGGCACCAGGTGCACGCGGCCGTCGTCGGTGTCGAAATGGTCCATGAACACAATCGGCGCGCCGGGGTCGTCCGCGCTCAGGCATGGGTAGGTCACGCTTGACTCGCGCTCCAGGCGTTCCCAGGTGATGCCTGCAATGGCCGTGTGCATCGCCTGGCGCATTTCCTCGTACACCGCAGCGACGCCGTGGTGCTCGCCCGCGCCATCCGCATAACGCCAGTCCAGCCCCATGCCGGCGGCCATCCGCTGGACGATCCACAGGTCGGGCCTAGCGTCGCCGGGCGGCTCAATCGCCTGCCGGCCGAGCTGCACCATGCGGTCGGTGTTGGTGACGGTGCCGGTTTTCTCGGGCCAGGCGGTCGCGGGCAGCACCACGTCGGCCAGCCAGGCGGTTTCGGTCATGAAGATGTCCTGCACCACCAGATGCTCCAGGCTGGCCAGCGCGTGGCGTGCATGGTTCAGGTCCGGGTCGCTCATGGCCGGGTTCTCGCCCATGATGTACATGCCGCGAATCTTGTGCGGATCGGTTTCGGGCGCGAGGATCTTGTGCATGATCTCGACCACGGTGTAGCCGGGCTGGTCGTCGAGCTTCATGCCCCAGAAGTTCTCGAACCACTCGTGCGCGGCCGGGTTGCTCACGCGCTGGTAGTTCGGGTACATCATCGGGATCAGCCCCGCGTCGCTGGCGCCCTGCACGTTGTTCTGGCCGCGCAGCGGATGCAGGCCCGAGCCGGGCTTGCCGATCTGGCCGGTCACGGTCGAGAGCGCAATCAGGCAGCGCGCGTTGTCGGTGCCGTGGACATGCTGGCTGATGCCCATGCCCCAGAGAATCATCGCGCCCTTGGCCGTGGCGAATGCACGCGCCACCTCGCGCAGCGTGTGCGCCGGAATGCCGCAGATCGGCGCCATGGCTTCGGGGCTGTAGCCCTTGACGTTTTCCTTCAGGGCTTCGTAATTGTTCACCCGCTGGCGGATGAATTCCTGGTCGGTCAGCCCCTCGTCGATCACCGTGTGGATCAGCGCATTGAGCATCGCCACGTCGGTGTCGGCCTTGAACTGCAGCGTGCGCCAGGCGTGCCGGCCGATGTCGGTGACGCGCGGGTCGGCCAGAACGATCTTCGCGCCCTTTTTGGCGGCGTTCTTCATCCAGGTGGCCGCCACCGGGTGGTTGCCCGTCGGGTTCGAGCCGATGATGAAAATCAGCCCCGCGTTTGCCACGTCATGCACCTGGTTGCTGACCGCCGCCGAACCGACGCCTTCCAGCAGCGCGGCCACGCTCGACGCATGGCACAGCCGGGTGCAATGATCGACGTTGTTGCTACCAAAGCCGGTGCGCACCAGCTTCTGGAACAGGTAGGCCTCTTCATTGCTGCCCTTGGCCGAGCCGAAGCCGGCCAGCGATTTCTTGCCCTGGGTGTCGCGCAGGTTTTTCAGCGCGCCGGTGGACAGCGCCAGCGCCTCGGCCCAGGTGGCTTCGCGAAACACGTCCGACCAGTCGGCGCTGTGACGGTTCAGATGCTGCAGGGCTTGCGGATCCTTGGCCACGCCGGGCTTGCGGATCAGCGGCACCGTCAGCCGCTGCGGGCTGTGCGCGTAGTCAAAGCCGAAGCGGCCCTTGACGCACAGCCGCGAATGGTTGGCCGGGCCGTCGCGGCCATCGACGCTGACTATTTTGTTGTCCTTGACGTTGTAGGTCAGCAGGCAGCCGACGCCGCAGAACGGGCAGACCGAATCGACCTTTTTATCGACGATTTGCGAGCCGACCTGGGTCTTGGGCATGAGCGCGCCGGTCGGGCAGGCCTGCACGCATTCGCCGCAGGCCACGCAGGTGCTGCTGCCCATCGGGTCGTTCAGGTCGAACACGATTTCGCTGTGCGCGCCGCGCAGGGCAAAGCCGATCACGTCGTTGACCTGTTCTTCACGACAGGCGCGCACGCAGCGCTTGCACTGGATGCAGGCGTCGAGGTTCACGGCCATGGCGGGGTGCGACAGATCGGCTTGGGGCTGCTCGCGGCGCAGGGCCTTGAGTTCGGGCCGCACGGTGACGCCCATGCGCGCCGCCCAGTCGCTGAGTTCGCCGTGCTGCAGCGACTCGTCGTGCTCATTCCATTTTTAGCCTTGCTCGGGCATGTCCGACAGCAGCAGTTCAAGCACCATCTTCTGGCTCTTGACGGCGCGCTCGCTGCTGGCCTGCACCTCCATGCCCGCCGTCACGCTGCGGCAGCAGCTAGGCGCCAGCGTGCGCTCGCCCGCGATTTCGACCACGCAGGCGCGGCAATTGCCGTCGGGGCGCAGACCGTCCTGATGGCAAAGGCGCGGAATCCGCACGCCATGGCGCTCGGCGACCTTGAGGATGGTTTCGCCCTCGAAGGCGTGAATTGTCTGATGGTCGAGGGTAAAGGCGACGGTTGGCAAAGCGACTTCGGCGGCTTGGGCTCGTGCGTTCATGTCAGACCACCTCATGGGCAAAATATTTCTGCACACAGCGCACCGGGTTGGGCGCCGCCTGACCCAGGCCGCAAATCGACGCATCGGTCATCACAATGTTCAAGTCTTCCAGCGTGGCGTTGTCCCAGCGGGGCGCTTGCATCAGCCTGGCCGCCTTCGCCGTGCCGACGCGGCACGGCGTGCACTGGCCGCAGCTCTCGCTGGCGAAAAACCGCATCATGTTCAGCGCCGCGTCGCGCGCCTTGTCGTGCTGGCCGAGCACGATGACGGCGGCCGAGCCGATGAAACCGCCATGCGGCTGCAGGGTGTCGAAGTCCAGCGGCACATTGGCATGGCTGGCCGGAAAAATCCCGCCCGATGCGCCGCCCGGCAGGTAGGCATAAAGCGTGTGGCCGTCCGCCATGCCGCCGCAATACTCGTCAATCAACTCCAGCAGCGTGATGCCGGCCGGCGCCAGCTTGACGCCCGGCAGCTTCACCCGCCCGCTGACGCTGAAAGATCGCAGCCCCTTGCGGCCGTTGCGGCCAAAGCTGCTGAACCACTGCGGGCCTTTTTGCACGATGTCGCGCACCCAGTACAGGGTTTCGAAGTTGTGCTCCAGCGTCGGCCGGCCAAACAGGCCGACTTCGGCGATGTAGGGCGGCCGCATGCGCGGTTCGCCGCGCTTGCCCTCGATGCTTTCGATCATGGCCGATTCTTCGCCGCAGATGTAGGCGCCCGCGCCGCGCCGCAGCTCGATCAGCGGCAGCGGGCACGGCGGGTCGGCCTGCAGCTTGGCGATTTCGGCCTGCAACAGCGCGCGGCAATCGTGGTATTCGTCGCGCAAATAGATGTAGCAGGCCTCGATGCCGACCACCTGCGCGGCGACCAGCACGCCTTCGAGGAAACGGTGCGGGTCGCGCTCCAGGTAAACCCGGTCCTTGAAGGTGCCGGGCTCGCCCTCGTCGATATTCACCGCCATCAGGCGCGGCGCCGGCTGCCCGCGAACGATGCGCCATTTGCGCCCCGCCGGGAAACCCGCGCCGCCCAGGCCGCGCAGGCCGGAATTTTCCATGGCCGCAAGGACGCGTTCGGCGTCCTCTTCCCCGTTCACCAGCGACGCCGCCAGCGCATAGCCGCCGTGGGCGCGGTAGGTGGCGTAATCGGTGTAGCCGGGCAGCTCGGGAATGCTTTTTTCCGCCCAATCCGGGGCTATGAAATTGATAGCTTCTTGCGCCCGTGGATATTGCGCAGAAGCACTATTTGATGCCTGAACCACGGATTCAAGCGTGGCAAACGGCACCGGCGTCTGGTGCACCACCGCCACCGGCGCCTGTTCGCAGCGGCCAAGGCACGGCGCGGCAATCACCCGCACGTCCTGCGCGCCCAGCAAGGCCGGCAGACGCGCCAGCAAATCCTGCGCGCCGGCCATCTCGCAGCTCAGCCCGTCGCACACCCGCACTGTCAGGCCGGGCGCTTGTCCATCGCCGTTCGCGTCGCCCTTGACGACTTCAAAGTGGTGATAGAACGTCGCCACTTCATACACCTCGGCCATGGGGATGTTCATCTCCCTGGCCAGCGCGACCAGGTGGCGGTCGTGCAGGCAGCGGTACGCGTCGTTGAGCCGGTGCAGATGCTCGATCAGCAGGTCGCGGCGATGGCCGTCTGCCGGGCGAACGCCGATCAGCGCACGAACTTCTTCAAGCGATCCGTCGTCGGCCTGCCGGCCCTTGAGCTTGCTCTTGCGGCGGATGCGCTCGCGTAACTGGTCCACCGTGGCAATGGTGACGGCCGGGAGGCTGGAAATCTGGCTGGAGGGGTTCATGCGGCACTGTGGCCTGTGCTTGCCGGTGCGTCAAATTGAATCGGTGTATGGGGTGATTCAAGTTGCGAATGAGGAGTACGGGGGCAGCGGCTTACAGCTGTCAGCCAAGTGGCATTGTCAATGCATTCAGAGCATTCCCTGAATCATTGAGATTACTGTTGCAATGTTGGCAGCATGAGGCAATGCTGCCAACAGCGCAGATACAACCGGCTTGCTTGGCGCACCGCTTTTAAATTGGGTTTCAATTGCTTCGACTACCTCAAATGCTGCTACTTTTTCCCCAGGTGCAGTCGTCTCCTCGATTGCTTGTCGTAGTTTAGCTAAATATTCAAAGGCAAGAGAGTTCGAGTAGATAGTATTTGTTGAGTTATCAATCGAACTATGGTTGACCCGTGCGTTCGATCCAGAAATATTGTACGTAATATTTTGAATGGCCGCTTTAGCCTCAGGAAGACCCAGCTTTCTTACTTCAATCTGATAGCCCGCAGGAATTGAGTGAAATTTTTCATGAAAACCGGGGTCGATTACTTCAAAAGTTTCTTGACCTCCATTTGACATATTTCTATTAATAAGGTCGCCAGTTTCTATCAAAATTTCAGATTCATTTATAAAAATTTTCCCTGACTGGACGCTTGCAGAAATATTTTCATACTTTTTTCCAGATTTTTTTAAAATACCTACTCTATCGGTCATTAACGAAGAGAATTCCATATAAACACTCCTATTTGATATTAAAACTTCAATTTCTAATTTTATTATTTTTCGTGTTGCACCAAGCAAGTTTATTACTCCAGCACGATAAGTAGCCTCAGTAATATCGCTACAAATTCGTTGCTCAGGCAGTTTACACCCATACCGCGCCACACTTCTTATTACACCTTCTTTAAATTTAACAAGCCTATCTACATAGCGTAATTCACTAAAAATACCATCAATAATTATTGACAATTCGCTTAGATCGGCCTCCTCAATAAATGGAAAAGAAGATAATATTTCTTCAATTTCAATAATTATTTTTATTTCTTTTTGTTTGATAGATTTCAGCCATACCAACCCAACATCCTGAAAAGATGGCAAGCGAAGTCTACCTCCCTCAATAAATACATTTTTATGAAAAATTGCAACTTTCTGCAATACATCACTCTCGCAGTCATTATCTATCTTCTTTATTTTATTTTTTAATGCGTCAATTATTTCACTCATTTATTTTTACACCGAGCATTAATCTTATGCATTTATAATTAAAATGCGAAAGATTATTCAGCAATAACTCCATAACTCAATCCCCCAGCGCCCCGCTATGCCGCGCCACCTCCCGCAGCCACCGCTCATCCCGCGCCAGCTCCAGCGCAGCCTCCAGCGCCCGTGAAGCCCTGGCCTTGCCAAGGTAGATGAACCCCACCGGCGTCACCATTTCGGGCTCGACCAGCGGCAGCGCTTCCAGTTCGCCCTGGCTGCGCACCGCGCCGACCAGCGCGCCGGGCAACACGCCGCAGACATCGCCGGCCAGCACGCTCAGGGCCAGCGTCAGCACCGAATTGGTTTCCATGACCGGCTGGACCACGCTGCCTGCTTGGGCAAAAGCCTGATCGACCAGACTGCGGTTGTGCATCTCGGGCGTCAGCAGGCACAGCGGCAATTTTGCGGCGTCAGCCCAGCGCATCGCCGCGCCCAAGCGCAAGGACGAGCCCGGAACGCCGGCCGGTGATTGCAAGCGGCGCACCAGGAAATAATGCTCGCCGTATTGCGGCAGCACGGCAAACGGCCCGCCTTTTTTCAACCGGCCGGTAAAGCCCAGCGCGATGTCGAGCGACAGGTTGTCCAGGCCTTCCTCGATTTCCTGTGAACTCAGGGCGCGCACCACCGGGGCAATGCCCGGATGCGCGGCTTGCAGCATGGCGGCAAACCGCGCGGCCACCGGCACGGCGGTCGGCACCACGCCCAGTTGCAGACGGCCCCTGGGCTTATCGGCGCTGCTGGCGAGTTCCTGCTGCAGCAGCGCATGTTCGTGCAGCATGCGCCGGGCGGCGCCAAGCACCTGCTCGCCCTCGGGCGTCAGGCCGGCGTAGCTGCGGGCGCGCTTGACGATGGGCGTGCCGAACTCTTTTTCCAGCGCGCGCAAGGCATTCGACAGCGCCGGCTGGGTGATGTGGCAGGCCTGCGCAGCCCGCGCGAAATGCCGGTGCTCGCTCAGGGCGACGAGGTAGCGCAGGGAAGTCAGCAGATTCATCCGGTGTGCCGCAAAAAGTTCGCCGGATGCCTGCCGGTCGGGATCAGGTGATCAGGTGTTCTTGCTGATGGTGATGGTCGGGAACCTGGCCGAGAAGTCCTTGGACTTGGCCGCCACGGTGATCGCCACCTTGCGCGCCACGGCCTTGTAGATGGCGGCCACGTCGCCGTCCGGGTCGGCCACCACGGTCGGATGGCCGCTGTCGGCCTGCAGGCGGATCTTGATGTCCAGCGGCAGCGCGCCGAGGTAGTCGAGCTGGTAGTCGGCGGCCATTTTCTTGCCGCCATCGGCGCCAAAAATATGCTCGGCGTGGCCGCACTGGCTGCAGATATGCACCGCCATGTTCTCGACGATGCCCAGGATCGGCACGCCGACCTTGTCGAACATCTTGATGCCTTTCTTGGCGTCGAGCAGGGCGATGTCCTGCGGCGTGGTGACGATGACGGCGCCGGTCATGGGCACACGCTGGCTCAGCGTCAGCTGGATGTCGCCGGTGCCCGGCGGCAAATCGACGATCAGGTAATCAAGGTCTTTCCAGTTGGTCTGGCGCAGCAGCTGCTCCAGCGCCTGGGTGGCCATCGGGCCGCGCCAGATCATGGCTTCGTCCTGCGCCACCAGGAAACCGATGGACATGACCTGCAGGCCGTAGTTTTCCATCGGCTCCATGTTCTTGCCGTCGATGCTTTCGGGCCGGCCCTCGATGCCCATCATCATCGGCACGCTGGGGCCGTAGATGTCGGCGTCGAGCAGGCCGACGGCCGCGCCTTCAGCGGCGAGCGCCAGCGCCAGGTTGACGGCGGTGGTGCTTTTGCCGACGCCGCCCTTGCCCGAAGCCACGGCAATGATGTTCTTCACATTCGGCAGCAGCTGCACGCCGCGCTGCACGCTGTGGCTGGCAATTTTCACGGTCACATTGACCGACACATTGCCGACACCGGCCACGGTCTTGACGGCGGCGATCAGGCTTTTGCGCAGGCCGGCGATCTGGCTCTTGGCCGGGTAGCCAAGTTCGACATCGAAGGACACATCGTCGCCGCTGACCTGCAGGTTTTTCAGCGCACGGGTAGAAACGAAATCCTTGCCGGTATTGGGGTCGAGCACGGTTTGCAGCGCGTTCAAAATTGCCTGTTGTTCTACAGCCATCTGGGGAATCTCCGAATTGAATCTGTGGGGGTTTGTTGCCGGCGCCGGGCCGGCCTGGATTTGAGACGAAGTCTAAGCCAATGCAACCCGGCTCGCCGGGCGGGCCGCCGCATCCCCTCAAAAGATTACGGCGCTGCCGGCACAGCCCGCTTCAGCCGAAACTGTGCTTGCCCACGCTCACGCGCTTGGCCTGCGGCCCTTGCGCACCGGCCTGCGCGATGAACTGGACCGGGCAGCCGATGCGCAACTGGTCGAAGCGCGTATTGGCCAGGTTGTCGTGGTTGAAGTAATACTCGTCCCCGTCGGGCGTGCTGATGAAGCCGAAGCCGCCGTCGTGGTCCAGGCGAACCACCTCGCCGTGCAAGGCGTGCGGATGCTCTTTTTCCATGCCGCGCTGGCGCCGGGCGAGTTCTTCGAGCTGGCGCGTCATGTCGTCGAAGGCGTCGCGCAGGGCGACGTACAGGTCTTCATGCTCCACCTGGTTCACCACCAGTTCATGGCCCGGCAAGGTCAGGTCAATCCGCACGCCGAACGGCCGGCCCTGGTGCTGGTGCTTTTGCAGCAGTTCGATGACGACGCGGCAGGAGGTGATGCCGCTGTAAAAGCGTTCCAGGTGCAGCACCTTGCGGTGCGCGGCCTCCTCGACGGCGGCTGAAGCATCCATGCCCTTGAAGGTCAGTTGAAGCGGTAATTTCATGGCTCGGCCCCGGTAGTTGCATCCTGTCTTTTCAGCAGTTTCCCCATCCCGGTGGGTAACCGACATGAGATGGGTCAAGTGCCTGCGCAATTACCCCATCGTGCGCGCCAGCAGCGGCCGCAGCTCCGGCAAGTCGCGCGTGTTCAGCACATCGGCCTTTTCGAGCCAGCCACGGCGCCCCTGGTCGATGCCCGATGGCAGGTGGTTGAATTCCAGCGTGCCGTGCGCGTCGGAGTTGATGCTGACCAGCACGCCTTCGGCCTTGGCCATCTGGCAGGCGGTGTCGGCCAGGTCGAGCCGCGCGGGCTGGGCATTGAGCTCGACGAAACAGCCGCGCTCCCGGGCCTTGCGCAGCACCCGCAGCAGGTCGATCTCGCAGGGCGCGCGCTCGCCGATCAGGCGCCCCGTCGGGTGCGCAAGCAGCGTGAAATAGCGGCTGTCCATGGCGCGCAGCACGCGCTCGGTCTGCCGGGCGCGCGGCAGGTCCAGGTGGTGGTGCACGGCGCCCACCACCAGGTCCAGCCGCTGCAGGATCGAGTCCGGCAGTTCGAGCGTGCCGTCCTGCAGGATATCGACCTCGATGCCCTTGAGCACGGTGAAGCCCTGGGCCTTTTCGTTGAAGCGGTCGATGCGGTCGATCTGCTTGGCCAGCCGCACCGGGTCCAGGCCGCGCGCAAAGGCCGGGCTGCGCGAGTGGTCGGTGACGGCCGCATAGCGCCAGCCGCGCGCCCGGGCCGCCGCCGCCATGGCCTCCAGGCTGTCCCGGCCGTCGCTGTCGCGGGTATGCAGGTGCAGGTCGCCGCGCAAGTCGGCCAGGCTCACCAGCACCGGCAGCCGGTCCTGGCGCGCCGCCTCGATTTCGCCCCGGTCCTCGCGCAGTTCGGGCTCGATGTAGCGCAGCCCGAGCGCCTGGTAGAGCGACGCCTCGGTGGCGCCGGCGATGCGTTCAGCGCCCCGGAACACGCCGTATTCATTGACCTTCAGGCCCTGCTCCTGCGCCAGCCGCCGCAGCGCGATGTTGTGCGCCTTCGAGCCGGTGAAGTACACCCAGGCGGCGCCCAAGCTTTGCGCCGGCACCGCGCGCAGGTCCACCTGCAGGCCGCTTTTGAGCACCACGCTGGCGCGGGTGCCGCCGTGAAGCAGCACCTGGCGCCCATCTTCGCCCTGAATAAAGTGCGCCATCACCGCGCTGTCGCCGCTCAGGCTGACCAGCAGGTCCAGATCGCCGACCGTCTCACGCCGCCGCCGCAGGCTGCCGGCGGCCACCGCGCGCGCAACGCCGGGCACCGCCGCAAGGCCGGCCAGCAGCGCTGCCGCCGTTTCGTCAGCCACGCCGAGCGGAAAACGGCGCTCTTGCCTCAGCCGCGCCGCCGTCGCCTCCAGCAGCGCCTGCTGCGTCTTCGGCCCAAAGCCGGCGATGGCCTGCACCCGGCCCTCCTGGGCGGCAAGATGCAGTTGCGCCAGCGTCTGCACGCCAAGGTCGTGGTACAGCGCCCTGACGCGCTTGGGCCCCAGCCCGGGCACTTTCAGCAATTCGGTGATGCCCGGCGGCAGTTCCTTGCGCAAGCGCTCCAGCAGGGCGCAACTGCCGGTGTTGACGATCTCGGTGATCTTGCCTGCCAGGTCCGGCCCGATGCCCGGCAGCGCATCCAGGTCGGCCTGGCGCGCCACCATGGCCGGCACGCTGCGGCCGGCCTCGCCCACCGTGCGCGCGGCATTGCGGTAGGCGCGAATGCGAAAGGGGTTCGCCTCCTGAATGTCGAGCAGGTCGGCGATTTCATTCAGCACCGCGGCAATTTCGGCATTCTGGATTGGCATGCTTCAACCTGTTCAATCAGCGCCGGCCAACGGGCCGCTCACACCAGCACGAAGCCCTCGCCGCGCATCGCCACATCGCCCAGCGCCGCGCGAATGGCGTCATCGACATGGTCGAGCCAGACGAACTTCAGGGCCTCGCGCGTGGATTCGGGCACGTCGCGCAGGTCTTTCTCGTTGCGCCGGGGCAGCAGCACGGTCTGCACGCCGGCGCGCTGCGCGGCCAGCACCTTTTCCTTGATTCCGCCCACCGGCAGCACCAGTCCGCGCAGGCTGATTTCACCGGTCATGGCGACGTCGTGGTGCACCGCCTGGTCGGTGAACAGCGAGGCCAGCGCAATGAACATGGCCACGCCGGCGCTCGGCCCGTCCTTCGGAATCGCGCCGGCCGGCACATGCACATGCACATCAATGCCTTCGAAGCGTTCCGCCGGAACGCGCAGGGTGCTGGCAAACCCCTTCACCAGCGTCAGCGCGGCCTGGGCGCTTTCCTTCATCACCTCGCCGAGCTGGCCGGTCAGGATCAGCCGGCCGGTGCCGGCCACGCGCGTCGCCTCGATGAACAGGATGTCGCCGCCCACGGGTGTCCAGGCCAGCCCGGTCGCCACGCCCGGCATACTGCTGCGCAAGGCGGTTTCATGCTCGAACCTGGCCGGGCCGAGGATCGCGTCCAGGTCGGCCGCATCGACGCGCACCTGGGGCTTCGAGCCGTCGGCGATCTGCACGGCGGCATGCCGCATGACGCGGCCGATCTCGCGCTCCAACTGGCGCACGCCCGCCTCCCGGGTGTAGTCGGCAATCAGCGCCTGCAGGGCTTGGAGGGTCAGTTCGCACTGCTCGCCGCGCAGGCCGTTGGCCTCGCGCTGGCGCCCCACCAGGTAGCGCTGGGCAATCTGCAGCTTTTCTTCCTGCGTGTAGCCCGGCAGTTCAATGACTTCCATGCGGTCGCGCACCGGGGCGGGCACCTGGTCGATGACATTGGCGGTCGCCACGAAGACCACCCGGCTCAGGTCGAAGGGCACGCCCAGGTAGTTGTCCCGGAAGGTCGAGTTCTGCTCCGGGTCCAGCACTTCGAGCAGCGCGGCCGACGGGTCGCCGTGGGCGCTGGGCGAGAGCTTGTCGATCTCGTCGAGCATCATCACGCAGTGGCGCGCGCCGGCCTTGCGCAGGTTTTGCACGATCATGCCGGGCATCGCGCCGATATAGGTGCGGCGGTGGCCGCGAATCTCGGCCTCGTCATGCACGCCGCCCAGCGAAACCCGCACGAACGGCCGGCCCAGCGCATGCGCGATGCTCTGGCCCAGCGAGGTCTTGCCCACGCCCGGCGGCCCGACAAAGCACAGAATCGGCGCCCGCCCCCCGGGGTTGAGCTTTTGCACCGCCAGGTATTCGACGATGCGCTGCTTGATGCGCTCCAGCCCGTAGTGGTCAGCCTCCAGGATGCGACGCGCCTCGGTCAGGTCAATCGGGCTGGCTTGCGGCACGGTCCACGGCAGCTCGGTCATCCACTCCAGGTAGGTGCGCAGCATCGAGTATTCGCTGGAAGCGTCCGGCATGCGCTGCAGGCGTGAAAGCTCCTTGCGCGCCTGGGCCTCCACGTCGGCCGGCATGCCCGCCTTGGCGATCAGCTCGCCGAGCTGGGCAATGTCCTCGCTGGTGCCGTCGTCCTCGCCCAGTTCCTTCTGGATGGTCTTGAGTTGCTGGCGCAGCATGTATTTACGCTGGGTGTCGTCAATCTGCTCCTTGGTACGCTCGCCGATTTCCTGCGACAGCCGCAGCACCTCGATGCGGTGCGTGAGCATCTGCAGCACTTTTTGCAGCCGCTCCTCGGTGTTGGCGGTTTCCAGCAGCATCTGCTTTTCGCTCAATTCGGCATCGAGCAGGCTGGCGACGACATCGGCCATGTGCGAGGGCGAGCGCACGGCCTGCAGCGTATGCGCCAGCTCGGCCGGCGCCCCCGGCAGCAGCGAGAGGATTTCGGCGGCCCGCTCGCGCAGCTGCAGGCCCAGCGCCTCGGCCTGCGTCGAAGGCTCGGCCGGCTCGTCGATCAGGCGCACGCGGGCGGCCAGGAAGGGATAGCCCTCGACCATGGATTGAATGCGAAAGCGTTGCACGCCCTGGCACAGGGCGTGGCGCAGCTGCTCGTCCGAGCCGACCTGCTGCACCACCTTGGCGGTGGTCCCGACGTCGCACAGCGCGTCCCGCCCCGGGTCATCGTCCTTTTCGTCGCGCTGCATCACGATGCCCAGCAGGTCGCCGGTGTTCTTGGCATGCTGGACCGCCGCAATCGACTTGGGGCGGCCGACGGTGATGGGCACCAGCGTGTTCGGAAACAGCACGACATTGCGCATCGGCACGAGGGCGATCACGCCGTCGGGAAGCGCGGGCGACTTGGCATCTTTGGCATCCATGGGCATTCCCCGGTCATTGGGCGGTGCAGGCTGAAATTTCAGTATAGGCATGCGACCGCCTTGCGGATACGGCCCATTTATGGGCCTGGTTGATCAAAATCAAGCGCAAGCAAGGACTGCGCAGGACTGGCGATTTCAGGCCGCAAGCACAGCCGCTGGCCGGCCCGACTTAAAATCGCCGGCTAGCCTCACCAAAGCACTCCACCATGTCCCAGCGCCGCCTTTTCGTCACCACCGCCCTGCCCTACGCCAACGGCAACTTCCACATCGGCCACATCATGGAATACATCCAGGCCGACATCTGGGTGCGCTATCAACGCATGCAGGGCAACGCGGTGAACTTCGTCGGCGCCGACGATGCCCACGGCGCGCCCATCATGATCGCCGCCGAAAAAGCCGGCAAGACGCCGCAGCAGTTCGTGGCCGACATCGCTAGCGGGCGCAAGCCGTATCTGGACGGCTTTCACATCAGCTTTGACAACTGGAGCTCGACCGATTCACCGGAAAACCACGAACTGGCCCGGCAGATCTACCGCGACCTGCGGGACAACCCGCAGGGCTCGCTGATCGAGACCAAGACCATCGAGCAGTTCTTCGACCCCGAGAAGAACATGTTCCTGCCCGACCGCTTCATCAAGGGCGAATGCCCGAAGTGCCACGCCAAGGACCAGTACGGCGACAACTGCGAAGTCTGCGGCGCGGTGTATGCGCCGACCGACCTGATCAACCCGTATTCGGCCCTGTCGGGCGTGACGCCGGTCTTGAAAAGCTCCGAGCATTTCTTCTTCAAGCTGTCGGATGCGCGCTGCGTGGAATTCCTGGAAAGCTGGACGCAGGACGGCAAGCTCCAGCCCGAGGTGGCCAACAAGGTCAAGGAATGGTTTTCAGTCCGCGAGAATGCCGACGGCACGCAGAGCGAAGGCCTGGGCGACTGGGACATCAGCCGCGATGCGCCGTATTTCGGCATCGAGATTCCCGATGCGCCGGGTAAATACTTTTACGTCTGGCTGGACGCGCCGGTCGGCTACCTGGCGTCACTCAAGAACCTGCTGGACCGGCGCGGCGAGAGCTACGACGACTACATGGCCGACCCAAAGCTGGAGCAGTACCACTTCATCGGCAAGGACATCGTCACCTTCCACACCCTGTTCTGGCCGGCGATGCTGCACTTCAGCGGCCGCAAGACGCCCGACAACATCTTCGTCCACGGCTTTTTGACGGTCAACAACGGCGAAAAGATGAGCAAGAGCCGGGGCACCGGCCTGGACCCGCTCAAGTACCTGAGCCTGGGCATGAACCCCGAATGGCTGCGCTACTACCTGGCCGCCAAGCTCAACGCGCGCAACGAGGACATCGACTTCAACGCCGACGACTTCATGGCGCGGGTGAACAGCGACTTGGTGGGCAAGTTCATCAACATCGCGAGCCGGGCGGCGGGCTTTTTGACAAAGAGATTCGACGGAAAAATCGGCGATGCATCAGGCGACTTTCCCAATCCAGACGGACAGGGTTATCCCTCTCTAGCAATCTCGGAAATTGGAGCGTGTGCAGCCGAAATTTCCGAGCTTTATGAACAACGTGAGTTGGGAAAAGCCATGCGAAAGATCATGGAGATAGCTGACGGTCTCAACTCCGATTGGGATGCAGCTCAACCGTGGAAGCTTGCAAAGTCCGAAGAGCCTCAGCAGCTGGCACGCCTACAAAGAATTTGTAGCAACACGATTGAAGGCTTTCGACTGCTCACGCTTTATCTCAAGCCCGTACTTCCTGCACTGGCCATAGAAGTTGAATCTTTTTTGAAAATTGATCCACTCAATTTCTCAGACGCAACCAAGGCGCTTCCAAAAGGTCACCCCATCGGCGACTACAAGCACCTGATGCAGCGCGTCGATGTGAAGCAGCTTGATGCATTGTTTGAGCCTCCCGCGCAGGACACACCTGCGCAAGCAGCTATCGAAACCGTAGCACCTGGCGGCGAGGACATCGCGCCCGCCATCACCATCGACGACTTCGCCAAGGTCGATCTGCGCATCGCCAAAATCGTCAACTGCGAAGCCGTGGAAGGCTCGACCAAGCTGCTGCGCCTGACGCTGGACGCCGGCGAAGGCCGGATGCGCAATGTCTTCAGCGGCATTGCCTCCAGCTACCGGCCCGCAGACCTGATCGGCAAGCACACGGTGCTGGTCGCCAACCTGGCGCCGCGCAAGATGAAGTTCGGCATCAGCGAAGGCATGGTGCTGGCCGCCAGCCATGCCGACGAAAAATCCAATCCCGGCATCTATGTGCTCGAGCCGCTGCCGGGCGCGACGCCGGGCATGCGGATTCACTGAACCCGCCACCCAAGGCCTGCCCATGACACCCTTGCCTCACTTTTGCACCCGCCTGAGCGCATCGGTGCTCATCGGCCTGTCGGCGCTCGCCTTGCCCGGATGCGCCGTGGTCACCGCCGTCGATACCGTGGCCTCGGTGGCGATTGGCACCGTCGGGCTGGCGGCCAGCGCCGTCATCGGCACGGCGCGCATTGCCGGATCGGCCATCGGCGCCACCGCCGATGCGGTGCTGCCCGGCCCGAGCGAATAGCCGTTCCCGCAGGCGGCAAGGACTGATCAGCGCGGCCGGCTTCCCGGCTTTTTCTCAAGCTGCTCACGCTGTTCAAGCTGCTGAAGCTGCCGCCTGCGTTTGCCCTTGTTTCTGGATTCGGCTTCGGGCGGCTGGTCGCGCAGGGCTTGCGCGGCCCGTTCCTTTGCCCGCTCCTGCTCGCTTTTGCGCTTTTTGTCGCGGAAATGCACAAAGATGCGCCCCAGCCCGAAGCTCACCGCGCAGCTAGCGGCCAAAAGAACAATGCTCGAAGTTTCCATTTCCATGCTGCGTGCCGCCAGTCAGTCCCTCAGTCAGCCAGAAACAGCGACTGCAGGTCGTTCAAGAAATCAAAGCCGCGCTCGGTCGGCTTGGCGTGGACAAAATCGCGCTCGATCAAGCCCTTGCGCTCAGCCTCTTCCAGCCCTTTTTGAATCGCGGTGAACGGCAGGCCCGTCTTTTCGGCAAAATCCTGCAGCTTGAACCCGTCCTTCAGCCGCAGGGCATTGAGCATGAATTCAAACGGCAGATCGGCACGGCTGACTTCCGTTTCCTGCGCCACCGCATTCCCGGCCAGCGCTTTGTCCATGTACAGCCGGGGCTCGCGCGCGCGCACCTGGCGCACCACCCGGTGGGCAAAGCTGAGCTTGCTGTGCGCGCCGGCGCCAATGCCCAGATAGTCGCCAAACTGCCAGTAGTTGAGGTTGTGAAAGCAGCGATGGCCGGGCCTGGCGTAGGCAGAGACTTCGTAGCGCTGCAGGCCTGCGCCCTCGGTCATCTCGGTGATCTGGTCGAGCATGGCGTAGGCCGTGTCCTCCTCGGGGATCAGCGGCGGAAACTTGGCAAAGTAGGTGTTGGGCTCAATCGTCAGGTGGTAAATCGAGATGTGCGGCGGCTGCATCGCCAGCGCCTGCCGCATGTCCTGCGCCTGGTTTTCGAGCGTCTGGCCGGGCAGCGCGTACATGATATCAAGGTTGAAGGTGTCGAAGGCCTGCGCCGCCTCCTCGACCGCCGCAATCGCCTGGGCGCGGTCATGCACCCGGCCCAGCGCCTTGAGGTGAACATCGTCAAAACTCTGCACGCCGATGGACAGGCGGTTCACGCCGGCGCTGCAAAAAGCCCTGAAACGGTCTTTCTCGAACGTGCCGGGGTTGGCTTCGAGCGTGATTTCGCAGTCGGCCTCCAGCCGCAGCCGCGCGCGGATGTCGCCCAGCAGGCGGTCAATCGCTTGCGGCGAAAACAGGCTGGGCGTACCGCCGCCAATGAAGATGCTGTGCACCGTGCGGCCCCAGACCAGCGGCAGCGACGCCTCCAGGTCGGCCACCAGCGCATCGATGTAGCGCTGCTCGGGCAGCTCGCCCGGCGCTTCATGCGAATTGAAATCGCAATACGGGCATTTTTTGATGCACCAGGGCAGGTGCACATACAGCGACAGTGGCGGCAGGGCCGCGAGTTGCAGCGTGCCGCCGCGCATGTAGTGCTGAACGTCGTGTTGGGTCATGAGGGGTTCGAGTGCGATTTACAGCCAGCGTTCACGCAGCAGCGCAATCATCTGGGCCGTGGCCTTGCCGCGATGGCTGTTGGCGTTTTTGACGCTCACCGGCAGTTGCGCGAAGGTCTGGGCAAACTCGGGAATGAACATCACCGGGTCAAAGCCAAAGCCGTTGCTGCCCACCGGCTGCAGGGCAATTTCGCCGGCCACCCGTCCGCTGGCGATCAAGGGCTCCGGGTCATCGGCAGAGCGCACCGCCACCAGCGTGCTGACCAGGGCGGCGCGGCGCTGCCCGGGCTGCGTCAGGTGCGCCATCTGCTCCAGCAAGGCCCTGACATTGTTGTTGTCGCCCTTGGCGTAACCAAACCGGGTGGCATAAAACGCCGTGTCCACGCCCGGCAGGCCGCCAAAGGCGTCCACGCACAGGCCGGCATCGTCGGCCAGCGCCGACAGGCCGCTGAGTCTTGAGGCATGGCGCGCCTTGGCCAGCGCATTTTCAACAAAGGTGCGAAACGGCTCTTCAGCTTCGGGAATACCCAGTTCGGCCTGGCTCAGCAGTTCAAGGCCCAGCGGCGCCAGCAGGGCCTGCAGTTCGGCAAGCTTGCCCGGATTGTTCGATGCGAGTACGATTTTCATGATGAAATATGACTTTTGCGCACAGCAGATATGCGCAGATAGCTATCAATTTGATAGTATTTTTACGACAGAAGAATCCGCGTTCAGCAGCCTCAATCAGGCTTTTTTGCCAGCCGAACGGCGTATGGCCGCATTGATTTCAGCGATGGAGCGCTCGATCATGGCTTCATCAAGGTCATCGGTCAGGCTGTCGTACAGGCCGGCCTGCAGGGTGGAGGCAAAAACACCTTCCATGGCGCTGTCGGCGCTGTCGCGGGTAGGCGCAAACGCCTCCGGCGTTTCCCATTCCATCGCCACAACCGTCACGTTGTCGCTGTGCTCGCCGCCGGCGCGAAGGGCATTGTCAACCAGTTGTGGAACGGCCTGCGAAACGCTGTTGTCAGTCAGCTGCTGGACGATTTCAGCATCGCTCAGGCTGCCCCACAGCCCGTCGGAGCACAGCATCAGCTTGTCGCCCTGCAGCAATGGAAACGGACCCGCAATATCCAGAATGGGCTTGCTGGGCGAGCCCAGGCAGGTGAACAGGATATTGCGGTTGACAGGCGCGAACTCGGTGAATCCGGGCCGCTCCTGCTCAAGGAAGGAGTGATCCCGGGTGCGCAGCAGCAACTCGCCATCGCGCACGATATAAAGGCGCGAATCGCCACAATGCACCCAAGTGGCGCTGGTGCCTTGCACCACAGCGGCAACCAGCGTCGTGCGCGGGGTGTCGAGCATGCCTTTTTGGGACGCATGGCGAACGATCTGGTGATGTGCCGCCAGCAGCGCATTGGAAAGAAAATCCGCCGGGTCCTGAAGCGTCGGTTTGGCCTCTTTCTGGTAAAGGGCGCAAATCGTATCCAGTGCCAGCTGGGCCGCGACCTCCCCCTCAGGATGGCCACCCATTCCGTCGGCCAGCACAAACAGCCCCGATTCGCGCGTGTAGCAGTGGCCCATGCGGTCTTCGTTCATGGCCCGGCCTCCGATGCGGCTGAGCTGGAAAACCGAGAATTTCATTTGGAGCGGGTTCCGAATGCGTTGGCTTTGCGTACCGTTTTCTTGGTATCGGACACCACGCTGTCAAACTGCAGGCGAACCCTTTCGCTGACAGTGAGCTTGGTGTAGTGACGCTCGCTTTCCCGGCTCAGTTCTTTTTGCAGGGCAAACACGGACTGCGGCCGCGACAGCGGATCGAGCGACATGCACCATTCAACGACTTCAATCAGGTTGTCGGAATACACGCCGCGCAGCCTGGACAAGGCCAGCGACAGCCGGTCTTTTTCGAGGCGCTGCGGCGCGTCATTGGGCGGGTAGCCCTGCATGCTGGCGTACATGCAGGCGCCGATGGCATAGATGTCGGTCCAGGGGCCCATCGAAGAATCGCGCCGGTACATTTCGGGGGCTGCAAAGCCGGGGGTGTACATCGGCCGGATGAAATTGCCCTCTTTGCTCAGCACCTCGCGGGCTGCGCCAAAGTCGATCATCACGGCCCGGTTGTCATCGGTGATGAAGATGTTGGCCGGTTTGATGTCCAGGTGCAGCATCTTGTGCTGGTGCACGATGCGCAGTCCGCGCAGGATTTCGTCAAACAGCGAACGAATGGTCGATTCGCGGAACACCTTGGGTTTTTTCAGGTCGCGCGCCGTGATGATGAAGTCCTGCAGGGTTCCACCCTCCAGGTAGTTCATGACCATGTAAACGGTTTCGTTCTCGCGAAAGAAATTCAGCACGCTCACCACCGAGCCATGCGAAATCTGGGCCAGCGAACGGCCTTCCTCAAAAAAACTCTTGAGGCCCAGGCGGTAGAGCGAAAGCTTTTCCGGCAGAACCTGCGGCAGCAACTCGCCCACCGCCCGGCTGGCCAGAGAGGACGGCAAGTACTCCTTGATGGCGAACTGCTGGCCCTCATTGTCAACGGCCAAGTAAACTACACCGAATCCACCCGCCGAAAGCTTTCGCACAACGCGGTAGCCTCCGATGACAGTGTCAGGCGGCAGGGATGAAGGCTTGACCTTGGACATAATTCTTGGGGGCTGGGCGATGAATCACCCAGTCTTTTCTCTCTTTAGTAAGGCGTAAAAAGCTAATGTCAGTTTACAGCATGACGGGCTATGCAAGCCTGCAATCCAGCACGGCGCAAGCGACAAACGAGACCGAACCGGCACGCGACACCAGTTTGCGGCTGGGCGTTGAAATCCGTTCGGTCAACAGCCGGTTTCTGGACCTGGCGTTTCGCCTGCCCGATGAGTTGCGCCAGATTGAGCCGGCGTTGCGCGAACTGCTGACCGGCAAGCTCAAGCGCGGCAAGGTGGAGGTGCGGATTTCGCTGGAAAGCGCGGCGGCCAGCAACCTGCGCGCACCGTCCCCCGCGACCTTGCAGCGGCTCGGTTCGCTGGAGGACAGCATCAAGTCATGGTTGCCGCAGGCCGCGCCGCTCAGCGTGGCCGATGTTCTGCGGATCGCCACCAATGAAGACAAAAAGCCGCACGACCACAGCGAGGAGCTGCTTCAGCTGGCCCGGCAGGCGGTGAATGAGCTGATGTCTGCCCGCGAGCGCGAAGGCGCCCGGCTGGCCCTCATGCTGCTCGACCGTACCGCGCAGCTGCGCACGCTGGCGGAATCAGCGGTGCCCATGGTTCCCAAGCTGGTCGAGCAGCAAAAAAACCGTTTCCTGGAGCGCTGGAAAGAAGCTTTGACGCTGGGAAGCAGCAACGTGCTTCCTGAAATTGCCCAGGATCGGGCACTGACCGAGGCGACCGCCTTTGCCATCCGGATCGACGTGGCGGAAGAAATCACCCGCCTGGCATCGCACCTGGATGAAATCGACCGCTTGCTGGCCAGCGGCGGCGAACTGGGCAAGCGCCTGGACTTCCTGATTCAGGAACTTCACCGCGAGGCCAATACCCTGGGCTCCAAGTCAGCCTCGCTGGAACTGACGCGCGTGTCCGTCGATATGAAAGTATTGATCGAGCAGATTCGCGAGCAGGTGCAGAACATCGAGTAACACCGCACCCTTCTATAACATCTAAATTCATAGCAAACATCACTCGTCAAGTATGGACTATCCCGGAAATCTCTTTGTTGTAGCTGCCCCCAGCGGGGCTGGTAAGTCGAGTTTGGTCAAGGCCCTGATGGAACTCGATTCCGCCATCCAGCCTGCGGTTTCCCATACCACCCGCCCCCCGCGCGGACAGGAAAAGCATGGCCGGGAGTACTTTTTTCTTTCGCCGGAAGAGTTTGACAGCATGGTCAGGCGGGATTCCTTTCTGGAATGGGCGCATGTTCACGGGCACCGCTACGGCACCTCGCGCCATACCATTGAAGAGCGGGTCGCTCATGGCGCCGATGTGATTCTGGAAATCGATTTCCAGGGCGCCATCAACATCAAGCGGATTTTTGCCAATGCCGTGCTCATTTTCATCCTTCCCCCGAGCTGGGAAGAGTTGCGTTCACGCCTGCAGCGGCGCGGCGAAGACAGCGCGGAGGTGATCGAGCTGCGGCTGCAGAATGCGGCCATCGAGATGGCACAGGCGCAAAAATTTGACTTCGTTATAATTAACGAGTTGTTTGAGCGGGCAGTTTTCGACCTGAAGACCATTGTTCATGCCCAGCGCCTGAAATACTCAGCCCAGCGACGCGCCAGAGCCGACACCTTCAAGGCGCTTCACATTCCCTAAGTCACCGATCATCCGAAAGAACATCATGGCCCGCATCACTGTCGAAGATTGCCTGGAAAAAATCCCGAACCGCTTTCAGTTGGTCCTGGCAGCCACTTACCGTGCGCGCATGCTCAGCCAGGGTCATGCCGCCAGGATTGAGAGCAAGAACAAGCCTGCAGTTACCGCACTGCGAGAGATTGCGGCAGGCAAGGTCGGCCTGGAAATGCTGAAAAAAGTCCCCAATTAAAATCAGGAAATCCCATAAAAAAGCACCTTCGCAGGTGCTTTTTTCATTTTCAAAGGGTTCAAAATCCGTCTTTTATCGGCTTTATTCAGGTCGCGCTACATTTGAGGTATGAATGCAATGCCGACGTCCGTCGTTCCCCGCAAGCCAACACCCGCCGCAGCCAACGCTGCGGCGGCCAGTTTTGCCGCGTTGACCGCCAAACTCGACTACCTGAGTGCTGCAGACATTGAACATGTCCGCCAGGCCTACCGCTTCGCCGATCAGGCCCATCTGGGACAACTGAGAAACAGTGGCGAGCCCTATATCACCCATCCCATCGCAGTGGCCCAGCAGTGCGCCGAATGGAAACTCGATGCCCAGGCCCTGATGGCGGCGCTGCTGCACGATGCCATTGAAGACTGCGCAGTCACCAAGCCGGAACTGATCGAGCGCTTTGGCGCACCCGTGGCTGAGCTGGTGGATGGCCTGACCAAGCTGGAAAAGCTGGAGTTCAACACCCGCGAAGAAAATCAGGCGGAGTCCTTCCGCAAGATGCTGCTGGCCATGGCGCGCGACGTTCGCGTCATTCTGATCAAGCTGGCGGACCGCATGCACAACATGCGAACGCTGAGCGATGCGCCGCGCTCCAAATGGAAAAGAATCGCCAGTGAAACGCTGGATATTTACGCGCCGATTGCGCACCGCCTGGGCCTGAACTCGACCTATCGCGAGTTGCAGGACCGATCATTTCAGCACCTGCATCCGTGGCGCTATGCCATCCTGACCAAAGCCCTGACACGGGCGCGGGGCCGCCGGCGTGACGTCATCAAACGCGTGCAATCCGAAGTCGAGGCAGCCTTTGCCAGCGCACAGATTGCGGTTCGGGTCTATGGACGCGAGAAAACGCTGTACTCGATTTACCACAAGATGGACCAGAAGCATTTTTCTTTTGCACAGGTCACTGATCTTTACGGTTTTCGGGTGATCTTGCCGGACGTGACGGCCTGCTACAGCGCCATGGGCATCCTGCATCAGCTCTACAAGCCCTTGCCGGGCAAGTTCAAGGACTACATCGCCATTCCCAAGGTCAACGGCTACCAGTCGCTGCACACCACGCTGGTCGGGCCTTTCGGAACCAACATCGAATTCCAGATGCGTACCGATGCCATGCATGTCGTGGCAGAGGCGGGCGTGGCGGCCCACTGGCTGTACAAGGCGTCTGATCCGAACAGCGACACCTCGCAGCGGCTGGGAACCAAATGGCTGCAGTCATTGCTCGATATCCAGCAGGAAACCCATGATGCCGCCGAGTTTTGGGATCATGTCAAGATTGACCTGTTTCCAGAAGCGGTTTACGTCTTCACCCCCAAAAGCCAGATCATGGCGATGCCGCGTGGCGCCACCATCGTGGACTTCGCCTACGCCATTCACAGCGATGTGGGCCACCATGCGATTGCGGCCAAGGTCAATGGCGAACAGGTCACGCTGCGTACCGAACTGCTCAACGGCGATGTCATAGAAGTCATCACCTCTCCCGTTTCCACGCCCAATCCGGCCTGGCTGGGATTCGTTCGAACCGGCAAGGCTCGCTCGAAGATCCGGCACTATCTCAAGAGCATGGCGCTCACGGAATCGCAAGAACTGGGTGAAAAAATGCTGGCTCAGGCATTGCGGGCCGAAGGCATAGACCGGCAACGCCTTTCAGCGGATGATGGAGCGCATCACGCCAAGTGGGAAAAAATCCTGCGTTTTACGGGCAACCGTTCACGCGCCGAATTGCTGACCGACATTGGCATGGGCAAGCGCATCGCCAGCATGATTGCCAAACGCATTGTGACTTTTCTCGCTGAAGATGGTGAAAAACCCGATGCCTTGCTGATGAGCCGGGAACGCTACATTCCACACGAGTCAGTCTCGCAAGGTGGCCTGGTGCTCGATGGCAGCGAAGGCGGTTCAGTCCAGTTTGCGCGATGCTGCTGCCCGATTCCCGGTGATGGAATCGTGGGCTATCTGGGGCGGGGCGAAGGGCTTTTTGTCCATACCGACGACTGTGCCGTGGCCAAGCGCCTGCAGCAACGCGACAGCGAACGGTTCATCGCCGTTGATTGGTCGGATGAACCCGCCCGCACCTTTGAAACCAATCTTCTGGTGACGGTTTCGAATGGTAAAGGGGTACTGGCAAAAGTGGCAACGGCCCTTGCCGGTGCTGAAGTTGACATTACCCATGTGGACATGGGGCATGAGCCTGCGAACGGTGCAACCGACCTGCGATTTACCGTGGCTGTACGCGACCGTATTCACCTGGCTGCAGCGATGCGCAATGTCAGGCGCACGCAAGCGGTGCTTCGGGTTCAACGGGTCAAGGCAAGCGCTTGAATGGCTCACGCTTTTCATTTGGTTTGACGCGCTGTTTTCCGAAAGGCCGAATTTTGCCTGCAGCCGCTTTGGGGGTCGGGTTCAGTCAGCCGCTGTGTCAGCCCTTGGGATAGTCAACTTTCAGTACTTCAAGGAGTTGCGTTCCCTGGGGCGTGACAAGGGTGACTTCATCGCCTACCCTTGCCTTGAGAAGTGCGCTGGCCACCGGCGAAATCCAGCTGATCTGCCCCATTGCACTGATCGCTTCATCAACGCCCAAAATGGTCACGGTCCGTTCAAGCCCCTCGTCATCGCCATAGGTGACCGTGGCGCCAAAAAACACCTGGTCATTGCCATGGTGGACGCAAGGATTGCTGATTTCAGCGATTTCCAGCCTTTTCGTCAGAAAACGGATGCGCCGGTCAATCTCGCGGAGTCGTTTTTTTCCATAGAGGTAGTCGCCATTTTCTGACCGGTCGCCGTTGCTGGCCGCCCAGTGGACGATATCCACGACTTTGGGCCGTTCGCTGTCAATCAGATCGAGCAATTCCACCCGCAGACGGTTGTAGCCTTGAGGCGTGATGTAATTTTTCCCGCTCACAGACTGGCTGGGGACCGGCGTGTCGTCCTCGTCGTCAGGGTCGGTTTCTTTGGTGAAGGCTTTGTTCATACTGAGGTCAGAATAGCATTCACCGCCCGTTCCTTCACTTGATGCTGGAACGTCCAAAACGAAAAAGTCTGCAACTTTCGTTGCAGACTTTCGATTCACCTCCCAGACCCGCACAATGAATGATGAGCACCAGCATGCTGTCAAGCTTGCCACTCAGTCAGCCGGAAGATAGACCTTGCGCAACAGACTTATCAGGGTTTTGCGCTCGGCTTGGCTCAAGCGCGAGGTGGCATCAATTTCAATCGCACTGGCCGTCTGCTCGGCCAATGGGAGCGTGGCCTTGCCCGTTTCGGTCAGATGCAGGCCTTGCGCGCGGCGGTCGGTCGGGTGATCGCGCTTTTCCAGCATGCCGAGCTTTTCCAGGTGCTTGATCATGCCGACCAGGTTGGGCGGCAGGATGTCCAGGGTGGCGCACAACTGGCGTGAAGTGATTCCCGGGTTGTGGCCGATGAGCGTGAGGACCGAAAACTCGACCGGACGCAGGCCGAATTGCGCCATTCGCGGCAAGAATTCTGCAATCACCACAAGCGCGGCGCGGCGGGCGTTATAACCGATCAGGGTTTCCAGAAAGGACGTGTCCATCCGATCTGCGGCCTCGCTGGCCTGAACGGGCGCCTTCGCTGCCCGCGCTGGCTGGCGGACAGGGGTCGGGTTGCGCAGTGCTTGGGTGATCGATTTTTCGGCCATGGTGCCTGACAAATAAGGCCGGATGAGGGTGGAACCGCCATCATAGCCGGGGCGCTTCATGCCTTGAGGGCTTCCAGGACCATGCCGTGGCGCATGGCCAGTTCGGGCCATACCCAGCGGACGAACGCCTGGCTACCGTTTCCAGGCGCACCGGCCGCCTCCAGGCGGCTCCAGGCCCAGGCCATCAAGGCAATCGTCGTTGCGCGCAAAAAGTCACCGGCAACGGAGTAAAGCTTTTCCGGCGCAGCGCCGCCGCTGGACTCGATGGCGGCCAGAAGATCACGCAAGCGGGCAAAACCTTCTTGCGTGCGTTGAGCCGATGCCGAGTTGCCACCCTGCAGATCGGCTTGCAGCCCACTCAGCACGGCACCAAGGCCCCTGCCCTGGTCGCTCAACACCTTGCGAAACAGCAGGTCTTGCGCCTGGATCTCGTTGGTGCCTTCATAAATCATGGCCACGCGCGAGTCGCGCACGATCTGCTCAATCCCCCACTCGCGCACATAGCCATGGCCGCCAAAGACCTGCAGGCAGTCGCTGCTGCCGTGAAAGGCCTGGTCGGTCCAGCTGGCCTTGAGCACCGGGGTGACCAGCGCGCACCACTGGCCGGCCTGCTGGCGGCGCGCAGGGTCCGGGTGGTGTTTGGCCACATCCAGTTCAATGGCCGTCTGGTAGGCCAGCAAGCGTCCGGCATCGACCCAGGCGCGCTGGGTGTCGAGCAGGCGCTGCACGGCCGGGTGCCGGATGATCAGGTCGGCGGCCTGCGACGGGTCGCGCGGACCCGGCGCACGCATCTGCCGGCGCTCCTGCGCATAGGCATCGGCCTTTTGCCAGGCGGCATCGAGCAGACCGACCCCCTGCAGGGCCACATGTAGGCGCGCCGCGTTCATCATCAGGAACATCGCGTTCAGTCCCTTGCCGTGCTCGCCCACCAGCCAGCCGGTGGCTTGGTCAAAGCGCATCACGCAGGTTGGACTGCCGTGCAGGCCCATCTTTTCTTCAATGCGCTCGCAGAACACCGCGCTGCGGCTGCCGTCCTCGTAGAACTTGGGCACCAGGAACAGCGACAGGCCCTTGGGGCCGGACGGGCTGTCAGGCAGGCGGGCCAGCACCAGATGCACGATGTTGTCGCTCAGGTCATGTTCGCCGCCCGAGATGAAGATCTTGGTGCCGCTGATCTGGAAGCTGCCATCCGGCTGCGGCACGGCCCGGGTGCTGGCCAGGCCCAGGTCGCTGCCGGCGTGGGGTTCGGTCAGGCACATGGTCGCGAGCCATTCGCCACTCGCCACTTTTTCCAGGTAGCGTGCCTTGAGTTCGTCAGACGCGTGGTGCTTGATGCATTCATAGGCGCCGTGCAGCAGGCCGGGCGCCATGGTCCAGCCATGGTTGGCGGCGCTCAGCCATTCGTAGAGCACCATTTCCAGCACAGTCGGCAGGCCCTGGCCGCCGTCTTCCGGCGCGCCGGACAGAGCAGGCCAGCCTGCCTGCCAGAAGGCCTGGTAGGCGGCCCGAAACCCCGGCGGCATGGTCACGGCGCCGTCCTTGAAGCGGGCGCCGATTTCGTCGCCGTCGCGGTTCAGCGGCGCCACCACTTCGCCCACGAACTTGCCGGCCTCTTCCAGCACTTGGCGCATCAGGTCGGTGTCGGCCGATTCGGCCAGAGCGGGCAGCTGGCCCAGGGTGTCCTGGGCGCGCAGCACATCGAACAGCATGAACGATGCGGCGGCGGCGGAAGGTTGGTAGGTGTTCATGGCGGCTGAGCTTGCAATCAGGTTAGAGAGTCAGTGCAGCGAAGCTGTCCCGCTGACTGGGGTGGAGGTAAAACTTGCCCGTCCTTCGGAGGGATCGTGGGCGGGCCAGGCAGGCATCAGGATTCGGCCGTGAAGCCCACTTGCTTGATCAGGCGGCGCCATTCCTCGGCGTCGGCCTTGAGCCAGTCGGCCAGTTGTTCGGGCGAGGAGGATTGCACTTCCATGCCCACCTGCGCCAGACTGCTGATCACGTCGGGCTGTCCCAGTGCCGGCGGCAGGTAGGCGGCGGCGCGGCGCACCGTCTGCGCGCTGGCCCTGCCCGGCAGGAAAAAACCGTACCATTCGCGCATGGTGAGCGGGTAGCCCTGCTCGCGGTAGGTGGACACGTCGGGGGCGAACGGGTTGCGCGTTTTGCCCGATACCGCCAGCAGGCGCAGTTTTCCGGTCTTGAGGTAGGGCAAAAAATCGCCCACGGGGGACGACATGGCCGATATCTGCCCGCCCAGCAAATCCTGAATCCCTGGCGCGGAGCCGCGGTAGGGAATGTGCTTGAGGTCGGCGCCAGTGAGCTTGCCCAGTAGCGCGGCGACCAGATGCGGCATCGAGCCCGCTGCCGGCGAGCCGTAGTTGGCCTTGTCCGGGTTGGCCTTGGTCCAGGCCAGAAAATCCTTCAGGCTCTTCACGGTGGCGGGCACGGCCGGGCCGACGCCCAAGCCGTGGCTGAAGAAACAGGCCACCGACACCGGCGCCAGGTCCTCAAGCCGGTAAGGCAGCCGGGGATAGGTGAACGGATAAATCGACAGCATGGACGAAGGCGTGAGCAGCAGCGTGCTGCCGTCAGCCGGGCCGTCCTTGAGCGCGGTGATGGCGATCTGGCCGCCAGCGCCGGGCTTGTTCTCGACCATGACGTTGGTCGCGTACTGGCCGCGCAGCTTGTCGGCAATACGGCGCGAGAGCGCATCCGTGGTGCCGCCAGCGGGAAAGCCGACGAGGATTCTGGCGAATTCCGGCGTCGCCTGGGCGCGGGCCGAAAACGGCAGGCCCAGGCTGGCCAGGGCGGCCGCGCCACCCAGGGCGCGGCTGAAGTTGCGGCGTGTCGTCATGGTCTTGTCTCCTGATGGATGTCGTTAGAACGTGTGGTTGATGCCCACCATCGTCCCGGTCTGCGATCCACCCAGGGCTGGGTTGCTGCCCGGTGCGCCGCCGCTGACAGAAACATTGACCAGGCTGTCGTTGCGGATCGTGCCGATTTGAGCGTACAGGGTCGTGCGTTTGGACAGCTTGTACAGGGACCGCACCGCCAGCAGCGTGGAGTCAGCGTTATCGAAGTTCTTGTAGCTCAGCTTGGCGACAGTTCCGTCAATCGTCCAGGCCGAAGTCAGCGGGTAAGCCGCTCCGATGTACCACAGGTCGCTTTTGGGGCGCGTCACGCTACCTTCGTTTTTACGGCGGATGAGGCCACCGCCAATTTTCAAAGCGGCAAGGTTCACGTAGCCGTTCACCATCAGTCGGGAGTCGGATTTCGAACTGCTTGTCAAGCCGGCAGGCAGCACCACATCGGTCGCGCTGGCAGGCGTGCGGCCATTCATTTCGTCGTAAGCCAGCGCGGCGCCCCAGGTCTTGGTGTCGTACTTCACCAGGGCCGACCACTCGCGGCAGGCTTTGGAGTCCGCTCCGTTTTCACCCGGGCAATTGGTTCCGGCAGGCGATGGGCCGGCATTGACGGTGTCACGACCGGCGCTGTAGGTGGCGCCCACGGTGAAGTCGCTGAATTTCCCCTTGTACGCGATCGAGTTGTCGATGCGCGAATTGGGGATGTAGCTGTCCAGCGAGCCCAGGCCATAGATGCTGGGGCCGACGAGGTCCGAATCAAGCAGCGACCAGAACAGCATGGTCCACTGGCGGCCCAGCGTGACCGCACCCCAGTCGCCGCTCAGGCCCACCGTCGATTGCCGTCCGAACAACCGCCCGCCTTGTCCCGAAGCGCCGGTGTCGGGCGCAAAACCCATCTCAAGCGTGTAAACCGCGCTCAGGCCGCCGCCCAGGTCTTCCTTGCCGCGCAGCCCGAAGCGCGAGGGCAGGATGCCGGTGTTCGAAGGCATGCGCGTGAGGGAGCCGCCGGCCGGCGCCACATGGGTCACATACTCAACACCCGCGTCCACCATGCCGTAAAGGGTGACACTGCTTTGCGCTTGCACTGCGCCTGTGGTGGCCAGGCCTGTCAGGGCGATAAGGGTTGAAATTTTCATGTTTGTCTCTGCGTAGTAATTATTGAAAGGATGCACGGGGTCATTCGAGCCACTTGCGCAACTTCAGCCGTGCGCTGGATGCCTGCAGGCGACGGGAAATGGGAAACGGGAAAACGGTCGCGGGCGCTTGAGGGCGGCGTTAAAAAATGGGGTGAAGGCTTGGGTTCATGCGGACGGCATCTTGATGTCCTCCTCTTTCTTGCGGGCAGCGCCCAGGTAGGTGTCGATCACGCGCGGATCTTCGGCCAGCTCGGCGGCCGGGCCATGCAGGCTTAGCTCGCCCATTTCCAGCACATAGCCGTAATCGGCCACGGCCAGCGCGGCGCGTGCGTTCTGCTCGACCAGAACGATGGTGACGCCGGTCTTGCGCAACTCGGTGATGATGGAAAAAATCTCGCGCACCACCAGTGGCGCCAGGCCCAGGCTGGGCTCATCAAGCATCAAGAGGCTGGGGCGCGACATCAGCGAGCGGCCGACCGCCAGCATCTGCCGCTCGCCGCCGGACAGCGTGCCGGCCAGCTGCATGCGCCGCTCTTTCAGGCGCGGAAACAAGTCATAGACGTCGGCCAGGCGGTCACGCCACTGGGCATTGCCCAGCCGCATCTGGCGAAAGCCGCCCAGCACCAGGTTGTCTTCCACCGGCATGGTGCCGAACAGTTCACGCTTTTCGGGCACCAGCGCGATGCCGAGCATGACGCGGTCTTCCAGCGTCAGCGCGGCGATGGACTGGCCCTCGAACTCGATGGCGCCGCGGCCGGGCAGTATGCCCATCAGCGTGTTGAGCAGGGTGGACTTGCCGGCCCCGTTGGGGCCAATGACGGTGATGACGCTGCCCTTGGCGGCCTGCAGGTCCAGTCCGTGCAGCACCTCGGCCCGGCCGTAGCCGGCACGCAGGTCGTGGATGCGAAGGTGAGGATTTGTCATGGCTTGTTTCCTTAATGTTCCGTGCCGAGGTAGGCGGCGCGCACGGCGGGGCTTTGCTGAATGAAGGCCGGCGTGCCTTCGGTCAGGTAGGTGCCGAACTCCATCACGACCAGGTGGTCGCAGATGCCCATGACCAGGTCCATGTCATGCTCGACCAGCAAGATGCTCATGCCTTCGGCGCGCAGCTGGCGCAGCACACCGCCCAGGGCCAGCTTTTCCTGGTGGCGCAGGCCGGCGGCCGGCTCGTCGAGCAGCAGCAGGGCCGGATCGCTGCACAGGGCGCGGGCAATTTCCATCAGGCGCTGCGGCCCCATCGCCAGGTTGCCGGCCTGCTCATGCAGAAAAGCACCCATGCCAATGCGCTCAAGCTGGCGCTGGGCTTCGCGGAACAACTGCTGTTCTTCGCTGCGGTTGAGCCGGGTCATGGCCGACACCACGCCCTTGGTGCCGCGCAGGTGGGTGCCCAGGGCGACGTTTTCCAGCACGGTCATGTCGGGAATCATCTTGACGTGCTGAAAGGTGCGCGACATGCCGCGTGCCGCAATCTCCCGTGAACGCAGGCCGCCGATTTTCTCGCCGCGAAACACCACATTGCCGCTGGTGAGAGACAGCACGCCAGAGATCAGGTTGAAGGTGGTCGATTTGCCGGCACCGTTCGGTCCAATCAGGCCGACGATCTGGCCAGCGCGGATCTGGAAACTGATGTCCTTGACCGCGACCAGCCCGCCAAACTCCTTGCGGATGGCCTGCACGTCGAGCACCAGTTCGCCCTGCTCCGGCTTGGCGCGCGCGGGCAGATCGGGGGCGCCGGCCCAGTCTTCCTTGCGCCTGGCGCGGGGCACGCGCCGATCCACGAAGGACCACAGGCCATCGGGCAGGAACTTGAGCATCAGCACCAGCACGATGCCGAACACAATGATTTCATAGCTGCCGCTGGTGCCCAGCCACTGGGGCAGCAGCACCTGGAGCTGGTCTTCGAGCAGCTTGGTGAGCAGCGCGCCGGTGAGCGCGCCCCAGACATGGCCGACGCCGCCGACCACCGTCATGAACAGGTACTCGATGCCCATCTTCAGCCCGAAGGGCGAGGGGTTGACGGTGCGCTGAAAGTGCGCAAAGAGCCAGCCCGAGAGGGACGCCAGCAGTGCGGCAATCAGGAAAATGATGATCTTGTAGCGCAGCGTGGACACGCCCATGGCCTCGGCCATCAGCGTGCCGCTGCGCAGCGACCGCATCGCCCGCCCTGCCCGGGAGTCGAGCAGCTGCACGATGGCCAGCGCCGCCAGCACGACGATGGTCCAGGTCAGCGCAAAAAAGCCGCGCCCCTGGCCGACTTCCCAGCCCAGCAGCGTGAGGCCCTGGATGCCCAGCAGGCCATCGTATTTGCCCAGCGCGTCAAGGTTGCCCATCAGGTAGTAGAGCGACAGGCCCCAGGCCATGGTGGCCAGCGGCAGGTAGTGTCCCGACATCCTGAGCGTGAGCAAAGCCAGGATCAGCGCGCAGGCCGCCGTCAGCCCCAGGCCGATGAACAGCGTGAGCCACGGCGACAGGCCGGTGTTGAGCGTCAGCCAGGCGGTCGAGTAAGCGCCGATGCCGACAAATGCGGCCTGGCCGAAGGAGGTCAGCCCGGCCACGCCGGTCAGCAGAACCAGCCCCAGGCAGACCAGGCTGTACAGGCCAATGTAGTTGAGCTGGGTGATCCAGAAATCGGGCAGCGGCAGCACGGCCACGCCAACAAGCACCACGATGAGCGCCCAGAGTCCATAACGTCTTGCCAGCATCTCAGTGCTCCTCATCCGAATGTCCGCCTTGCAGGGAACGCCACAACAGCACCGGCAAAATCAGGGTAAACACAATCACTTCCTTGAAAGCACTGGCCCAGAAGGAGGCAAACGCCTCGACCAGGCCGACGAACAGCGCGCCCAGCAGCGCGCCGGGGTAGCTGGCCAGACCTGCCGCCACCGCCGCCACGAAGCCCTTCAGGCCGATGAGAAAGCCCGAGTCGTAAAAAATCGTGGTCGTCGGCCCGATCAGCAGGCCCGACAACGCGCCGATCAGCGCCGCCATGGCAAACGTCAGCTGGCCCGCCGACTGCGAGGAAATGCCCATCAGGCGCGCGCCCAGCCGGTTCACCGCCGTGGCGCGCAGCGCCTTGCCGTAGAGCGAGCGTTCAAAAAACAGCCAGAGCAGCACGATCAGTGCGACCGAGGTGAGCATGATGATGATGGCCTGGCCGCTCAGGGTGAGCGCGCCCAGGCTCATGCGCAGATCCCAGAACGACGGGTTGCGGAATCCCTCGGCGCCAAAAAACAGCAGGCCCAGCCCGGTCATGGCGAAATGCACGCCGACCGAGACAATCAAGAGCACCAGCGGCGAGGCATCGGCCAGCGACTGGTAGGCCACGCGGTACACCAGCGGGCCAAAGGCGGTGACGATGCACACGCTGAGCAGCGCCTGCAGCAGCAGCGGCATTTGCAGCGGCGCCGCCCAGGCGGTCAGGCCGGCCACCACGACAGGAATCACCAGGGTCTTGAGCGCCGACTTCAGGGTGGCCAGGGCATTGTGGTGGCGACGCCAGGCGCCCACGCCATCCATCGCGGCGGCGATGGCCGCCAGAATCAAGAGCAGCCAGACGGTGCCGGGAATCTTCCCGGTTTGCAGGATGGCCAGCGTCAGCGCGCCATAGGCAACAAACTCGCCTTGCGGGATGAAGATGACCCGTGTGACGGTGAAGACCAGCACGGTCGCCAGGCCCAACAGGGCGTAAATGGCACCATTGGTCACGCCGTCCAGCAGCAAAATGCTGGCGATCGAAAAGTCCATGGGGAAGCCTTGAGGAGAGAGAAAAGGGAGAAGATTCGGCAGCGCGCGGGGCGGTTGGAGCCGAGCCGCGCGTGCCGGGACTAACGGCTTATTCGACTTTCCAGTCGCCGTTGACCACCTTGAGCATCACGCCGGTTTCAGGCGTGTAGCCCCAGTGGTCGTCCTTAGTCCAGTTCACCACGCCATGCGCCACCACGCTGCGGCCCATGGTTTCCATGGCGTCGCGCAGCGCTGCGCGGAATTCCGGCGTGCCGGGCTTGGCTTTCTTGAGCGCCATGGGAACGATTTTTTCGAGCACCAGTTCGGCGTCATAACCATGGCCGGCAAACTGGTTGCGCGAACCGGGGCCATAGGCTTTCTCGAACTTCTGCACAAAGTCGATGGCGGCTTTCTTGGACGGATGGCTGTCAGGCAACTGCTCGGCAATCACGGCCGGGCCGGACACCACATAGGCGCCTTCCACCGCCTTGCCGCCCACGCGCATCAGGTCACGCGTGGCGGCAGCGTGCGTCTGGTAGATTTTTCCCTTGTAGCCGCGCTCGACCACCGCCATGTGCGGCATGGCCGCGCCGCTGCCCGAGGCGACGATCAGCATTGCATCGGGGTTGGCGGCCACCAGTTTGAGCACCTGGCCGGTCACGCTGGTGTCCGAGCGTGCGAAGCGCTCGGTGGCGATGACCTTGATGCCGTTCTTTTCGGCCTCGGCGGTGAAGTCCTTGAGCCAGCCTTCGCCATAGGCATCGGTGTAGCCCAGGAAGCCGACGGTCTTGACGCCCTGCTTTTTCATCAGGCCCATCATGGCGTGCGACATCACGGCGTTGGATTGCGGCATGCGGAAGGTCCAGCCATCCTTGCCTGGCGGCAGCTGAATGGGCGAGAGCGACAGCTGCACGGTTTTCGACTCTGCGGCCACGTCGGCAATCGGAATGGCCACCGGCGTGGCGACCGAGCCGATGATGATGTCCACCTTGTCATCGGTCACGAAGCGCTTGGCGTTCTTGGTGCCGTTGGTCGGATCGGTGGCATCGTCCAGGATGATGAGCCTGACCTTTTCACCGCCGATGGTGCTGGGCCACAGCTTCATCTGGTTGTTCACCGGAATGCCCAGGCCAGAGGCGGGGCCGGTCAGCGGCAGGCTCACGCCGATGGTGATGTCAGCCAGCGCGGTGCCGCAGGCCAGCAGGGTGAATGCGGTGGCGATGAAGGTTTTTTTCAGTTTCATAAATGTCTCCTTGGGTCTAGGTATCGTCGGCAGCAAAATTTTCAGGAACACAAGGCCTTGATGTCTTCTGGCACGGGAATCGACTTGATGCGGTCCGGCGCTTCGGGCGGATGCACGACGAAGGCGCGCACTTCGGTGCCTTCGCAGAGCACGTCGTCGCCGCGCTTGACCACATGCCTGTGCATGAACACCTTGTCACGCCATTCGGTGACGCTGGTGTAGATTTGCAGGCGCTCGCCATAGGTGGCCGGGCGCATGAATTTGGTGTTGATTTCCAGCAGCGGCGTGCCGACGATGCCGCGCGTCTTGATGAGTTCGCGCCAGGGCGGCACGCCGCACTTGACGAAGAAGTTCAGCGAGGACGCATCCATCCACTTGCTGAAGTTGGGGAAGAAGACGATGCCGGCGGGGTCGCAGTCGCCGAACATCACTTCCAGTTCATACACAACGGTTTTGCTCATGATGGTTGTTTTCCGAAGTTCAACGCGGGGCCATGCGCAATGCGCCGTCGAGGCGAATCACTTCGCCGTTCAGGTGGCCGTTGCTCACGATGTGGCAGGCCAGCTCGGCAAACTCGCTCGGCTTGCCCAGGCGAGAAGGAAACGGGATGCTCGCGGCCAGCGAGGCCTGCACCGGCTCGGGCAGGGTTTTCATCAGTGGCGTGGCAAACAGGCCCGGCGCGATGGTGCAGACACGGATGCCGTGCAGCGCCAGATCGCGCGCCATGGGCAGCGTCATGCCGACCACGCCGCCCTTGGAGGCGCTGTAGGCCTGCTGGCCGACCTGGCCGTCAAAGGCCGCCACCGAGGCGGTGAACACCATGGCGCCGCGCTCGCCGTCTTCCATAGGCGCCAGCCTGGCGCAGGCGGCGGAGAACAGGCGGGCCACGTTGTAGGTGCCGACCAGGTTGACGTTGACGACCTTGATGAAATCCTCCAGCGGCGCCGGCGAGCCGTCCTTGCCGATGACGCGCCTGGCGGCGCCAATGCCGGCAATCTGCATCAGGATGCGGGCCGGGCCATGGGCGGCTGCGGCGGCGTCGATGGCCGCTTGCACGCTGTCGCCGCTGGTCACGTCGCACTGGCAGGCCAGGCCGCCAATTTCGGCCGCCACGCGCTGGGCATTCTCCAGGTTCACGTCCAGCACGGCAACCTTCGCGCCCAGGCGGGCCAGTTCGCGGGCGGTGGCTTCGCCGAGGCCGGAGCCACCGCCGGTGACCAGCGCCGCTTGTCCTTGAATGTGCATGATGTCAATTCCTTTTTGCTATTGTTTAAGTAGCTATTAGCGCCCGTGGCGTATGCGCAATAGGCACTTTTTGCTTAAAAATCGCTGTTTTTTCGATGCCCGGTGACGCCGCGCCACACCCGCCTGCCAGTCACTATGTTTTTAATAGCTGCTTATGCATGCGGGTCGTGCGCAAAAGTCACTTTTGATTCATATTTTTCTGAAAAACACCAGCTCAGGCTGCCTCGGGGTTCTCCAGCAGCAGCGCAATCCCCTGGCCACCGCCGATGCAGGCCGAGGCAATGCCCCAGCGCACGCCGGCGCGTTTCATTTCACGCGCCAGCGTGATGGTCAGGCGCACGCCGGTGGCAGCCAGCGGATGACCGAGCGCAATCGCGCCGCCGTTGACGTTCAGACGGCTCAAATCCAGCCCCAGTTCTCGGCCAACGGCCAGCGTCTGCGCGCCCTGCGCTTCGTTGATCTCGAAGCGGCCGATCTGCGCCAAGCTCAAGCCGGTGCGCGCCAGCAGCAGCTGAATGGCCGGCGCCGGGCCGATGCCCATGATCTCGGGCGGCACGCCGACCACGGCCGAGGCGACCACGCGGGCCAACGGCGTTTTGCCCTGCGCCCTGGCGTAGGCGCCCGAACTCACCACGGCCGCCGCCGCCGCATCGACCAGCGCAGCGCTGTTGCCGCCGGTCTGCACGCCGCCTTCATAGACCGGCTTGAGCCTGGCCAGCACATCGGCCGGCGAGAGGCGGGCATGGGTGTCAAGCGCCACTTCCGTGGTCTTTCCCTGCAGGCGGATGCCGCGCGGCTTGTAGCCCTCCAGCTCGAATTTCTCGGTGACGATGGGCACGATTTCGCCGGCATGGAAACCGCTTTGCTGCGCCGCCACGGCCCTGGCGAACGAGCTGGAGGCGAATTCATCGACCTCTTCGCGCTGGATGCCATATTTTTTCGCCAGGTTCTCGGCCGTCTGGATCATGTTGATGCCGGCGGCCGGGTCTTTGAGCGCCTCCCACATGTAGTCCTTGAAACCCACGGGCGCGCCGAGCTTGAAGCCGGTGCGGTGGTCGAATGCGGCAATCGGGTTGCGCGTCATGCTTTCGGTGCCCACGACCAGCGCAGCCTCGCAGGCGCCGCCCTGGATCTGCTCGCCGGCCTGGCGAAACAGCTCAAAGCCGGTGCCGCAGATGCGCTGGGCCATCAGGGCCGGCACGTCCACCGGCACGCCGGCATACAGGCCGATGTGGCGCGGCAAAAAGAACTGGTCAAAATCGCCGGGTGCCATGTTGCCGGCAATCACCGAGCCGATGTGCGCGCCCGGCACGCCAGCGCGCGCCAGCACTTCTCTAGCCACCTTGATGCCCAGGTCGGTGGGCGAGATGTGGCCGAGTGCGCCGCAGTAATCGACCATGGGCGTGCGCACGCCAGCCAGCATCCAGATGTCATCGAAGGCGTTGAAAAAACCAGTGTGTGCCATGCAAATTTCTCCCTGTTCAGGCTTGGGGTTTGAGGATGTAGTGGAGCTCGTCGGCATGCAGCTTGTTCACGGTGTCGGCGCGGTGGGTCAGGACGGCGCGCTGGTTGATCGAGCCCTTGTCGGTGACTTCGCCGCGCTCTATCGTCGGCGGGTCGGCCAGCAGGCACAGGCGGGCGATGCGGTTGGCGCTGCCGGTGGCGGTCTTGGCCAGCTCGTTGAGCACTTGCTGGAAGTGGGCCAGCACCGGCGGGCTGTCGAGCACGTCGTGCATGGAAGTGCCGGCCGGCAGGCCGCTCAAGCGCCGCACCGCCGGGGTCGGGAACACCATGGCGCCCACTTCCTTCAGGTTGATGCCGGTCAGCACCACGTCCTGGATGTAGGGCGCGCCGGCAGCGGTGATCCTGGCGCGCAGCGGGCCGACGCTCACGAACGTGCCGGTGGCGAGCTTGAAGTCCTCGGCAATGCGGCCGTCAAACTTCAGGCCCTTGTGGATGTCGGTCTCGTCGATCCACTTGACCGCATCGCCCGAGCAAAAGAAGCCTTCCTCGTCAAAGGCCTCGGCGGTTTCCTGCGGCGCGCGCCAGTAGCCCGGCGTGATGTTGGGGCCACGGTAGCGGATTTCGGTCTTGCCCTGGAGATCGACCAGCTTGACCTGCATGCCTGGCGTCGGCACGCCGAGATCGCCGGCCTGGACATTGGGGCTGGTCACATACAGGCCGAACGGGCCGGATTCGGTCATGCCCAGGCCGGTCGCCATCACGATGCGCTCGCCGATCTCAAGCTCTTCGCTCTCGTACAGGCTGTCCCACACCGGCTGGGCCAGCGAGGCGCCGGCATAAAAGAACATCCTCACCTGCGACAGCAGGGTCTTGCGCAGTTGGCTGTCGGTTTTCATGGCCAGGGCAATCGCTTCGAAACCCGTGGGCACGTTGAAATACACCGTGGGGGCGATTTCACGCAGGTTGCGCAGGGTTTCGTGCATCAGCGCCGGGGTCGGCTTGCCGTCGTCGATGTAGAGCGTGCCGCCGTGGTAGAGCACCATGCCGACGTTGTGGTTGCCGCCAAAGGTGTGGTTCCACGGCAGCCAGTCCACCAGCACGGGCGGCGCCTCGGTGAGCACCGGCATCGACTGGGCCATCTGCTGCTGGTTGGCGCACCACATGCGCTGGGTGTTGATGACCGCCTTGGGCAGCTTGGTCGAGCCGCTGGTGAACAGGAATTTGGTGATGGTGTCCGGGCCGGTGGCGGCCATCGCAGCGTCCACCGCCGGGGTTTCGGCGGTGGCGGCCAGCGCTGCAAAAGAGGTGCTGGGCCGGCCCGCCAGTTCGCCTTCGAGCAGGACCACTTCCATGTCCTCGCTGGCCACGGCCTGCAGGGCCTTGCCATAGCGGGCCGCATCGCTGGCAAACAGCATGCCGGGTGTCACGGTGCGGATGACATGCCTGAGTTTTTCGTAATCGGTGCTGATCAGCGAATAGGCGGGTGAGGTCTGCACGAAGGGCACGCCGGCGATCAGGCAGCCGAGCGACAGCAGCGCATGCTCGATGCTGTTTTCGCTCAGGATGACCACCGGGCGCTCGGCGCTCAGGCCGCGCTCGATCAGTCCCTGGGCAATGTTGCGCGCGGTTTGCCAGGTTTCCCCATAGCTCACATGGCGCCAGTCGCCCAGGCTGCCGTCGGCCAGCTTGATGCGCCGGGCGACGAAGCTGCGCCCGGGCACGGTCTGCGCCCAGTGCCTGAGCCTGTCCGTCATGCGCTCAGGATAGGGCTCAAGCGCCTGGTCGGCCTGCAGGTAATGGACGCCCGGCGCGCCGTCGCGCAGCGTGACACGGGTCACGCCAAAGGTCAGGGGCCGGAATTTCATGGGGGTCATGGGTTTGTCTCCTCTGGAACTGGGTATCTCGTTTTTTGCCGCCGCCGCACAGGCGGAGGGTCAGGTTTTCTGCACCTTGGCATCGGGAGCCGCCTGGGCGATCGACGCCATCAGTGACCCGGTGAACAAACCGTGTCGGCCGCCGTCCGGGCGTGCGTCGCAGGTAAGGATTTAGGAGTGTTTGTCATCGGGTTCCTTGGCTCAAAACAGGTTATGAATTAAAACCATCTAGTTATTAAATATAACTATGATTTAAATCCAGCGCATCTGTTTTTTGGTCAGTACTTACCCTGATGTGACGTGTGAACACCGCACCGCCCTCGTCTGCGCCTCCTCGCAGAAGGCGGGGTTATGCCTGTGCGCTGGCCAGCGAAGGCGGCCATCCGGTGATCAATGCGCGCGACGAGACACGCCTGCTCACGCGACAAGTTGGTGGCGAGGCAGGCCATGCGATAGAAGGTATGCCACAGCCCTATGCAACGGCCACGGTGGCCAGGCTGGTGGAAGTCGCAAACAAGGTGCAATTTACGGTGGACCGGACCACCTTGTTGCGCGTCGTAAATGCAGAGAGGGGAAATAAGTCACGCAAGGGTACGTGGCTTTAAGGTAGCGCAGAAACGAAAAAGCCCTAGAACATCACTGTTCTAGGGCTATCGTCTGGTGCGGCTGGCAGGAATTGAACCCACGACCCCTTGGTTCGTAGCCAAGTACTCTATCCAACTGAGCTACAGCCGCCAAGCTTTAAATTATAGCGTAGTTATTAAACCCAAAACGGTGAAATCAGCCAGGCAAATGAATTTTCGTTGAAAGAAGCCGTGTTGACGGCTCAACAAAAACTCAACAGTCGCTGCATGCCTCTGTCCATGCTTGCGCTTCATGAAGGCAGTTTGTTGATTACATGAAGTTACCCGTGCTGAATGAAGGGCTTGCGCCAGATCAAAAGGTGCTGGTTAAGTGACTCACAAAATGGACTCACTGCATCAAGATTTTCCTGAATTTTCAAACCCTTAAAGGAAATTACCAGTGAGCCAAAAATCATCCCGTCCGTTTTCTTCTCAAACCCAGCTTGAGGGTACGTCGCCAGTTCTGAACTTCTGGTCAGACCTTGTCCGGGAACAATATGCGACAGCCATGGGAGCGGCCTGCACATGGTTTCGCAGCAGAGAAACCCTGCACCAGGCCCGGCAGCAAGCAACCCATCAGGCCCTGATGATTCACGAGGCGGCGGCACAAAAGCTGTGCGCTGCAAATGGCCCTGTCGATCTGCCAGGCATTCACTCAGACCTGATGAATTTTTATTGGGAAAACCCGATTCAATACTGGCAGCAAGTGGCCACAACGAGTATGCAGACGCAGATGGAAATGATGGCCCAGATGAACCACATGTTCATTGGCAAGACCAAGGACCGCATGGAACGGGCTTTAAGCAACTTTCCGGCAGCCTTGCCTGAAAGCGAGGAAGCTTTCAAGGGAAAAACCGGCAACCCCACCCGACAGCCCATCTCCCGTATCGCATCCGGTAAAGCCATACCCCCAATGAATGGCCACCTACCTGCGGGACATGAGCGCCCACCTGCGGCGGCACAAGCTCTTGAGTAGCCAATTTTTCAATCTGCGAATGAAAACCGGCTATCGCGCTTACCACACCTGCATATACAGCTATATTATTAATAGCATAAAAAATCTTGCGCATTCATGACGCTTCAACGAATTCTCCTGGTTCAGGGGCATCCGGATATGTCCCAGCCCCACCTGTGCCATGGTTTGGCCGATGCCTATGCCCTTGGTGCGCAACATACCGGCCATCTGGTGCGCAGGACCAACGTGGCCGAACTTGATTTCCCCCTGCTGCGCAGCCAGCAGGCATGGGAAGAAGGTTCGCTGCCAGCAGGCTTGCAACAGGCCCAGGCAGACATCCGCTGGGCGGAACATATCGTTTTGTTCTTTCCACTCTGGCTGGGCGACATGCCAGCCCTGCTCAAGGGTTTTCTGGAGCAGATAGCACGGCCGGGCTTTGCCTTTGAACGCGAGGGCAGCAATGCGGCCTTCACGAAAAAAGCCCTGACAGGCCGATCAGCCCGGGTTGTCGTCACCATGGGCATGCCCGCCCTGCTCTACCGCTGGTATTTCCGGGCGCACGGCATCAAGTCGCTGGAGCGCAATATTCTTGGCTTCGTTGGGATCAAGCCGGTCCATGAGACGCTGATAGGCATGACTGCCAGCCTCAACGAGGCAGACGCCGGGAAATGGCTGAAGAAATTGCAGCGAATGGGCGAACAGGCCCAGTGAAGGGCAAACCATGGATTGCGCCTCAATTCAAGCCCGTCTTGAAAGCTCGCGTCAAACCCTCGACATCAACAAGCCGAATGTGGCGCTTGTCCACTTCAAGCAGACGCAACTGCTGAAAGGTGGAAAAGGTGCGGCTGACGGTTTCCAGCGTCATACCGAGGTAGCTGCCGATCTCGGCACGCGACATCCGCAAGTGAAATTCGGTGGCCGAATAGCCGCGTACTTTGAGGCGGTGCGACAAATTGAGCAAAAAAGCGGCCAGCCGTTCTTCGGCGTTCATGCTTCCGAGCAGGGTCATCAAGCTGTGCTCGCGCAAAATCTCACGGCTCATGATTCGTGCAAACACCTGTTGCAGTCCGGCGTTGCCTGCCGCCAGTTCAGTCAACTGGGCATAGGGAATGGCACAGACCTCGGCATCCTCCAGTGCAATGGCACTGCTGGCATGGGTTCCATAAGCCACTCCGTCCAGACCCATGATTTCTCCGGTCATGCAAAATCCGTTGACCTGCTCTCTGCCGTCCGCCAGCATCAGCTTGGATTTGAAGGTGCCGCTGCGCACGGCATAGAAGAACTGAAAACGGTCGCCTTCACGGTAAAGGGTCTGCCCTGTCTTGACCTTGCGCCTGCCGAACCTGAATTCGTCCAGACGCTGCACATCGCTCACGGCGATTCCGCAAGGCAGGCACAACTCCCCCAGATGGCAACTGGAGCAGCGCATCTTGAGGGGATTGATCGGTGGTACGGAGGTGACTGTCTGCTGCCGAACGCGAGGTTCCGGGGGAGAGGTTAAAGCTTCAAGAACGGCAGACATGATGAACACTCCTTTTTTATTCAAACTCTGAAATTTCAATAATCGGTATGCTGCGAGGCGTTGAACACCGCTTGCGCGAGTTGGTCGAACTCATGGGTCTTGTCAAGAAAACCATCGGCCCCGGCACCCAGATAGCGTTTGCGATAACCCGGATCCGAGCTATTGCTGAAGACGACAAAGGCGATGTCTGGTGCTGCGTGGCGAATTGCCCGCAATACCTGCAGACCCGACCCGCCTTCGAGTTGAACGTCCAGCACCACGACGTCGGGATACACAGCAAGAATGCCCTCAATCGAGTCCTGCGGCGTTTCGGCCTGGCCGACGATCGTCATCGCGCTGGCGCCGAGCATTGAAGCGACGCGCTCCCGTATCAGGGACGAGTCATCTGCAATGAAAACCCTTACAGAGATAGAGATGTCTTTTTGATCCATCTCTGTAATGTGCTGCTCATCAATACCGCACGCCATGCGTGTTGCCTGACAGCCAGCGTCAGAAATGTCTGGATAAGTCAATGGCCTGCACCGATCACGCCTAAGCCTATCCCGAAAAAGCAGCATGCAGGAGGGACTTTCGCCCGGACCCGACTGAAGCTTGCCTGAATGAAGGTTCAAAAGCATTTACGGCTCCAGAGGTTCGGTAACGCCATGCTTGATGGCATAGCGAATCAGTTCACTCTGGTTTTGCAGGTTCATTTTCTGCATGAGGTTGGCTTTGTGGGTGCTGATGGTTTTGGCCGAAAGATTCAGCCGCCCTGCAATATCCGTGACGGACATGCCTATGGCGATCAAACGGAAGACCTCGAATTCCCGGTCCGTCAGTTTTTCGTGCGCTGCGGCGCTTGAACCCAGCATCGAGCCCAGAGCCAACTGTTCGGCAACGCCAGTGCTGATGAAAGCGCCCCCCGCAGCAATCTTGCGCAACACCTGCATCAGCTGCATCGGCGCGCTTTCCTTGGTCAGGTAGCCGCTGGCACCGCACTTGATCGAGCGAACGGCGTATTGGAGTTCTTCATGCATGCTGAGCACAAGGATGCGAAGCCTGGGTTTTTCGCATCGCACCATCTTGATCAACTCCATGCCACTGCGCCCTGGCATGGACAGATCAAGCACCAGAACATCAAAATCTGATTCACGCACCTGCTGCATGACTTCTGTTCCGTTTGCAGCTTCTCCCACCACCGTCATGTCCTCCGCCAAAGTGACAATGCGCTTGAGCCCTTCCCTGACGATGGCATGGTCGTCCGCGATCACGATCCTGATCATCCGCAGGCTCCCATGGGGTCCAGGGGAATGCTGACCTCAATGCAGGTACCCTGCCCGGGTGTGCTGCGGATAGCGACACATCCACCGAGCAGTTGCGCGCGCTCGCGCAAACCCATGAGCCCCAACGATTGCGGCTTGCGTTCTGCAGTGGAAAAGAATCCACAACCATCGTCCTGCACCACCAGTTTTACCGTATCCAGCGTCTGGTCCAAAGTCACCACCACTTGCGAGGCAGCGGCATGTTTGGCAATATTATTCAGTGACTCCTGAACGATCCGGAACACAGCAGTCGCATAAGGTTCCGGCAGTTCCAAGCCCAGTCCCCCGTTGATCGACAGCCTGCAGGGAATACCGCAGCGCTGCATAAAGCTGCTTGCGAGCCATTCGATGGCCGGCGCCAAGCCCAGGTCATCGAGCAGCAGCGGCCGCAAATCGGCGGCCATGCGGCGTGTCGCGGCAACCGTCCGGTCAAGCATTTCCACCATGTCGGTCAGCTTTGCAGCAACCATTGCAGGCCAGGCGTCTGCCTGGTCGCGAACCCAGATAGCATCCATCTTCAATGCCGTCAGCGACTGTGCAAGCTCATCGTGCAGTTCACGGGCCAGGCGGGATTTTTCTTCCTCACGGATGGCGTTGGCTGCCACGGCGAAGGCGCGGCGCTCCTCCAAGAGCCGTGCCGCTTCGGTGAGTCCCACCGCCCCGTCAACCGCAAATGCTTGCGCTGAAGGCTGCAGGCCACAAATCTGGCGACATGCCGCCCGGCCCCCGACTCTCGTTAATGCTTTTGATTTCACGTCAAAATTAAAACGATTCTTCATAAATTCCCCTGAAGGATTTCACATTTGCATGCCTGGCTTCAGATCATTCGCGGCTGTTCTGAAGCGCTTCTGAACGCTTCGCTGATAGAAGAACCGGGAGTGATGCATATCTTTCCATCAACCTGTTCATGCAATGTTTTGACCTTACGGCAAATGAGTGCGCAGATAGATGAATGGGAGACCTTATCTACAAACAGTTATCGCCGTTACAGAGTGTTCTACCCAGTTCAACTGGTTTTTGAAACAAGAACTGACTCCAGTTCTTGTTGACTTCAGCAACACCTTCAACCATGCTTCGGCAAGCAAGCCCATTGCATGTCTTGACATGAATCAATACCGGCAGGCAGCGACACGCTTACGCTAAAAATTTAGTATCTAGATTGGAGAATCCATCATGTACCAGCGAATTCTTGTAGCGACTGACGGCTCTGATCTTTCAAGGACCGCTGTGAACAGTGCCATTGAACTGGCGGCGGCCATAGGTGCGGAACTGGTAGCGCTGTATGTCGTGCCGCGCTACCCTGTCAGCTATTTTGAAGGCGGCATCACGATTTCGGTTGAGGATATTGCCCGTACCGAAAAGCAGTGGAACGACAAGGGCCAGGCTGTAGTGGACTCGGTACGGCAGGAAGCCGAAGCCCGGGGCGTCAAGGCCCAGGCGGTTGTTTCGCAGTCTGACCTGGTCGCGGAATCCATCATGGCTACCGCCAAAAAACACAATTGCGACCTCGTCGTCATGGCGTCGCATGGCCGAAAAGGCATCAAACGGGTGCTGCTAGGCAGTGAAACCCAGCATGTACTGACACACAGCACCGTGCCTGTGCTGGTGCTGCGCTAACGCTATACCTGTCCGCTCATCAAACTAAAAAGGGCACCTTGCAGGTGCCCTTTTTGCTGAATGCGTAACCCTGCCGCGTTCAGATCGGAAGCGGATTGCGCAGGCGGATATGCAACTCGCGCAACTGTTTCTCATCCACCGGACTCGGCGCATGGGTCAGCAGGCATTGCGCGCGCTGGGTCTTGGGGAAGGCAATCACGTCGCGGATCGACTCGGCGCCGGTCATCATGGTCACGATGCGGTCCAGGCCAAAGGCCAGACCACCGTGCGGCGGCGCGCCATACTGCAGCGCATCGAGCAGGAAGCCGAACTTCAGCTGGGCCTCTTCCGGGCCAATGTTCAGCGCACTGAACACCTTGCTTTGCACGTCGGCGCGATGGATACGCACCGAGCCGCCGCCCAGTTCCCAGCCGTTGAGCACCATGTCATAGGCCTTGGCGATGCAGCGCCCCGGGTCGGTGTCCATCCAGTCTTCATGGCCGTCTTTCGGGGCTGTGAAGGGGTGATGCACCGCGCTCCAGCGCTTGCCGTCTTCGTCATATTCGAACATCGGGAAATCAACCACCCACAGCGGCTTCCAGCCCTTGGTGAACAAACCGGACTTTTTGCCGAAGACGCTGTGGCCGACCTTCAAGCGCAAGGCCCCGATGCTGTCGTTGACCACCTTGGACTTGTCGGCGCCAAAGAAAAGGATGTCGCCGTTTTGCGCACCGGTGCGCTTGAGGATTTCAGCCACCGCCGCATCGTGAATGTTCTTGACGATGGGGCTTTGCAAGCCTTCACGGCCCTTGCTAACGTCGTTGACCTTGATCCAGGCCAGGCCCTTGGCGCCGTAAATCTTGACGAATTCGGTGTAGGCATCAATTTCGCTGCGGCTGATTTCAGCGCCGCCGGGCACGCGCAGGGCCACCACGCGGCCACCGGGAGTAGTCGCCGGCGCGCTGAAGACCTTGAAGTCCACATCGGCCATCACATCGGTCAGTTCAGTGAATTCGAGGTTGACGCGCAAATCGGGCTTGTCCGAGCCGTAGCGGTGCATCGCATCGGCATAGGCCATGACCGGAAATTCGCCCAGGTCGGTGTTCAGCACCGTCTTGAACATGTTGCTGATCATGCCCTGGAACATGTCGCGGATTTCCTGCTCGCCCATGAAGGATGTTTCAATATCGATCTGCGTGAATTCGGGCTGGCGGTCGGCGCGCAGGTCTTCGTCGCGAAAGCACTTGGTGATCTGGTAGTAGCGGTCAAAACCGGCCACCATCAGCAACTGCTTGAACAGCTGCGGGCTTTGCGGCAGGGCGAAAAACTGGCCTTCGTTGACACGGCTGGGCACCAGGTAATCACGCGCGCCTTCGGGCGTGCTCTTGGTCAGCATGGGGGTTTCGATGTCGATGAAACCGTTGGCATCGAGGAACTTGCGCGTTTCCATCGCCACGCGGTAGCGCAGCATCAGGTTGTTCTGCATGTAGGGGCGGCGCAGGTCCAGCACCCGGTGCGTCAGGCGCGTGGTTTCCGACAGGTTGTCGTCGTCGAGCTGAAACGGTGGCGTGACGCTGGCATTCAGCACGATCAGCTCATGGCACAGCACCTCGACCTGGCCGCTTTTCAGGCTGGCGTTGGCCGTGCCTTCAGGACGGGCGCGCACAATGCCCTTGACCTGAACGCAGAACTCGTTGCGCACGTCTTCGGCGATGCCGAACATCTCGGCCCGGTCCGGGTCGCACACCACCTGCACATAACCTTCGCGGTCGCGCAGGTCGATGAAGATCACGCCGCCATGGTCGCGCCGGCGGTTGACCCAGCCGCACAGGCTGACCGTCTGGCCCATCAGGCTCTCGGTCACCAGACCGCAATAGTTGGAACGCATTTGAGCGACTTGTGTATCAGCGATAGCCATAAAAAATACTCGAAAATTGTCAGCGCTGCTGCGCTGTTTACAGGGGGGGATTCAGCGGTGGGGTGGGACGTGCCACGGGAACCACCACGCCCATGGAGATCACGTAGGTCAGTGCCTCATCGACACTCATCTTCAACTCAATGCATTCAGTTTTCTTGAGCATGACGAAATAGCCGCCCGTGGGATTGGGCGTTGTCGGAACATAGACGCTGAGGTAGTCAGCCGGTAGGTGGTTGACCACATCGCCGCCCGGAAAGCCCGTGAGGAAACCAATGGTCCAGACACCCTCGCGCGGCCATTGCACCAGCAATGCCTTGCGAAAGGCATTGCCGTTCTCGGAAAACAACGTATCGGAAACCTGCTTCACGCTTGAATAAATCGACCGGACAATCGGAATCCGGCGCAGCAGGGCATTGCCGACCAGGAGCAGCTTCTTGCCCAGAAAGTTGCTGGCAAGCGCGCCTATCACCAACACGATGCCAAGCGTCAGCAGCACGCCAAAACCGGGAAGATGAAAACCCAGCAGCCGGTCGGGGTGCCAGGCAACGGGAAGTATCTGCAGGGTCTGGTCCAGCGTTCCCACAATCCAGTTGAGCACTGCCAGGGTGATGGCCACGGGCACCAGCACCAGAAGACCTGCCAGCAGCCACCGGCGAATCGAGCTCATCATGAGGATTTGGTGGAAGCGTCGCCGCTGGTGCTCTTGCTGCTGGACGGTGCTGCAGCTGGCGCAGGGCTTGCTGCGGTCGAGGCGCCTGCCGACGCGGAAGTGGTGTCGGTGGACTTGCTTGCGGCCGGTGCAGCTGTCGGGGTATCGGCCGACTTGGCGGCTGGCGCGGCGTTGTTGCCGCCGCGAAAATCAGTCACATACCAGCCCGAACCCTTGAGCTGAAAACCAGCGGCGGTCAACTGCTTCTTGAAGCTGGATACGCCGCATTGCGGGCATACCGACAAGGGTGTATCCGACATTTTTTGCAGGACGTCCTTGGCAAATCCGCAGGATTCGCATTTGTAAGCATAGATAGGCATGGTGCTTGGGCTCGTTTTCCGGGAGTTTGCCGACTGCAAAGGCCAGGCGGCGCAAAGCTTTCAATTATAGGGCTTGCCCTGCGAAAGGCCTGGCAGCGCAACGGCGTTGCAACCCAGGCATGGCAAGCCTCAAAACAGCCGGATGCGCAGGACGATCTGCATGAAAATCAGCCCCAGGACAAAACCCAGGCCGCCATAGATCAGGCTTTGCAGCAGCTTGTTGGTGCGCTTTTGTTCTGCCAGCAATTCGCTCAGGTGGCTAGGACTTGCCGGCGGGCCGGCCTTCAGGTACTGCGCCATCAGGCGCGGCAGCATGGGCAGCAGCTTGGCATAAGAAGGTGCTTCCGCCTTCAGCTGGGCCAGCAGTTTTTCAGGGCCGACCTGCTCCAGCATCCAGCGCTCCAGAAAAGGTTTGGCCGTGCTCCAGAGATCCAGGTCGGGGTCCAACTCGCGCCCCAGGCCTTCAATATTGAGCAGCGTTTTCTGCAGCAGCACCAGTTGTGGCTGGATTTCCACCTGAAAGCGGCGCGAGGTCTGGAACAGCCGCATCAGCACCATTCCCAGCGACAGATCCTTGAGCGGGCGGTCGAACATCGGCTCGCAGCAGGCGCGAATCGCGGACTCCAGCTCATCGACGCGAGTCGCCGGAGGAACCCAGCCCGACTCGATGTGCAACTCGGCCACGCGCTTGTAGTCGCGCTGGAAAAACGCGCTGAAGTTTTGCGCCAGGTATTCCTTGTCCACCTCGGTCAGCGTTCCCACGATTCCGAAATCGAGCAAAATATAGCGCCCGAAGGTTTCCGGCGCCAGGCTGACCTGGAGGTTTCCCGGATGCATGTCGGCATGAAAGAAGCCGTCGCGAAACACCTGGGTAAAGAAGATGGTGACGCCATCGCGCGACAGTTTCTTCATGTCCACGCCGGCATCGCGCAGGCGCTGGGTCTGGCCAATGGGCACCCCGTGCATGCGCTGCATCACCATCACATCGGGCATGCAGTATTCCCAGTACATTTCCGGGATCATCACCAGGTCAAGGCTTTTCATGTTGCGGCGCAGCTGTGCCGCATTGGACGCCTCGCGCAGCAAATCAAGTTCGTCATGAAGGTATTTGTCGAACTCGGCCACCACCTCGCGCGGCTTCAGGCGCTTGCCATCGCTTGACGCGCGCTCAACCCAGCCCGCCATCATGCGCATCAGCGCCAGATCCTTCCTGAAAGCGGCCACCATGTTGGGCCGCAGCACCTTGACGGCGACCTCGCGGCCACCGGGCAGTGTGGCAAAGTGAACCTGGGCAATGGAAGCGCTGGCCACGGGCGTTTGCTCAAAGCTTTCAAAGATGCGGTCCAGCGGCCGGCCAAAGGACTTTTCAATGATCGCCACAGCCACGGCAGACGGAAATGGCGGCACCCGGTCCTGCAGACGCGCCAGCTCATCGGCAATATCGGGCGGCAGCAAGTCGCGGCGGGTGGACAGAACCTGGCCAAACTTGACAAAAATCGGACCCAGATGTTCGAGCGCCTGCCGAAGGCGTTCACCCCTGGGAGCCTTCAGGTTGCGCCCGACCGACACGATGCGCGTCAGCAGGCGAATCCACGGTTTTTCAAAACTGGACAGCACCAACTCGTCCAGACCAAACCGCAATACGGTCCAGACAATGAAAATCCCCCTGAAAATCCGGCTCATGCAGACGCCTTGGGCGGGATTGGGACTCCCGCGCCTGTCGCGTCATTCATCTCGACTTCGTCAGGATGCGACTGCATTGCCGTTGCATCCCGCACGGGACTGGCTTGAGAAGCTGGGGCGACCGGTGCCACGGAAGCTTGCGTGGGCTCTGGCGGTGCTGCTGCCGCCTGCGCTGACGGGGACAGCGGCCCCTTGGCCAGAAACTGTATCAAGCCTGACGCCAGCCGCCTGCCGGCATCGGCCAGCGCATGGGCTGGTGCATCCCCGATCAGGCGGGACAAATCTTCTTCGGCATCCCAGCGCAGGTTTTCAGCCAGCCAGCCAATGTCGGCAGCCAGTTGTACATCGCCCTCGATCTTGACCGGAGGCGCCTTGCCTGCCAGCGCCGCCTGCACAACGGCCAGCGGCGACTCGGCAGCCACTGACAGGACAAGATCAGGTTTGGAAAAAGCAGGAGCGCGATCCGCAAGACCGGCGGGAGTTACTAGCAAATCAATAGCAAACATGCCCCACCGCAAATGCACAACACGGCCTTTTTGACGTAAAAGGCGCTCCTGGGCCTGCTTTTCCTGCAGGAGGACATGGTTGAGAAACAGCACCAGCCGCTGCTGCCCTTCATCGACCACCCAGGCGGGAGGCTGAAAACGGGTGGCGATGGATTCCAGAAAAGAAAAAGGGGACGTGTTATTCATACGTCCCCGATTTTGCAGGATAAAAGGCCGTCCGAACCCAATGCCCTTGCGTTGGCCTTTAGCCGCTTATTTATTTTTCCGTGGCAAAGCTCACTGCAGGGCCTGGACGCCCGCCACCAGCCATCCGCTGCCGCCGCTACGGGGCTTGGTCATGTTCCAGACTTCGCGAAACGGGCTGGCGCCGGATGAAGCGTCTTCCTTGATCATGCCGGAGAACTCGACGCTGGCCATGTACACGTCGCTCATTTCCTCAATACCCAGCAACTGGGCATTGAGCATCACGACTTCGGTCTTGTTGCTCACGCCGCCGGTATGGGTTTCGCGGTCTGCCAGCTGCGTCTTGATCTGCTCCAGCATGTCATCCGTCATCATGGAGCGCAGGTTCTGGATGTCCGAACGGTCCCAGGCATCCTGCAAGGTCACGAAATTGGCCTTGCAGGCCTTGAGGAAGCCATCAGCATCAAAGCCGGCAGGCACGCCCCAGGATTGCGAACCGGACAAACCGGAGCCAATCATGGACCCGCCAGCGGCAGGGGCCGCAGCCGTACCCATGTTGTCAAACAGCGTTGTGTTGCGCTCCCAGGGACGCGCTGAAGCGTCGTTGCCCACGTTGGATGGACTGTAGCTTCGGGGTATCGAGGCCTCGGCAGCATTGCCTGCGCCCTGGAAGGCGAAAGGCGGCTGCGAGCGGGTCGCGCCCGGTGCGCTGGCACCACGGCCCTTGAGCTTGCGCATGACGAAACCAATCACCACCATCACCACCAGCGCCAGCAAGGCAAACATGATGATCTGGCTGAAAGCGCCACCCAGGCCCAGCGACGAAGCCAGCCAGGCCAGACCCAGGCCAGCGGCCAGGCCACCCAGCATGGCGCCCCACGGCTTTTTCGGTGCCGCAGCAGCAGCGGCACCGGGCGCGGCCGGGGAATTGGTCGCATTGTTGGCCGGCGCCTGACGCTGCGTCACATTGGACGACTGCTTGCCAATGGAACCACCGCCGCCCATGCGCTTGGCATCGGCTACCGTGCCGGACAAAAGAAGGGTTACCGCAAACACCGCGGAAAGAATGACCTGCCAAATTTTCATTTTGTCTCCTTGAATCAAACCAAATAAAACTGATCACGGCATGAAGCCGAAAAATCTGTCAACACTTGATTCCAACATGCAATGCCACCACCCCGCCTGACATGTTGTGGTAATCCACATGACCAAAGCCAGTATTTTTCATAAGGGTTTTGAGTTCTTCCTGGCTTGGATGCATGCGGATCGACTCGGCCAGGTACTGGTAGCTGGCATCGTCGTTGGCCACCAGCTTGCCTATTTTTGGCAAGACCTTGAACGAATACCAGTCATAAATTTTTTCGAGCGGCTTGGCCACCTTGGAAAACTCCAGCACCAGCAACTTGCCGCCAGGCTTGAGCACGCGGTTCATTTCCCGCAGGGCCACGTCCTTGTGGGTCATGTTGCGCAGGCCGAAAGCCACCGTGACGACATCAAAACTGGCATCGGCAAAAGGCAGTTTTTCGGCATCGCAGACCAGTGTCGGCAAGCATACACCCGCGTCCAGCAGGCGGTTGCGCCCTTCCCTGAGCATGGCTTCATTGATGTCGGTATGCACCACGCGGCCGGTGGCGCCCACCTTGGGCGCGAACGCCAGCGCCAGGTCGCCCGTTCCGCCCGCGATGTCCAGCACCTGCTGGCCTTCCCTGACGTTGGCGACCAGCACGGTATAGGCCTTCCAGGCACGGTGCAGGCCCATCGACATCAGGTCGTTCATCACGTCGTATTTGGGAGCGACGGAGTCGAACACGCTGCGCACGCGGCGCGCCTTGTCCTGCTCATCGACCGATTCAAAACCAAAATGGGTAGTAGTCATAAAGTCAATTTCAGTGAGTGCTGCAGCCATGTCCGCCTGCGGCCACCATGGGCGCATCGCGCTCCACACCGGCCGCCTGCAGCCGGCGGTGGTAATCGTCCCAGAGCCGGCTTTGGTCGGCGCCCAGGTGGTACAGATAGTCCCAGGTGAACAGTCCGCTTTCGTGGCCGTCTGAAAACACCGGCTTGACCGCATAGTTGCCAATCGGCTCCAGTTCCACCACATTGACCTCGCGCTTGCCGGTCTGCAAGACTTCCTGCCCCGGTCCGTGGCCCTGCACTTCTGCCGAAGGCGAATAGATACGCATCAATTCAAACGGGATTTTGAATTGCGCGCCGTCTGAAAAGGCAATTTCGAGAATGCGCGACTGGCTGTGAACCGTCAGCGCCGTGGGGGTCGGCGACCCGGCTTGAAGACCTGCCATGAGGATGCCTCGCTTTTTTGAAAATAGGTGGGAGCGCTTCAAAGCGCCATTTTTTCGGCAATCAGCCGGTTGATCTCACTGCACCGCGACGCGACAGCAGCCACCTGCGCCTCATCAACCGGGCGCTGCGGCACACTCCAGACCGGCGCCGGAAAGTGGCTGTCCCAGTCGAAACGAGCAATCACATGCCAGTGCAGATGCGGCACCATGTTGCCCAGTGCGGCCAGGTTGATCTTGGCGGGCCGCAGTTCACTGCGCAGCACCTGCTCGACCCGCGCGACGGCATGCATGCAAATCTGTCGCTCAGTCGCCGAAAGGTCGGAAAATTCGGCCACATGCCGGTTCCAGACCACGCGGTAAAACGCCGGGAAACCGGCTTCATCCGCCTGGATGATGCGCAAGTCGTGATTGCGAAACACCAGCAAACCGCCATCGGCTTCGCACAGCGGGCAAGCGTGTTCATTCATGGCTAGACCAGCACCCGCTCGATGCCGCCGTGGTTGGCCGCCGCCACATACTCAGGCAGCCATTCCTTGCCCAAAATCTGGTTCGCCATCTCGACCACGATGTAATCGGCCTCTAACAGGCCGTTTTGCAGGTCGTTGCCGTAGCGGGTCAGGCCCTGCAGGCAGCTCGGGCAACTGGTCAAAATCTTCACATTGCCCGTTTCGGAAACGGCCCCGGAAGCGCGCAACTGGGCTTCGCCCTTGCGGATTTCCTCTTCCTTGCGAAAGCGCACCTGCGTCGAGATGTCCGGCCGGGTCACGCCCAGCGTGCCCGACTCGCCGCAGCAGCGCTCGCTTTTGAGGACGTTGTCGCCAATCAGCGCCTTGACGGTTTTCATCGAGTCGCCCAGCTTCATCGGGTTGTGGCAGGGCTCGTGGTACAGGAAACCGGGCTGGTTCGCCGGCAAGGTGATGCCTTTTTCGAGCAGGTATTCGTGGATGTCGATGATGCGGCTGCCGGGGAATATCTTGTCGAACTGGTAGCCCTGCAGCTGGTCGTAGCAGGTGCCGCAACTGACCACCACCGTCTTGATGTCGAGGTAGTTCAGCGTGTTGGCGACCCGGTGGAACAGCACCCGGTTGTCGGTGATCATCTTCTCGGCCTTGTCAAAGTCACCGCTGCCGCGCTGCGGATAGCCGCAGCACAGGTAGCCCGGCGGCAGCACGGTCTGGACGCCCGCGTGCCAGAGCATGGCCTGCGTGGCCAGTCCGACCTGGCTGAACAGCCGCTCGGAGCCGCAGCCCGGGAAGTAAAACACCGCCTCGGTTTCGGCCGTGGTGGCTTTCGGGTTGCGGATGATCGGGACGTAGTCCTTGTCCTCGATGTCCAGCAAGGCGCGCGCGGTTTTCTTGGGCAGGCCGCCGGGCATCTTCTTGTTGATGAAGTGGATGATCTGTTCCTTGACTGGCGCCTTGCCCACGGTCGCTGGCGGCAGCGCGGTCTGCTTTTTGGTCACGCTGCGCAGCACGTCATTGGCCAGGCGCTGGGCCTTGAAGCCGACATCAACCATGGCCGTGCGCATCACCTTGATGGTTTGCGGATTCGTCGCGTTCAAAAAGAACATCGCCGCCGCATTGCCGGGACGGAACGACTTCTGGCCCATCTTGCGCAGCAGGTTGCGCATGTTCATCGACACCTCGCCGAAGTCGATATCGACCGGGCACGGGTTCAGGCACTTGTGGCAGACCGTGCAGTGGTCGGCCACGTCCTCGAATTCCTCCCAGTGCTTCAGGCTGATGCCGCGCCGGGTCTGCTCCTCGTACAAAAAGGCCTCGACCAGCAGCGAAGTCGCCAAGATCTTGTTGCGCGGGCTGTACAGCAGGTTGGCGCGCGGCACATGCGTGGCGCACACCGGCTTGCACTTGCCGCAGCGCAGGCAGTCCTTGACGCTGTCGGCAATCGCGCCGATGTCGCTTTGCTGCATGATCAGCGACTCGTGGCCCATCAGCCCGAAGCTGGGTGTGTAGGCATTGGTCAAATCAGCCGTTAGCGCAGGTCCAGCATGCACAAGGTGCTCCTGATTGCGAAGCAGCTTGCCCTTGTTGAAGCGCCCTTCGGGATCGACCCTGGCCTTGTAGTCGGTGAAGGGCTGCAACTCCGCGTCGGTCAGAAATTCGAGCTTGGTGATGCCGATGCCGTGTTCGCCCGAGATCACGCCGTCGAGCGAGCGCGCCAGCACCATGATGCGCGCCACGGCCCCATGGGCGGCTTGCAGCATCTCGTAGTCGTCGCTGTTGACCGGCAGGTTGGTATGCACGTTGCCGTCGCCCGCGTGCATGTGCAGCGCGGCCCAGACCCGGCCCTTGAGCACGCGCTTGTGGATCGCGCTGCACTCCTCCAGGATCGGCTTGAATGCGCCGCCGCTGAAAATCGCCTGCAGCGGCGCGCGTATCTGGGTTTTCCAGCTCGCGCGCAGCGTGTGGTCCTGCAGTTGCGGGAACAGCGTGGCCACGTCCTGCAGCCAGCCGGACCACAGCTTGCGCACGTCGGCCACCAGCGCCACGGCCTGCCCAACCCGGTCTTCCATCAGCTCGGCCGAAGGAATCTCGCTGGCGTCCTCGGCCTTGCCCAGCGGCAGGTTGCCCTTGCGGAAAAATGCGTCCAGTTCGTCGCACAGCTTGATCTTGTTCGAGAGGCTCAGCTCGATGTTGATTTGCTCGATGCCGTCGGTGTATTCGGCCATGCGCGGCAGCGGAATCACCACGTCTTCATTGATCTTGAAGGCGTTGGTGTGGCGCGAGATGGCCGCCGTTTTCTTGCGGTCCAGCCAGAATTTCTTGCGCGCCTCCGGGCTGATGGCAATGAAGCCTTCGCCGCTGCGCGAGTTGGCGATGCGCACCACTTCGCTGGTGGCGCGGGCCACCACATCGGCGTCGTCGCCGGCAATGTCGCCGATCAAGACCATTTTCGGCACGCCCGTCGCGCCCTTGCCGTCGCCGCCGCGCTTGGACTTGGTGGCGTAACCGACAGCGCGCAAATAGCGGTCGTCCAGATGCTCCAGCCCGGCGAGAATCGCGCCGCCGCGCTTTTGCTCGGCGAACATGAAATCCTTGATCTCGACAATGCTCGGCACGGCATCCTTGGCGTTGCCGAAGAACTCCATGCACACGGTGCGCGTGTGCGCCGGCATGCGGTGAACGATCCAGCGCGCGCTGGTGATCAGACCGTCGCAGCCTTCCTTCTGGATGCCCGGCAGGCCGCTGAGGAACTTGTCGGTCACGTCCTTGCCCAGGCCTTCCTTGCGGAAGGTCTTGCCCGGAATGTCGAGCCGCTCGGTGCGGATCGGCGTCTTGCCGTCGGCTTCAAAGTAATTCAGGTCAAAGCTAGCCATCTCGGCGTCGTGGATCTTGCCCAGGTTGTGGCCCACGCGCGTGACCTCCAGCCACTGCGCATCGGGCGTCACCATGCGCCACGAGGCCAGGTTATCCAGCGCCGTGCCCCAGAGCACAGCCTTCTTGCCGCCGGCGTTCATGGCGATGTTGCCGCCAATGCACGACGCTTCGGCCGATGTCGGATCGACCGCGAACACGAAGCCGCCGCGCTCGGCCGCATCGGCCACGCGCTGCGTCACCACGCCCGCCTCGGTCCAGACGGTCGCCACCGGCCGGTCCAGGCCAGGCAGCGAGACCATCTCGACTTCCGTCATGGCTTCGAGCTTTTCGGTGTTGATGACCGCCGACTTCCAGGTCAGCGGAATCGCCCCGCCCGTGTAGCCGGTGCCGCCGCCGCGCGGAACAATCGTCAGGCCGAGTTCGATGCAGGCCTTGACCAGCCCGGCCATCTCGGTTTCCGTATCCGGGGTCAGCACCACGAACGGGTATTCGACGCGCCAGTCGGTCGCATCAGTCACATGCGAGACGCGCGACAGGCCGTCGAACTTGATGTTGTCCTTGCGCGTGAGCTTGTGCAGCTTGCGTTCGGTTTGCTGGCGCAGGCCGGCGACTTCCTCGAACGAAGCGGAAAAGCGGCCGACAGCTGCTTGGGCGCCCTGCATCAGCTCGCCGACGATGGCGTCTCGCTCGCTGTCCACATGGGGCGTGCGGCGCTTTTCAATTTCTCCCAGGCGGTGCTGCAGCGCTTCGACCAGCAGCTTGCGCCGCTTGGGGTTGTCCAGCAAATCGTCCTGCAGATACGGGTTGCGCTGCACCACCCAGATGTCGCCCAGCACTTCGTAGAGCATGCGCGCCGAGCGGCCGGTATGGCGTTCGCCGCGCAGCAGGTTGAGCAAGTCCCAGGCGCGGCTGCCCAGCAGGCGAATCACCACTTCCCGGTCGGAAAACGAGGTGTAGTTGTAGGGAATCTCGCGGATGCGGGGTTCGGCATGCTTTGCGCCGTCGGCGAAAACATTCAATTCTTGGAGGGTAGTAGGTGCGTTCATCGTGGAATTTCAGCGGCTTCGGACCCACGTCCAGCGCTGTAGCCCGATATTATCGCAGCGCACCTTTTGCGGGCGCCCGGCCAGAATGACCCCATGCAAGCCCGCTTGCCTTGCGGCTGGCTGGAAGTCGCGCCCGCCGTTTTCTTGATGCAGGTCAAGCATTCGGTCGGGATTTATTCCGGAAAAGCCTTGCGCTATCTTTTCCAGCCACCCTGCTGAAACCACTGGCTGGCCGCCATGGCCCCCACCAGAACGACATAAGTCAGCATCTTGCCATCGTGGCCCAGCAGCACCAGGCCAGCGACGAGCACACCCGAACCAACTATGAAATTGATAGCTGCCTGCGCATACCAGGCATGCGCAAATTGGCGATTTGATCCAAAAAATCCAGAAAAAAGACGTGCCAGCACGACCAGCAGCAAGGCGATCAGCGCGGCAGGCGCCAGCAGGTTGAGCAAGTGGTTGACGAGCAGGTAAGCGGTCATGTCGGCAAGTCAATCGTCGAGGAAAAGCGCCAAAAGCAGCGAATATAAATGCCCAAAAGGAGATTGTGACTGGGCATTCCGCCATGGCCACTTCAATTTTATAATCTGCGAATGTCAGTCTGGGCCCTGGGGCTAAACCATCACACCGCACCGCTGGATTTGCGCGGGCGCTTCGCGTTCGCCATCGACCAGATCGAGCCGACCCTGCGCGGCCTGCGCGCCTCGCTGGCGCGCCAGCCCGAAGCCACGCTGCTGTCCACCTGCAACCGCACCGAGATCTACTGCGCCGGCGACACCAACGACCTGGACAGCACGATGGAGTGGCTGGCGCACAACGGCGGCGTCTCGCCTTCGCTGCTGCGCGCCCATGCCTACACGCTGCAGGACGACCAGGCCGCGCGCCACGCCTTCCGGGTCGCCAGCGGGCTGGACTCGATGGTGCTGGGCGAGCCGCAAATCCTCGGCCAGATGAAAGACGCGGTGCGCGCCGCCGAAGACGCGGGCGCCATGGGCACCACGCTGCACCAGTTGTTCCAGCGCTCGTTTGCCGTCGCCAAGGAAGTGCGCACCAGCACCGAGATCGGCGCCCACAGCATCAGCATGGCCGCAGCGGCCGTGCGGCTGGCCGGCCAGCTGTTCGAAGACCTGGGAGACATCAAGGTGCTGTTTGTCGGCGCCGGCGAAATGATCGACCTGGCGGCCACCCACTTTGCCGCCAAAAACCCCAAAGCCATGGCGATTGCCAACCGCTCGCTGGACCGTGGCGAAAAGCTCGCCAGCCGCTTCGGCGCCGAGGTCATGCGCCTGGGCGACCTGCCCGGCCGCCTGCATGAATTCGACGCGGTCATCAGTTGCACCGCCAGCACCCTGCCCATCATCGGCCTGGGCGCGGTCGAGCGCGCCCTGAAACGGCGCAAGCACCGGCCGATGTTCATGGTCGATCTGGCCGTGCCGCGCGACATCGAGCCCGAAGTCAAGGAACTGTCCGATATTTACCTCTACACCGTCGATGACCTGGCGCATGTGGTGCAAACCGGCCGGGACAGCCGGCAGGCGGCGGTGGCCGAGGCCGAGGTCATCATCGACGCGGGCGTGCAGAACTTCATGCACTGGCTGGACCAGCGCGGCAGCGTGCCGCTGATCCAGCAACTCAATGCGCAGGCCGATGCCTGGCGCGCCGCCGAAATCGTGCGCGCCAAAAAGCTGCTGGCCAGGGGCGAGTCCATCGAGGAAGTGCTCGAAGCCATGAGCCGTGGCCTGACGCAAAAAATGCTGCACGGCGCGATGGCCGAGCTGCATGCGGGCGATGCCAGCAGCCGCGAAGCCACGGCGCGCACCGTGTCCAAGCTGTTTCTGCGCGGCCAGATGCCCAGGGCGGCGACAGAACGCAAAGAGCGTTAGCGCCACCAAGCCTTCGCTTTACCGCTGCGGCCACTGGCCACGCCCTCCTCCCGGCAAACCGCCGGCAGTTTCTCCGAATTTTTTCTTTGCCCCGCCCATGAAACCCTTTCTTCGCCACACCCTGGACCGCCAGCTCCTGCGCCTGCATGAGCTGGACGCCCTGCTGTCCGCCAGCGACGTGGTCAGCGACCTGGACCGCTTTCGCGCCCTGACCCGCGAACACGCCGAGGCCAGCGTCGTGGCCGAGCAGTACAACCGCCTCACCGCCCGCGAGGCCGACCTGGCCAGCGCCGAAAGCATGCTGGCCGAGGCCAAGAACGACCCGGACATGGCGGAAATGGCCGAAGAGGAAATCAACGCCGCCAAAACCGATATCGCGCAACTCGATGAAGCGCTGCAGCTGATGCTGATTCCGAAAGACCCGGACGACAGGCGGGCGGCCTTCATTGAAATCCGCGCTGGCACGGGCGGCGACGAATCGGCGCTGTTCGCTGGCGACCTGTTTCGCCTCTACACCCGCTTTGCCGAGCGCAAGCGCTGGCAGGTCGAGATCATCAGCGAGTCGCCGAGCGAGCTGGGCGGCTACAAGGAAGTGGTGCTGCGCATCGACGGTCCGACCGATGCCATGGGCGTGGGCGTGTATGGCAAGCTGCGCTTCGAGTCGGGCGGCCACCGCGTGCAGCGCGTGCCGGCGACCGAAACCCAGGGCCGCATCCACACCAGCGCCTGCACCGTGGCCGTGCTGCCGGAGCCCGATGAAACCGTCGCCATCCAGATCAACCCCGCCGACCTGCGCATCGACACCTACCGCGCCAGCGGCGCCGGCGGCCAGCACATCAACAAGACGGATTCGGCCGTGCGCATCACGCACCTTCCGACCGGCATCGTCGCCGAATGCCAGGAGGGCCGCAGCCAGCACGGCAACAAGGCCCAGGCGATGAAGGTGCTGACGGCGCGCATCCATGAAAAAGAACGCTCAGCCCAGGCCGCCAAGGATGCGGCGATGCGCAAGGGCCTGATCGGCAGCGGCGACCGCAGCGACCGCATCCGCACCTACAACTTCCCGCAGGGGCGGCTGACCGACCACCGCATCAACCTGACGCTGTACAAGCTCTTGACCATCATGGAAGGCGACCTGGACGATGTCGTCACGGCGCTGCAGGTGGCGCGCGGCGCCGAGCAATTGAACGAGCTGGAAACGGCGAACAACGGCGGCTGACCGGCCAAAGCGCTGTTTTCTGCATCAAATCGCCATCTTGCGCAGTATCCATAAGCACATATAGCTATTATTTTTATAGCAAATCAAGGCCAGACCGTGAATCCCATCACTTGCGCGCAAGCCCTGGCGGCAGCCCGGCATGCCGGCCTGGACCGGCTCGATGCCCAACTGCTGCTGCTGCACGCGCTGGGCAAACCCGCCAGCGCCCGGTCCTGGCTGCTGGCGCACGACACCGACGCGCTGGCGCAGGAGGTTGCCGAGGCGTTCCGCGCCCTGAGCCTGCGCCGGGCCAGCGGCGAGCCGCTGGCGTACATCGTCGGCGGCAAGGAGTTTTTCGGCCTGGCGCTGCAGGTGGATGCGCGCGTGCTGGTGCCCCGGCCCGATACCGAAACCCTGGTGGAATGGTCGCTGGCCGTGCTGAAAGCTCCGGGCTTGATGCCGCCATTGAAGGTTCTGGACTTGGGCACCGGCAGCGGCGCGATTGCCCTGGCCATTGCGCACAGCCTGAAGGCGACGGGCCGCGAAGCGCAGGTCACGGCGGTCGATGCGAGCGCTGATGCGCTGGATGTCGCCCGTGAAAACGCCCGGCGGCTGGGCCTGGCCGTGGCGTTCATTGAAAGCTCCTGGCTGCAAGGGGTGAACGGACGCTTTCACCTGATCGCCAGCAACCCGCCCTACATTGCCAGCGCCGACCCGCATCTGGCGGCGCTGGCCCATGAACCGCTGCAGGCGCTGACCGCCGGCATGGACGGGCTGGACGACATCCGGGACATCATTCAACAGGCACCAGATCACCTGCTGCCCGGCGGCTGGCTGCTGCTGGAGCATGGCTACGACCAGGCTGGAAGGGTCCGGGAATTGCTGGTACAGCGCGGTTTTCTTCAGGTTCAGGGCCGTCAGGATCTGGCGGGCATCGAGCGCTGCTCGGGCGGGCAATGGCCGCCATGACAGACAATTCCTGTCGGGCACGGGACATCTGTCAGAAAGTGATAATCTGATCTTGGAATTCCTGCATTCAAATTCCATGTATTCATCGTTCCGGCCCCATCGCCGGTTATTGACTTTACGGCCTGGCAAGGCCTTTTCACCTGAAGGATTTCAACATGAGCCATACCGACCCTACCCAGCAGCGCATTGAGCAGATCGTCAAATCCAGCGATGTCGTGCTTTTCATGAAGGGCACGGCCCAGTTTCCGATGTGCGGTTTTTCCGGACGCGCCATCCAGGTGCTCAAGGCCTGTGGCGTGACCAAGCCCGCAACGGTCAATGTGCTGGAAGACGAAGGCATCCGCAATGGCATCAAGGAATACAGCAACTGGCCGACCATTCCCCAGTTGTATGTGAAAGGCGAGTTCGTGGGCGGCTCCGACATCATGATGGAGATGTACCAGAACGGTGAACTCCAGGAAATGCTGGGCACCCCTCAAGCCTGAACAAAAAAACGCCCGTGATGGGCGTTTTTTTGTTGTTCAGTTCAGCGGGTATAGCCTGCGCAAGCACCGGCATTGACCCTGCCCTTGCACTCGCGCTTCAGGCGGAGGCTTCGCTCCCTGGTCGTTTCCGCGGAACCCGGCAGGAACCGGATCTGGCCGCGAGCACCGGCCTTTTTCTGGGTCTTGGCTGCAACCGCCTTGCCGCCTGAATCAGAGGCTGGCGTACCGGCATGGGCGCTGCCGATCAGCGCGGCGACCATGAACAGCACGGTCCAAACCGGCCGCGGCACGATATGTTTCATTTTTATCTCCCTGTATCGATATGGTTACGCTGCAGCTCCTGCCTCATTTCCCGGTGTGACGGCCTGGGCAAGAGGCTTCAGTGCAGTTTTGGATCGCCATAGGGCTGGTCATCGGGCGGTGTATCGGCAGGCAGACGAAAGTCTTCGCTGGCCCAGGCGCCCAGATCAATGTTCTTGCAACGCTCGCTGCAAAAGGGACGAAATGGATTGCTGGACGCATAAACGCTGGGGCCACCGCAACCGGGGCACACCACCTGCTTGACAGTCAATGGGTCTTTTTTCATGGCTTGAAATAAGGCTGGAATAGCGCTGGATACCAAAGATGTGCCTGGCCGACGCAGTTCAGTTGCACAGCGTCAAATCGAACACCGTGTCGCCGGTGCTGGTATGCAGGCGGCCATCGCTTTCCTGGGACATGAAGCGCACCGACACCATCAGCCGGTTGCAGCTGATTTCGGGAATTACCGGCAAGCGGGAGTCCAGACGCAGCCGCAACAGCTGGAAAGTTCGCCCCTGTGGCAGCATTTGCTGGTATTGCCCGGCCGGCGCAATCACTTTTTGCGGCGCGCCCGAGTCGCGCACCATCTGGAGCAGCAGGCGCAGGGACTCAGCCAGCGGCACCAGCGGCGACACCCAGCGTTGCAGGTCATTCTGGCGAACATTAACCCCCAGATGCTGCCACGCATGGTAGGCGGGCAAATCAAATTCGCAGGTGCCGCCAGGAATGCCGACGCGGCTGCGAATGCTCATCAGCCAGTCGTTTTCCGTCAAGGACTGCCCGACCTTGCCCGGCAGCTCATTGAGGCTGGCAAAACAGCTGTCGAGCTGGGCGGTGATGTCGTCGAGCACCTGCTCGGAAATGACCGGATTGCCGCGATAGCCATTGAGCTGATGCTTTTGCTTTTCAATATCCTTGAGCACATCGGTTTTCAGATCTGCCCGCGCGCCCACATCCATGATTTCAAAAATGGTGGTCAGCGCATGGTGATGGTCGATGGCGCTTTCCCGCTTCACCAGTTCGGCCAGGCGAAAAAACAGGTGCTCGAGCCGCAGATAGGTACGTATGCGCTCGTTAAAGGGATGCTCGTAAAGAATCACGGAACTGGTTTTCCTGGCTTCAGTGGGTGTGTTTTGTCATCATAGCCCGAAGCGAGAAGCCAACTGGCATACCAGCCGCTCCAGGGCTTGCAGCGACAAATCCTCGTTACAAATACAGCTATCAGCCGCTGCCAGCCTTTGCGCGCGGCTGGCCTGTCCGGCGATGATCCTCTCGACCACCTCGCGCGCAAAGGCATTTCTAGCCATGACACGGGCAATTTGCGTCTCTTGCGTGCAGTCCACCACCAGCACACGGTCGAGCTGCTGACGCCAGCGCCCTGACTCCACCAGCAGGGGAATATCGAACAGGATGCAGGCGCGGCCGGCTTGCACGGCCGCATGCGCTTGCCGAATGGATTCCTGGCTGACTAAAGGATGAATGATGGCTTCGAGTTGCACCTTGATGGCCGGGTCACTGAAAGCCAGCTGGCGCATCCGGTCACGGTCCATCGCGCCCTCTGCCGTGATCGCCTGGGGTCCGAACTGGCTTCGCAGTTCACCGATTGCCGCCCCGCCGGGCGCTGTCAATTGCCGGGAAATCGCATCGGCATCGACCAGCGCAGCGCCACGGGCCACCAGCATGCCCGCTACCGTGCTTTTGCCACTGCCTATGCCGCCTGTCAGGCCAATGCGCTGAATAGGCGGATGCATCGGCTTATAACCCGACAAATTGAAGGATCGACTGCGGACCGAAAATCATGGCGGTAAAACCTGCCCCGGCCAAAAAGGGGCCAAACGGCACATAGCCGCCTTCGCGCAGGCCGCTGGAAAACTTCATCGCGATACCGATGATGGCGCCGATCACCGAAGCCATCAGGATCATGGGCACCAGCGCAGGCCAGCCAAACCAGGCGCCCAGCGCGGCAAAGAGCTTGAAATCGCCGTAGCCCATGCCTTCCTTGCCGGTTGCCAGCTTGAAAGCCCAGTAAACCAGCCACAGCGAAAGATAACCGGCCACCGCGCCCCATAAAGCTGCGGACAAGCTGACCGCCGGGTTCCACTGCAATGCCGCCGCAATCAGCCCCGTCCACAGCAGGGGCAAGGTCATGTCGTCCGGCAGCAGGGTAGTGTCCCAGTCAATCATCGCCAGCGCCAGCAGCACCGCGGAAAATCCGCACCAGACCAGCGTCGTCGGCGTCCAGCCCCAGCGCCAGGCGCAAAAGAAAAACAGGCTGCCCGTGACCGCTTCAACCAGCGGATAACGAACCCCATAGGGCGCGCCGCATGCCGAACACTTTCCCCGCAGGAAAAGGTAGCTGAACACCGGAATGTTTTCATACCAGCGAATCAGGTGGCCGCAACTGGAACACCGCGAACGTGGTATCAGCAGGTTGAATTTTTCAGCCGGCTCCGCTGGTGCACCCGTCAGTTCAGCACATTCCTGCGCCCACTGGCGCTCCATTATTTTGGGAACACGGTAGATGACGACGTTCAGGAAACTGCCGATCAGCAGGCCCAAAATCCCGGCGAGCACGGCGACAAGTCCCGGCTCCAGATCCGGCGCCATCAAACGACCGCACCCAGCTTGAAAATCGGCAGGTACATGGAAACCACGATGCCGCCAATCAGGGTGCCCAGAAATACAATGATGATGGGCTCCATCAGGCTGGACAGGCCGGCCACCATTTCATCGACTTCGGCTTCATAAAAATCGGCCGCCTTGCCCAGCATGTGGTCTACCGAGCCCGACTCCTCGCCAATGGCGCACATCTGCAGCACCATCGTGGGAAACAGGTTGGCATTGCCCATGGCCGCTGTCAGGCTGGTGCCGGTCGAGACTTCCTGCTGGATTTTCTCGGTGGCATCGGCATACAGGGAGTTCCCCGAAGCGCCGCCCACCGAGTCGAGGGCTTCGACCAGCGGCACGCCGGCCGCAAACATGGTGGACAGGGTACGGGTCCAGCGGGCGATCACGGACTTTTCTATCAGGCTGCCGAACACAGGCATTTTCAGCAGCAGCCGGTCCATGACTTTCTGCATTTTTTCACTGCGCTTCCAGGCCTGCAGGAAAAAATAAATACCGCCACCCACACCACCGAAAATCAGCCACCAGTAAGCCACAAAGAACTCGCTGATGGCCATCACGATGAGCGTGGGTGCTGGCAACTCGGCACCAAAGGAAGAAAACACCTGCTTGAATGCTGGAATCACGAAAATCATGATCACGGCCACCACGACAAAAGCCACCACCACGACAGAAGCTGGGTACATCAGGGCCGATTTGATCTTTGACTTGATGGCCTCTGTTTTCTCCATATAGATGGCCAGCCGGTCCAGCAGCGACTCCAGGATACCGGCTGCTTCGCCCGCTTCGACCAGGTTGCAGTACAGCGCATTGAAGTACATCGGGTATTTGCGGAAAGCACCGCTGAGCGACGTTCCTGTTTCCACATCCGTGCGTACATCGTTCAGCAGTTTGGTCACGCTGCCGTTGGGATTGCCTCGCCCCACAATGTCAAAGGACTGCAGCAGCGGCACGCCGGCCTTCATCATGGTGGCAAGCTGGCGGGTAAAGATGGCGATGTCGCGCGGCTTGATGGCCTTGCCCGAGCGCATGCGGCGTTTCTTGATCTTGCTCGCCAGCACGCCCTGCCGGCGCAGCGACACCTTGACCTGGTTTTCACCAGAAGCGCGAATCTCTCCGCGAACCTGTTTGCCTCCCCGGTCCTTGCCTTCCCATTCGAAAACAAATTCCTTGATGCCTTTTGATGCTGCGGTTGCCATGATGCCTTATCGTTGAATGGACAGTTTTTGGACCGTCGCGTCGCTGCTGCCAACAGCCAATGTTCCGGCTCTTAAAAACACCGGATCAAACATTGGTGCAGCCCAGAATTTCTTCCATTGAAGTCATTCCCAGTTTAACTTTGTACAAACCGGACTGGCGCAGGCTCCTGACACCTTCAGCCTGGGCCTGGGCTGCAATTTCCATGGCACTGCCATCACGCAGGACAATGCGCTGAATTTCCTCGGAAATTGGCATGACCTGGTAAATGCCCAAGCGGCCCTTGTAGCCGTTGTTGCACTTGTCGCAGCCCACCGGATGATAGGGCGTCCATGAGCCGTCCACTTCATCCTCTTTAAAGCCGGCCTCAAGCAATGTTTCACGCGGAATATCTATCGGGGTTTTGCAGTGCGGGCACAGGCGCCGCGCCAGCCTCTGGGCCGTAATCAGAATGACGCTCGACGCGATGTTGAAAGGCGCAATGCCCATGTTGCGCATGCGTGTCAGGGTCGTCGGCGCATCGTTGGTATGCAGCGTGGACAGAACCAGATGGCCGGTCTGCGCGGCCTTGATGGCAATGTCGGCGGTTTCGACATCGCGGATTTCGCCCACCATGATGATGTCCGGATCCTGGCGCAAAAAGGCCTTCAGGGCCACCGGAAAAGTCATTCCGGCTTTCTCGTTCATGCTGACCTGGTTCACGCCGGGCAAAGTGATTTCAGCCGGATCTTCTGCGGTGGCGATGTTGACGCCGGCGGTATTCAAAATGTTCAGGCAGGTGTAGAGCGACACGGTTTTGCCCGAACCCGTCGGCCCGGTGACCAGAACCATGCCGTAAGGCCGTTTGATGGCCTCCAGCAAGCGCTCCTTTTCAGCCGGCTCATAACCCAGCGCATCAATCCCCAGTTTGGCGCTGCTCGGATCCAGGATACGAATCACGATTTTTTCGCCAAACATGGTCGGCAGGGTACTGACCCGGAAGTCGATCACCCGGTCAGGACCAATCTTGAGCTTCATCTTGCCGTCCTGCGGCACCCGTTTCTCGGAAATGTCCAGCTTGGAAATCACCTTGATGCGCGCTGCCAGCTTTTCCTTGATGGCGACCGGCGGAGAAGAAATTTCACGCAACTCCCCATCGACCCGAAACCGGACCCGGTAGGAATGCTCGAAAGGTTCAAAGTGCAGATCGGAAGCACGCATGTTGAAAGCGTCTATCAGCATTTTCTGCAGGAACTTGACAACCGGCGCGTCTTCAACTTCCGACACGCTGGCTTCAGTGTTTTCTACACCGGGCGAATCCGCCATCTCCTCATCAAATTCGAAATCCGAGCCCACGATGTTTTCAATCGCTTCGGCAGCCGAGGCGTTGGAAACATCCACCAGCCGGGACAGCTTGTCGTATTCGGCAATGACCCAGTCCACGCCCAGCTGGGTAGAAAACTTGATTTTTTCCGCAGCACCCTGATCCGATGGATCAGCGGTTGCGACGATCAGTCGGTTGTTGCGCTTGCCCAGTACAACAATGCGGCAGGTCAGGCATATCTTGCTGTCGAGCAGGCCCTTGGGCAAACGCTGGTTGTCGATGGCATCCATGTCCACAAGGGGCGCGGCGAAGGACGTTGACATGAGGTGCGCCAGATCGAATGCCGACACCGCCCCTGAGCCTGTCAGCTCGGCAATGAAACTGGTTCGACTGGCTTGCGCCTTGAGAAAAATTTCCTCGGCCGCCTTTTGGCCCAGCTTGCCGGCAGCGATCAAGGCCCGGCCCAAGCCAGGCAATGCCATGGAAACTGGGGGTTTTATTGCGGTATCAGTGGCGGACATGGTTATCAATACAGACTCAAAACAGGCATCATCGCCGAATGATTACCAGGTGTAAATTAGGAAACATACCTGCTTTGGGTCTGGCGTTGCAAGCGTGCACAAAAACATGGGTAAATCGCCACAGTTCCAAGGATTTAAGCGCATGGGTGATGGTCAAGCAAAAAACATGCCTTTTCCGCTTCAAACCATTGATTTACAGGCACATCAAGCTATCATTAAAATAGCGTCATTGATCCAGTTGAGGCAATTCGAGCGTCAATTTTACCGATGCGCCCGTGGCGGAAGCCAATATCGCCCGGCGACCGCTCACTGATTCCAGCTTCATGCCATCATCGACCAGGGTACCTACGCGAATGGCCTTGGCCTCCTGTCCATCCACCGAAATCAAGGCTGCGCCGGCGCGCAATCGCCCCGCCACCACACCGACCAGCGCGTAGCGACTGATGGCAGGGGCAGCGCCTGACACCGGCGTGACAGGTGCCAGGCCGCCGCCCAGCGCACGGGCGATGGCCTGCGGAGTGACGGGAGAGGCCTGCGCCACGACCGGAGCCGCTGACGGTGTCTCTGGCCTCCATCCCTTAAGGCTCCAATAAGCCACGCTGGCAGCGGCCAATGCGGAAATGGCGAATGTCACAATCCTGGTAGACCATAGGCGGTAAACATCTGTCTGCATGGCGGGATTATCATTGAAGCCACTCTATGACTACACAAAATCTTCCCTTCCCGTCCATGCGGCGCCGCCTGTCAGCGGGTTTCACACTGATCGAGTTGATGGTGGTGCTGGTGATTATTGGCGTGCTGGCTGCCTTGATTGTTCCCAACGTACTGGAACGCGCTGACGACGCGCGCGCCACGGCCGCCAAAACCGACGTTAACAACCTGATGCAGGCGCTCAAGCTGTACAGGCTGGACAACCAGCGCTATCCCACGGCCGAACAGGGATTGCAGGCGCTGCTGGTCAAGCCCACAACCGGGCCCATCCCCTCCAACTGGAAATCCTACCTCGACAAACTGCCCAACGACCCGTGGGGCCGCCCCTACCAGTACCTGAACCCAGGCATCAAGGGCGAAATTGACGTGATGTCGTTCGGCGCAGATGGACAGGCCGGCGGCGAGGGAAAAAATGCGGATGTCGGCAGTTGGGACTGACATAGCTCCCACGCTTGTCGCTTCGCGTGCTGCGCTGCCCCCCGGGGGGACTGGCCTTGCCTGGGGCGGCCCGGCGCGGCTTGCACCGTCCAGGCGGATTTTCCATCGCGGATTCACACTGATCGAGTTGCTGATCGTGGTCGCCATCATGGCCATCGCGACGGCGGGCGTGGGGCTGGCGCTGCGTGACACGTCGGGTACGGCACTGGAACGCGAAGCGCAGCGGCTGGCGGTGTTGCTGGACTCAGCGCGGGCACAGTCCCGCATGACTGCCAATCCGGTCCGCTGGCGCGCCACTGCCAGCGGTTTCGCTTTTGAAGGGCTGACGGCGGGTTCGGCTTTTCCCTCCAGCTGGCTGGGCCCGGACGTTCGGGCAGCGAGCGCCAACGTCATCGTGCTGGGGCCTGAACCAGTGATCGGGCCGCAACAAATCCGTCTGGTGTCCATCTCGCAGCAGTCTCGCAGCCTGATCCTGGCGACTGACGGCATCCGGCCCTTTTCGGTATTGACGGACGGCGTTCCTGCGCCCGGTGCACGGTAATGCGGCGCTGCCGGCTCAAATCCCATGGTGTTCGCGGCTTTACGCTGATCGAAGTGCTGGTCGCGCTGGGCATCGTGGCGATTGCGCTGGCCGCCGGTGTGCGGGCCACGGCCTCGCTGACGCGCAATGCCGAGCGCCAGTCCGACTTGCTGCTGGCCCACCTGTGCGCGGAAAATGCGCTGGTCAGCGTGCGCCTGTCGCGGCAAATGCCGGCGGTCGGCGACAACACCAGTGGCTGCGAACAGGCTGGCCGCAACCTGGCCGTGAGGCTGTCGGTGCAACCCACGCCCAACCCGAATTTTCTGCGTGTCGAGGCGCAGGTGCTCGACGGCGAGGCGCGAATCCTGGCGCTTTCCACCATCGTGGGAAGGTACTGAACATGACCGCCAGGCTTGCCGCCTCGAATGCTGCGCGGCTTCGTGCGCGCGTTCGTGGCTTCACACTGATCGAACTGCTGGTAGCCCTGGCCGCAATGGCGCTGATGGCCGGCCTGAGTTGGCGCGGGCTCGATGGCATGGTGCGGGCACAGTCGCAGATTCAGCAACGCGCTGATGCGGTGCTGACCCTGCAGGCCGGGCTGACGCAGTGGTCGGCGGACCTGGACGCGCTGATGCAGTTGCCCCAGACACAAACGCTGGATTGGGACGGGCGCGGCCTTCGCATCGTTCGCCGCAGCACCGTCCAGCCCGGTGACGGCGTGCTGGTGGTGGCCTGGGCGCGCCGCAATGTGAACGGCAAGGACCAGTGGCTGCGCTGGCAGTCGCCGCCGCAATTTTCCCGCAGCGAGCTGCAAACGGCATGGGCCCGTGCCGCGCAATGGGCACAAAACCCGGGCGATGCGGAAAAAAGGGACGAAGTCCGCATCACGCCGCTTGAGCAGTGGCAAATCTTCTACTTTCGCGGAAATGCCTGGACCAACCCATTGTCCAGCGACAACACCAGCCAGCCAGCTCCAAACACGGCCCCACCCGTACCGGCCGATCTGGCGCTTCCCGACGGTGTGCGGCTGGTATTGACCCTGCCGGCTGGCGAAGCCATCAACGGCATCATCACGCGGGACTGGGTGCGTCCGGCGCTGGCAGGCGCCAAGTCATGAGCTTGAGTTCCCACGCTTGTCGCTGCGCGTACTGCGCTGCCCCCCGGAGAGGCTGGCCTTGCTTGGGGCGGCCCCGCCAGGCAGGCGCGGCCCTGCTCACGGCGATGCTGACAGTCGCGCTGGTGGCCAGCCTGGCGGCGGGGGCTTTGTGGCAGCAGTGGCGCAGCGTGGAGGTCGAGGCCGCCGAGCGCGCGCGGGTGCAGTCGCTCTGGGTGCTGACGGGCGCGCTGGACTGGGCGCGCCTGATCCTGCGCGAGGATGGCCGCTCGGGCGGGGCCGACTACCTGTCCGAACCCTGGGCCGTGCCGCTTGAAGAAGCCCGGCTATCGACCTTTCTGGCGGCGGACAAAACCAGCGTCCCAGACGACGACGCCAGCGCCTCGCAAACCTTCTTATCGGGACAGATCACTGATCTGCAGGCACGCCTGAACGTGACCAGCCTGGTGGACAGCGCCAAGGTGTCGGAGCCTTCGCTGAAAGCCTTTGCGAAACTCTTCGATCTGCTCAGCCTGCCCCGAGGCGAACTGGCGACGCTGGCTGAAAATTTGCGCCTTGCGCTCAATACCGATCCCGAGAACGAGGCCGACCCGCTGGCGCCCCTTTTGCCGCAGCGGGTTGATCAGCTGGTCTGGCTGGGCCTGTCGCCGGCCAGCCTGGCCGTGCTGCGCCCCTACATCACACTGCTCCCGGTACGCACCCCGGTCAATATCAATACCGCCAGCGCCACCGTGCTGTCCGCCTGCATCCCGTCGCTGGACATGGCGCAGGCCCAGCGGCTGGTGAACATGCGCCAGGCCAACCACTTCCGGACACTGGCCGAAGTGACCGCGCAACTCGGCCAGACGGCCGTGCCGCTCAATGACGCGCAGCACAGCCTGAATTCACGTTTTTTCGAGGTCCAGGGGCGGCTGCGGATGGACCAGATCGTGGTGGAAGAGCATTCGGTGGTACAGCGCGACGTGACTGATGTGAAGACCTTATGGCGTGACCGGGGCGCTTCGGCTCGGGAAATCCGCACTCTACAATGAACCTCTGAATCTTCCCAAGCATGACCACCCTGATCGTCACCCTTTCCCGGGAACTTCCCACAGCGGCCACGCTTTGCGAAGGCGTTTTGAGCGCTGACGGGCGTACCGTTTTGCGTACCGTCGAGGCACCCGCGACCTTGTTGCCTGCAGCCTCTGGCGCGGAAATCGTGGCCGTGGTGCCTGCTTGCCGGCTGTCCTGGCACCGGCTTGCCTTGCCAAAGGGCGCGCTCAAGGGCGGGGTGTTCCACGAAGGCAATTCGGGGCGGCTGCGTGCCGTGCTCGACGGGCTTCTGGAAGACAGCGTGCTCGACGAAACCAGCCAGCTGCATTTCGCCATCGAGCCGCATCCGCGCACCGATGAACCGGTGTGGATAGCCGCCTGCGACAGGGCCTGGCTGGATTCCTGGCTGGCGGCACTGGCCCAGGCCGGGCGGCCGGTCGCGCGCATCGTTCCCGAACTGACGCCAGGCGCAGGCGACGCATCCGGCAATTCCTCGCTGTACATCACCGGCACACCCGACCATGCCCAGCTGATGCGGACCGGACCCGACGGTGTGACCCTGCTGCCGCTTTCGGTGGCGACCGCCGCGCTGATAGCCTGGCCCGAAGAGGCCGAGGTGTTGGCCGAACCCGGCGTGGCGGCACTGGCGGAACACTTCTTCAACCGTCCCGCCACCCTGCAGACCGCGCCCGAACGCTGGCTGGCGGCGACGCAGTCGGGCTGGGATCTGGCGCAGTTCGACCTGCGCTACACGCGTGGCACGCGGACCCGCAAGCATGTGTCGGCCATGGTGTCCTCGCTGTTTCGGGCGCCGCGCTGGCGCGCCGCGCGCTGGGCCGCCGCGCTGCTGGTTGGCGTCAACCTGGTCGGCCTTCAGGCCTGGGCCTGGAAAGAGCAGTCCGCCCTGGCAGCGCAGCGCGCCGCCATCCGCGATACCTTGACCAGCACCTTTCCCGAAGTGCGCGTGGTGGTCGATGCACCGCTGCAGATGGCTCGCGCCGTGGCCGACCTGCAACGCCGCAATGGCGCCGCCTCATCGGCTGACCTGGAAACCATGCTTGCGAATTTTCAGGCTGCAGCACCCAACCTGCCTGCACCATCAGCTATTGATTTCATAGCAGGCGAACTCCGCTTGAAAGGACTTGATGCATCGTCCGCCGTCGTGGCCGATATCTCCGCCCGGCTGCGGCCCCAGGGCTACAGTGTCCGGCCGGACGCAGGCGGCCTGCTGATGAAAGAGGAGCGCCTTCCATGAGCCTGACCTCCGCTGTTGCGCCGCTGCGGGCGCGCTGGACCGGACTGCCGGGCCGTGAAAAAAACCTGATCCGGCTGGCCGTGCTGCTGGTGCTGGCCTTCCTGCTCTGGCAGTTCAGCGTGGCGCCGGCACTGGCCACCTTGCGCAGCGCCGATGCGCAGGCCCAAGCCCTGGGCGCGCAGTTGCAGCGGATGCAGGCCATGCAGAGTCAGGTGCAGGCCATCCAAAAGCAGCCCCCACTGGGCTTTGACGAGGCAGTGCGCGCCCTGACCGCTGCCACCAAGCAGACGCTGGGCGCCACGGCCCAGCTTGGCGTGGCGGGCGAGCGCGCCAGCATCACCCTGAAAGAAGCCTCTCCCGACGCACTGGCCGAGTGGCTGGTGCAGGCGCGCCTCAATGCCCGCTCGGTGCCGGTCGAGGCCCGGCTGGTGCGCGGCGCGACCCCGGGCGGCACGGCCTGGAATGGCGTGCTGGTGATGGGCCTGCCTGCCGCCCGCTAGCCAAGACCATGGCATACACCCCTTCCGTGGCCCCAGGCTCTGCCTTTGCCCCCTGGCGCTGGGCGATGGCGGGCGCCCTTGCCGGATTGATACTGGCACTGGTCTTGTTCGCCCCGGCCCGCTGGCTGGCCGCGCTGGTCCGTCAGGCCAGCGGCGAACATGTGCTACTGGATGGCCCCCGTGGCGGTTTTTGGCAAGGCTCGGCGCAACTTGTCCTGTCGGGCGGCGCTGGCAGCCGTGAGGCCGTGGCGCTACCCGGCCAGCTGACCTGGACCATCCGTCCGGCCTGGAACGGCCTGAATGTTCAACTGAACGCCGAATGCTGCATGCAGCAGGCGCTGCAGCTTCAGGCCAGGCTCGCAGGCTGGAGCGGCGTGCAACTGACGCTGTCCGACAGCCAGTCGCAATGGCCCGCCGGGCTGCTGGCCGGCCTGGGAACCCCCTGGAACACCGTGCAGGCGCAAGGCCAACTGGTCGCTTCAACCCAGGGTTTCAATGCCCGCTGGGCTCAGGGCCGGCTCATCCTGGCCGGCCGCCTGCAACTCGACGCCACACGGATCTCGTCCCGCCTGTCCACCCTGCAGCCCATGGGCAGCTACCGCCTGCTGCTCCAGGGCGGCAATCCTTCGACGCTGGAGCTGAACACCCTTGAAGGCAAGCTGCAACTCACCGGCCGGGGCCAGTGGGTCGGCCAGCGTTTGCGATTCGATGGCGCTGCCAGCGCCACGCCCGAGAGCATCGATGCGCTTTCGAATCTCCTGAACATCATTGGGCGGCGCAACGGCGCAACCGCCATCATCAAAGTAGGTTAACGCCGCATGAAACATCCGATCAGCAACACCCGCCAGCTCGCTATTATTTCAATAGCTACCAGCGCCCTACTGGCGTGCGGAACAGGCATATTTCCTTCAAATCTACAGGCTCAGCCGCAAGTCGCCTCGCCGCCGTCGCCGTCCGAACCCCGGCGCGGCGAAGCCATCACCCTGAACTTCGTCAACGCCAACATCGACGCGGTGGCCCGCACCATGGCCACGCTGACCGGCCGCAACGTGGTGGTCGATCCGCGCGTCAAGGGCACGATCACGCTGACGACGGAACGCGCGGTCAGCCCGGCGGCGGCCTACAGCCAGTTTCTGGCCATACTGCGGCTGCAGGGCTTTACCGTGGTCAACGCAGCCGGCCTGGACAAGATCGTTCCCGAGGCCGATGCCAAGCTGCAGGGCGGCGCGGTATCGACCAACGTGCCGGTGGGCGGCGGCCAGATTGCCACCACCATCTTCAAGCTCAGCTTCGAGAACGCCAACAACCTGCTGCCCATCCTGCGGCCGCTGATCAGCCCCAACAACACCATCAATGTCAACCCCGGCAACAATTCGCTGGTGATCACCGACTATGCCGACAACCTGAACCGCCTGGCCCGCATCATTGCCGCGCTGGATGTGGCCAACGCCACCGATGTCGAGCTGATTCCGGTGCGCTATGCGTCGGTGACCGACATCGCGCCACTGCTGACGCGCTTGCTCGACAGCAGTGCCGGCGGCGTGGCGGCGACCGCCGAAGCCAGCTATAAAACGACGGTGCTGGCCGAGCCGCGCAGCAATTCGCTGATTGTTCGCGCCGCCAACGGCGCACGCCTGGAACTGGTGAAGTCGCTGCTCAAGACCCTGGACACGCCGACGCTGAACGGCCCCAACGGCGATGCCGGCAACATCTATGTGGTGTACCTGAAAAACGCCGACGCCGCCAACCTCGCCACCGTGCTGCGCGCCGCCATGACCGGAACGTCCAGCGGCGGCTCGGGCTCGACCAGCCTGGCCACGTCCCAGGGCAATGCATCGGCCATGACCACGTCAAGCCAGCCCGGCGGGGCGGCGGGAGGCAACCAGAGCAGCGCGGCGACAGCCCCGATCACGCCCAGCGCGGGGCCGTCCACCGGCGGGCAAATCCAGGCCGACCCGGCGACCAACTCACTCATCATCACCGCCTCCGAGCCGCAATACCGCCAGCTGCGCGCCGTCATTGAAAAGCTTGACGCGCGGCGGGCGCAAGTCTATGTGGAAAGCCTGATCGCCGAGGTCAACATGGACAAGGCGGCCGAGTTCGGCATCCAGTGGCAGGGGCCCATCGGCGGCAAGGGCGACAGCCTGATCGGGCTGCTGGGCACCAACTTTGGCAGCAGCGGCAAAAACATCATCCAGTCGGCCATCGGAGCGGCCAGCGGCACCCCGCTGGCACCCGGCACAGGCCTGAACCTGGGCGTCGCGGCGCGCAGCAACGGCGTGTATTTCCTGGGTTTTCTGGCCAACTTTTTGCAAACCTCGGGCGCTGGCAACATCCTGTCAACGCCCAACCTGCTGACGCTGGACAACGAGGAAGCCAAGATCATCATCGGGCAGAACGTGCCTTTCGTGACCGGGCAATTCACCAACACCGGCAGCGGCGGCAGCAACGGCAGCGTCAACCCGTTCCAGACCATCGAGCGCAAGGACGTCGGCCTGACCTTGCGGGTCAAGCCGCAGATCAGCGAAAACGGCACCGTCAAGATGGCGATCTTCCAGGAAGTCTCCAGCGTGCAGCCGGGCTCGGTCAATTCAGTCACCGGCCTGATCACCAACAAGCGCTCCATCGAGTCGCATGTGCTGGTCGAGGACGGCTCCATCATCGTGATCGGCGGGCTGCTGCAGGACGAGTTCGCGGGCAACCAGGAAAAGGTGCCGGGGCTGGGCGATGTGCCGGTGTTCGGCAACCTGTTCAAGTCCGAGAGCCGCAGCCGCAAGAAGACCAACCTGATGGTGTTTTTGCGGCCGGTGGTGGTGCGCGACGGGGCCGCCACGAGTGCCCTGTCGATGGACCGCTATGAGTTCATGCGCACCAACCAGCAGCAGACGCAGCCGCTCAACAGCGCCCTGGTGCCAGTCAATGAATCGCCGGTATTGCCGGCCATCGCCCCCGCCCGGCCGGAGCAAGCGCCTGCCCAGCCGGCTTCTCAACAGCTTTTCCAGTCGGCGCCTCTGCCTCCGGTGACTGACCGATAAGCCATGGAGCATCCCGCCCACTACCCCCTGCCCTATGCGTTTGCCCGCAGCCAGCAGTTGCTGCTTGAGGACTTTGGCGGCGACCTGACGCTGTGGCTGCACAGCCTGGGCACACCCGAAACGGCGGGCGCCGTGAGCGAGGTGATGCGCAAGTTCGATGTGCAGCACATCAACGTCGAGGCGCCCGAGTTGCTCCAGCAGCGCATCAGCGCCGCCTATTCCCAGAGCGAATCCAGCGCCGCCACCGTCATCAGCGAGGTTGAAAGCGACGTCGATCTGTCGCGCATGATGCAGGCGCTGCCCGCCATCGAGGACTTGCTCGAAACGTCCGACGACGCGCCCATCATCCGCATGCTCAACGCGCTGCTGACGCAGGCCGTGCGCGACGGCGCCAGTGACATCCACATCGAGCCCTACGAGCGCCATTCCAGCGTGCGCTTCCGGGTCGATGGCTCGCTGCGCAACGTGGTGCAACCCAACCGGGCGCTGCATGCCGCATTGATCTCGCGCCTCAAAATCATGGCCGAACTCGACATTGCCGAAAAACGCCTGCCGCAGGACGGCCGCATCTCGCTGCGCATCGGCACGCGGGCGGTCGATGTGCGCGTCAGCACGCTGCCCAGCGCCCACGGCGAGCGCGCTGTGCTGCGGCTGCTCGACAAGAGCGGCGACCGGCTCAACCTGGAAGCCGTCGGCATGCAGGGCGATGTGCTGTCGCGCTTCGAGCACCTGGTGGCCCAGCCGCACGGCATCATCCTGGTGACCGGCCCGACCGGCTCGGGCAAGACCACCACGCTGTATGCGGCGATGGAGCGGCTCGATACCCGGCGCCAGAACATCATGACGGTGGAAGACCCGATCGAGTACGAACTGGCCGGCGTCGGCCAGACGCAGGTCAACGCCAAGATCGACCTGGACTTCGCCAAGGCCCTGCGCGCCATCCTGCGCCAGGATCCGGACGTGATCATGATCGGCGAGATCCGCGACTTCGAAACCGCGCAAATCGCCATTCAGGCTTCGCTCACAGGCCACCTGGTGCTGGCCACGCTGCACACCAACGACGCCGCCAGCGCCGTGACCCGGCTGACCGACATGGGCATCGAGCCCTTCCTGCTCAGTTCGTCGCTGCTCGGCGTGCTGGCGCAGCGGCTGGTGCGCAAGGTCTGCGTGCATTGCAAAGGCGCCGGCTGCCCGAGCTGCGGCCAGACCGGCTACCAGGGCCGCACCGGCGTGTTCGAACTGCTGGCAACCGACGACGCCATCCGGGCGCAGATCCATCACCAGGCCGCCGAAGCCGACCTGCGCGAAGCAGCGCTGAAGAACGGCATGACGCTGATGCGCGACGACGGCGAGCGGCTGGTGCAAGCCGGCATCACCACGCGCGAGGAACTGGTGCGGGTGACCCGCGACTGACCATGCCAGCCTATTCATTCGAAGCCCTGACCGCCGAGGGCAGCACCCGCAAGGGCATCATCGAAGCCGACACCGCCCGCTCCGCGCGCAGCATGCTGCGGGCGCAGGCGCTGGTGCCGCTGGCGGTCGAGCCCGTCGGCGCCGCCACCAAGGCCGGCCAGCCGGCAAACGCTTCGGGCTGGAACGCCACGCTCTGGAGCAAGCGCGTCTTCAATGCCACGGCGCTGGCCATCTGGACGCGACAGATCGCCGGCCTGGTGACTTCGGGCCTGCCGCTGGAGCGGGCACTGACCGCGCTGGCCGACGAATCCGAAAACATTCCCCAGCGCCACCTGGTCGCCAACCTGCGCGCCGAAGTCAACGGCGGCACGCCGTTTGCCACGGCGCTGGCCCAGCATCCGCGCGAATTTTCAAATACCTACTGCGCCGTGGTCGGCGCCGGCGAGCACAGCGGCAATCTGGGCATGGTGCTTGAACGCCTGGCCGACGACCTGGAGCAAAGCCAGGAACTCAAGGCGCAGCTGGTGGGCGCGGCGCTCTACCCGGCCATCGTGACGCTGGTGGCCATCGCCATCGTGATGTTCCTGCTCGGCTACGTGGTGCCGCAGGTCGCGCAGGTGTTTGCCGGCAGCAAGCGCGCGCTGCCGGTGCTGACGGTCATGATGCTGGGCCTGGCGGGCTTTGTCCGCAACCAGGGCTGGCTCATTCTTTTAACTCTCATAACGATAGCGGCCGGTTTCCGGCTGGCATGGTCCAGCGCCTCTTTTCGTGAAAAATTCGATGCCTTCTGGCTGACGCTGCCGATTCTGGGAAAGCTCTCGCGGGGCTACAACGCCGCCCGTTTTGCCGGCACGCTGGCGATGCTGGCGGGCGCCGGCGTGCCGATCCTCAAGGCCTTGCAGGCGGCGGCGGACACGCTGTCCAACCGCGCCATGCGCGCCGATGCGCTCGATGCGCTGGTGCTGGTGCGCGAAGGCACGCCGCTGGCCTCGGCGTTGTCGCATAAAAAGCGCTTTCCGGGACTGCTCAGCATGTTTGCCCGCCTGGGCGAGCAGACCGGCCAGCTGCCGCTGATGCTGGACCGTGCCGCCCGCCAGCTCGGCACCGAAGTGCAGCGCCGCGCGATGCAACTGGCCACCCTGCTGGAGCCACTGCTGATCGTGGCCATGGGCCTGGTCGTGATGCTGATTGTGCTGGCCGTGCTGCTGCCCATCATTCAACTCAACCAGTTGGCAAAGTGAGCAATATGATAAGTCGTTTGTCCAAAAGTGGGGTACGCTGCCCCTCATGACCTTACCTAAACTGAACAAGCCTTTCGCGATGATTCGGGAGTTCCACCTGGCCGACTGGTTCACGCTGGCCAATGCCGTCTGCGGCACCGGTGCCTTGTTCTCCATGATGACCTACCTGCAGATGAACGACGTCAGGCATGTCTTCTTTGCCTGCGGATTGGTTCTGGCGGCCTTGATCTTTGATGTACTCGATGGACGAATCGCCCGGTGGCGCCAGAAAACCTCGGCCATGGGGCGTGAACTCGACTCTCTGGCTGACGTCATTTCCTTTGGCGTGGCTCCGGCCCTGATTGCTTACGGCTGCGGCATGCAGGGCCTGTACGACCGAATCATCCTGACAGGCTTTGTCGCCTGCGGCGTGTCTCGCCTAGCGCGCTACAACGTGACAGCCGAGTCCCTGTCTGGCGGCGAGAACAAGGTGAAATACTTCGAGGGAACGCCTATCCCGACATCGCTGTTGCTCGTCATGGTGATGTTCGTTGCCGCCTGGCAAGGCGCACTGCATGAGTCGCTGTGGTTCGGGCAGGTCGTGATTGGCGGCTTCACGCTTCACCCACTGGTGCTGTTGTTCGCGCTTTCGGGCTCATTGATGATCAGCCGGATACGGTTCCCAAAGCTTTGAGACTGCGCAGTTGCCTGTGCCTGCAGCGTGGCTCCGACGGGTTTGGGCAACGCCGCCTTCTTATAAAGAAAAACCTGGTCGGGGTGAGAGGATTCGAACCTCCGGCCTCTACGTCCCGAACGTAGCGCTCTACCTGGCTAAGCTACACCCCGACTTGCCTCGATGCTCAGGAGCGCCTCGCCAGTAATTGGGAAGCCAGTTGCTCCAGAGCATGACTGTAAGGGTTTTGGGGCAGGTTTTGCAAGGCATTCAGCGCACGCAGGGCCTCTGTAGCGGCCGCGTCCCGGGTGGCCCGCAGGGCTCCGGTCTTCTGAACGATGTTAATGACCTGCGCCATCTGCTCAGTGCCACCGGTTTCAATCGCCTGCCGGATGGTGGCGCGCTCGGCCTGGGTGCCGCGTTGCATGGCGATGATCAGGGGCAGCGTCACCTTGCCTTCGCGCAAGTCATCGCCCAGGTTTTTCCCCATTTCCAAAACCTCGCCGTCATAGTCGAGTACATCGTCAATCACCTGAAAAGCGGTACCCAGCGCCTGTCCGTACTCGGCGCAATGCTGCTCAACGGCCGGGGAAGATTGAGCCAGCAAGGCCGCCAGCCGGGCGCTGGCCTCGAACAGCTTGGCCGTCTTGGAGCGAATGACCCGCAGATAGCCCGCTTCGGTCAACCCGGCATCGTGCATGTTCATGAGTTGCAGCACTTCTCCCTCGGCAATCACATTGGTCGCTTCGGCCAGGGTCTGCATGATGCGCATGTCGCCGACTTCCACCATCATCTGGAAAGCCCGGGAATACAGAAAATCTCCCACCAGAACACTGGCCGGGTTGCCAAAAATCTCATTGGCCGTAGAGCGGCCACGGCGTAGCGTGGACTCATCAACGACATCGTCGTGCAGCAAGGTGGCGGTGTGAATGAACTCCACCACCGCCGCGAGGTTGAAGCGCTGGGCGCCCCGATAGTCCAAAGCGCCGCACATCAGCAGCACCAAGGCCGGCCGCAGACGCTTGCCGCCCGCAGCGATGATGTATTGCGATACCTGGGCGACCAGCGGAACTTCGGATTGAAGCCGGCGGGCAATGACCGCATCCATGGCTCTCATATCGTCGGCGATCAGGGCAAGGGCAGCAGCGGTACTGGAAGAATTGGCAGACAAAGGGAAGTCCCGACGTTAAGTGTGGGCAGATTATAGAAAGTCCGACTGCCCGCATTAAGCGCTCAGACTACAGACAAACTTGCCCGGCTGTACATTTTTTAGGCATGATGCTAGAATCTTAGGCTCTGTGGAAATCCGTCCGCAGAACTCAATTTACGAGGGTTTACATGTACGCGGTCATAAAAACCGGCGGCAAACAATACAAAGTTGCTGCTGGAGAAAAAATTAAAGTAGAACAGATTGCTGCGGACGTAGGCCAAGAGATCGTTATTGACCAGGTATTGGCTGTCGGCGAAGGCAGTTCAATCAAGGTTGGTACGCCCTTGGTTTCCGGCGCAACTGTTACTGTCACGGTGCTGTCTCACGGCAGGCACGACAAGGTTCGCATTTTCAAAATGCGCCGTCGCAAGCACTATCAGAAACGCCAGGGTCACCGGCAGAACTTCACTGAACTGCAAATCGGCGCCATCGTCGGCTAATCAGTTCAGTACCAGGAGTAACGAAAAATGGCACAGAAAAAAGGCGGCGGCTCTACGCGAAACGGGCGTGATTCACAGCCCAAAATGCTGGGCGTCAAGAAATTTGGCGGCGAAGTCATCAACGCAGGCAGCATCATCGTGCGCCAGCGTGGCACGCAGTTCCACCCAGGCGTCAATGTCGGCATCGGCAAAGACCACACCCTGTATGCACTGGTTGACGGTCAAGTCTCCTTTGCCATCAAGGGTTCGATGAACAAGCGCACTGTCAATGTGACTGCAGCGTAAGCTGATCACTTCGATGGCATCGAAGCCCCGACCTGTCGGGGCTTTTCTGTTTCTAAACTGCCCCCACATACACGGCCTTACTGAGGCCATCCCATCATGAAATTTGTTGACGAAGCTTATATTGACATTGCCGCCGGCGATGGCGGGAGCGGCTGCGTCTCGTTCAGCCACGAAAAATACAAAGAGTTCGGTGGCCCGAACGGGGGCGATGGCGGGCGCGGTGGCCATGTGTACGCGGTGGCGGATATCAACCTGAACACCCTGGTGGATTTCCGGTTTTCACGCCGGCATGAAGCCCGCAATGGCGGACACGGCATGGGCTCGGACATGTTCGGCGCCAAGGGCGACGACATCATCCTGAAAATGCCGGTCGGCACCATCCTGACCGATGCTGAAACCGGCGAAGTTCTTTTTGAGTTGCTGGTGCCCGGCGAGCAGATCCTGATCGCCAAGGGCGGCGACGGCGGCTTTGGCAACCTGCGCTTTAAAAGCTCGACCAACCGCGCGCCGCGCAGCAAAACGCCCGGCTGGCCCGGCGACCGCAAAAGCCTGAAGCTCGAACTGAAGGTGCTGGCCGATGTCGGTCTGCTGGGCATGCCGAACGCCGGCAAGTCCACCTTCATCTCGGCCGTCTCCAACGCCCGGCCACGCATTGCCGACTACCCTTTCACCACGCTGCACCCCAACCTGGGCGTGGTCCGGGTCGGTCCCGAGCAAAGCTTTGTGGTGGCCGATTTACCTGGTTTGATTGAAGGCGCTTCGGAAGGCGCAGGCTTGGGACATCTCTTTTTGCGGCACCTGCAGCGCACCCGCCTGCTGCTGCATATTGTGGATCTGGCCCCGTTTGATGAAGGCGTGGATCCGGTGGCGCAGGCCAAGGCCATCGTCGGCGAACTCAAGAAATACGACGAGGCGCTGTATAAAAAGCCGCGCTGGCTGGTGCTCAACAAGCTCGACATGATCGATGCGGACGAGCGCGCCGCCGTTGTCAAGGATTTCGTCAAGCGCTTCAAATTCAAGGGCCCGGTCTTTGAAATTTCAGCGCTGACCCGCGAAGGCTGCGAGCAGCTCGTCAAGACGATTTACCAGCATGTCAAGAAAGTCCAGAAAAGCGAACAGCCCGAGGAAGAAGTCGATCCACGCTTTATCGAGCTGCCGCCCGAGCCAGCAAAGCCGGCATCGTCCGACTGATGCCAGCCCGCTTTCTGGCCTGCACTGAATCCTGGTCGCTATATAAACAATAGCTGCTTGCGCCCGCCCCTATTGCGCAAAAGCCTTAAAACACTTAAAAATGCACGATCCTTTAGGCAATCCTGTTCTGCGCAACGCCAGACGCATTGTGGTCAAGGTAGGGTCCAGCCTGGTGACCAACGAAGGCCGCGGCCTGGATGCCATCGCCATCGGCCAGTGGTGCGAGCAACTGGCTGCCCTGATCAAGGACGGGCGCGAAGTCATTATGGTGAGCAGCGGCGCGATTGCCGAAGGCATGAAGCGGCTCGGCTGGAGTCTTCGCCCCAAGGCCATACACGAACTGCAGGCGGCCGCTGCCGTCGGCCAGATGGGCCTGGTGCAGATGTATGAAACCAAGTTGCGCGAAAACGGCATCGGCAGCGCGCAAGTCCTGCTGACGCATGCCGACCTGGCCGACCGCGAGCGCTACCTCAATGCCCGCTCTACCCTGCTGACCCTGCTGCAACTGGGCGTGGTGCCGGTCATCAACGAGAACGACACCGTCGTCAATGACGAGATCAAGTTTGGCGACAACGATACCCTGGGCGCACTGGTGGCCAACCTGGTCGAAGCCGATGCGCTGATCATCCTGACCGACCAGAAGGGCCTGTACACCGCCGATCCGCGCAAAGACCCTGCGGCGCAGTTTGTCCATGAAGCCAAAGCGGGCGATGCAGCGCTGGAAGCCATGGCGGGCGGTGCCGGTTCGAGCATTGGCCGGGGCGGCATGATCACCAAAATCCTGGCGGCCAAACGGGCAGCCGGTTCCGGCGCCTCGACGGTGATTGCCTGGGGCCGCGAGCCCGAGGCGCTGATACGGCTGACCCAGGGCGAGGCGATTGGCACGCTGCTGGTGGCGCAAACCCAGAAGACACAGGCGCGCAAGCAATGGATGGCCGATCACCTGCAACTGCGTGGTTCGGTGACTGTGGACCCGGGCGCCGCCAGCATGGTGCAGGTCGGCGGCAAGAGCCTGCTGCCCATCGGCATGACCGGTGTTCAGGGCGATTTCTCACGCGGCGACGTGATTGCCGTCAAGGATGCGGACGGAGTAGAAATAGCGCGCGGCCTGGCCAATTACTCCAGTGCCGAAGCCCGGCTGATTTGCCGGAAAGTTTCCTCGGAATTCGAAAAACTGCTCGGCTATACCGGCGAGTCGGAAATGGTTCACCGCACCAACCTCATCCTTAGCCGCTGAAGCAGGCGTTGCTGCCTCCAGCACCATGGGTGCATCAACGCTTACGGCGTCATCCCGAAATTTGGATTTTTCAGCCGCCTGACCAATGCATTCACCGACAGCGGCAGGGCCGCGTTGTCGCAGGCTCCCGCCTGGGCAAATCGCAGCGCATGTTTGGAGGGCATGTTGCCAAATAGGGGGCGCCACTCCGGATCACTGACCATGCTCCAGCGCCCTTCGGGAGAATAACGGGCATAGGTCTTGAATTCACCGGTAGAGCAGCGCAGCCCCTCATACATCACGTTGCGCGCGCCGCTGGCGCTGCTGGCCACCATCACATAGCGCACCACGCCATCGCTTTTCGAAATGCTGATGGACGCCGGATCGACCCCATAAACCAGTGATGAGTTGGGTGACACCTCAAAGATGACCAGCTTGCCGACATCAAAAGCCGGTGGCGGCGGGACTTCGGATTCTTTCCACTCAGCATCTTCGACCGCAAACTGCGCCCAGACCGCACTGCTCAGGCTGAGTAAAAGCCCACAGGCGAATAAAGAGGCGGGCTTGAATTTCATGTTTTTTTCGTTGGCGCATTCACGCCAAAACTGGTCTGCGGATCAGGCTCAAAAGTGGCGCCGGGAGGCAACTCGAATGGAGCGCCCGGCCTGGTGGCGTAGGAAGGAATGCCACCTGCGGCAGGAAATGAACCTGGCTCGCCAGACTGATTGGCCAGCAGGTCGCGCTGGTGCAGGCCGCCGCGCAAATAGCGGTTGCGCTGCTCCGGACGCGCATCGAAGCGGAACTCGCAACGCGGCACGAAGCGCGACAACTCGGTCAACGCCATTTCATACACGCCTCGCTTGAACTCCACCACGACATCGAGCGGCACCCAATAGTCGTTCCAGCGCCAGGCATCAAACTCGGGGTGGTTGGTTGCACGCAGGTTCAAATCCCAGTCGTGACCGACCAGTTGGAGCAAAAACCAGATTTGCTTCTGGCCTTTGTAGTGTCCACGCGCATCACGGCGGATGAACCGGTCAGGCACCTCATAGCGCAACCAGTCTCGGGTACGGGCCAGCACCTGAACGTGCTGTGGGTGCAGTCCGACCTCTTCATGCAACTCGCGGAACATGGCTTGTTCGGGATTTTCGCCCCGATCAATGCCGCCCTGCGGGAATTGCCATGAGTGGGTACGGATGCGTTTGCCCCAAAATACCTGACTTCTCTGGTTGAGCAAGATGATGCCGACATTGGGCCGAAAACCGTCCCTGTCAAGCATAATCAAACCTCAAATTTTTTAAACTGAGTCCATTATGCACAGCGAAGGCGCCCCCGCCAAGCGCACAGCCGGACGACAGTCTCCAAACCCAGAAAAATAGCCCATGAAAGCCTCCCAGTTCTTCATTTCCACCCTCAAGGAAGCACCCGCCGACGCGGAAATCGTCAGCCACCAGCTCATGATGCGCGCCGGCCTGATCAAAAAGCTGGGCGCCGGCATTTACAACTACATGCCCATGGGCCTGCGCGTGATCCGCAAGGTCGAAGCGATTGTTCGCGAGGAAATGAACCGCGCCGGCGCTATCGAAATGAGCATGCCGGTCATCCAGCCGGCCGAACTCTGGCAGGAAACCGGGCGCTTCGAAGCCATGGGACCGGAGTTGCTGCGCATCAAGGATCGTCATGGCCGCGATTTCGTGGTCCAGCCGACCAGCGAGGAAGTCGTTACCGACGTGATGCGCCAGGACATCCGCAGTTACAAGCAGTTGCCTAAAAACCTCTACCAGATCCAGACCAAATTCCGCGACGAGCGCCGGCCGCGTTTTGGCCTGATGCGTGGGCGCGAATTCATCATGAAGGACGCCTACAGCTTCGACCGCGACCAGACCGCCGCCAAGGTCAGCTACCAGAACATGGCGGAGGCTTATCGCCGGATTTTTGACCGCTTTGGCCTGACCTACCGCGCAGTCGCGGCGGACAGCGGTGCGATTGGTGGCGATCTGAGCGAGGAATTCCAGGTGATTGCCGCCACCGGCGAAGACGCCATCGTCTACTGCCCGACCAGCGACTACGCGGCCAATATGGAAAAGGCCGAAGCGCTGGCCCCCGCGGGTCCGCGCCCGGAAGCATCGCAAGCGCTGGCCAAAACGCCAACGCCGGGCAAGGCCACCTGTGCCGATGTCGCCGCGCTGCTCGGCATCCCGCTGAAAACCACCGTCAAGTCACTGGTGCTGGCCACGGACCTGACCAATGAAGCCGGTGAAGTGGTCAAGACGCAGGTCTGGCTGCTGCTGCTGCGCGGCGACCACGACATGAATGAAATCAAGGTCGGCAAGGTGCCCGGCCTGGATGCCAGCTTTCGCTTTGCCAGCCTGGCCGAAATTGACGATCACTTTGGCTGCGAACCGGGCTACCTGGGACCGCTGAGCCTGAAAAAACCGGTAAAGCTGGTCGTGGACCGCGAAGTCGCCGTGATGGCCGACTGGGTCTGCGGCGCCAATGAAGCCGATTTCCACATCACCGGCGTCAACTGGAGCCGCGACCTGCCCGAACCCGACCTGATCGCGGACATCCGCAATGTGGTCGCCGGCGACCCATCGCCCGACGGCAAGGGCCTGCTGGCCATCGAGCGCGGCATTGAGGTCGGCCATGTGTTCTACCTCGGCACCAAGTACAGCCGGGCAATGAACGCCACCTTCCTGGGCGAAAACGGCAAGCCGCAATTCCTGGAAATGGGCTGCTACGGCATTGGCATCACCCGCCTGCCGGCAGCGGCCATCGAACAGAACCACGACGAGCGCGGCATCATCTGGCCGGACGCGATTGCGCCGTTCACCGTGGTGATCTGCCCGATCACGCCTGAGCGTTTTCCCGATGTCAAGGCCGCTGCCGACAAGCTGTACAGCGAGTTGCTCGGTGCCGGTGTGGATGTCATCCTGGACGACCGGGGCGAGCGGCCCGGCGCCATGTTTGCCGACTGGGAACTGATCGGCGTGCCGCACCGCGTCACCATTGGCGACCGAGGCCTCAAGGAAGGACACATCGAATACCAGCACCGCCGCGACACGGCGGCCAGCAAGGTCGAGGCTGCGGCCGCGTTCGATTTCCTCAAAGGCAAACTGGCCCTGTAAAGGCTGGGTGGCATTCTTCATTTGCCCATGACCGTGCCTGTGCAAAGTACTGCGATTTCAGCGCAAATTTCAAGAAGAAAATGGCTCTTGCGCTTATCTGGCGGGTGTGTTCCGCTATTATTTTCAGAGCATTCCAGTGCTGGCGGGCAGGTCGAGGAGCCGCTGATGGATTCGGTGCGCACGGCGCTGGGTTCAGCCATTGCCAACCAGGCGCCGCCGGTACCGGAGTTCAGGAACACTGAAAGCAAACTGGCGTACCTGCGCTGGCTGGGCGCCATGAGCGAGCGGCTCAAGAAGAAAATGCCGGAACTGCAGATTCGCCAGGAGTTTTTGCAGGCGGTCTGGTACGAGAGCAAGCGTGCCGGACTGGACGTGACGCTCGTCATGGGCCTGATCCAGGTCGAAAGCAATTTCCGCAAGTTCGCCGTGAGCAGCGTCGGGGCGCGCGGCTACATGCAGGTCATGCCCTTCTGGACGCGCGTGATTGGCGATGGCGACCCGGGAAAACTGTTCCACATGCAGACCAATCTGCGCTTTGGCTGCGTGATTCTTCGCCACTACCTGGACCGGGAGCGCGGCGACAATTTTCTGGGCCTGGGCCGCTACAACGGCAGCCGGGGCCGGGCGCCGTACCCGGAAGCGGTGTTTGCCGCGCAACGCGGCTGGCTGCCCAATGACCGAACGGTTGGCTGAGCCTGCCGGGCCTCAAGCAGCCGCCACGGCCGCGCCGGCAACGCCACCGGTCAGCCGCGACACCATGACCTGGTCGATGCGGTAGCTGTCAACGTCGAGCACCTCAAACTTGTAGCCGCCCCAGGTCACGCTGTCGGTGCGCCGGGGCACGCGGCGCAGCATCACCATCAAAAAACCGGCCAGGGTTTCGTATTCCTCATCGTGAGGCAAATGGTCGAGCCCAAGCGTGCGCAACACGTCCTCGATGGGCGTGGCGCCATCAATCAGCCAGGAGTTCTCGTCGCGCCGCACAATCAGCTCTTCATCGAAGGGCGAAACCAGGTCGCCCATGACCGTGCTCATCACGTCATTGAGCGTCACCACGCCGACCACCATGCTGTATTCGTTGACGATGACAGCAAAGTCTTCGTGGACCTGCCGAAACTGCTCCAGCACTTCAGACAGCGTCAGACGGTCAGGCACGACCAGCACCTTGCGCACCAGGCTGTCGTCAGCCAGTGAAATCGGCTGGTTATTGAGCACGCGCTGGAACAGATCCTTGGCATCGACGTACCCGACCACATGGTCGATATCGCCCTCGCACACCGGGTAAGTCGAGAAAGGCTCAGCGGCAATGCGCAGCCGGATGACCGAGTCCAGGTCATCCCGCAGGAAGAAGGCGATACGGTCACGCGGCGACATGGCGCTGCCTACCGTGCGGGTATCGAGTTCAAACACATTGGTGATCACCTGCTGCTCACGCACGGCCAGCACGCCGGCCACGGCGCCCGCTTCCATCATGGCAAGAATGTCATCGGAGGTGATACGGTCGTCACGCAGCGAGGACAGGCCGAACAGGCGAAACAGGGCGTCAGCCCAGCGGCTGTAAAACCACACCAGCGGGCGCATCAGCATCATGCAGACAGCCATGGGCTGCGCGACACGGATGGCCAGGATCTCGGGCGTGGCCATGCCCAGACGCTTGGGAAACAGGTCTGAAAACAGGATGAACAGCGAGGTGACGACCAGGAAGGAACTGAGAAAGCCAAGGGTCTGCGCCGTGGGCGCCGCCAGCCAAAGCTCAAGAAAGGCAGTGAAGTGCGGACTCAGCGCACCTTCGCCAACGATGCCACCCAAAATCGCAACAGCATTCTGGCCAATCTGCACCACGGTGAAATAGTCGCCGGGCTGTTCCTGCACCCGCAGCACCCGCTCGGCATGTGCGTTTCCATCGTCGGCCATCTGGCGCAGGCGCAGACGGCGCGAAGCCGCGAGAGAAATTTCGGAGACTGAAAAAAATGCGCTGGCCGCAATCAGGAGGCCAATCACAAACAAGCTTTGGTATAGGGTCATGGAAGAAAACTGGCATGGCTGAAAGGCAGCGCAGGCTGGGACTTGAGTTTAGCTGGGTGTCTGTCGCCTTGACTGAAGCGCCTTCTGCAAACACAGCACTTTGTCCGAGCGCTTTTTCCAGTAAAAAGCGCAGCCTGACAATCGATTCAGACTGACGAGGCCGGGCTACAAAAGGCATAGAATGATTTTCGACTTCCCCTTGGCCGAAGTGGAGTGAGGTGAACATGAAAGAAAAAGAATTGCGGCTGGCGATCGTGTTCTTTGGAGGCGTCTCACTCGCCATTTACCAGCATGGCATCAACCGGGAAATACTGAACCTGATCCGGGCATCCAAGCTTTATCACCGGAACAGGCTGGGCGAAGACAGCAATGTCCCTTCATTTCGCAGCCGCTACCCTGATGAGCCAGAGCGCTCGACAGGAGAAGTCTATCTCCAGTGTTTTTCGGCCATCGGGCAACACCTCTCCCTGCGGGTGATGGTGGACGTCATTTCCGGATCATCTGCAGGCGGCATCAACGGCATCGCGCTCGCCCGAGCCCTGGCGCATGATCTCAGCCTTGCGCCGCTGACCGATATGTGGCTGGCTGAAGCCGACATGCTCAAGCTGCTCGCGCCCGAGGCCAAGGCGCGGCTTTGGAGTAAATGGATTTTCTGGCCTTTCGTGCGGCCCCTGCTGGCACGGCTCCACCGGGAAGGCCTGTTCATCGGCAAGATCGATGCCGAAATGCAGGAACGGGTTTCGGTGTTCCTGCGCTCGCGCTGGTTCAAGCCGCCCCTTGATGGCCCTCGTCTCGCCGCCCTCGTGCTTGATGGCCTGACGGCCATGGAAAGACCGGAGGCCTCGACAGAATCCCTGCTTCCGCCGGGCACAAGGCTGGACCTGCTGGTCACGGCAACCGATTTCCGGGGTCTTGACCGGTCGATTTTTATTCACGATCCACCCATGGTCAAGGAACGCGAGCATCGTCACCTGCTGCGCTTTCGCCTCGACCATGACAAAGCCGGCCATCTTCAAAGCGACTTTGATCTCGACAATTTGCCCTCGCTGGCTTTCGCAGCCCGTGCTTCGGCATCTTATCCGGGTGCTTTTCCACCGGCACAGCTGCGCGAAATGGATGATCTCCTGGCATCCCACCACAAACCTTGGCCCGCACGCTCACGCTTTCTTGCACGCAATTTCAGCGGCTATCGTGACCAGAGCAAGAACCCGGAGGAAGCCGTACTGGTCGATGGCAGCATTCTGGACAATAAGCCGATCATGGCAACCCTCGAAGCCATCCGCGCGCACAGCGCTTTTCGCGAGGTGGATCGTCGTCTCGTTTACATCGACCCGCATTCCCAGATGGACAAAGCAGTTGCCAGCAGCACTGTGCCGGGATTTTTCGCGACCTTGCGCGGGGCACTCTCCGACTTGCCCCGCACCGATCCGACCTATAACGAACTGGCGGACGTCAGCCGTTACAACAAGCAGGTGCGACGCCTGAAGGAAACCATTTATTACGCCAGAGCCGAGGTCGCGAAATTGATCGAGCAAGCCACCGGGGGGCGGATCAGCGGCAGTTTCAGCATCCATGACTTGCGGCACTGGCGCCTGACCTCCACCAACCTCCTGGCTGGGACACCGATTGTCTATGACTCGTACATGCGCGCTCTTGCCCTGGAAGGACTGGATTTCGTCGTCGAGCTGATCAACGGCGCCTGCCATTTCTCCAGGGATTCAGCACAGGCGCACAGGGTTCAGGAAAGCATCGAACAATGGGCCAGGAATCAGGCGATTTTGCTATCCGACTCCTACCGCATGCCGGAAAACGCCTACGAAAACACCGATGTGCCCGCATTTGCGAAAATTGTCATCGACTTCGGGCTGGTCTATAAAAAGAGACGCCTGAATTTTGTTCTTCATGAGATCAATGCTCTCTATACAAACACCTCGTTGATGGATTCCTGTTCGACGGAACCCGAGGATCTCGATCTGATAAAGATCCAGATCCACAAGCTCATCGATGAAATGTCGATTTACGACGACAGCAGTTTCCTGAGTGGCCAGGCGATTGCCATGTGCCGCAAGCTATTCCTGGCAGATTTGGGACAAATGGAAATCGAGCAGTTTGTCAGCGCCCATGATTCCGCCATCTCCAGCCTGGTCAAGCGACTCGGCATTGAATGCGATATGGCCCGCAGAAACGACGATGCGGACGCAGTGCTGTCATCTTCGCTGGTGCTCAATCTTGAGCCCCGTTGCCGCAGCGCCATTCTCTCTGGCTATCTGGGCTATTTCTACTGGGACATCATCCTTCGTCCCGTGGTGAACGCCCTGTCCCTTGAAGCTGGACCCATCGAGGAGATACTGATAGACCGCATCAGTCCGGACGATTTCGTCAGCCTGACAGTACCAGACACGACGAGGATGCTGCTGGGCGGAACCTTTGCTGGCTTTGGCGGCTTTCTCAGCCGCGCAACGCGTGAGAACGACTATCTGTGGGGGCGGCTGCATGCCGTGGATAGGCTGTTTGACATTCTTGCCAGCACCGTACCGGCGAATACGCGGCACGAAATCAATTTTCATGCCTTGAAGAAGGCTGCATTTGAACGGGTGATCGAGGAGGAAGCCGGGCGGCTCAGGCTGATTCCCGACCTTGTGGCACGGCTGCGCGATGCGATCTCCGCTCTCTGAATCAGCCCCTTGCCAGGCCAGGTTATCGGGTCGCACCGGAAAAGCCGCGTTCCTCGGCGAACCAGGCCAGTACAGGAATGGTGCCGGGCAATACCGGCTGCACCGTGACCGGTAAAGACTGCCAGGCAAACAACTGGCCTTCGTGCATCTGCAACTCGCCCGTCCATTCAAACACCTTGCAGAAATTGAGCCGGACCAGCGCATGCGGGTAATCGACCATCTCGACTTTCCAGGGATGCACGGAAGCGATGGTGATGCCTATTTCTTCCTGCAGTTCGCGACGCAACGCCTGCTCGACGCTTTCGCCCTGCTCCAGCTTGCCGCCCGGAAACTCCCAGTAGCCTTCATAGACCTTGCCAGGAGGGCGGGATGTGAGCAGGAATTGGCCATCAGGCTGGATCAATACGCCAACAGCCACCTCCACCACCTTGCGCCCGGGACCGCCCTCGCGAGGCTGGGCCGCATCGGCAACCAGCAACCTTTTGGTCACTGAACCGTGCCGGCATGCTGCCCGGCATAGTCGCGCGCAAACTGGTAGGCCACACGGCCGCTGCGCGAGCCGCGCTCCAGCGCCCACACCAGCGAGGCCGGACGTGCGGCTGAGATGGCCTCGGCATTAACGCCAAATGAAGACAGCCACTGGGCCACGATGGTCAGGTACTCGTCCTGGCTGAACGGGTAGAAGCTGACCCACAAGCCAAAGCGTTCGGACAGGGAAATCTTTTCTTCAACGACTTCACCCGGATGCACTTCTCCATCTTCGGTATGTGTGTAGGTCAGGTTCTCCATCATGTACTCGGGCAGCAGGTGGCGGCGGTTGCTGGTGGCGTAAATCAGCACATTCGGCGTTGCGGCGGCAATCGAGCCGTCCAGGATGGACTTGAGCGCCTTGTAGCCGGGCTCGCCTTCTTCAAAACTCAGGTCGTCGCAAAACACGATGAACTTCTCGGGCAGACCGGACACCACATCGACGATGTCAGGCAGGTCGGTCAGGTCGGCCTTGTCCACTTCAATCAGCCGCAGGCCCCGGGCCGAATACTCGTTCAGACAGGCCTTGATCAGGGAGGATTTTCCGGTGCCGCGCGAGCCGGTCAGCAAGACATTGTTGGCCGGCTTGCCGCTGACGAACTGCTCGGTGTTGCGCCGTATCCTGTCTTTCTGGCCGTCGATTTCCTTGAGGTCCGTCAGACGCATGGCGCCCAGATGCCTGACCGGCTCCAGCGAACCGTGGCCGGAGCCGCGCTTGCGATAACGGTAGGCAACGGAAGCCGTCCAGTCGGGCGCGGACAAGGGTTGTGGAAGCACGGACTCAATGCGCGCCATCAGCGATTCAACCCGCACCATCAGGCGTTCAAACTGTTCGTTCATGCGCAATCGCCTGTTGGTTTAGCTGCGGTAATCCGCGTTGATCTTGACATAGTCATAGGACAGGTCGCAGGTCCAGATGGTATCTAGAGCCTCACCCCGGCCCAGCACCACCCGCACGGTGATCTCGCTTTGCTTCATCACCCGCTGGCCGTCGGCTTCGACGTAGTCCGCATGCCGGCCGCCATTTTTGGCCACCAGCACGTCATCCAGGTACAGGTCAATCCGCGTCTGGTCCAGGTCGGCAATGCCGGCATAACCGACAGCCGCCAGAATCCGGCCCAGGTTGGGGTCGCTGGCAAAAAATGCCGTCTTGACCAGCGGCGAATGGGCGATGGCATAGCCCACCTGGCGGCACTCCTCGCCGGTTTTTCCGCCCTCGACCCGAATGGTCATGAACTTGGTTGCGCCTTCGCCATCGCGCACGATGGCCTGCGCCAGTTGTTGCGCGATGCCCATCATGGCCGTGCGCAGGGCCTGGCCGTCCGGGCTGTCCAGTGACGTGACGGGCGTGTGTGCGGCCTGGTTGCTGGCAATGACCACGAACGAGTCATTGGTGGAGGTATCGCCGTCAATCGTGATGCGGTTGAAGGAGGCATCAGCCAGTTCCTTGGCCAGTTGCGCCATCAAGACCTGCGACACGCAGGCATCGGTGGCCAGGAAGCCCAGCATCGTCGCCATGTTGGGGCGGATCATGCCCGCGCCCTTGCTGATGCCAGTGACGGTGACGGTTGCGCCCCCCAGGGTGATGCGGGTCGAAAATGCCTTGGGCACCGTGTCGGTGGTCATGATGGCTTCGGCGGCGTTGGCCCAGTTGTCGGCTTTGGCATCGGCCAGCGCCGCAGGAAGCCCTGCCGCAATCCGGTCATGGGGCAAAGGCTCCATGATGACGCCGGTAGAAAACGGCAGTATCTGCTCAGGCGAAAGATTCAGGGCGCGAGCCAGTTCGATACAGGTGGACTGTGCACGCATCAAGCCATCGTGGCCGGTTCCTGCATTGGCATTGCCGGTGTTGATCAGCATGGCACGGATGCCGTGGTTCTGACCAGAATTTGCAGCCAGATGCTCGCGGCAGATTTGCACCGGGGCGGCGCAAAACCTGTTCTGGGTGAAAACAGCGCCCACCGAAGCACCTTCATCGAGCAGCAGCACGGCGAGATCTTTGCGGTTGGCTTTGCGAATGCCCGCTTCAGCAATACCCCAGCGCACACCGGGCACAGGGTAGAGATCAGCGGCGGGCGTGGCAAGCAGGTTCACAGGCATGGACTTGACTCCAGAAAAAAAGGGTTAGGACGCCAATGGCGCCCATGAAATGACCAGACCGCGTGCGGGTCAGGTCAGCTTGCCGTGGCAGAGCTTGTATTTTTTACCCGAACCACAGGGGCAGGGATCATTGCGGCCAACGCGCGGCATGGCCGAACCTGCAACAGCCTGCTGACGCCGCTGCGAGGCTTCATCGACCGTCGTTTCCACTTCACCCGTTTCAGTGGGAGCGGTGTAGGTCACGTTGGTGATGTTTTCGGCCCGGCTTTCGAGGGCTTCGGCCGCCTGGTCGAGTTGTTCGCCCGACTGGACCTGGACCGTCATCAGCGTTTTGGTGACTTCGTTCTTCACGCTGTCGAGAAGCTGGCCAAACAACTCAAACGCCTCTCGCTTGTATTCCTGCTTGGGCTGCTTTTGGGCATAGCCACGCAGATGAATGCCCTGGCGCAAATAGTCCAGGGCACTCAGGTGTTCACGCCAGTGGCTGTCAATGCTTTGGAGCAGCACCACACGCTCGAACTGGGTGAAATTTTCCTTGCCGATCTTTTCCAGCTTGTCGGCAAATGCCGCCTCCGCGGCTGCACTGACCTTTTCAAGCACTTCCTCATCCGTGATCGCCGTGGCGGATTCGATTTCCTGGCGCAAGGCCAGGTCGATGTGCCACTCGTCGCGGAGTGTTTTTTCAAGCCCGGCCACATCCCATTGTTCCTCGACGCTTTCCACCGGGACGTACTGCCGCGTCAGGTCAGCGAAGCAACCCTCACGCAAGGAGGCAATTTGCGGCTGGAGATCGCTGGCATCCATGATGTCGTTGCGCTGCTGGTAAATCACCTTGCGCTGGTCATTGGACACATCGTCGTATTCAAGCAGTTGCTTGCGGATATCGAAATTGCGCGCCTCGACCTTGCGCTGGGCCGACTCGATGCTGCGCGTGACAATGCCGGCTTCAATCGCCTCGCCATCGGGCATCTTCAGCCGCTCCATGATGGACCTGACCCGGTCACCGGCAAAAATACGCATCAGCGGGTCGTCCAGGCTCAGGTAAAAGCGTGAAGAACCGGGATCACCCTGGCGACCCGAACGGCCACGCAACTGATTGTCAATACGGCGCGACTCGTGGCGCTCGGTGGCAATGATGCGCAAACCGCCCAGTGTTTTGACCTGCTCGTTTTCCTGCTTGCACTGGGTCTGCAAGCGCGCGATTTCGGCTTCCTTCGCAACGGTATCGAGGGACTCGTCCGCCTCCACCGCTTCAATCAGTTTTTCAACATTGCCGCCCAGCACGATGTCGGTACCGCGCCCGGCCATGTTGGTGGCGATGGTGATCATCTTCAGCCGGCCGGCCTGCGCGACGATGTCGGCCTCTCTGGCATGCTGCTTGGCGTTGAGCACCTGGTGCGGCAGGTTTTCCTTGATCAGCAACTGGTCGATGATTTCGGAGTTCTCGATGGAGGTCGTTCCGACCAGCACCGGCTGGCCGCGCTCATAACACTCGCGAATGTCCTTGATGGCCGCTTCGTATTTCTCGCGCGTGGTTTTGTACACGCGGTCCAGCTGGTCATCGCGTTTGCTCACCCGGTTGGGTGGAATGACGGTGGTCTCTAAACCGTAGATTTCCTGGAATTCGTAGGCTTCGGTGTCGGCGGTTCCGGTCATGCCGGACAGCTTCTTGTAGAGGCGGAAATAGTTCTGGAAGGTGATCGAGGCCAGGGTCTGATTTTCGGCCTGGATCTGCACGCCTTCCTTGGCTTCAACCGCCTGGTGCAGGCCATCGCTCCAGCGGCGGCCCGACATCAGGCGCCCCGTGAACTCGTCCACGATCACGACTTCGCCTTCTTGCACCACGTAGTGCTGGTCGCGGTGGTACAGCAGGTTGCCGCGCAGGGCTGCATACAGATGATGCATCAGCGAAATGTTGGCCGGGTCGTACAGCGTGGCGCCTTCGGGAATCAGGCCCATCTCGAACAGGATGCGCTCGGCGCTTTCATGGCCCTGCTCGGTCAAAAACACCTGGTGTGTTTTTTCATCGATGGTGTAGTCGCCGGGTGTTGTTACGCCCTCGCCGGTTCGCGGGTCGGCTTCGCCCTCCTGGCGCGTCAGCAAGGGCACGACCTTGTTGATCGCCAGGTACATCTCGGTGTGGTCTTCGGCCTGGCCGCTGATGATGAGCGGCGTGCGCGCCTCGTCAATCAAAATCGAATCGACCTCATCGACGATGGCGAAGTTCAGGCCGCGCTGCACCCGGTCGCCTACTTCGTACACCATGTTGTCGCGCAGGTAATCAAAACCAAACTCGTTGTTGGTGCCGTAGGTGATGTCGGCGTTGTAGGCTGCCTGCTTTTCCTCGCGCGACATGTTCGGCAGGTTGATGCCGACGCTCATGCCGAGGAAGTTGTACAGCTTGCCCATCCAGCGGGCGTCACGACTGGCCAGGTAATCATTGACCGTGACCACATGCACGCCCTTGCCGGTCAAGGCATTGAGGTACACCGGCAGCGTCGCGGTCAGGGTCTTGCCTTCACCCGTGCGCATTTCTGAAATCTTGCCGTTGTGCAGCGACATGCCGCCCAGCATCTGAACGTCGAAGTGACGCATCTTCATGATGCGTTTGCTGCCTTCGCGCACGACGGCAAAGGCCTCGGGAAGCAGAGCGTCGAGTGTTTCGCCAGCGGCTACCCGATCCTTGAACTCCTGCGTTTTAGCGCGCAACTGGTCGTCGTCCAGCTTTTCATACTGGGTTTCCAGCGCATTGATTTGGTCTACAGTTTTACGGTAGGTTTTGAGCAGCCGGTCGTTGCGGCTGCCGAAAATTTTGGTCAGGATATTGGAAGCCATAAATGCGAAGCCGCTAATGGCTGCTCCCCTGAGCTGGCAATGCGGCCAAAATCCCTTATTGAGTACGGAACTTAGGTGTGGGCGCTGGCAGCTTAGTTCAACTGTGCGCAAACCATTGATTTTAGCGCGGCGAAAATGACAGTCGCCTTTTCACCTGAAACAGCCCGCTAGAGCGAACCCGTTTTAACCAGCAAACGACTTTTTAGCATCAAATAGGCTTCTTGCGCAGGCGTGGCCTGCGCGAGAAGCTATGAATTCAGTAGCAAAAAGTCGCTGGGCGCCTTGAACGCCGTGATTGAAAGCCAGGGTGATTCCGCTTTAGCTCAATCGCCTGGCATTTGGCTTGGGATCCAGCCTGCTTTTACCGGCGCCAGCCATCAAGGCGAGGTCAGCGTCATGCCATTGCTTTTAAAGATGGCCAGCAGTTCGCCACTGCTGCGCAATTCCTGCATCGCCTTTTGCATGGCCTGAGCCAGGTCTTTGTAGTCTGTCTTGACAGCCATTCCCAACGGCCAGCCGTTTTCGGGAACGCCGTAAAGCGGCAGCGGACTCATTGACCAATGGGCGGGCTGGGACTGGCTCTGCGACAGGATGGATTCGGCCTGCGAACGCATCACAAAGGCGCCTGCTGCCTTTCCATCGATAACCGCCTTGGCGGCTTCCACGCCCGTGCTGTAAAGAGCGACCTGAGACATCAGCATGCCCGCGTTGTGCGCCATCAGCACGCTGGCAGTTCCGGTGCCACGTTCAGCGGCCAGTTTGAAGCCTTTCAGGTCTTCAGAACCACTGACACTGGGTAACACCGCCGTGTCATGCAACAGCACCTGCGTTTGCCGCATGTAGGGGGCGAAGATAAAAACCTGCCGGTTTTGCTGCGCCAGGTATTTGTCCACCGGCACATGCATCATGACATCGGCAGGGCCGTAGCCCAGGTAATGGCCGCGCCAGACCATGTTGCGCAGGTCGTCGCCCATGTTCTCGCCGGCATCAAAGGGCAGCAGTGTGAGCTTGAGTTGCAGCTGTTTGGCCAGGGCCTTGGCAATGTCGATGTCCAGCCCTTTCATGTCCGTCACAGGGCCATCGGAAAACGGCGCGTTGTTCTTGTACACGCCCACTTTCAATACGCCGCTGGCCTGAATTTTGGCCAGGTCGCTCAGTTCGGTTTGCGCACAAACAGCCGACCAACCCAGCGCCAAGGGCAGCAGCACTGCCAGTGTGCGACGTTGAACCTTCGGATCCGTCATCGGAAAGTGCTTGTTTTCAGGAAAAAAAGGGATAGGCATACGGATTGTTTCCTGGAGGGATGAGGCGTAAATGCTACAGCTTCGATGGGAAGGTTCCCAGAAGTGGTCCAGAATTTCAGGGCTCGCGACGTGTTTCCAGATAAGTCTTGATCGCCCAGATGGCTTCCTGGTTCAGGATACCCTCAAAAGGAGGCATGTACACGCGGCCGTCACGCACCCGGCCACGCCGAACGGTGCCCAGAAAGAACTCGTCCGTTTCCTTGTAGCAGGCCATTTTTTTGGCCGCATCCGCCAAACCCATGCAATCCCCATCAATTTTTCGCAGATTGGGTGCAATGCCACCGGATATGGCTTCAAGACCATGGCAGCGCGCGCAATTCTGGTTATAAGCCGAGGTGCCGATACGCAGTGCTTCCTTGTGGGCAGGCCCTTCGCTATAAGGGTTGGCTGGCAGCCACTTTTCGCCCAGTGGCGGCAGGGTCGTGGTGTTGACTGATTGGGGCACGACATCGCCGTGCGCCATGGCCGTACCGGTTAGCAGGCATGCGGCCATCAGCAAAACGGCTGAACAGAGGGTGCGTATGTGGTGGGACATCGCACCCAGGCGACGGGTGAATACGCCAGTTGAAGTTTGCATGGCATGTCTCCTCAGTAGTGAAAGTTACTGGCAGTGGCAGCAATAAATGCGCCAGCCTTCTCAGGCTTGATCTTTACTATGACAGTTTCATCGAGGTCGATCAACCAGACTCATCCATGTGTGTCAGTTTGACTCAGGTTGTTCAATTTTTGAGTAGCCGGCGAGTCCCGATCTCCTCCAAAAACAAGGGTTTTCCCTTATAAGTCACTGACTTACAGCATATTGATTCATTTGTTTTTGTTGAGCATCAAGTTGAAAGGGTACAAAATCGGGAAGAATAAAAACATCAAGCTTGCACCAGGGCCTGAGCAAAGTCAGGACTGACTTGTACAGATACAAGGGCAGTGAATGGGTTGTAAACAAAGCGATTTGGAGACACGATGAGAACAGTGATGTATACCCCGATGGCGGGTCGCCCGGTGCATTCGCCAGACCAGGAAGTTCATGAGCTTGACCATCCCAATCTGATCATGGAGTCGCATACGCGGTCTAAAGCTTATGGCATAGACCGCGACGACATACCCGATTTTTCACCCGAAAGCCCGGCCAGGCTGGCCCAGGGGCTGGATGAAAACAAGTTCCTGCTGGAGCATGCCATGCCCGTCATGGAAACCCTTCATGAACAAATTGCCAACACCCACAACATGGTGCTGCTGACCGCGTCGAATGGCTTGGTGCTGCACTCGCTGGGCGACATGGATTTCCTGGAAAAGGCGATGCAGGTGGCGTTGGTGCCAGGCGTGTGCTGGTCCGAAAAAAGCAAGGGGACCAACGCCATTGGCACCGCCTTGACAGAAGAACTGCCGGTGACCATACGCGGTTCCGAGCATTTCATGCATGCCAACCAGTTTCTGACGTGTTCATGCGCCCCTGTTTTTGACCCTTACGGCCAGATCATTGGTGCGCTGGATGTGACGGGGGATCAGCGAAATTTTCATCAGCACACCATGGCTCTGGTGCGCATGTCGGTTCAGATGATCGAGAACCACATGTTCGCCGACATTTTCCCGACGGCAGTTCGCATTCACTTTCATACACGCTCCGAATTCCTGGGCACCCTGGTTGAAGGCATCGCCGTTTTCTCGCACGAGGGGCGCTTCCTGTCCGCCAACCGCAGCGCCCAGTTTCAGCTGGGCATGTCCTTCAATGCGCTGAAGGGTCATACTTTTTCTTCCCTGTTTGACATTCCCATCTCCAGGCTCCATGAACTGCGTGGCAATGCCCTGACCAAACCCCAGCAGTTTGTTCTGCACAACGGGGTGTCGGTCTGGTGCAGAATTAAAATGAAACCGCTGAGCCTGTGGTCGGACGGGCAAGCGATCAACACGGCAGCGAGCAACCCGTTCAAACCACCAGAAGCTAAAAATTATGCAGGCATGGCCCCGGCAGCGGAAACAGGCTTTAGCCCTGCGCGCAAAGTACAACTCTCCACTTTGCACTACCTGAACACCGGCGACCCCCAGGTGGCCACCGTCATCCAGAAACTGAGCATGGTGCGTGGCCGTGACATTCCGATCATGATTCTGGGAGAAACCGGGACTGGCAAGGACTTGCTGGCCCAGGCCATTCACGGCGATTCCGACCGGGCCGGCCATCCTTTCGTGTCAGTCAACTGCGCCTCCATTCCCGAGACGCTGATCGAATCAGAATTGTTTGGCTACGAAGAAGGCGCTTTTACCGGAGCCAAGAAAAAAGGCGCCACCGGAAAAATCCAGCAAGCCAACGGCGGTACGCTTTTTCTCGATGAGATTGGCGACATGCCCAGGCACCTGCAGGCACGGTTGCTGCGCGTGCTGCAAGATAAAAAAGTCAGTCCTCTGGGCGCAGGCAGGGAGGTGGAGGTGGACGTGGCCGTGATTTGCGCCACCAACAAGAACCTGAAGGAAATGATCGTCCGGGGAGAGTTTCGCGAGGATCTGTACTATCGCCTCAATGGCCTGGTGGTTCGGCTGCCCGCCTTGCGCCATCGCACCGACTTTGAAGTCGTCATGCAGAAAATCCTGAAAAGCTTGTGCGAAAACGGCGCCCAGATTGGCATTTCGGCCGATGTGATGACCCTGTTCCATACGCACCAATGGCCTGGAAACTTCAGGCAGTTGCACAACCTGTTGCGCACGGCAGTGGTCATGGTCGGCTGCGAAGGTGTGATACAGCGCAACCACTTGCCCGACGATTTTCTCGAAGAGCATGAACATGTGCTGCAAGCGGTTGCACAACCTTCACCTTCTTCTGCAGCCGCTCCGGAAAATGCAATGCCGAACATGCCAGGCGATACCGATGGGCAGCGGCTGCAAGATGTGGCCTTGGTGGCCATGACCAAGATGCTGCAACACCACAAGGGCAATGTGTCGGCGGCGGCCAAGGCGCTGGGCGTGTCCCGCAACACGGTGTACCGCCGCAAGGAACAGCTACCGCCCGACGTCTGGAACTGAGAGGCTGGCGGGGCCGGTGGCATCGAGCCATTCAGGCTCCAGTTCTCGCCATGCGCGCTGGACATTGAAGCCGTGGCGCTGCCTGTAGCCTGCCCAGCCGGCAAAGTCCGGCAATTGAATCGACCGGGTGTCACTGCCGTCCAGGCCGGCATCCATCGCCTGCAGCACGCGCATGCGCAACGCCTGCAAATACTGGCCGGTGGCCGCAAAGGCCGGAGGCAAGGAGTTGGCATCTGGCGCAACCGACACGGCGGCGCCCACGACCAGCGCCGGACGCAGTTCCTTCAAGCGGGGCAAGGCATGCAGCCAGCCATTCAGGCTGCCTTGTGCAAGCTCGGGAATACGGCCGTCATAAAGCAAGCCACCGGCCCACATGACACGGCGTTGCGGCTCCCAGAGCAGCAAGTCGCTTTCGGTATGGGCACTGCGGACCTGCATCACCTGCAGCCGGATTCGGCCCACTGCCAGTGTCTCGCCTTCACTCGTTATGCGATTGGGCAAGACAATATGGGTGCCCTGCATCGCCTCGGCACCGACGATGCTGGTCAGGTACGGCAAGCATTGCTCGCATCTGCGCTGCATGGCTTCACGGGTGCCTGCGGTCGCAACGATCTCCAGCAGGCCCAGGGCCTGCAAATCAGCAAAGGCGGAATTTCCAAGCACGCTTTCAGCATGCGCATGGGTGTTGACGACCCAGCGCACCCGGGCACCCAACTGGCAGGCCAGCGAGCGTCTCACACGCAGGCCATGCTGATGACTGGGTCCGGGGTCAACCACCAGGGCCTCGCCTGAGTCCACTACCGCGCTGATGGGCAGCACATGCCCCTGGTTGTGCGGGGAAATTTCGTCAATGCGTTCAGGCAGCCAGACCCACACGCCCGGGGCCACCGCCTGCCAATCCACAGGCCTGGCTTGCGCGCAGTCTGGCGGGGCTGCCTGGGCCACTTGGGCCGCACCCCACAGACACAGCAGGCAATACAGCCAGCGCATTTTCAGCATCAGTGCCATGGCTGCCGCCTCAACTCGCCAGACTGCAGGGGCAGCAACGAAGGCTCATAACATTCAACGCAGGCTTTGTACAACGCGTCGTAGCGCCGCGCGCATGGCGGGCTCCCCGGCCAGGTGCCCGGCGACAGGCCAATGTCCGCGAGCCACGCCAGGCTCCAGACCTTGTGACTGCCTGATCCACTGCCGGCTGTTGCCTGGCGGACACACTGCGTCGAATTGACCATGGATCCAGTCGCTGGGCAGGCCGTGCCTTGCGAGCATGCTGACGGCGCGGTCCAGGGCGCCAGGGCGCAGGAATCCCTTGTGACGCAGGTAATGGGATTGAATCCTGAATTTTTGCCAGCCACGCCGGTCCGCAGGGCGGATACCCGGCCGATCCACGCCGGCTTCAGCCTGTCGCCGCTTGCGCCTGAGTTGCGCCCAGTTCCGGCGAATCTCCGAGGCCAATGGCCGATCCTTCAGGATGGCAGCGTGAACCAGGCTTCGCCACATGCCATGCAAGGCAGCACCTTGCTCCAGCAGACCCCAGCAACGGATGAGGCGCAATGTTGCAGTCCGGGGTGCTCCAACTTGCAACACCTGCTCCAATTGGGCCAGCACGCGGGACATGCCGCTGAGCGGGCCGCGTGGCCAATCAGGATGCCGTGCCACGGTACTTTCCCTGATGGGGTGGGGATGCAGGAGGCCGCGAATTTCCGCCAGGCGCAAGCCAAAAGCGCCGCGCAAGACCAGCCGCTTCACCCGTTGCGGGTAGCGCGCGGCATAGCGCAGCGCCAGCACGCATCCCCAGGAGCCGGCCAGCAAACTCCAGCGTTCAATCCCCAGTTGCAGGCGCAAACATTCCAGGTCGGCGACCAGTTGATCGGTGTGGTTGCCTGCGCTACGCCCGCGCGGGCAAGACAGCCCGGCACCACGCTGATCAGGCACGATGACTTGATGCCTGCCCGGCTGAAAGGCCTGCATCAGGTCGGGCTGGCTGCCGCTGCCCGGTCCGCCATGCAGCACCAGCCAGGGCTCGCCCGTGGCGGGTCCAAGCCGGCGGTAGGCCATGCGGCTGTGGCGTGCGGTGCTCACCCAGGCAGGCCCCGGCCAGTCAAGGGAAGGGCGGCCGCCCAGCAGGCGGGCAGTGTGCGGCGGAAGGGGCTTTAGCATGGCATTGATATTGCTCTATTTTCTGGGTGTGCAGCTTGTGGAAGCAACAGCGGCTACAAGATGGCAGACATATTTCATGCCAACTACCAGGAGACACCGACTATGCAATGGACAACACCTTCTTTTACCGACATGCGCTTCGGCTTTGAAATCACCATGTACATCGCCAACCGCTGAGTTTCAGCAAGTCTGGACCAAGCGCACCGGTGTTTACACGCCCGTGCGCTTTTTTATCCCCTGAACAGCCTGGATCAGCACAATGCGCATTCGAGTTTTAGGTTCCTCCGCCGGCGGCGGCTTTCCCCAGTGGAATTGCAACTGCCCCAACTGCGACGGCCTGCGTCGCGGCAGCATTCGGGCCCAGGCCAGAACGCAGTCGTCCATTGCCGTGACCGTCGATGGCACTGACTGGCTGCTGGTCAATGCTTCGCCGGATGTGCTGACCCAGATTCGGGCCGCCCCCGAGTTGCAGCCCGCACGCGCCCAGCGCGACAGCGGCATTGCCGCCGTGCTGCTGATGGACGCCCAGATCGATCATGTCACCGGCCTGCTGATGCTTCGCGAGCGGCAAAGCCCCTTGCCGCTGCTGGCAACGCCCGAGGTGCTTGGCGACCTGACCGAAGGCTTTCCCATCACCCGGATTCTGTCGCACTACTGCGGCGTCACGCCGACTCCCTTGCGCCTGGATGGCGATTTCATGGCAGTGCCCGAGCTGCCGGGCATGGCGATACGGCCGGTTCTTTTGTCCTCCAAGCCGCCGCCTTATTCGCCTTTTCGGAATTGTCCGCGACCGGGCGACAACATCGGTTTGCTGCTGGAGAACCCGGCCACCGGGCAACGCGTGTTTTACGCGCCCGGCCTGGGGGAAATGACGCCCGCGCTGCTGGACCTGATGGCCCAGTGCAGCGTGGTGCTGGTGGACGGCACCTTCTGGACCGAAGACGAAATGCAGCGCCTGGGCCTGTCGAAAAAAAGCGCCGCCGAGATGGGGCATTTGCCGCAAAGCGGACCGCAGGGCATGATTGCCCAGCTCGACACCCTGCCGGCCGCGACCCGAAAAATCCTCATCCACATCAACAACACCAACCCCATCCTGCGCGAAGACTCCCCGGAGCGTGCCCTGCTGACCGCGCATGGCATTGAAGTCGCGTTCGACGGCATGGACATCGTGTTTTAGGAAGCGACAACATCATGGAAATAGCCCAATCACCCTGCTTTGACGCCAGCAGATCAGCCTGGAGCCCTGCCGAGTTTGAAAGGCAGCTGCGCGCCAAAGGCACGGCCTATCACATTCACCATCCCTTCAATGTACGGATGAACCAGGGCGGCTGCACCGCAGACGAAATCCGTTGCTGGGTGGCCAACCGTTTTTATTACCAGTTGTGCATTCCGCGCAAGGACGCGGCGATTTTGGCCAACATGCCTGACCGGGCGCACCGCCGACTGTGGGTGGAACGCATTCTGGACCATGACGGCTACGGCGACTACCAGGGCTGCGCCGCTGGCGGCATGGAAGCCTGGACCCAGTTGGGCCTGGCGGTCGGCCTGTCGCGTGAGGAATTGTGGTCGTTGCAGGGCGTGGCGCCGGCGGTGCGGTTCGCCTGCGATGCCTACGTGAATTTCGCCGCGAAAGCACCGTGGCAGGAAGCCGTGTGCTCATCGCTGACCGAAATGTTCGCACCCCAGATCCACAAGGACCGGCTTGCCAGCTGGCCTTTGCATTACGCCTGGATCGAGCCCGAAGGCCTGACTTATTTCCGCAGCCGTATTCCGCTGGCAAGCCGCGATGTGGAACACGGGCTGGCGGTCACCATCACCCATTTCACCACCCGCCAGGCGCAGCACAGGGCGCTGGACATCCTGCAGTTCAAGCTCGACATCCTGTGGAGCATGCTCGACGGCATCGAGAAAGCCTGCGTATGAACGCCCCTGGCCTCCCTGCGGCAAGCGCCGCCACACCGACTCCCCCCAAGGCGGTGGAGTTGCCCGCCCATCCACGGTTGTCGCGCCTGTACCGCCTGCAGTACGAGCCGGTGCAAACCGCCTGGGTGTTGCTCTACCCCGAAGGCATGGTCAAGCTCAACGACAGCTCCGCCGAAATCCTGCGCCGCTGCAACGGCCAGCTCAGCGCGGACGGCATTGCCGCCGAGCTGGAAGCGCTTTTTTCCGTCCAGGGCATTGGCCCGCAGGTCAAGGACTTGCTGCAGGAAGGAGTCCGTCGTGGCTGGATCGTCTGAAATTTCCCCGCCTGTGTCACCGCCTGTCTCCCCGCCTTTGTGGCTGCTGGCGGAACTGACCTACCGCTGCCCGCTGCACTGCGTGTTTTGCTACAACCCGACCCAATACGCCCGCCTGCAGGAGGAAATGAGCACCGCGCAGTGGGTGGACGTGATGCGCCAGGCGCGCGCCCTGGGCGCCGCCCAGCTGGGCTTTTCCGGTGGCGAGCCGATGCTCAGGGACGACCTCGAAGAGCTGGTGCAGGAAGCGCGTCACCTGGGCTTTTACACCAACCTCATCACTTCGGGCGTGGGGCTCACTGAGACCCGCGCCCGAAAGCTCAAGGACGCCGGGCTGGACCATGTGCAGCTGTCTTTCCAGGATTCCACCAAGGAACTCAACGATTTCCTGAGCCACACCAAAACCTTTGAACTCAAGCAAAAGGTTGCCCGGCTGATCAAGCAGCATGACTGGCCCATGGTCATGAACTGTGTGCTGCACCGCCACAACCTGCCGCATGTCGGCAAGATCATCGAGATGGCCGAGGCGCTGGAAGCCGAATTCCTGGAACTGGCCAACACCCAGTACTACGGCTGGGCCTGGACCAACCGCGACCACCTGATGCCGACGCACGAGCAGCTGATCGAAGCCGAAGCCGTGGTCAACCGCTACCGCGCGCAGCCCAACCCGCGCTGCCGCGTGCTGTTCGTGGTGCCCGACTATTTTGAAGAGCGCCCCAAGGCCTGCATGAATGGCTGGGGCGCGGTCTTTCTGGCCATCGCCCCCGACGGCACCGCCCTGCCCTGCCACAACGCCCGCGACCTGCCGGGCCTGAAGCTGCCGCGCGTGCAGGACCAGCCGCTGGCCGACATCTGGGCACGCAGCCAGGCCTTTAACGCCTACCGGGGCGACAGCTGGATGAAACCGCCCTGCAGCAGCTGCGACGAGCGCCACAAGGATTTCGGCGGCTGCCGCTGCCAGGCCTTTTTGATTACCGGCGATGCCGCCCAGGCCGATCCGGTGTGCAGCAAATCGCCGCACCATGCCAAGGTGGTCGAACTGGTTCGCCGGGCGCCCGAACACCGGGTCACGCCGATTGTGTTTCGCAGCGACAGCGAATCACGGGCGCTGCATCCGCAAGACTGAGCCTGGGGCCGATGCTCCGGCATCGGAGCATGGCCCAAACCCACAAATTCAAGGTTTCTGGGAAAGCACCCATTTGGCCAGCTTGGTCAAATCTTCATTGCTGATGTTTTGATGCGGCGGCATGGCAACGCGCGAGCCCCATTTTCCGGTCGAGCCGTTCTTGATGCTTTGAGCCAGGGTGGGGACGGCGTCCTTGTCAGCAGCGTATTTGCTGCTGATGCTCTGAAAAGAGGGGCCAACGATTTTTTCGGTGGCCGAATGGCATGAAAAGCAGCCGTTGCCACGAACAAAGTCGGTCATGGCTGCGGTATCTTCAGCATGAACGCCGCTCATGCCTGAGGCTGCCAGCACAAATGCACAGGAAAGGATGTTGAGTTTCATACGCTGACTCCGTTGGGTAAAGATGAAGGAAAACTAAAAATGGCTTCAATAAAGCTGCCCTTCAGTTTGCTATAAATAAGATAGCTAATTACGCATATGGGTAGTGCGCAAACAGCCTTTTTGGCATTAAAAATACGCTGAAACAGCGGAATCGGGACTGCCGGATTTGCCTTTTCGGCCGCATCACACCCGCTGCGGCATGACGGGAAAAGGGTGGCAGCCAGGGCGGCCACCCTTTTCAAGAGCTTTACTTCATCAGCTTGAAGGTCCAGACGGATCCGCCCTGCTCAAGGAAGTTGACCTTCTTGGCCACTTCGCCGCCCCACAGCGGTACAGCACCGCCCCAGCCCGAAACCACGCTGATGTACTGCTCGCCATCCTGCATCCAGGTGATGGGAGGAGCGACCACGCCCGAACCGGTCTGGAACTTCCAGACTTCCTTGCCGGTCGTGGCATCAGCGGCCTTCAGGAAACCTTCAGGCGTACCCCAGAAAACCAGGTTGCCCGCCGTGGTCAAGGCGCCGCCCCACAGCGGCGCGGTGTTCTTGATTTCCCAAGCGATCTTGCCGGTCTTCGGATCAATGGCGCGCAATGAGCCAATATGGTCTTCAAACAAAGGCTTGATCGTGAAGCCCGCACCCAGGAAAGCGCCGCCTTTTTTATAGGTGATGGGTTCGTTCCAGATTTCCATGCCCCACTCGTTCGTCGGCACATAGAACAGCTTGGTCAGAGGGCTGTAGGCCATCGGCATCTGGTTCTTTGCGCCCAGGAAGGCGGGTGCGGAAAACACCGACTTGCCCTTGGTGCCTTCACCGCCGGGAGCCGTCGGGTCGCCTGGCCGGTTGTCGGCCACGAAGTTGGGACGGCCGGTTTTCAGGTCGATGTCGGTGGCCCAGGTGATCTTCTTGACGAACGGGAACGCATTGCCCAGCTTGCCGGTGGTGGCGTCAATCACATAGAAAAAGCCATTGCGGTCGGCCTTTGCGCCCATGCGCTTGCCGTCCATGTCGAAGGTCACGAACTCGTTCGAGCCGTCAAAGTCCCAGGCGTCATTCGGCGTGTTTTGATAGCTCCAGGCGATTTTCCCGGTCTTGACATCAATTGCCACGGTGGACGAGGAATACAGGTTGTCGCCCTTGCGCACATGGCTGTTCCACGGACCCGGGTTGCCGGTGCCGAAATAGGCCAGGCCGGTCTTGGCATCGTAGGTGCCGCCCATCCAGGTGGAAGCGCCGCCGGTTTTCCAGGTTTCGCCGGGCCAGGTGGCGTTGGTCGTGCCGCTGATGCCGTTTTCCTTGCCGTTCAGGTAGCCCATGTGGCCTTCGACCGTGGGACGGGACCAGACCAGCTTGCCGGTCTTGGGATCGCGCGCTTCAACGCGGCCTACCACGCCGAATTCGCCGCCCGAGAGCCCGGTCAGCAGCAAGCCTTCAGCAATCAGGGGGGCTGCGGTGGCACTGTAGCCCGCGCTGTAGTCGTCGATTTTTTCTTTCCAGACCACTTTGCCGGTGTTCTGGTCAAGCGCCACCAACTGGGCATCCAGGGTCGCGAAGATCACCAGGTTGTCGTACAGCGCGGCGCCACGGTTGACCACATCGCAGCAAGGCATGATGCCTTCGGGCAGCCGGTGCTCGTATTTCCAGAGCTTCTGGCCGGTCTTGACATCCAGCGCATACATGCGCGAATACGAGGCGGTCACGAACATCTTGCCGTTATAGACAAGGGGTTGCGACTCCTGGCCACGCTGCTTTTCACCGCCAAAGGACATGGACCATACGGGCGTCAGCCGGCTGATGGTTTTGGGGTTGACGGCCGTCAGCGGCGAATGCCGTTGACCTTGCGTGCCGATTCCCGAACTCAATACCGATTTCGGATTGGTGGCGTCGCTGCTGATCATGGCATCGGTCACCTGAGCGCCGACGTGGGCCGTGGCAGCCATGACCAAAAGACTGATTAATGTGCGTTTCACAGTGTGTGTCTCCTGCTATTTTCCTGAAGTTGATGGTGACGCCCGTGCCGCATGCCCGGTCGGCAATGAACCCTGTCAGCCACTCAAGCCAAACGGATTCATCAGCATGAATGGCAACTTTTATGCCAGCGCCAAAAGGCCTGTTTCACAGCCTTTGGCGCCGGCACATCAGCCGGTGTGTTCTTAAAGGGAAAGCGCGGGATGGGACACTGTTCAAAAACGAATCACTTGGCCGGCAGCCCGCCCAGCAGGGCGCGTTGCTCGTACAAGGGGTACCACTGGGCAAGGGTCCGTTGCAATTCAGCCGGCTGTGCGGCCCAGGCCTGAAACCGCTCGGGCACCGGCGTTTGCAGGACTTCGCTCAAATCGAGGCCGCGCCGGGCGCTGCCCTCCAGCAGGCTTGAGACCCACAGCAGCCAGTCGCGCGTCTGGCCGATGCCACGGCTGTCCTTGTAAATCGGCCCATGGCTGGGCACCAGCGCTGTCAATGCAAGGCCGCCCAGCCGCTTGTCGAGCACATCGAGGCTGCGCAGCCAGCTGTTCACATCGGCATGCGGCGTGGTCGGCACCCGTTCGGCAAACACCAGCCCGCCGGCAAACACCACGCCCGTGCCGTGGTCGATCAGCAGCAGGTCATCGCCCGTGTGGCCTTCGAGCCGCAGCAGTTCAAGCCGATGCTTTCCCAGTTGCAGCATCTGCGCAAGCACTGGCGCGCGGGCGGGCGTGGGCTCGGTTCCCTTCATCCAGTCGCCGCACAGGCGGTACATGTTGCTGGCGTAATTCTGGCCCTCGGCCTGCATGCCGGCGATGCTGCCGGCCAGCGCCTGGACAGGCAGCTCGGGCCAGGCCTGGTTGCCAAAAAAGTAGTCCGGGTGCAGGTTCAGGTTGAACACCTTCACGACCGGCTCTTGCGTCACGCGCTCAATCGCGCGGCGCTGCTGCTCGCCATACAGCCTGGAGGGGCCGGTGTTGATGACCACCACCCCTTCGCCCGTGACGATAAAGCCGGTGTTGATGATGTTGCAGCCATTGCCGGGGCTGAAATCTTCCACGGCGCCCTCGAACACCCAGACACCGGGTGCAATCTGGCGCGGCTGCAAGGCGTAGTCGAGGCGCGCCATGTCGAGGGCGGCACGCTTGAGCGACGGGCTTGCAGCCGTTTGCGCCTGCGCCCCAACAGGCATGGCAAGCACGGCGGCGACCATGAGGAGCCAGTTCCAGCGCCTCATGCGGACACCTCGGCGCCAATCGGGTTGCCGTTGTTGTCGCGGCCGGCCAGCCGCAGGATGCCGTTGGGGCGTTCGGGCAGCTCGAAGGTCAGCAGCGGATTTTCCGATACCGGTTCGTGCAGGGCCAGCCGCCACCAGACACGGCCAGCATCGTCCATCAGTTGCAGGCTTTCCACGTAAAAAGCAGGTATTCCGGCCACCAGTCCGGTGTCCATGGGGTGCATGATGCGCACGCGCAAACGCTGGCTTCCGGCCAGTACATTGCTGAAAAATCGCGTCTGGACCTGGTTCAGGGTGCGGCTCCACGACCCGTCGGCCCGGGTGGTGCCGGGCACGGTGCAGCCGCCTCCTGCCGCCTGAACCCAGGTGCTTCCCACATGCCATTGCCCATCGCGTGTCTTGACCATGGCCCGCACGGGCGAAGCCTGCTCCATGCGAAATCGAAAGGCCAGCATGGGCAGGCAGCGCAGGGGCTCGAATGAAAGCACCTCGCGGATGGGATTGCGGTCGCTCACGACATCAATGCGCTCGACGCCCCCGCCCACCGAGGACAAGGCCCGGGCATCGATCAGCACCGGAACATTCATGGCATCGTCGGCAAAGGCCGGGCCCTTGACCACCACGTCCTGGCTGAAGCGCATGGGCGCATCGCCCAGATACTGCTTGCGCAGGGTCGGCCATTGCATGGAATTCAGGGGGTCTCCCCCCGTAGGATCTTCCCCGGCCCACAGCGCCAGCGGCATGCCACCGGCAACAGCAGCGGCCGATCCCACGCGCAACAGCATTGCTCGTCGATCAATCCATGATGTCATCGTTGTCTCCTAATCCACTTGGCCCTGCCGGACCGTTGCCGATTCAGGCCGCTCCACGCTGCTTGATCCAGCCTCGCTGCGGGTCGTAGCCCCACCAGGCAAGTCCAAAAAACACGGCCGTACCGAACAGCACCACCGCCCAGGACAGCGCATTGATCTGTCCATACATGGCAAAGCGCATGGCTTCGACCACATGGGTAAAAGGATTCCACTGCGCCAGGATCAGCAGCCACCAGGCTCCCGACTCCTCCAGCTTCCACAAGGGATAAAGCGCCGGGCTGATGAAGAACATCGGAAAAATCACGAAGTTCATCGTGCCGGCAAAGTTTTCAAGCTGCTTGATGTACACCGACAGCATCAGCCCCAGCGCGGCCAGCAGCGTGGCGCCGCAAAGCATGGCCAGCACCAGCATGGGCAGGTTTTTCAGATCAAAACGCACTCCGAAGGCAAAGGCAATCAACACGAAAACCAGCATTTGCAGCAATGACAGACTGGTGCCGCCCAGCAGCTTGAAGGCCAGCAGCCAGCCGCGCGACAAGGGAGCGGTCAGCAACAGCCGCATCATGCCCATTTCGCGGTCATAGACCATCGACAAGGAGCTTTGCATGCCGTTGAACAGCGCCACCATGGCCAGCAGGCCCGGAACCATGTATTCCTGGTATTCAACATACGTCTCGTAGGGCGGAACAATGGACACGCCAAAGACGTTGTTAAAGCCTGCGGAAAACACCACGAACCACAGCAGCGGGCGTACCAGGGCAGAACCCAGCCGGGAGGGCTGGCGTAGAAATTTGTGGATTTCGCGGCCCACCACGGCACGCATGGCGCGCACGATGTGCAGGCTCAGGGGCGTGCGCGACATGTGCTTTCCTTTTCATCCACGCCCAGGGTGTCCATCACCTCGGTCGGGTGCAGCACACCCTCCAGCGGGGCCAGGCCCACCACGCCGTCGATGTGGCTCAAAAAAACCGGCTGGCGCAACTGGCCGTCCCATGGCCGGAACGACAGCCTCGGCCCCTTGAATCCATCCAGGTAAACCGTTCCGCTGCGCAAGCGCTTGAGCTGCTGCGGAATGCGGGCGTTGGGCTCGTCCACCAGCCCGGCCGCCACCGCCTTGACCGCGGCCCATGCCGCCCAGTCCTGACCCTGCATGGGCCGCTTGGCCAGCCGCTGGAAACGGCGCGAGAGCTGCGGGCCGCCGTTGCGCTCCCATTGCGGATGCCACGCAGCAGCCATCAGGCCATTGGAACCAACGACAGGGCGCGGCCACTGGGTGGCATACGGCAGCGTGCGGGCAAATTCTCCGTCGCTGTCCATGACCGCCACCACATCGTGCTCGCGCTCGCCCGTCAACAAGCGGGTATTGGACAGATCGCGCTCACGCGGGTCGCCGGACAATTTGAAGGGACGCGTCTGCGTTATTTTCAGACCGAAGCGACGCGCGGAACGGTTGAAGGCATCGGCCTGCAACTGGTCGCCCGGCAGCGGACCCTGCAACAGCAATACTTTGCGCCAGGAGCGCGCGGCCAGGTATTGGGCCAGCGAGTCGGTCAGCATCTGCCGGCTTGGAAAGGTATGCAGCAGATGCGCAGCACAACTGTCGCCGCGCAGCGCATCATTGTCCAGCCCGGTGTTGAACACCATGGCGCCCTCCAGCGCCGCCGGGGCGGTGCGCACCAGCAGGCTCATTTCGGCTACGGGCAAATCGGCAACCAGATGATGTACCCCGGCGGCCTTGAGTTCTTCCAGGGCCTTGGGCAAGGCCTGCGCATTGGACAGCAGCACCTCGCGAACCTTGAGCGTCAACCCTGCCGTTTCCAGTTCGACCGCTGAATCTTCAGCCGCCAGCCTGGCCGCATCCAGCGCACGCCCCTGGGGATGGCCCGCATAGGCGCGCTCCAGTCGCCGGGGCGCATAGCGTGCGTCGTCAGCCAGCGAGATCACGGCGACGTTCACGCTCCCTTGTGCCGCCTTGACCACCGGGGCCGCAACGCCCAGCCCAGCCAGCATCAGCATCCAGGCAAGCAGCCCACACCGGCAAAGACTGACCATCAGGGCTGCACCAGCACGCTGTGGGGAACCCGGCCCACCGCCACGGTTCGCAGCGCCTTGCCGGTGGCGGTATCGATCAGCGTCATGTCGTCCGACATGCCGTTGGTGACATACAGTATCTTGCCATCAGGGTGCGGCGCCAGACCCCAGGGCCGTTTGCCCACCAGAATGTTGCGCCGGACCTGACGTGTGGCCACATCGACCTCGGCCACATGGTTAGCCCGGCCCAGTCCGACCCACACGGTTTTACCGTCCGGGCTCAAGGTCATGCCGACCGGGGTGATGTCGGAAGAGCGCATGCCCTGCACCTTGAATTCCACCGTGCCCTTGACGCTTTGGTCCTCGGTATTCAGCACGCTGACGCTGGCCCCCAGTTCATTGCTGATCCATAGCTCCTTGCCGCCAGCCGCCAAGACGAAGCGGCGCGGCCGCTTGCCGACGCGGATATTCTTGAGCACTTTGCGCTGAGCGATGTCCACCAGGTGGACCACATTGGCGATTTCGGAGGTCACATAGGCATGCTTGCCATCGGGCATGACCAGAATGCCTTCGGGCTCACCGCCCGTCTTGACCTCGAACAGCCTGGCTTTGCTTTCGAGGCTGTAGGCGGCCATCACGTTGTCGTCTTCAATCGACACATAGGCGGTTTTTCCATCGGGGCTGAGATCGAAAATTTCGGGACTGTCGCCCACAGCGATCTGCTCAGTCATCTTGCCGCTGGCGGTATCGACAACGCCCAATTGGTTGCTGTCGCCGCAGGAGACGTAAATCTTTGTATGCGGGGCGTTAAACATCATGTGGCGCGGCCGCTTGCAAACCTCTATCGACGACAGGCGCGTTCCCTGAATATCAAAAACATAAATCTTGTTGTCCTTCTCGCTTGAAACATAAACCCGGCCTGAAGGTGATTGCGCTGCAGCCAGGCCAGTGCAGAGCGTGAGAACACCCGCAAGAAGATGACGCAACCAAGGCCGGGCATGGCCGCCGTGCATCTTAAAACTGGATTTTCGGGAATCAGGGCAAAGGAAGTCCATGAAGTTGTCTCCAGCGTTTTTCGGTGTTTTTAATCGAATGACTTAAGTTCTTGAAATAAAAAGCAAGAAAGATGCCCAATAAAAAGGAACAGAATTTGCTTATATTGGCTGTCTGGAATTTTCTGGCAGCGGCTATTTCATTTTGTTTGCGATCCCATACTATGTCACCCCTTCTTCCTGCGCCAGTAGCGCTTTCCTCTGAAGGTCATGCCTCGCGCCGTCAAATCCTTCGCTCGAGCCTGGCATGTGGGCTGAGTTGCGGACTGGGACTGGGCAGCAACGCACTCGCGCAAAATGCCAAGCCTGCGTGGCCCGTTCGGCCCATCCAGATGATCGTGCCATGGCCTGCTGGCGGCGCGACTGACCTGACACTGCGCGTACTCAATGAAGAAGCAGAACCCTTGCTTGGACAGCGTATCGTGGTGGTTAACCGGCCCGGGGCTGCCGGCACCCTGGTGGCGCCTCTGCTCAAGGCGGCAGATCCTGACGGATACACCATCGGGCAAATACCGATCACGGTGTACAGATACGCACTCATGAACCGGGTTCCCTGGGACCCGGTTCATGATTTGACGCCCATCCTGCAAGTGTCCAGCACCACCTTCGGCTTGCTGGTTCCTGCCGACAGTCCCTGGAAAAGCCTGGCCGATCTGATTAACTGGGCGCGTGAAAATCCCGGCCAACTCTTGATGGGCTCAACCGGCATAGGCACCACGGCCCATCTGGCCATGGAAGAAATACTGCTCGAAAATAACATCAGCTATGGCCATATACCCTACAAAGGCACGACCGAGCAAATGCTGGCCATCGCTTCAGGCCAGTTGATGGCGGGGGTCAATTCCACTGGCTTTGCTCCTTGGGTCGATCAACACAAAATACGGCTTCTGGCCATTTTCAGCGCTGAGCGCAGCGCCCGCTGGCCGCAGGTACCCACGTTGCGCGAACTGGGCTACGAGCGTTCGGTTTACACCTCGCCATGGGGATTGGGTGCCCCCCGTGGCACCCCGTCTGCCATCGTTCAGCTTTTGCACAATGCCTTTCACAAAGCCATTTTCAGCCCGAATCACAAAGCCGCGCTGGCCCGCTACGACCAGGACATCAACTACCTCGACACAGCCGCCTACCAACTGGCCATCAGCGAAACCGTAAAGCACGAAAAAGCGCTGCTTGCCCGCATGAAGTTGCTGGCGGTGCCGCTTTCATGACCTTTTGACTTCTTTTCAGAGATTGATCCCTACATGACCGCCATCTTGCTGAACGCACAAGACCTGCACAAGTCCTACGCAGGAAAACGCGCCCTGCAAGGGGTAAGCCTGAGCCTGCATGAGGGCGAAATCGTCGCCTTGCTCGGACCCAACGGCGCCGGAAAATCAACCCTGCTGCAGCTGCTTACCGGCTTGTTCAGTCCTGACCAGGGGCATATCCATGTCCTGGGACACGACATGCGCACCCAGGCCAGCCGGGCGCTGGCAGGCTTGGGCGTGGTGTTCCAGCAAAGCGCGCTTGACCTCGATCTGTCGGTTCAGGCCAATTTGCTGTTTCACACCGATCTGCATGGATTGGCCCGACCCCTGGCCAGGCAGCGCATTGCCGAGGCACTGGAGAAGATAGGAATGACAGCGCAGGCCAAGGCAGTCGTGCGCAGCCTGTCTGGCGGAACACGCCGCAAGGTCGAACTGGTCCGTGCCCTGCTCCATCAGCCACGCGTGCTGCTGATGGACGAAGCCACGGCAGGGCTGGACATGGCATCACGCCAGCAGTTGCTGACTGCCGTGCGCAGCCTGGCGCAGGATCAGGGCGTTGCCGTGCTGTGGGCAACGCATCTGGCAGAAGAAGTCAAGGTCGCAGATCGCCTGATCTTGCTTGACAAGGGCATGGTGCGCTTTAGCGGCTCCACCAGCGACTTTATGCAAAAGGCGCAAGCAGATGATCTGTATGCTGAGATATTCAAACACCTTGGCCAGCCAGTGTTTGAAGCTTGATACCCTGAACGCAGGGATCGCGGGGGAAGAGCCAGACTCGCTGGCCGGATTTTCTCCCCTTGCCAGCGCCCATCCTTGATAATCAAATGCCTTGGCTACTTGGACCTCCCTGTGCGCATGCAGGCTGGACCCGCTTACCGTGAATAACCACAGACGCCTTCAATCAACGGTGACGCTGCATCAAGCCGTCGGGGAATCGCCTTCGCTTGCACGGCTGACGCAATTGGTTCGCGAATCCAACGAGCGGCTTAAGGCAATCGAGGCGCTGATTCCAAGCGGCTTGCGCCCTGCCGTCAAGGCCGGGCCGATTGATGGCGAAAACTGGTGCCTGCTGGTAAGCGGCAATGCCGCATCCGCGAAAATCCGCCAGTTGATTCCCTTGATGCAGGCCAGTTTGCTCCGCCAGGGCTGGAAAGTGGCGTCCATTCGACTGAAAATACTGATCGCAAAAAGGCAGTAATTCCATCAGGATAGAGGGAACCTTGGGAATGATCGTTTGTATTTTGCTAATTTACCAATGAAAAAGGCCGCTAGGTGTATGTCCCTAGCGGCCTTTGTACAAGTGAATGGTGCCGCTTGTCGGAATCGAACTGACGACCTACCGCTTACAAGGCGGTTGCTCTACCAACTGAGCTAAAGCGGCGCGGATGGTATTCTACTTCACTCGTTTGAGCGAGGGCCGTGGGCGTGATGGCGGTTTGGGGGGGTCGGGTACGTCTGTTTTTTTCTGCTTGCCCGAGCCGGCAGCGGAACTGTCTGGCACGTTTTCCACCAACTGCATGATCTTGCTGTCAGGCGTTTCCGAAGGAGCTTCTTCTATCGCTGCCGGTTTAGTGTCTCGACCAGACGCTGCAGGCGCAATTGTCTGTGAATCATTGGCGCCGGCAAGCCCTTCGGGGCTTGTTTCAAAAGGAAAGGCCATACCTTGCCCGTTTTCACGGGCATAGATGGCAATCACATGACTGATGGGTACCAGTATTTCCCGGGCGCTTCCACCGAAACGCGCCTTGAACTCGATGAATTCGTTACCCAGCGTCAGCGAACTGGTCGCGTCAAAGCCGATATTAAGTACGATCTCGTTGTTTTTGACATACTCGCGCGGCACCTGCACGGTGTTATCGACCGACACGGCCACATAAGGCGTAAAGCCGTTGTCGGTACACCATTCGTACAAGGCACGTATCAGATAAGGGCGGGTTGACGTGGCGTTGGGTGCGTTCATGAATTCGGCCAAGGTGCTTATTCCGGTAATTCAATGCGGCAATTATTTGCGCATGACCTTTTCAGAAGGCGTCAGCGCTTCGATGTAGGCTGGACGGGAGAAAATTCGTTCAGCATACTTGAGCAGCGGCGCCGCGTTTTTCGACAGGTCGATACCGTAGTAATCCAGGCGCCAGAGCAGCGGGGCAATCGCCACGTCCAGCATCGAAAAACTGTCCCCCAGCATGAACTTGTTCTTCAGGAAAATTGGCGCGAGCTGCGTCAGGCGGTCGCGGATATGGGCGCGTGATTTTTCGAGCGCTTTCTCATTGCCCTTGGAAGCGCGGGATTCAAGTGCGCTGACATGAACAAACAGCTCTTTTTCAAAGTTCAGCAGGAACAGGCGAACGCGTGCACGGTCCACCGGGTCGCCGGGCATCAGTTGCGGATGCGGAAAGCGCTCGTCGATGTACTCATTGATGATGTTTGATTCATACAAAATCAGATCCCGCTCGACCAGAATCGGAACCTGGCCGTACGGATTCATCACGTTGATGTCTTCAGGCTTGTTGTACAGGTCCACGTCGCGAATTTCGAAATCCATGCCCTTTTCAAACAATACAAAACGGCAACGGTGCGAGAAGGGGCAGGTTGTACCTGAATAAAGGACCATCATGATTCGGAACTCCTAAAAACAAAAGAGTGGAAGGCTAAGATTCAAACCTTAGAACCATCCACTCCGAAAGTGCCGATGCGCGCCAGGGCGCACCCAGGGCACGTTGATCGGCGCAAAAATTACTTGACGTCTTTCCAGAACGCCGCATTGAGGCGCCAGGCAACAAAGGTCAGGCCAAGCAGGAATATCAACACCCAGACGCCAATGCGAACTCGGGTATTTTGCACGGGCTCGGCCATCCATTGCAGGTAACCGACGAGGTCACCCATGGCTTGGTCATATTGCAGTGGCGTCATGGCCCCCGGAGTCACCTGTTCCCACCCCTTGAAAACGGCAACCTTGTGGCCATGCTCTTCGTGTTCGGCATACACGGGCTTGCGCACGCCCTGCAGTTCCCAAAGCGCATGCGGCATCGCCACATTGGGGAAAGCCAGATTGTTCCAGCCTGTCGCCTTGGTTTCGTCGCGGTAGAAGGTGCGCATGTAGGTGTAGAGGTAATCGGCACCCGTGCCGCCAGCGCCGGCACGCGAGCGTGCAATCACGGTCAGGTCGGGCGGAGTGCCGCCAAACCAGTCCTTGGCCTGTTTCGGATCAATCGCGGCCTTCATGGTTTCGCCGACTTTTTCAGTCGTGAAAAGCAGGTTGTCCTTGATCTGCTGGTCAGTCAGACCGATGTCTTTCAGACGGTTAAACCGCATGAATGCTGCCGAGTGGCAGTTCAGGCAGTAGTTGACAAACAGCTTGGCGCCGTTTTGAAGGGCAGCCACATCGTTGGTCTTGTTGGGAGCTTTGTCCCAGGCAGGGCCACCTGTATTGGCTTGTGCGCCAGCCAGCAGGCCGACTGCCGTGATCAGGGCGAGGATGATTTTTTTCATGGTTATAAATTCCTGCTCAGTGGGCCGCAAAAATAACGCGGTCGGGAACGCGCTTGAAGGTGCCCAGCCGGCTCCACCATGGCATCAGCAAGAAGAAACCGAAGTAGAACAAGGTACCGACTTGCGACACACGCTCGCCAATTGCTGAAGGAGGCTGCACGCCCAGGTAACCCAGAACCAGGAAGTTGATCACAAAGATGCCGTACAGGTATTTATTCCAGCTCGGACGATAGCGGATCGATTTGACTTCGCTGTTGTCCAGCCAAGGCAGGAAGAACAGGATGACGACCGCGCCGCCCATGACGACAACGCCCCAGAACTTGGCATCGATCAGCAGCATCGCACCAACCACCGCCACAGCGGCACCCACGATGATGAGTTTGAACAGACCGGCAATTTTGGCTTTGAGCACGCCCAGCACGGCACCGGCCAGTACACAGGCGATCAGTGCATACATCATCTCGCTGGTAATGGCACGCAGCATCGAGTAGTAAGGCGTGAAATACCAGACTGGAGCAATGTGCAGAGGCGTTTTCAGCGGGTCAGCGGGAATGAAGTTGTTGTATTCGAGGAAGTAGCCACCAAACTCTGGCGCAAAGAAAATGATGGCGCTGAAAATCATCAGGAAAATGCTGACGCCAAAAATATCGTGCACCGTGTAGTAGGGGTGAAAAGGGATGGCGTCCAGCGGATGGCCATTGGCATCGCGCGGTGCGTTCGGACCCTTGACCTCGACACCATCGGGATTGTTGGAGCCGACTTCATGCAGCGCGATGATGTGTGCCACGACCAGGCCCAGCAGCACCAGTGGCACGGCAATGACGTGAAAGGCAAAGAAGCGGTTCAGCGTCGCATCGCCGACCACATAGTCGCCGCGAATCAGCAGCGCCAGATCAGGACCGATGAACGGGATGGCGGCAAACAGGTTCACGATGACCTGGGCGCCCCAGTAGCTCATCTGGCCCCAGGGCAGCAGGTAGCCCATGAAGGCTTCGGCCATCAGCGCCAGAAAAATCGCGCAGCCAAACACCCAGATCAACTCACGCGGCTTGCGGTAGCTGCCGTAAATCAGACCGCGGAACATGTGCATGTACACCACGACAAAAAAGGCCGATGCCCCGGTGGAATGCATGTAGCGGATCAGCCAGCCCCAAGGCACATCGCGCATGATGTACTCGACCGAGCCAAAAGCCAGCGAGGCTTCGGGCTTGTAATTCATCGTCAGGAAAATGCCGGTGACGATCTGGATGACAAGCACCAGCAAGGCCAGCGAACCAAAGATGTACCAAAAATTAAAATTCTTGGGCGCGTAGTATTCGCTCAGGTGCTCTTTGTAGAGCTTGCTGGCTGGAAAACGATTGTCTAGCCAGTTCATCGCTTTATCAGCGATGGGGGCATCGGGGGAAATTTCTTTGAATTCAGCCATAACTGATCCTGGTTCGGTGGGTTGCTTTGGCCGTGGGCTTGATACCGTGCGAGACGGCAGGGTATCGATTGCGTGCGGCAAGGTCTTGTGGAAGAGGTGGCGCGCCCTCAGGCCTTTTTGTCTTCACCAATCAGCAGCTTCGCATCCGACAAGTACATGTGCGGAGGCACTTCCAGATTATCTGGCGAAGGCTTGTTCTTGTACACGCGGCCTGCCAGATCAAAGGTTGATCCATGACAAGGACACAGGAAACCACCCGCCCAATCGTCAGGCAGGGAAGGCTGGGCGCCGGGCTGAAACTTGTCCGACGGCGAGCAACCCAGGTGCGGACAAATGCCGACCACCACCAGCGTGTCTGCCTTGATCGAGCGATTTTCGTTGCGCGCGTAGGCAGGCGTCCAGTCAGGCAGCTTGCGTTCCGATTTCGGGTCGGCCAGAAGAGGATCGTTCTTGGGCAGACCAGCGAGTTGTTCAGGCGTGCGCTTGACAATCCAGACCGGCTTGCCGCGCCACTCCACGGTCATTTTTTCGCCGGGTTTCAGGGCTGAAATATCGACCTCGACCGCAGCGCCGGTGGCCTTGGCGCGTTCAGACGGCTGGAAAGTGCTCACAAAGGGGACTGCTACGGCGGCAACGCCTGCGCCACCCATGGCACAGGTGGCAACGATCCAGTTTCTTTTATCTTTATCGACAGGCGCGCCGTGTGGCACACCCATTACGCTTGCTTGGGTCATGAAAATCCTTCAAGAACTGGCTTGAAAAAGGCATAGTGGGGGATCAACCTGCAATTGTAGCGGAGCGAGAAACGGTTTTTCAATTGCCACGCCCCCGTGCCAAGCCATCCAGCCCCATCATTTTTCGCTGCATGGAGGCGCCTACTTTGTTGCAAATCCGGCTTTCGGGCAGCCTGAAAACCCATGTCGCGGCGACATAATTGCTGGCCGTCACCCGCGGTGCGGTGCCGGTGCAACAACCACAAGCAATAGGGGAACAGCATGGGAATGATGCAGGAATTCAAGGAGTTCGCCATCAAGGGCAACGTGATCGACCTGGCCGTTGGCGTGATCATCGGGGCGGCCTTCAGCAAGATTGTCGACTCCGTGGTCGGCGACCTGATCATGCCGGTGGTCGGGGCGGTGATCGGCAAGCTGGATTTTTCCAATATGTTCGTGGTGCTGCGCAGCGTACCTCCGGGCATTCCCACGACGCTTGATGCGCTGAAAAAAGCCGGCGTTCCTGTGTTTGCCTATGGCAACTTCATCACGGTGGCGGTCAACTTTGCGATCCTGGCGTTCATCATTTTCCTGATGGTCAAGCAGATCAACCGGCTCAAACGCCGCGAAGTGGTTAAACCCACCACGGCTCCCGCCGAAGACATCATGCTGCTGCGGGAAATCCGTGACAGCCTGAAAAAGCAAGCCTGATTTCAGGCTATACAGCCAGATGGCGCGCCATGCGGATGGCGGCGAGCAGGCTGGAGGCGTCAGCCTGGCTGGTGCCCGCAATATCAAACGCCGTGCCATGGTCCGGGCTGGTACGCACCAGCGGAAGCCCCAGCGTGACGTTGACGCCCTGCTCCACCCCGAGGTATTTCACCGGAATCAGGCCCTGGTCGTGGTACATCGCGACCACCACGTCAAACTCGCCGGGTTTGGCTGGCGCGCTGCGCGCCCGCATGAAGACCGTGTCCGGCGCGAAGGGACCGCGCGCATCCAGCCCTTCCTGCACAGCGGCGGCAATGGCCGGAGCAATGATCGCCTGCTCTTCACTACCGAACAGCCCGCCCTCGCCAGCGTGCGGATTCAGGCCCGCCACGGCAATGCGCGGCGGCCGCCCCAGGCTGGCGCTTACCGCCGTGTGGGTAATGCGCAAGGTTTGCAGCACGCTGTCAAAAGTCACGGCCTCAATCGCATTTCTCAGCGACATGTGGATGCTCACCAGCACGGTTTTGAGTTCGTCGTTGGCCAGCATCATGCGCACGGGAACTTCGCTCACCGGTTTGCCCAAAAATGCGGCCGCTTCGGCCTGGAGCATTTCAGTGTGTCCCGGAAAACGCGCTGCCCAGCCACCGGCAGCGGCCAGCGCTTCCTTGTGAATCGGCGCCGTCACCATCGCTGCAGCCTGCCCGGCGAGCACGGCGCGTGCGGCCCAGACAATGCAGTCGGCGGCGGCCTGCCCTGCCAAAGCACTGATTTGCCCATAGGGGACGAGCGCAGACAGCTCGCATTTTTGCAGCACACCGATGCAGTTCGGCGGCACGGACAGCACGTCGGCCAGCGAGTCGAGTTGCGCCACCGGCAGGGCCAGAACGCCGGCTTTCGCAGCGATCAGCGCGCTAGCGCGGCGCAGCGTCGCCACGTCACCGACCACCACGCAGCCCGCCAGGTCGTCCGGTGAATCGCGAAACGCCCGGGCGATGATTTCAGGGCCAATGCCGGCGGCATCGCCCATGGTGATGAGGATTGGTTTTTTCATGCGGGGTTGTCAATGTCGATGAACTGGTGCTGCAGCCCGAATTGCGCCGCAACCTGCGCAGCCACGGCAGGCGCGCCGTAACGCTCCGAGGCATGGTGGCCGCAGGCGATGAAGGCCACGCCCATCTCGCGCGCATAGTGGGCTTGCGGCTCGGAAATCTCGCCGGTGATGAACGCGTCGGCGCCGGCGGCAATCGCAGCTTCAAAATAGCCTTGCGCGCCGCCGCTGCACCACGCTACTTTTTTGATAGCTGCTTCCGCACAGCCCACCTGCGTAACAGGCCTTTTCAACGTGATTTTAATGTGTTCAGCCAGCGCGTCAATGCCGGCAAAGCTGCCACCATCGCTACGCCCGCCCAGAAAGCCCAGATCCTGCTCGCCGAAGCGCGCGCTGGCTGTCAAGCCAAGCTGCAGTCCGAGCTGCGCATTGTTGCCCAGTTCAGGGTGCGCATCGAGCGGCAGGTGGTAGGCAAACAGGTTGATGTCGTGGGCCAGCAGCAGCGCCAGCCGCTGCTTCATCCAGCCAGCCACACAGCCGTCCTGGCCGCGCCAGAACAGGCCATGATGCACAAAAATGGCATCGGCTTGCGCCGCAATCGCCGCTTCAATCAGCGCACGGCTGGCCGTGACACCGGAAATGAGGCGGTGAACCTGCGTTTTCCCCTCGACCTGCAGGCCGTTGGGGCCGTAGTCCTTGAAGTGCGCGGGCTGCAGCAGCGCATCAAACGCCTGCAGCAAATCCTGTCTCGTGGTGGTACTCATGCCGGGATTGTCTCAGGCCAGCGCTGCGTATCGCCTATTTTGATTTTTTCCCGGATTCACAGCTTTCCAGGGCGCTGCGTCCTACGCAAAGCCGTCATGCATACCGCACAATACACATTCGGCGGCGCCGGCCCACGGGCTGCGCCGCGACCCTAAGCTTTCATTCACGCCTGCCCATTTCTTTCTTTTAATCCATGAAGCGCACCTGGCTCCTGTTTTCCCAGACCGTCACTATTTTGGTGGCGGCTTATTTCGTGGTTGCCACGCTGCAGCCGCAGTGGCTGAATAAGCGAACCTCGCTGGGCGGCGTGTCGGTCATCGAGGCACCGTCCAGCAGCGTGCCACGTGCCATTGGTTCATCCAGTCCAGCCGGCAGTTTCGCTGCGGCGGCAAAAATAGCCTCGGCGGCCGTGGTGAGCATCAACACCAGCAAGGCCGCCGTCAAAAACCCGCAAATGAACGACCCCTGGTTCCGGTTTTTCTTTGGCGACCAGAATCCGGGCGAAGCCCAGGCCGGACTGGGCAGCGGCGTGATCGTCAGCGGCAGCGGCTACATCCTGACCAACAACCATGTGGTTGAAGGCGCCGACGAGATCGAGGTGGTCCTCAACGACACCCGCAAGGCCAAGGCCAAGGTGATTGGCACCGATCCCGACACCGACCTGGCGATTGTCAAGATCGAGCTGGACAAGCTGCCCGTCATCGTGCTGGGCAACTCGGACGCGCTGCAGGTGGGCGATCCGGTGCTGGCCATCGGCAACCCGTTTGGCGTCGGCCAGACCGTGACCGGCGGCATCGTGAGCGCGCTGGGACGCAACCAGCTGGGCATCAACACCTTCGAGAACTTCATCCAGACCGATGCGGCCATCAACCCAGGCAACTCGGGCGGCGCGCTGGTCGATGTGAACGGCAACCTGCTGGGCATCAACACGGCGATTTACTCCCGCTCGGGTGGCTCCATGGGCATTGGTTTTGCCATTCCCGTTTCGACCGCCAAGCAGGTGCTCGAAGGCATCGTGAAAGATGGCCAGGTCACGCGCGGCTGGATTGGCGTCGAACCGCAAGAACTCAACGCCGAACTGATCGAAGCCTTCAAGCTCAAACCGGAGGCGGCCAAGGCGGGCGGCGTCATCATCACCGGCGTGCTGCAAAACGGCCCGGCCGCCCAGGGCGGGATCCGGCCCGGCGACGTGATCACGGCGGTCAATGGCCAGCCAGTCGGCAATGTGAGCCAGTTGCTGACGGCCGTGGCCGCACTCAAGCCCGGCGTCCCCGCCCCGATGACGGTGCTGCGCGACAATGGCCCGGTCGAGATTGCGGTGACGCCCGGCAAGCGCGAGCGGCCCCGGGTTCAGCGCTGAGGCTCGCGCTCCACACCAGCAGCGCTTGCTACAAAATCAATAGCTGTCAGCGCATGTGCATATTGCGCAAAGCACTGATTTGACTGAAGAAATTACCGAAAAACCTGCAAGACTCAGGGTTTGGCCGCTTCGGTGTCGGTATCGGGTGCCTTGGTGCTCTTGACGAACATCTGCGCAGCCAGGATGCCCACTTCATACAGCCCGCCGACCACCATCAGCAGCATGATCATCGAACCCGCATCGGGCGGCGTGACCAGCGCGGTGCCAATGGCGGCAATCACCCAGAAGTAGCCCCGGTACTGGCGCAACTGGGCCACGCTGAGAACGCCCATGCGGACCAGCAGGATTACCGCAACCGGCACTTCAAAGGCCAGACCGAAGGCCAGGAACATGCCGAGAACGAAGTTCAGGTATTCCTCGATGTCAGGCGCGGCGGTGATCGACTTGGGCGCAAAGCTCTGGATAAAGCTGAACACCTGGCCAAAGACAACGTAATAACAAAACGCCACGCCGAAAAAAAACAGCAGCGTGCTGGACACGACCAGCGGCATGACCAGTTTCTTCTCATGCGAATACAGGCCGGGCGCGACAAAAGCCCAGACCTGATACAACACCACCGGCAGCGCAATCATGAAGGCGGCCATGAAGAGTATCTTGATGGGCACGACGAATGGCGAAATCACGTTGGTGGCGATCAGGGTCGCACCCTTGGGCAGGCTGGCGATCAGCGGCGCGGCCATCAGGTCGTACAGCGCGCCAGGACCGGGGAAAAACGCCAGCAGGGCGGCCGCCACGCCAATGGCGATCACGGCCTTGATCAGCCGGTCGCGCAACTCCATGAGGTGCTGCACAAAGGGCTGCTCGGTGCCTGCGAGTTCGTCGGGCTTGTCGCCGCCGGGGGAGTTGGGATCGCTCATGAAGGAAGTTTGCGCTGTATGAATTGCGCCGGCTTGCGCGCAAAGGGGGAATCAGGAGAATGCTTCACGCCTTGCGGCTGGGCTGCGGACGGAATCGTGCCACCCGGGCCGCGCCGGACTGGGCCTTGGTGCGAATGCCCGAACGGGCCTTGAACCATTGCGGCGTGGCTCCACGCTTGAGCCGCCACTTCTTTTTCGGGTTCCGGTACTCGGGAAAAGCCTCAAAGCCCGGCAATGCATCGGACGACGTGCTGCCCGTGGTTTCAGACCAGGATTTTTCAAAATCACTGGCGCCGGTCCTGATCGAGTTCTCAACGTCCCGGGCAGCGTCCTCGACGCTTTCCTTCATTTTCTTGAACTCGTCGAGTTCCATGGAGCGGTTGACCTCCTGCTTGACATCGTTGACATAGCGCTGCGCCTTGCCCAGCAGCGTACCGACGGTGCGGGCCAGGCGCGGCAGCTTTTCCGGGCCAATCACAATCAGGGCCACCGCGCCAATCAGGGCGATTTTGGAGATGCCGAGGTCAATCACGGCGGGTCAGGCGAAAAAAGAGGAAGTACAGGCCGGCATGCTGCGCGAATCAGGACTTTTGCCGGGCTTCGACGTCAATCGTGTTGCGCTCGGCCTTGTCAGCCGCTTGGGCATTGGTGACCTGGCTGGCCGGAACCACCGGTTTTTCGTCAGCAGGAGATTGCCCGCCATCTTTCATGCCGTCCTTGAAGCCCTTGACGGCGCCGCCGAGGTCGCTGCCCATGTTGCGCAGCTTCTTGGTTCCGAACACCATCACCACGATCAACAGCACGATCAACCAGTGCCAAATTGAAAATCCACCCATGTTTTGCTCCTAGTCTGAATAATAGACAACTGACTGATATGTTTACGACAGGTGCCGATTCTAAAGGCCCCGTGTGACGGCGCCTATGACCCTGCGAGCCTGCTGGATAGTGAGAGTCGCTGTCATCGAAAGGGTTCCCGTGACCTCAGCCCTTGAGCCACGGCCGGGGGCCGCCAATCACATGCATGTGCAGGTGATGCACTTCCTGGCCGCCCTCTTCGCCGGTATTGATCACGGTGCGAAAACCGCCCGCCGGGTAGGGATTGCAGCCCTGCTCCACCGCCAGCCGGGGCGCCAGCACCATCATCCGTCCCAGCAGCGCCGCATGCTCGGGTCCGACCTGCGCCATCGACGGGATATGCAGTTTGGGAATGATCAAAAAATGCACCGGCGCCCAGGGATGGATGTCGTGAAAGGCGAACAAGTCGTCGTCTTCGTACACCTTGCGGCTGGGAATGGCGCCGGCGGCGATTTTGCAGAAAATGCAGTTTTCAGAATGGCTCATGCGGTCTCCACGGAACGGCCGGCGTTCATGCGCACCATGCCTTTGACAATACGGTAAAGGAACCAGATCGAAATCAGGCCCCAGGCGATCCAGCCCGGAACGATGAACAGCAGCCACAGCCAGGAAGTCAGCAGGTACAGCACGCCCGCCCACAGCACCGAACGAATCCGCCAGCTGAAGTGCGAGGCCTGCCAGGTGTTGGCGGCGTCGCCCTTCTTGACCAGGTCGATCACCAGCGCCACCACCAGCAGGGCGATGGAAACCTGGGCGCCCGGCAGCACCGCCGCCACCGCGACCACCAGGTGCAGCAGGTAGCTGACCCAGCCCCAGGTTCTGAGCCCTTCGTCGGGCTCTATCGTCACGATGTCATCGCGCATGGCAACTCCCCTTGTCAGTCGTTGATGGCTTCCCGGTGCTGCGCCTTGCGCAGCGCCTTTTCCTCGATGCCGCTGGTGCCTTCGCGGCGCTCCAGCTCGGCCAGCACATCGGCGGGGCGCAGGTTGTAATGCGCCAGCGCAATCAAGCTGTGAAACCACAGGTCGGCCACTTCGCCGACCAGCTTGCCGTTCAGCTCGGGCGTAGGGCCGCCATGGTCGATGTCCTTGGCGGCCATCACGGTTTCGGTGGCTTCCTCGCCAATTTTCTTCAAAAAGGCGTCTGGGCCCTTGTGCAGCAGGCGCGCCACATAGCTTTTTTCAGGGTCGCCGCCATGGCCGGGCTTGCGGCTTTCGATGATGGAGGCCAGACGCTCAAGCGTGTCGTTGGAATTCATGGTGTGCATTGCCGATTATTTGTAGATGCTGGCGGGGTCTTTCAAGACCGGCTCGGTCGCGACCCACTGGCCGTCCTTGTAAAGGCTGAAAAAGCAGCTGTGGCGGCCGGTATGGCAGGCTATTCCAGGTTCGTGACCGAGCTGTGTCACCTTGAGCAGCACCACGTCGCTGTCGCAGTCAAGCCGGATTTCATGCACCGTCTGCAGGTGGCCGGACTCCTCGCCCTTGTGCCACAGGCGGCCGCGCGAACGGCTGAAATACACCGCCTGGCCCAGTTCGGCGGTTTTTTGCAGCGCCTCGCGGTTCATCCAGGCAAACATCAGCACGTCGCCGCTGGCGGCTTCCTGCGCAATGACGGGCACCAAGCCCTTGTCGTCCCAACGGACCGTATCTAACCAATTCATGAGGGTATTGTCTGCGATTGCGGCATGCTGTCCTGCGGGGGCCGGGGTGGCCTTGCAGCGCCTGCCGATACTATGAAATTAATAGCTGAAAGCGCCCGTCCACCAAGCGCAAACGGCCTGAAATGCTTGAAATTCAGAGCCGAACCGGAATGCCGCGACTGGCCATGTGGCGCTTGGCTTGAGCGACGGTGTATTCGCCGTAGTGAAAAATGCTGGCCGCCAGCACCGCATCGGCACCGCCCAGCTGCACGCCGTCGGCCAGATGGTCGAGGTTGCCGACGCCGCCCGAGGCGATCACCGGCACGCTGACGGCATCGCTCACCGCGCGCGTCAGTTCCAGGTCGAAGCCCGACTTGGTGCCGTCGCGGTTCATGCTGGTCAGCAGGATTTCGCCCGCGCCGCGCTGCGCCATCTCAACGGCCCAGGCCACGGCGTCCAGCCCGGTGTTCTTGCGCCCGCCGTGGCTGTACACATCCCAGCCCGCACCGCGCAGCAGGGCATCCTCGTCGCTGCGGCGCTTGGCGTCAATCGCCACCACGATGCACTGGGCGCCGTATTTGGCCGAGGCGTCGGTGATGACCTGCGGATTGGCCAGCGCGGCCGAGTTGAAGCTGGTCTTGTCGGCACCCGCGTTGAGCAGCCGGCGCACGTCCTCGACCGTGCGCACGCCGCCGCCGACCGTCAGCGGAATGAACACCTGCGAGGCCACGGCCTCGATGATGTGCAAAATCAAATCGCGCCCGTCGCTGGTGGCGGTGATATCGAGGAAGGTCAGCTCGTCGGCGCCCTGGTCGTTGTAGCGGGCGGCAATCTCCACCGGATCGCCGGCATCGCGCAGTTCGACGAAATTGACGCCCTTGACGACCCGGCCGCCGGTGACGTCCAAGCAGGGAATGATGCGTTTGGCGAGCATGTAGCGCCTAGCCGTTGAGTTCGTCAGCGCGCTCTTGAGCCGCTTCAAAATCCAGGTCGCCGCTGTAGATCGAGCGGCCGCAGATCACGCCCTGCACGCCCTCGTCCTCGACGGCGCACAGCGCGTCGATGTCGGCCATGTTCGACAGGCCGCCCGAGGCGATCACCGGGATCGTCAGCGCTTGCGCGAGCTTGACGGTGGCCTGGATGTTGATGCCGCTGAGCATCCCGTCGCGGCCGATGTCGGTGTAGATGATGGACTCGACGCCGTAGTCCTGAAATTTCTTGGCCAGATCGACCACTTCATGCCCGGTCAGCTTGCTCCAGCCGTCGGTGGCGACGCGGCCGTCTTTGGCGTCCAGCCCGACGATGATGTGGCCGCCAAAGGCGGTGCAGGCGTCCTGCAGGAAGCCCGGGTTCTTCACGGCGGCGGTGCCGATGATGACGTAGCGCAGGCCGGCATCAAGGTAGCGCTCGATGGTGTCCAGGTCGCGAATCCCGCCGCCCAGCTGCACGTCGATTTCGCTGCCCACCTCGGCCAGGATGCGCTTGATGGCCGCTTCATTCTTGGGCTTGCCCGCGAACGCGCCGTTCAGATCGACCAGGTGCAGCCGGCGCGCCCCCTTGTCAACCCAGTTGCGCGCCATGGCCGCCGGGTCTTCACTGAAAATGGTGGACTGGTCCATGTCGCCTTGTTTCAGGCGGACGCAGTGACCGTCTTTGAGGTCAATCGCGGGGATGAGTAGCATGTTGGGCTAGGGAAAAGCAGTTGATGAGGTTGAAAAAAGGACTTGCCCTGGCAGGGGCGCATCCGGGAGAAGAAAAAAGAAAATCAGGGATTCCAGTGCAGGAAATTACGGTACAGCGCCAGCCCCTGGTCAGCACTTTTCTCGGGGTGAAACTGGGTGGCAAAAATATTATCGCGCGCTATCGCCGCTGCAAAGCGCCCGCCATAGTCCGCCTCGCCAGCGATGTGGCGCGCATCAGACGGACAGGCGTAAAAGCTGTGCACAAAGTAGAAATACGAGCCATCGGGCACGCCGGCCCACACCGGATGGGCCTGCACACCGTCCGGGCGCGACTGGTAAACCTGGTTCCAGCCCATTTGCGGCACCTTGAAGCGGCTGCCGTCGGGCTGGAGTTGTCCGGCCAGGTCGAACTTGACGACCTCGCCGTGGATCAGCCCCAGGCCGGGCGTGGGCGCGCCGTCCAGCCCCTCATGGCTGTTGTCGAGCAGCATCTGCATGCCGACGCACACGCCAAACAGCGGCTTGTGGCTGGCGGCGTGCAGCACGGCGCCCAGCATGCCGGAGTGTTCCAGCGCCAGCATGCAGTCGTGCATGGCGCCCTGGCCGGGCAGCACGACGCGTTCGGCATTCAGCACGTCCTGCGGGTTCGACGTGACCAGCACCTCGTAGCCAGTGCCCTGCACCACATGCCGGACCGCCTGCGAAACTGAACGCAGGTTGCCTGAACCGTAATCGACCACTGCCACCGTTTTCAAATTGGACATTCGGAAGGGATTTAAATTGCTATGTATTTGGTAGCTATACGTGCATGCTGTGCCTGCGCTACAGGCAAAAAACATGCATAAACAGCAGTGTAATCGTGCTTACAGCGAGCCCTTGGTCGAAGGAATCACGTTGGCGGCACGCGGATCGATTTCCAGCGCCATGCGCAAGGCGCGGGCAAAGGCCTTGAACACGGTTTCGGCCTGGTGATGGGCGTTTTCGCCCTTGAGGTTGTCGATATGCAGCGTGACAAACGCATGGTTCACGAAGCCCTGGAAGAATTCGTAGGCCAGCTGGCTGTCAAAGGTGCCGATCATTCCGCTTTTAAAAGGGACATTCATGACCAGACCCGGGCGGCCCGAAAAATCGACGACCACGCGCGACAGCGCTTCATCGAGCGGCACATAGGCGTGGCCGTAGCGGCGCAGTCCCTTTTTGTCGCCAACCGCCTGGGCCACGGCCTGCCCGAGCGTGATGCCGACATCCTCGACCGTGTGGTGGCCGTCGATGTGCAGGTCGCCGACGGCGTGAATGTCGAGGTCGATCAGCCCGTGGCGGGCAATCTGGTCGAGCATGTGGTCAAAAAAGCCGATGCCCGTTGACAGGCTGGCCTGGCCGGTGCCGTCGAGGTTGAGCTTGACGGTGATTTTGGTTTCGGCGGTGTTGCGCGAAACTTCAGCAGTGCGCGGAGCAGGCAAGGAGGCAGCAGTGGAGGTCGTCATAGGGATGGTTCAAGCGCGGCCAGCAGTTGTGCGTTTTCTTCGGCGGTGCCGACGGTCAGGCGCAAACAATTGGCGAGCAGAGGATGCATTTTAGAAATATTTTTGATCAGCACCTTGCGATTTCGCAAGCCTTCAAAGGCGCGGGCCGCATCGGGTACGCGGATCAAAATCATGTTGGCGTCGCTGTGCCAGGCCTTGACGCCGGGCAAGGCGCTGAGTGCGTTGAACAGCACGGCGCGCTGGGCGACCACGTCCTGCGCCTGCGCGGCGAACACCTCGCGGTGCTCCAGCGCAAACAGCGCGCATTCGTAGTTGAGCACGCTGATGTTGTAGGGCGGGCGCACCTTGTCGATTTCGGCAATCAAGGCTTTCGGCCCCATCATGTAGCCCAGGCGCACGCCGGCCAGGCCGAACTTGCTCAGCGTGCGCATCAGCAGCACATGGCTGTGCCGGGCCATGCGGCCCGCATAGCTCTTGCTGGCAAACGGCTGGTAGGCCTCGTCGATCACGACCAGCCCGCCCTGCTCACCCACAGCGTTGATGATGTTCTCGATCACCGCGTCGTCCCACAGGTTGGCCGTCGGGTTGTTCGGATAGGCCAGGTAGGTGATGGACGGCTTGTGTTCAGCAATGGCAGCCAGCATCGCGGCTTCGTCGAGTTCAAAGTCCGGCGTCAGATCGACGCCGATAAATTTGAGGCCCTGCAGCTGCGCGCTCATCGCGTACATCACAAAACCCGGCAGCGGCGCCAGCACCGATCCGCCCGGCACGTCGCAGGCCAGCGCCAGCAGCGCGATCAGCTCGTCCGAGCCATTGCCCAGCATGATGTCGAAGCCCTCGGGCATCTGCGCATAGTCGGCCAGCGCGCGGCGCAGGTCGTTGACGCGGCCGTCCGGATAGCGGTTCAGCGCCAGCGCGCCCAGCCGCTGGCCGAGTTCGGCCTGCAGACCAGCGGGCAGCCGGTGCGGATTTTCCATCGCGTCGAGCTTGACCATGCCGCTTGACTCCTGGATGGCGTAGGCGTGCATCGACTGCACATCCTGGCGGATCAGTTTTTTGAGTTTCGGGTCGAGTGTTGAATCAGGCGCGGTCATTTATTGGGGTTTTCTCATGTCGGGCACGGTGGCGAGGCGCAGTTCGGCGGCGCGGGCATGCGCCTGCAGGCCTTCGCCATAGGCGAGTTCAGCGGCAATCGGGCCGAGGATTTGCGCGCCGGCTTCGCTGACCTCGATCAGGCTGGAGCGCTTCTGGAAGTCGTAAACCCCCAGCGGACTCGAAAAGCGCGCCGTGCCGCTGGTCGGCAGCACATGGTTCGGGCCGGCGCAGTAGTCGCCCAGGCTTTCGCTGGTGTAGGCGCCAAGGAAAATCGCGCCAGCGTGGCGCAGCAGCGGCTCCCAGCGGTGCGGCTCACGGCTGGAGACTTCCAGGTGCTCGGGCGCGATGCGGTTGGAAATTTCGCAAGCCTCTTCCATGCTGCGCGTATGGATCAGCGCGCCCCGGTCGCTGAGCGATTTGGCGATGATCCCGGCGCGCGGCATGGCGGGCAGCAGGCGGTTGATGGCTTCCTGCACGGCGTCGATATAGGCGGCGTCGGGGCACAGCAAAATGCTTTGCGCCAGCTCGTCGTGCTCGGCCTGGCTGAACAGGTCCATCGCCACCCAGTCGGCGGGCGTCGTGCCGTCGGCCAGCACCAGGATTTCGGACGGCCCGGCAATCATGTCGATGCCCACCGTGCCGAACACGCGCTTCTTGGCGCTGGCGACATAGGCATTGCCGGGGCCGGTGATCTTGTCCACCTTGGGAACCGTCGCCGTGCCGTAGGCCAGCGCGGCCACGGCCTGCGCGCCGCCGATGGTGAAGGCACGCGTCACGCCGGCAACGTAGGCGGCGGCCAGCACCAGGGCGTTTTTCTCGCCCCTGGGCGTCGGCACGACCATGATGATCTCGCCGACGCCGGCCACATGGGCGGGAATCGCGTTCATCAGCACCGACGACGGATAGGCCGCTTTGCCGCCGGGCACGTAGATGCCGACGCGGTCCAGCGGCGTGACCTTCTGGCCGAGCAGCGTGCCGTCCTCGTCGCGGTAGCTCCAGCTTTCGCCGCTGGCCTTTTTCTGCGCCTCGTGGTACGTCCGAACGCGCCTGGCGGCGGCCTGCAGGGCTTCGCGCTGGGCGGCGGGAATCGACTCGAACGCGGCTTTCAGCTCGGCCTGCGTGAGTTCGAGTTCGGCCATCGAAGCAGCGTTCAGGCCGTCAAAGCGCGCGGTGTAGTCCAGCACGGCTGCATCGCCGCGCTGCTGCACGTCGGCCAGGATGTCGGCGACCCGCTGCTCGATGTGCGCGTCGGTATCGGCCGACCAATGCAGCCTGGCCTTGAATTGAGCCTCGAATGTGGCATCGAGACAGGACAGGCGGGCGGGTATAGCTAGCAAATTCATAGCATCAAGGATTTTACTGTTTTGCAGCGGCCTGCGCACAGGCCAGGGAGAAGGCATCGATCAGCTTGCGAATCGGCGCCTGCTTGAGCTTGAGCGCGGTCTGGTTCACGACCAGGTGCGAGCTGATGTCCATGATGCGCTCGACCTCGATCAAATGGTTGGCCTTGAGCGTGCTGCCGGTCGAGACCAGATCGACAATCGCGTCGGCCAGGCCGGTCAGCGGCGCCAGTTCCATGCTGCCGTAGAGCTTGATCAAATCAACGTGAACGCCCTTGGTGGCGAAAAAGTCGCGCGAAATGGCCACGTATTTCGTCGCCACCTTCAGGCGCGAACCCTGCTTGACCGCTGCCGCGTAGTCGAATCCCTGGCGCACCGCCACGCTGATGCGGCATTTGGCGATCTGCAGGTCGAGTGGCTGGTACAGGCCCTGGCTGCCCGATTCGAGCAACGTGTCCTTGCCGACCACGCCGATGTCGGCGCCGCCGTACTGCACATAGGTCGGCACGTCGGTGGCGCGCACCAGCACCACGCGCAGGTCGGGCTGGTTGGTGCCCAGGATCAGCTTGCGGGACTTTTCCGGGTCGTCAAGCACCTCGATGCCAGCCGTTCTAAGCAGCGGCAGGATGTCGTCGAAGATGCGGCCCTTGGAGAGCGCGAGCGTGATCATGCTTTCATCCGTTCAATGTCGGCGCCAATGCCGCGCAGCTTGGCTTCCATCTGGTCATAGCCCCGGTCGAGGTGGTAGATGCGTTCGACAAAGGTTTCACCGCTGGCGACCAGGCCGGCAATCACCAGGCTGGCCGAGGCGCGCAGGTCGGTGGCCATCACGGTGGCGCCCGACAGCTGTTCAACGCCGTTGATGACGCAGACCTTGCCTTCGATCTGGATCTTCGCGCCCAGGCGCACCATTTCGTTGACGTGCATGAAGCGGTTTTCAAAAATCGTCTCAGTCACCGTGCTGGTGCCCTGCGCGATGGCGTTGAGCGCCATGAACTGGGCCTGCATGTCGGTCGGGAAACCCGGGTATTCGGTGGTGCGGAATGACTGGGCCTTCATGCGGCCGCTGGCCTGGATGCGGATGAAGCCTTCACCGGCCGTGACCGTCGCGCCGGCTTCGCGCAGCTTTTCAATCACCACTTCAAGGTGGTCGGCGCGGCCATGGTTGAGCACTACGTCGCCGCCCGCCGCCGCCACGGCGCACAGAAAGGTGCCGGTTTCAATGCGGTCGGCCACCACCTGGTGGGTGCAGCCGTGCAGCCGTTCAACGCCCTGGATACGGATGCGCCGGCTGCCGTGGCCTTCGATCTTGGCGCCCATCTTGATGAGCATCTCGGCCAGGTCGCCGATCTCGGGCTCCTGCGCCGCGTTTTCGAGAATGGTTTCGCCCTCGGCCAGCGTGGCGGCCATCAGGAAATTCTCGGTGCCGGTGACCGTCACCATGTCGGTCGTGATGGCCGCGCCTTTGAGGCGTGTCTGGCCTTTGGGCAGCCTGGCCAGCATGTAGCCGTGCTCGACGATGATGTCAGCCCCCATCGCCTGCAGGCCCTTGATGTGCTGGTCCACCGGCCGCGAACCGATGGCGCAGCCGCCGGGCAGCGACACCGTCGCCTCGCCAAAGCGCGCCAGCAGCGGTCCCAGCGCCAGCACCGAAGCGCGCATGGTCTTGACCAGCTCGTAAGGCGCTTCGGGCGAACTCAGCGGGCCGGCATTGAGGATGACGGTGCCGGGTGCATGGGCACTGCGCTCGGCCTCGACACCCATGTTGCGGATCAGCTTGAGCATGGTGGCCACGTCCTGCAGGCCGGGAACATTTTGCAGCGTGACCGTTTCGGCGGTCAGCAAAGCCGCGCACAGTTCTGGCAGGGCTGCATTTTTGGCGCCCGAGATATCGACCGAGCCGGCCAGGGACTTGCCGCCCTTGATGCGTAATTTGTCCATGTTTTTTATTGCGCGCTGTTGGCGGCCCATTCGGCGGGCGTGTAGGTTTTCATCGACAGGGCATGAACCTCGTCGCTCTGCAGGCGTCCGCCCAGCGTGGCATAGACGCGCTGGTGACGCTGGATCAGGCGCTGGCCCTCGAAAGCGCTGGACACGATGGTGGCATACCAGTGCCGGCCGTCGCCGGACAGTTCGAGGTGGGAGCAGGGCAGGCCTGCGGCAATGATGGTTTGAAGTTCTTCGCTGGTCATGGGGGGTTCCGATGTTTACTCAGTCAATGCCTGATCTTATAGCCGGTGCGCAGCATGTTGACCGCCACGGCGCTAATGATGAAAAATGCCGTCAGCACCAGGCCCAGGCTGAGCCAGGGCGAAACGTCGCTGACGCCAAAAAAGCCGTAGCGAAAACCGTCGATCATGTAGAAAAACGGGTTCAGGTGGCTGACCTTCTGCCAGAACGGCGGCAGCGAGTGGATGGAATAAAACACGCCGCTCAGAAAAGTCATCGGCATGATGATGAAGTTCTGGAAGGTCGCCATCTGGTCGAATTTCTCGGCCCACAAGCCGGCAATCACGCCCAGCGCGCCCAGCATGGCCGAGCCCAGCACGGCAAACACCACGATCCAGAGCGGCGCCACGAAACCGGGCTGGCCGAAATACACCGTCACCACGAACACGCCGGCGCCGACCAGCAGGCCGCGCACCACCGACGAGCCCACATAGGCCCAGAACCAGTCCCAGTGCGACAGCGGCGTGAGCAGTACAAACACCAGGCTGCCCATGATCTTGCTCTGGATCAGCGACGAGGAGCTGTTGGCGAAGGAGTTTTGCAGCACGCTCATCATCACCAGGCCGGGCACCAGGAAAGCGGTGTAAGTCACCTTGCCATACACCAGCGCCTGCCCCTGCAGCACATGGCCGAAGATCAGCATGTAGAGCACGGCCGTCAGCACGGGAGCGCCGACGGTCTGGAAACCAACCTTCCAGAAGCGCAGGACTTCCTTGTAGAAAAGCGTTTGCCAGCCGGTCATTTCATGGCTCCGGCAAGGTCCATCGCCATGGGTTCTTTCACATCTTTTTCGTTCATCACATCGAGAAACACGTCTTCCAGGTCGGCTTTGCGGATTTCCACGTCCTCGGCCACCAGGCCGGCCTCGCGGACGGCGGCCAGGTACTGCTCGATTTCGCGCGCATTGTGCGCCGGAAACTGCACGATTCGGCCTGTAATGCGTGCCTGGCGCGCAAGGTGCAATGGAAGTTCGCTATCAATTTTAAAGCGCAGCACATTGCTGGAGGCGGCACTGAGCAGCTCGGAAGTCTGGGCCAGCGCCACCACCCTGCCCTGCTTGAGCATGGCAATGCGGCTGCACAGGGCTTCGGCTTCTTCCAAATAGTGAGTGGTCAGCAGCACCGTGCTGCCTTGCTTGTTGAGTTTGGCGATGAACTGCCACAAAGTCTGGCGCAACTCCACATCGACGCCGGCCGTGGGCTCGTCGAGCACGATAACCTGCGGCTTGTGGACCAGCGCCTGCGCCACCAGCACGCGGCGCTTCATGCCGCCCGAGAGCTGGCGCATGTTGGCATCGGCCTTGTCGGCCAGACCCAGACTGGCCAGCAACTCGTCAATCCAGTCGTCGTTGCGCTTGATGCCGAAATAGCCCGACTGGATGCGCAAGGCTTCGCGCACGGTGAAGAAAGGGTCGAACACCAGTTCCTGCGGCACGATGCCGAGCTTGCGCCGGGCATTGGCGTAGTCCAGCACGACATCACTGCCATGCACCAGAACCCGGCCGCTGCTGGCGCGCGACAGGCCGGCCAGGATGCTGATGAGGGTGGTTTTACCGGCGCCGTTGGGGCCCAGCAGACCGAAGAATTCGCCTTGCTGGATGTCGAAGCTGACGCTGTCCAGTGCTTTCAGGCCGGTGGCGGGTTGGTTTCGCGCGGGGGGATAGGTTTTGGAGACAGACTGAAATGAGATGGCTGGCATGAGCCCGCTATTTTAGGGGCGGATGAGTTTCTTCTCTGCCGCAGCGAAATATGGCCCTGCAAGCGTTCACAAAGCAGGCGGAGATGGCCTTGGCCTCAAGCCGCCCTGGCTGCCGGGTGTCCCGGAGTTGCGGGGATCAAGGCAGAAACGCCATAGACCTCGGCCAGCTGGAGCAGCCGGCCAGGGGCGCCCTGCACGGAAAAAACCTTGCCCGCAGCCATCGCCTGGCGACGGCACTCCAGCAGGATGGCCAGCGCCGACGAGTCAAACTGACTCAAGGCGCTGGCATCCACAACCACCTCTTTCGGCAGGGACAGCACCTCTTTTGCCACTGTGTGGAAAAAGCCGGAGGCGACGGCATGCGTCAGGACGGCAGGAAGTTTCAGCATGTCAGCTTGCGCGCTCAGGACTTGGTCGTGCCGGCGTTGGTCTGGTTGCGCTGCGACATCGACGTGATCAGGCCATCGATGCCCTTGGCGCTGATTTCCTGCGCGAACTGGGTACGGTAGGTTTCCACCAGCCAGACACCGAGCACGTTGAGGTCATAAATTTTCCAGCCGGTCGGCGTTTTCTCCATACGGTAGTCGAGCTGGACCGGATCGCCGCGCCCGAGTACTTCGGTGCGAACCGTCACTTCGGTGTCGGTGGAAGCGGCACGCAGGGGCTTGACGTTGAGCTTCTGGTCATTCACCTGCGACAGCGCGCCGGAATAAGTGCGGATCAAGAGGGTCTTGAATTCTGCCTGCAGACGGGCTTTCTGCTCGGGCGTGGCCTGGCGCCAGTTACGCCCCACGGCGGAGGCTGTCATGCGGGTGAAATTGACATTCGGCATGACCTTGGTATCGACCAGTGCCAGAACCCGGTTCATTTCGCCGGCTTGAATCGCCTTGTCCGACCTGATGGCATCCAGCACTTCGCTGGAGACGCGCTTGATCAGCGCATCGGGCGCTTCGTCGGCAGCAGCATGCGCAAAAGGGGCTGAAGCCAGCAGTGCCAAGCTGAGCGTGGCGGTCAACAAGCGTCCAAGAGTTCTACGGTTCATGGTTTTTCTTTCAAGGTCAAAACAGACAACTATCGGCTGCGGGATCCGCTTATTCGTGCCCCTCAGGGCGATCAGCCGTGCTCTGATGATTATTTTGCAAGCTTGCCAGACGATAGCCGATGAAGTTTTAAGGCAGCCCGGTAAATTTGGTAAAGCTTGTTACGAGGGCTTTATTGTGGATTCGGTGCCGAGGCTGCAGGCGCACCGGCCGGCGCGGCCTCGGGCAGGTCAAAGCGCTCTTCGGGTTCGATGCGCTCATTGCCGCCGCCGATAAGACTCTGGCGGCGCTGCAAATAGGCATCACGGGTAAAGGCGTATTTGTCGAGCGCGGCCTGGTCGAGCAGATCGCCGGCACTGAGCAAACTGGCGCGCGTATCCACCAGCCGCAGGCCCGTCAGGGAATTGCGTACCGGGACATTGTCAACCTGCGACAGTGGATTGCCTTGTAGATCGACCACCAGGCCCGCCGAGTCCCGCACGCTTGACGGGCCAAACAGCGGAAGCACCACATACGGACCCGACTTCAGGCCCCAGGTACCCAGGGTCTGGCCAAAATCTTCCTTGTGCTTGGGAATTTTCAGTTCGCTGGCGACATCAAAAATACCGCCCAGGCCCCACAGGGTATTGGTCGTGACGCGGAACAAGGAATCCATGGCCTCTGCCGGCTTGGCCTGCAGCACATTGTTGACGAACGACCAGACATCCGAAATGTTTTCAAAAAAACTGGTCACACCGGTGCGCACCGGCGCTGGCGTGATGTTCTGGTAGGCCGTGGCCACAGGCTTGAGGACGGCGCGATCCAGTCCTTCATTGAAGCTGTACACGCTGCGGTTGAAAGGCTCCAGCGGATCGGCCGGGTTGGCCTGCGGTCCGGTTGCGCAGCCTTGCAGCAGGGTGAAAGCCAGAGCCGCGGCGGCCCATCCCGTGGCTTTTTTCAGATGGATAGGTTTGGTCATTTTTTTTCTGTTGCTCCTGTTGCTGGCAGGGTCGGGGCTGACCCTGAACTTTCATCGGCTGTCTTGCTGAACAAAAATTGTCCAATCAGATTTTCAAGCACCACGGCAGACTGTGTCTGCCTGATCACGTCGCCTTCCACAAGGTTTTTTTCATCGCCGCCCGCCTGGATGCCAATGTATTGCTCGCCGAGCAAGCCGCTGGTCAGAATTTTCAGCGAACTGTCCTTGGGGAAAGCATAGCGGCCCTGCATGTCCAGCGTGACACGCGCCTGGAAGGTCTGGTCGTTAAAGCTGATCTCCTCGACCCGTCCCACCACCACGCCACCGCTGCGCACCGAAGCCTTGGTCTTGAGCCCGCCAATATTGTCAAATTCGGCCGTGATCCTGTAAGTGGGCTGGAAATTCAGGTTCAGCAGATTGGCGGCCTGCAAAGCCAGAAACAAAATGGCCGCTGCGCCCACCAGGACAAACAGGCCAACCCACACATCAATTTTTGAGCGTTGCATCTAACTTCTTTCCAAACGGTTGAGGACAGCGCCTGCCCGGCTTTCGCGCAGCAAGGGCCTGTCCCACGAATTTTCAAGTCATCACTTCGTAAACATCATCGCGGTCAGGATGAAATCCAGAGCCAGAACCGCCAGGGAGGCCACCACCACCGTGCGCGTCGTGGCGCTCGCCACACCTTCGGGGGTCGGTTGCGCTTCAAAACCCTGCAGCAGCGCGATGAACGTCACGGTAAAGCCGAACACGATGCTTTTGACGATGCCATTGCCCACATCACGCCAGACATCGACGCTGCCCTGGATCTGGCTCCAGAACGAACCGGAATCGACACCAAGCATCAGCACCCCGACCACCCAGCCGCCAATCACACCCATGGCGCTGAACACGGCGGCCAGCAGCGGCATGGTAATCACGCCACCCCAGAAGCGCGGCGCCAAAATGCGCTGGATCGGATCGACCGCCATCATTTCCATGACGCTGATCTGCTCGCCAGCCTTCATCAGGCCGATTTCGGCCGTCAGCGAGGTGCCGGCCCGGCCGGCGAACAAGAGCGCCGTCACCACCGGGCCGAGTTCGCGCACCAGCGTGAAGGTGACCAGTTGGCCCAGCGCCTCGGTCGAGCCAAAGCGCAGCAGGGTGTAGTAGCCCTGCAGGCCGAATACAAAGCCGACAAACAGGCCGGAGATGGCGATGATGACGAGTGAGTAATTGCCCAGGAAATGAATCTGGTCACGCACCAGGCCAAAGCGCTTGAAGCTTGAGCCGAATGTCGCCAGGAGCCGCAGAAAAAGCCGGCAGCCATAGCCCAGGTTGGCCAGCCAGCTGCGGGTGGCGAACCCGACGTCCGCAGGCTTGTACCAACTCATGATGAAGCTCCGGATTTCAGGGGAGCGGCTGTCGATGCGGGAGCAAAGTCCTGCTCGACCGTGACCCCGGGATAGTCAAAACGAACCGGGCCGTCAGGCAGCGCATGCACATACTGGTAGACCAGCGGGTCGGTGCTTTGGCGCACTTCGTCGGGCGTTCCCTGGGTGGCTACCCTGCCATTGGCCAGGATGATCACATGGTCGGCGATGGCAAAGGTCTGCTCCAGTTCGTGCGAGACAAAAATGCTGGTCAGCCCCAGGCTGTCATTGAGGTGGCGGATCAGCCGCGCCGCCGTTCCCAGCGAAATCGGATCAAGCCCGGAAAAAGGCTCGTCATACATCACCAGTTCGGGATCGAGCGCAATCGCGCGGGCCAGCGCAATGCGCCGCGCCATGCCGCCCGACACCTCGCTCGGCATCAGATCGCGCGCGCCGCGCAGGCCCACCGCATTGAGCTTCATCAGCACGATGTCGCGAATCAGGGCTTCGGGCAGGTCGGTATGCTCGCGTAGCGGAAACGCCACATTTTCAAACACGCTCAAATCAGCGAACAGCGCGCCAAACTGGAACAGCATGCCCATGCGTCTGCGGGCGGCGTAGAGTTGCGTCTGGTCCATCGGCGTGACATCCTGGCCGTCAAACAGCAGCTGGCCCGATTGCGCCCGGTTCTGGCCGCCAATCAGGCGCAGGATGGTCGTCTTGCCGCCACCCGAGGCGCCCATCAGGGCCGTGACCTTGCCCTTGGGCACCGACAGCGAAATGTCATCGAGAATGACACGTTCCCCATAGCCAAAGGTCAGGTGATTCAGCTCGACAAGGGAAGTAGAAGATGAGGGCATAGAAAAAACAAAAGCCGGACATTCCGGCTTCTGGATCATAAGGGATTACGCTAATTAGCGCGGCAAGCTGCCCAACCTTTGCACAGCTTGACGGTTGCCCCGGTTTTGGGGCAATACGCCGATTAACGCGGCAGGTCGCTGTAGCCCATCAGGAACTCATCGACCGACCGCGCGGCCTGCCGGCCTTCGCGAATCGCCCACACCACCAGGCTCTGGCCGCGCCGGATATCGCCTGCCGCAAACACCTTGGGGACGTTCGTCGCATAGCCGCCGATGAAGTCGGTGCCTGCCCTGGCATTGCCGCGGTTGTCCTTTTCAACGCCGAAGGCTTCCAGCACCGAAGCCACCGGCGAGACAAAGCCCATGGCCAGCAGCACCAGGTCGGCCTTGAGGATCTGCTCCGAACCCGGCACTTCGACCATCTTGCCGTCCTTCCATTCGACGCGGACGGTTTTCAGACCGGTGACCTTGCCTTTTTCGCCGATCAGCTCCTTGGTGGAGATGGCGAACTCGCGCTCGCAGCCTTCTTCGTGGGACGAAGAAGTGCGCAGCTTGATTGGCCAGTAGGGCCAGGTCATGGGCCGGTTTTCCTCGACCGGGGGCTGGGGCATCAACTCGAACTGGGTGACGCTGGCCGCGCCGTGGCGGTTGCTGGTGCCAACGCAGTCCGAGCCGGTATCGCCGCCGCCAATCACGATGACGTGCTTGCCTTCGGCGCGCAACTGGCCCTTGACCTTGTCGCCGGCATTGACCTTGTTTTGCTGCGGCAGGAACTCCATGGCGAAATGCACGCCGTCCAGTTCGCGGCCGGGAACCGGCAAGTCGCGCGACTGCTCGGCGCCGCCGGTCAGGACCACGGCATCGAAATCCTTTTGCAACTGCTCGGGGCTAATGCTTTCCTTGGCCCAGTTGGTAACTTTCGAGCCCTTGGGCAGGCTGCCGACCATGACGCCGGTGCGAAACACCACGCCCTCGGCCTGCATCTGTTCGACGCGGCGGTCGATGTGGATTTTTTCCATCTTGAAGTCGGGAATGCCGTAGCGCAGCAGGCCGCCGACGCGGTCATTCTTCTCGAACAGCGTCACGTCGTGGCCGACGCGCGCCAGTTGCTGGGCGGCGGCCATGCCGGCGGGGCCGGAACCGACGACAGCAACCTTCTTGCCAGTCTTGTGCTTGGCGGGACGGGGCTTGACCCAGCCCTCGGACCAGGCGCGGTCGATGATCGCGTGCTCGATGGACTTGATGCCCACCGCATCGTCGTTCACATTGAGCGTGCAGGCCGCCTCGCAGGGCGCGGGGCAGATGCGGCCGGTGAACTCCGGGAAATTATTGGTGCTGTGCAGCGTGTCAATCGCGTTTTTCCAGTCGCTCCGGAACACCATGTCGTTGAAGTCGGGAATGATGTTGTTGACCGGGCAGCCGCTGTTGCAAAACGGCGTGCCGCAGTCCATGCAGCGCGCGGCCTGCAGATTAGCCTGCTTGTCGTCCAGGCCGATGACAAATTCCTTGTAGTTCTTCAGGCGTTCCGGGACGGGCTTGTAGCCCTCCTCGATGCGCTCGTATTCCATGAAGCCGGTGATTTTTCCCATGATGCGTGTCCTGTGCGATTTTTTAAGCGTTTTATGCCGCTAGCGCAATACCATCGGGCGCAAGCAGCTATCAATACAATAGCAAACGATGAGCAGGCCTGATGCAAGGCGGCATGCTGTGGCCGCCTTGCATGCCCCGCCTTACTTGGCCAGCACGGCCTCCTGGTTCGTTGCGACCTGCGCGCTGGTGGTTTCGGTCGCGGCTTCCAGGCGGCGCTCCTGGCGCTCGATCAGGGCGCGCTTGTACTCATTCGGGAAGACCTTCACGAACTTCAGGCGCGACACGCTCCAGGTGTCCAGCAGTTCACGGGCGCGCTTGCTGCCGGTCCAGCGGTTGTGGTCCTGCAGCAGGCGCTTGAGCTGCTCCTCGTCGCTCTCGCCGGCATGCCAGTCGGACTTGTCATGGGTGTGCTGCTCGGCCGTGGTCACGACGCGGTCCATCGACACCATCGACGTGTTGCAGCGGGTGGCGAATTGCCCGTCTTCGTCGTACACGTAGGCCACGCCGCCACTCATGCCGGCAGCAAAGTTGCGGCCGGTCTTGCCGAGCACCGCGACCGTGCCGCCGGTCATGTATTCACAGCCATGGTCGCCGGTGCCTTCGACCACCGTCGTCGCACCCGACAGGCGCACCGCGAAGCGCTCGCCAGCCACGCCGCTGAAGAAGGACTCGCCGCTGGTGGCGCCGTACATCACGGTGTTGCCGACGATGGTGTTCTTGACCGCATCGCCCCGGAAGTCGATGCTCGGACGCACCACGATGCGGCCGCCGGAAAGGCCCTTGCCGGTGTAGTCGTTGGCATCGCCAATCAAATACAGCGTGATGCCCTTGGCCAGGAAGGCGCCAAACGACTGTCCGCCCGTGCCTTCAAGCTGGATGCGCAGCGTGTCGTCCGGCAGGCCTTCGGGGCGCAGGCGCGTCAACTCGCCCGACAGCATCGCGCCGACGGTGCGGTTGACGTTGCGCGCCACCTCGATGAACTGGACTTTTTCGCCCTTTTCCAGCGCCGCCCTGGATTTTTCAATCAGGCGCATGTCCAGCGCCCGGTCCAGCCCGTGGTCCTGGTCCATCACATGCAGGCGCGGCACATCGGCCGGCACTTGCGGCTGGTAGAACAGGCGGCTGAAGTCCAGGCCGCTGGCCTTCCAGTGCTCGACGCCTTTTTGCATGTCGAGCAGGTCGGGACGGCCAATCAGGTCGTCGAACTTGCGCACGCCAAGCTGCGCCATCAACTGGCGCGCCTCTTCGGCGACAAAGAAGAAGTAATTGACCACATGCTCGGGCTTGCCGCTGAATTTTCGGCGCAGCACCGGGTCTTGCGTGGCCACGCCCACCGGGCAGGTGTTGAGGTGGCATTTGCGCATCATGATGCAGCCTTCGACGACCAGCGGCGCGGTGGCAAAGCCGAATTCGTCGGCGCCCAGCAGCGCGCCAATCACCACGTCGCGGCCGGTTTTCATCTGGCCGTCGGCCTGCACGCGGATGCGGCCGCGCAGGCGGTTGAGCACCAGCGTCTGCTGGGTTTCGGCCAGGCCGATTTCCCAGGGCGAGCCGGCATGCTTGATCGACGACCAGGGCGAAGCGCCCGTGCCGCCGTCGTGGCCGGCAATCACGACATGGTCGGCCTTGGCCTTGGCGACGCCGGCGGCAATCGTGCCGACGCCGGTTTCGCTGACCAGCTTGACGCTGATGCTGGCGCGGGGGTTGACGTTTTTCAGGTCGTGGATCAGCTGCGCCAGGTCTTCAATCGAATAGATGTCGTGGTGCGGAGGCGGCGAAATCAGGCCGACGCCGGGCACCGAGAAGCGCAGCTGGCCGATGTATTCGCTGACCTTGCCGCCGGGCAGCTGGCCGCCCTCGCCGGGCTTGGCGCCCTGCGCCATCTTGATCTGGATCTGGTCGGCCGACACCAGGTATTCGGCGGTGACGCCAAAGCGGCCCGAAGCCACCTGCTTGATGCGCGAACGCAGCGAGTCGCCGTCCTGCAGCGGCAAATCGACTTCAACGACCTTTTCGCCAATCACGCTTTTCAGCGTGTCGCCGCGCTTGATCGGGATGCCCTTGAGTTCCTGGCGGTAGCGCGCCGGGTCTTCACCGCCCTCGCCGGTGTTGCTCTTGCCGCCGATGCGGTTCATGGCGACGGCCAGCGTGGCGTGGGCTTCGGTGCTGATGGAGCCGAGCGACATGGCGCCGGTGACAAAGCGCTTGACGATTTCCTTGGCCGGCTCGACTTCGTCAATCGGGATGGCCTTGCTTGGGTCGATCTTGAACTCGAACAGGCCGCGCAAGGTCATGTGGCGGCGATTCTGGTCGTTGACGAGCTGGGCGAACTCCTTGTAGGTGTTCCAGTTGTTGGCACGCGTGGAATGCTGCAGCTTGGCAATCGTGTCGGGCGTCCACATGTGGTCTTCGCCGCGCACGCGCCAGGCGTATTCGCCGCCGGCGTCCAGCATGTTGCTAAGCACCGGGTCGTCGCTGAAGGCGGCCTTGTGCATGCGCAGCGCTTCCTCGGCAATCTCGAACACGCCCATGCCCTCGACCTGACTGGAGGTTCCGGTGAAGAACTTGTCAACCGTCTGGCGGTTCAGGCCGATCGCCTCGAACAGCTGGGCGCCGCAGTAGCTCATGTAGGTCGATACGCCCATCTTGGACATGATCTTGGACAGGCCCTTGCCGATGGCCTTGGTGTAGTTGTACACGGCTTTTTCGGTGCTCAGGTCGCCCGGCAGGCCCTTGGACAGCTCGGCCAGGGTTTCCAGCGCCAGGTAGGGGTGAACCGCCTCGGCGCCATAGCCGGCCAGCACGGCGAAATGATGCACTTCCTTGGCCGAGCCGGTCTCGACCACCAGGCCGGCGGTGGTGCGCAGGCCTTCCTTCACCAGGTGCTGGTGAATCGCCGAGAGCGCCAGCAGGGCCGGAATCGCGACTTGGGTGGCGCTCAGCGCGCGATCGCTGACGATCAGGATGTTGTTGCCGCCCTTGATCGCATCGACCGCTTCGGCGCACAGCGAGGCCAGCTTGGCCTCGACGCCCTCGCGGCCCCAGGCCAGCGGGTAGGTGATGTCCAGGGTGTAGCTCTTGAACTTGCCCTGCGTGCGCAGTTCAATGTCGCGCAGCTTTTGCATGTCGGCGTTGTTCAGCACCGGCTGGCTGACTTCGAGCCGCATCGGCGGATTGACCTGGTTGATGTCGAGCAGGTTGGGCTTGGGGCCGATGAAGGACACCAGCGACATGACGATGGCTTCGCGGATCGGGTCAATCGGCGGGTTCGTCACCTGCGCGAACAGCTGCTTGAAGTAGTTGTAGAGCTGCTTGTTCTTGTTCGACAGCACGGCCAGCGGGCTGTCGTTGCCCATGGAGCCGGTGGCTTCCTCGCCGTTGGCGGCCATCGGCGAGAGCAGGAACTTGATGTCTTCCTGCGTGTAGCCGAAAGCCTGCTGGCGGTCGAGCAACGAAAGTCCCGGCACTGCCGCAGCCGTGACGGCGCTTTCCTTTGTCTTGCCGGTCACGTCGTCCAGCCGGATGCGCAGGTTTTCAATCCACTGCTTGTAGGGCTTGCTGTGCGCCAGCGTCGCCTTGATTTCCTCGTCATCGACCATGCGGCCCTGCTCCAGATCGATCAGGAACATCTTGCCGGGCTGCAAACGCCATTTGCGCACGATCTTGTGCTCGGGGATGGGCAGCACGCCGGACTCGGACGCCATGATGACCAAGTCGTCGTCGGTGACGCAATAACGCGAAGGACGCAGGCCGTTGCGGTCCAGCGTGGCGCCGATCTGGCGGCCGTCGGTGAAGACGATGGAGGCCGGGCCGTCCCACGGTTCCAGCATGGCGGCGTGGTATTCGTAAAACGCTTTGCGGCGCTCGTCCATCGTCGTGTGCTGCTCCCACGGCTCGGGAATCATCATCATCACGGCCTGGCTGATCGGGTAGCCGGCCATGGTCAGCAATTCGAGGCAGTTGTCGAAGGTCGCGGTATCGGACTGGCCGGGAAAGCTGATCGGGTAAAGTTTTTGCAGGTCGGCGCCCAGCACCGGCGAGGACATCACGCCTTCGCGCGCCTTCATCCAGTTGTAGTTGCCCTTGACGGTGTTGATCTCGCCGTTGTGCGCGACATAGCGGTAGGGGTGGGCCAGCGGCCACTCGGGGAAGGTGTTGGTGGAAAAGCGCTGGTGCACCAGGCCGAGCGCGGAGACGCAGCGCACATCGGTCAGGTCCATGAAGTAGGTGCCGACCTGATCGGCCAGCAGCAGGCCTTTGTAAACCACGGTGCGGCTGGACATGCTGGGAACGTAGTATTCCTTGCTGTGCGTGAGCTTCAGGCGCTGGATCGCGGCGCTGGCGGTCTTGCGGATCACGTAGAGCTTGCGCTCCAGCGCGTCCTGGACGATCACGTCGTTGCCGCGGCCGATGAAGATCTGGCGCAGGATGGGTTCTTTTTCACGCACGGTGGGCGACATCGGCATATCGCGGTTGACCGGCACATCGCGCCAGCCCAGCAGCACCTGGCCTTCCGCCTTGACGGCGCGCTCCAGCGCCTGCTCGCAGGCCAGGCGCGACGCATGCTCCTTGGGCAAAAACACCATGCCCACGCCATATTCACCCGGTGGCGGCAGCGCAACGCCTTGAGCGGCCATTTCTTCACGGTACAGCGCATCGGGCAGCTGGATCAGGATGCCGGCGCCGTCGCCCATCAGCTTGTCGGCACCGACCGCGCCCCGGTGGTCGAGGTTTTCGAGGATTTTCAGGGCTTGCTGGACGATGGCATGGCCCTTGTGGCCCTTGATGTGGGCGACAAAGCCGACACCGCAGGCATCGTGCTCGTTGGCGCCAGCGTACAAACCGTGTTGTTCAAAATGCTTGATTTCAGCAGCCGTGGTCATGGCAATTCCTTGTCGGTAGCAAGCAGGAGAGGTTGATCGACGTATCAGTCCTGCTCGCCAGGTGTTTCAAATTTTCAGCAGACGAGCATAGTACATGCCAGCCTTCTCTGCAAAAAATTTTAATTGGGGTCAGATTCGAATTAACTCATCATTTTTATTAATCAAAAATAATAAGGGACACATCAAAATTAATAGCTAAAACCCATTAACAGACGTGCGCACAAGGCACTTTTAGCTTGATTTTTCCAGCCCTAAAGGTCGTCCAGCCAAGGTCTTTTTTACGCGGCGATTTGTCTGCTTTTGCAAATTCACAACAAAGTTTTCATCACCAAGCGCCCAGCCACCGAGTACGGATTGAGTCAGTGCCTCCTGCTGAACCGGCGTGATGCCTTGGGCGACCAGTTCGGCATAAGCCGCTTCGCGCGAAAATGGGGTGTTGCCCAGAGCCCAGAACAGTGCATGCGGCGTGACCATCTTGTCGGTCCGCAAGCCCACGTAGCGCGCATGACTGGACCAGGGATAGAGCGCAGCCTCTTTGACCAGACCAGCGCGCACCGGGTTGAGGTCGATATAAGCCATGCAGGCCAGCAAATAGCGGTCGGGATCTATCACCGTCGAGCGGTAGCGCCCTTCCCACAGGGTGCCCGAACGGCCTTGGCTGTCATTGAAATAGCGTACATACCGCCGGCCGACCGCCTGCATCATGCGCGGCAAGCCCTCTTCGGTGCTGGGTGTGGCAAGCAGATGGAAATGGTTGCCCATCAGCACATAGGCATGCAGCGCAACACCGAACTTTTGCGCGTTTTCATCCAGAAGCGCCAGCAGCATCTGGTAGTCGGCTGTCGATGAAAAAATCGCCTGCCGGTTATTGCCGCGCTGGACGATGTGGTGCGGATGACCGGGAACGGTAAGGCGGGGAAGACGGGCCATGAGCTGCAATGCCGGAAGTTTGCGCCATGATAATTTGATCTGGCCGCCTTGCCAGATCCCGCCGCCTAGCGGACGATTTTTCCGTCCGGCGTGATGGTAACAAGGTCAATGGCGCGAACCGATTCGTATTTTTTTGGCCGCAGGTTGACGCGAAAGCCGCCCACGTCATAGTCCGTCATGGAATTAAAGGCTTTTTGCAAGCCCGCGCGATCTGGATTGCCGCCACCCGCAATGCTCAGGCGCACGCCCTGGGCAAAGCATCGGGCCGCAACATAGCCTTCGACGCTTTCATAGCTGGGCGCCTGGTCGGTCTGGTTCAGCACATTCAGGTATTCCTTGATGAGCGGCATGGCGGTGCTGCGCGGAGAAGGCACCACCTGGGAAACAACGATGCCGCCAATTTCCTTGCCCAGCGCACTGAACAAGGGATCGATGCCCACGACGGAAAAAGCCAGGAACTGGCCGCCGAAGCCGGCCTGCCTCATTTTTCGGATGAAGGCCGCCGATGAATTGAAAAGGCTCGCCAAAATGATGGCCTGGGGCTGGGCTTTCACGATCTGGGCAACTGCCGCATCCACCTTGTCGCTGTTGATGGGTGACAAGGCGCTGGCCACAAGCGGCGGTCGTTTCAGGTCAACCAGTGCCTGGTTAACGGCAGCCAGGCCGGCGCGCCCCATGGCATCGTCCTCGGCAAACACGGCAATACGCTCCTGATTGAGGGTTGCACAGTGGCGCGCCACTTTATAAGCCTCGTCAGCCAGCGCCGGACGGACATGAAACACATTGACAAGCGCAGGATCGTGAAGCGTGTCCGATGCGGCAAAAGGTGCAAAAAACAGGGTGTCCGCAGATTTGGCCACGGCATAAGCCGCGTCACAGCTGGCGGTGCCTGCAAAGCCGAACAGGGCATCAACCCCTTCACTGATCAGCTTTTTGGCATTGGCTGCCGCCTTCGCGGGGTCGTACCCGTCGTCAAGCGCCTTGACCGCAATGCTGTAGCCGCCTACCCCGTTGTTGGCATTGAGGGCATCGAAGTAAATCTTTGCACCATTCAGGTAAGCCAGGCCAATCTGGTCAGCCGCACCCGTGAGGGGCACCGACTGGCCAAGAGTCACTTTTCGGCTGGTTTTAAGGGTTTGCGCCCCAAGGGCGGGACTGGCAATCAAAGCAGCGGCCGAAACAAGCTTCAGGATCGACTGACGACGATTAAACATGACTCTTTCCTTTTGAGAGAAGGCAGAACATGCAAATCTGAAACCACCTTTTGCTGATTGTTAATGATATTTCAGCATGTCACAAAGGGTCTTGCCCTGGTACCGCGCAATCAATGCAATAAAAGCATAAAGTTCCTGAACATGCAGCGCGGCCGTCAACCCGGAAAAATCGCGCGTCCCTTGAGGCGCTCGTGCTCTTTGGCGGCAAAGCGGTCCGTCATCCCGGCGATGTAATCGGCCACCACGCGCACCGGTTTTGCGCTTGCTGCGCGAGCACTGTCGCTGCCGTCAAAGCGGTCAATATGCGCCTGCGGCATTTCCGCCGGGTCGGCCATATAGGCATCGAACAGATCGCGCACGACCTGCTGCGCCGCTTGCGTGGTTTGCACCACCTGCGGGTGACGGTATAGATTTTGTAGCAGGAAGCGCTTGAGGGACGCGGACTGCAAGGCCATTTCATCGGAAAAGCAGACCAGGGCGGCATGCTCGCGAACGGCCTGGACATCGGCCGGAGCCGCCGTTCGAAGTGCTGACCGGGTGGCATCGATCACGTCGTAAACCTGGGCGCTGAGCATGCGCCGTATGGTTTCAAACAGCAGCCGCCGGCCCTGCAGACCCGGATACACCCCCAGCGTTTCACGCCGATACCGACTGAACAGCGGCACATCCTCCAGTTGCTCCAGGCTCAGCAGCCCCGAGCGCACACCGTCATCCATGTCGTGGGCGTTGTAGGCGATTTCATCGGCCAGATTGGCCAGTTGCGCTTCCAGGCTGGGCTGCCGCCAGAGCGGCCCCGCAGCCTGCTCGACAAAGCGATGCGCCACGCCCCAGGGTTCGCGTGCCTCGATATGACGCGCATTGCGTTTCGAGCAATGCTTCAAGATTCCCTCGCGGGTCTCAAAGGTCAGATTGAGGCCATCGTAAGCCGGGTAGCGCTCTTCCAGCGCATCGACGACACGCAGGCTTTGCAGGTTGTGTTCAAAGCCTGCGCTCTGGGCGTTGTGGCGTTGAAGGCAGGCATTCAGCGCATCCTGGCCGGCATGGCCAAAAGGCGTGTGGCCCAGGTCGTGCGCCAGGGCAATCGCCTCCACCAGGTCTTCATTGAGCCGCAGGGTCCGGGCGATGGAACGCCCCAGCTGCGCCACCTCCAGCGAATGCGTCAGCCGGGTGCGAAACAAATCGCCTTCGTGGTTCAAAAAAACCTGGGTCTTGTACACCAGACGGCGAAACGCGGTGGAATGCACGATCCGGTCGCGGTCGCGCTGGAAATCGGACCGCGTCGGTGCCACCGGCTCGGGAATGCGGCGGCCACGCGACAGGGCCGGATCACAGGCGCAGGCGGCCCAGGTCATGTTTTATGCATAAAAAATGCCTTTTGCGCAACAGCGACAAGCCTAAACAGCTATCAATTTCATAGTGCACTGCACGATTGACCGATCAGGCGCAGCACAAGTCGATGACTTCACGCACCACGGCATCGGGCGCGGCGCACACGGCGGCCTTGCCCGGTCCATCAATCACCACGAAGCGAATCTCGCCGGCTTCGGATTTCTTGTCAATCCGCATCAGGTCGAGGTAGCGGCCTGCATTGTCCGTGCTTGAGAGCAGCGGCGCCTTGACCGGCAGTCCGGCGCGCTGGATCAGCGTGGTCAGGCGCTGCACAAACGCCATGTCAATCCGGCCCAGGCGCTGCGACAGGTGCGCGGCCATCACCATGCCGCAGCCCACGCCTTCGCCGTGCAGCCATTCGCCATAGCCCAGCCCGGATTCAATCGCATGGCCAAAGGTGTGGCCGAAATTCAGAATCGCCCGCAGACCCGACTCGCGCTCATCCTGGCCGACGACCCAGGCCTTGATCTCGCAGCTGCGCTGAATGGCGTGCGCCAGCGCGGCAGGCTCCTTGGCCAGCAGCGCATCCAGGTTGGCTTCGATCCAGTCGAGGAAGGCCATGTCGGCAATCGGCCCGTACTTGATGACTTCGGCCAGTCCGGCGCTCAGTTCACGGTCGGGCAAGGTCTTCAGCACCTCCAGGTCGCAGATTACCTGCTGGGGCTGGTAGAACGCGCCAATCATGTTCTTGCCCAGCGGGTGATTGATCGCGGTCTTGCCACCGACCGACGAGTCCACCTGGGCCAGCAGGGTTGTCGGCACCTGCACAAACGGCACGCCGCGCATGTAGCTGGCCGCCGCAAAGCCGGTCATGTCGCCCACCACACCGCCGCCGAGCGCGAAAAGCACCGTCTTGCGGTCGCAGCCGTTTTCAAGCAGCGCATCAAAAATCAGTTGCAGGGTCGGCCAGTCCTTGTGGACTTCGCCATCGGGCAGGGTCACCAGCAGAACCTTGCCGTAGTGCGCCTGCAGCGCTTCAGTCAATTGCGCCGCGTACAGGGGCGCCACGGTCGTGTTGGACACCACGAGTGCCGTTGCGGCTTGGGGCAGATGCTGATAGGTCAGTGCATTGGCCAGCAGTGAAGTGCCAATCAGGATGGGATAGCTGCGTTCGGCCAGGTTGATTTGCACCTGGGCCGTTGCGAGAGAAGGAGGATTTGCTTGCATCACCGAAGTGTAGAGGCACTTTCGGCATGGCTGGGCAGGTCGGGCTTTTGCGCTATGGCCCTGGAACGATACCCGCCAGTTCCAGTTGCATGCTGATCATGTTGACCAGCGTGGAGACCGAGGGACGGCCGGTTTCGATGACGAAGTGGGCCGTTTCCCGGTACAGCGGGTCACGCTGGGCATACAGATCGCGCAGACGGCCGAGGGGGTCGGCCACCTGCAGCAGAGGACGGCTGACATCATGGCGCAGGCGGCGAAACAGCTCTTCGGGCGAAGAACGCAAGTACACCACATGGCCCCGTTCATGCAGGCGCTGACGGTTGGCCGGGCGCAACACCGACCCGCCGCCGGTGGAGAGCACGCCGCTCGCCATTCCGGTCAACTCATCAATCACCGCTTCCTCGACATCGCGAAAGCTGGCCTCCCCTTCGCGCTCGAAGTAGTCACGGATGGAGCAGCCAAGCCGCTCCTCGATGACGTGGTCGGAGTCGAGAAAAGAAAGCTTCAGCCGCCTGGCGAGTTGCCGCCCGATGGTGGATTTACCTGAGCCGGGGAGGCCTACCAGAGCCACAGAAGGTAGCCGGATCTGGCTTGATTCCACTGAAAGTCCGATCAGGGCACCGTCACGTCAAAGGCAGTTACCTTCGTACTGCTACCGGCAGTTACGCTGGCCTTGAACCGAACCACTTCGCCACCCAAACATTTGTCCAAGCCAACTGAATGAGCAGTAGGTTCAGTTGAACTACCAATTTGGGTTCCAAACAAAGTTGCAGTGCATGTACCTCCGCTAGGAATCACTTCGACAGCCAATGTTGCATCTGCAGGAAGCGGATTCCCGTCATAGTCAGAAAGCTGCACGGTAATTCCTCCTTTGGATTTACTGATAACTTGAGTGTGATACTTGGCGGGTATTGTTGAATCATAGAAGCCTGGCTGCCCAATCTCGCCGCCCGAAAACACGATCACGATCGAGCGACGCACCTTGGTGTAGCCATCCCATTTGCTGTTGCACGTTGCTGCTACAGAAAGTCCTCGATTAGAGTTAACCGGGCAAGCGGTACTACCCGTAGAGCCAGCCGGCATTGGATAAAAGGTTTCACCATCATCAGTATTAGTGACCAAATTTTTGTAGGAAGAAACGAATGCACCACTTTCATCCTTATCAATATAAGGTGAACCAAGGTCTTCAAAAAGCTCGCCTATATCATAGCGATTGTTATAAATGCCGTTGGCATCTTTCGTGTCGATGAAATACTCTTCACCATCAGCGTAAGCCAGCACAGTAACACGACCAGGACGTGGATCCCCGTTTGCAGCGTTTGAACCCATGGGCCGGTAGTCTTGTCCAATCAGGCGCACTGTGCAAAAGCCACTGGCGATAAGGCAACTGCTTTGTCCTGCAGAATTGATCTGCCCACCTTCGCTGACGAAAACGATTTTCGTTCCATCTGGCACCGGATTGCCTTGACGATCAGCAGCATTCACTGTGATGTCCACGCTATTGCCATTGAACTTGCCAGTGAAATACCCACCTGCGTAGAAATTCAACTGTGTGGCCGCAATATCAAAAAAGCGTTGCGTAGGTAGCCCGGTCTGTACGGTCAACAGATTGGACGATGTAGAGATTGCCGCATTGGGGGGATCCAGCGTAGCGGTCACCTGCACCGTCGTTGGCAAAGTCCCTGCGCAAATGGAAAATGATGCGACTCCATCGGATCCAGACGTAATGGACGAAGGCGACCCGCAGAAATTTATGCCACCGTCGGTATTCGTCAAACTGGCATTCACCTTGACTCCTGTCGTTACTGCCGCACCCACTGAGTCAATGACCTTGAAATTGACGACCGAAGTATTTGCACCAACAGATCCCGTTTGGTAAATTAGGGACGGTATGGCACTCACGAACTGAAGACCAGCTATTGGCGGCGCGGTCACTGTGTAACCAGTAACTACTGAAACCCCAGAAGAGGAGGCGCTTACGACACATGCTCCCGTGCTGTTAGTTTGCACAACAGCTTTGGCTTGACCTGCGGCATCAACCAACGCTGAAGCTGGTGAAACTGCACCACATCCACTGGCAAAAGTCACTGCGACAGAATTTGAAGCTGCAGCTACACCATTAACTTTTACGTCTACAACCACGTTAATTGACTGCCCCTTTTGCACGGTCGTCGATGAGACAGCCAAACCAGACAGACTTACCGTGCCGGGAGTAATTTGAAGGTCATAATTTTGGGTCAGTGATACTGCATCTACCGTGGTGGCTGCAGTAACCTGTACGGCGCCAGATGATGAGACATCAGCAGGTGCAATGCGCACTAACAATATTCCTGCTACATCGGTCAACTGTGAACTGACATTGGGAACAAGCACAGCCTGCGTCGAATCCAGCGTTAAAGCAACGCGTGTATAGGGCGCAGCAGCACCCGTACTCTTCTTTACAACGACTTTTAAAAATTGTGCCTGTGTCTGCGATAGCAAGCGATTAGTAACCTCATTGCCAGTTGCATCCACCAATGAGAGCGACATCGTCGGTGTTGTCACTGTTATCGGTGTGGTTGTTCCAGTTCCAGTTCCATCCGCGCTTGAACTGCCCCCTCCACCACCGCAGGCCACTAAAGCGATAGCCAAAGCAGCAACCGATAAATATTTCAAAAACGTCATTTCACTCTTTCAATTCTTCAGAGAATAAATTCAACTTACCGCGCAGAAGCCCGGTCCGTAATCATCTTCGGTGTAATAAATACCAGCATTTCCTGCTTTCTGGACGTGCGCTCCCGGCTCTTGAACAGGTTACCAAGGTAAGGCACATCGCCAAGCAATGGAACTTTGACTTCATTATTGGTTTCTTCAAGCGTAAAGATTCCGCCAATCACGACCGTACCGCCATTTTCAACCAGCACCTGGGTCTGAATATGCTTGGTGTCGATGGCAATACCGGCTGCGGTGGTTTCGCCGCGGCTGTCCTTGTTCACGTCCAGGTCAAGAATGATGTTGCCTTCTGGCGTGATTTGCGGCGTGACTTCCAGTTTCAGATTGGCCTTGCGGAATGCCAAGGACGTGGCGCCGCTGGAGGTGGCGGTCTGGTACGGAAACTCGGTCCCCTGCTCAATCAGCGCCTTGGTCTGGTCTGCCGTGACAACGCGCGGACTGGAAACAATCTTGCCCTTGCCGTCTGCCTCCAGTGCCGACAGTTCAAGGTTCAAGAAGCGGTTCGCCGATGCATTGAAAATCGACACTGCGAATGAGGAGGCGGCATTCGCAACACCCAGGGTTGAAGCGGGGAAGCTGACAAAATTGCCGCTCGTATCCGCAACCGTCGCACCATAATTGGTGCCCAATGAGACATTGGTATTACCCCTTGTCAGGGCGCCGGCTGCACCAATCGTCCCACCGCCCAATCTCACGCCCAGAGACCGGCCAAAAGTATCCGAAGCTTCAACGATGCGCGCCTCAATCAACACCTGTCGAACCGCAATATCAAGCTTGGCAATAAAATTTTGCACCTGTTCCAGCCGCGAAGGAATGTCCGTCACGAACAACTGATTCGTGCGCGGCTCGGCAATGACACTTCCTCGATTGGACAATATCCGGGCCGTTGTCGCGCCAGTACCGCCAGCAGATATCTGCACTGCAATTTCACTGGCTTTGGCATAGTTGATCTGGAATGATTGCGTACGCACCGCTTCAAGATTCTGTATGGCAACGCGAGCCTCCAGTTCCTGCTTGTCCTTGGCGGCCAGTTCGTCTTTGGGGGCAATCAGCAAAACATTGCCAGTCTTGCGCATTCCCAAACCCTTGGCCTGCAAAATAATATCCAGGGCCTGGTCCCATGGAACGTCTTTCAGGCGCAAGGTCACAGACCCGGTTACGGTATCCGAGGTGACGACGTTGAAATTGGTGAAGTCGGCAATGACCTGCAGCAGCGACCGGATTTCAATGTTCTGGAAATTCAGCGACAGCTTTTCGCCGTTGAAGCCTATGCCTTGGGTCAACTTGCCAGGGTCAACCTTTTGCGCACGCACTTCCAGCACGAACTGATTGTCGCTCTGGTAAGCACTTTGCTCCCACTGACCCGTGGGCTCGACCACCATGCGAACCTTGTCGCCCACCTGGGTGGTGGTAACAGTTTGGACCGGTGTTCCGAAATCAGTGACATCCAGACGCCGGCGCAGGCCTTCGGGCAATGCAGTTTTCAGGAACTCCACCACCACGGTTTTACCCTGCTGGCGAATATCAACACCAACTTCATTATTGGGCAGGGCCACCACAATCCGACCGGAATTGTCGGGGCCACGGCGAAAATCGATGTCCTTCAACGGAAGCGTGTCACGGTTACGGCTTTCGGCAAATACAGGCGCAGCCACCACGGAAGGTGCTGCCACGGCCTGGGAATCCAGAATGATCAGCAGCGACTTGCCTTGTATCTCGGCCTTGTAGGAGGTAGGTGTCTTCAGATTGAGCACCACCCGGGTGCGTTCACCGGCCTGGATCACATTGGCTGAACGCATGTTACCCAGGTTGATTTCAATGGCTGACCGCCCCAGGGAATTGCTGATGCCTTGAAAGTCGAGTGCGATACGGGCAGGCGCCTGAATGCTGAAACCCGTTGGAACTTCTGCCAGAGGTTCGGCCAGTTCGATCCGGATCACTTCCGAACCGCCCTGCACCGAGCCTGAAACAGACTGGATTGAATTTTCTGCTCTTGCCAGCAGGGGTATGGCACTGGCCACGACCATCACACTGAATAATGCACGGCGCACTACACGTCCAAGCAAACGCGGCAGACTCTCTTGCCCTCTCGCCTCCGCTGCCAATCCCGCTATCTGCTTGTTCATTTCTTTTCCTCTAAAAGCTGTAAAGTCGCCGGCCGCTCTGTCCATTCGCCTGCTGCGTCCTGCACGATTTCACGCAATACAACACTGGCCTCCGTCACGGCGGTAATGCGGCCATAGTTCTGGCCAAGATAATTGCCGACTCGTACCTGGTAGATCAGGTTGTCAACCCGTACCAGTGCAACTGGCTGGCCGGCTTTCGTCAAGCTGCCAACCATGGCCACGGTGTCCAGCGGAGTTGCCTCCAGTGGTTCCTTGCGCCGACTCAGTTCTGGCGCAATCAGTGCTGCGTTGGCAGTAGCCTGGCTGGAATCCCGTTTCAGCGCCTGCACCAGTTTTTGTTTGCTGAAAGGCTCGATGGAGCCTTCCTGGCCATAGGTTTGCGGCGTGAATTTGGTGGGTGCCTGCAAGGGGGCGATCTTGGGCCGGGTCGAATTGCGCTGGGTGATCATCCACTGCTGCAATTCCTCTTGATCGGACGAACCACAGCCCGTCAGTACCAGGAGGGTAAATATCAGGCTAAGAACAAGGGCTTGTTGAATACACCTCATTTTTTTGCCCCAGTGGACGAAACACTCTTGCGCTGCAAGGCGATTTCTTCATTGTCCAGGTAGCGGAAGGTTTTTGCCGTGGCGTCCATAACCAGATTGCCATCTTTCGCAGGGTTAATGGCAATATTGTTCAACGTCACAATGCGGGAGAGGTTGGCAATATCAGCAGCAAAAGCGCCTATATCGTGATAGCCACCCGTCACCCGTACCGAAATGGGCAACTCAGCGTAGTAATCCTTCACAAGCACCTGACCTGGCCGGAACAGTTCAAACTGAAGGCTGCGACCCAAACCGGCCTGGTTGATATCGGAAAGCAATGCATCCATTTCAGCTTTGCTGGGCAACTGTTTTTCAAGCTGCGTCACATACTGCTGGACTTGCTCACGCTGCTTCTTCAAAACCTCCAGATTGACAGCCTGTGTCAACTTGCTGGTATAGCTTTGCCTCAGCTGGACTTCCTTGGCTTTTTCTGCCGTCAGTTCTTCATCAGAAGCGCTCAACCACATAAACCAGAGCGCGACCACAACCGCGACGGTCACGGCAGCGCATAGCAGGTAACGGGGAAAGCTGGGCCAAGAAGCCGGATCATTGGGATCAAGACCGGTAAATTGGTTCTGGATGCGGCCTTGAAGGGCCGCGAAATCGATAGCGGGTCTGGAAATTTTTACCATGATCAGTTCATTCACGCGGCATCAAATCTTGGCCGTAGCAGCAGAAGACGCTGTTTCTTTTTGATCACTGGCCCGTTTGATCTCCACGCGCATTGAAAAATTGGAAACGCGCCGCTGGTCGCGCTGGCTTAATGTCACCGTACCAGCCGTAATTTCCACCAACTCCGGTTTGGCCAACCATGGGCTGTTGTTTGAGAAATTACGAAGCAACTCTGAAACACGTTCGTTCGACTGGGCAATACCGGTCATTAGGACGGTCTGGTTCTCTTGCTTCAAGCTGTTGATGTACACGCCGTCAGGCAGTTGCTTGACAAGTTCGCTCAACAAATACACCGGGAGATTGCGGTTCCCCTGCAGATCCTCGACAGCGGTCTGACGCGCCTTGAGCGATGTAATCTCCGCCTGCAAGGTCGCAATATCCTTGATCTGCTCATCCAGGCGGGAAATTTCTGATTGCAAAAAGGTATTTCTTCCTCGCTGGCTTTCAATTTGGGCTGAGTACCAGGAATACATGGCGCCGCAGATCAGTACACCGGCCAGTGCAGCCAGGCCAAGAGTTGCAAAAAAAACTTCACGCCGGCGTTTTCGGGCAGCTTCACGGTGTGGAAGCAGGTTGATCAGAATCACTGTACAAACCTTCGCAAAGCCAGGCCACAGGCAGTCAGGTAACAGGAGGCTTCACGCCGCATTCTTTTTTCGATGACGCCGCTGCCAATTTCCATGCCATCAAAAGGATTCACCAGCAGGCAGGCAAAGGATGTCTGCTTCGTTACCGACTCCGTCAGTCCCTGCAATGAAGATGAACCGCCTGCCAGCATCACGTAATCGACCCGGTTATAGGGTGTGCTGGTAAAGAAGAACTGGAGCGCACGACCAATTTCCTGCGTCATGTTTTCGACAAACGGCTTCAGAACCCCCGACTCGTAGTCTTCAGGAAGTTCGCTGCCACGTTTTTTGGTTTCTGCCTCTTCAAGCGAGAATCCGTACTGCCTGACGATCAACTGGGTCAGTTGCGCACCGCCAAATGCCTGATCGCGCTCGTACAGAACCTCATCATTACGGATGACTTGCATGCTGGTGGTCAGCGAACCGATCTCAAACAATGCAACCATGGTGTCCACACCTTTGTTGGGCATGTTTTCGATCAGCCGTGCCGTGGCAAAGCGCGAAGCATACGATTCGACATCCACCACGACGGGCTTGAGTCCCGCAGCTTCAGCCAAACCCTGCCTGTCCTGGACTTTTTCTTTTCGCGAAGCAGCAATCAGTACCTCAACATCTCCACTGGAAGTTGCGCTGGGGCCCAGCACACAAAAATCAAGACTGACTTCATCGAGTGAAAATGGGATGTATTTATTGGCTTCGGATTCAACCTGAATTTCAAGCTCGGCCTCACTAAGCCCTCCCGGCAGGATGATTTTTTTACTGATGACGGCCGAAGGCGGCAACGCCATGGCCACGTTTTTGGTACGTGTACCGCTCTTTTTCACCACACGTCGAAGCACTTCAGCAACTTCGTCGAATTTTTCGATGTTGCCATCGGTGACCCATCCTGTTTCCAGGGGTTCAATGGCGCAGCGGTCAAGAACCAGGTTGCCGGCCTTGTCGCGGCTCACCTCGACCAGCATGACACTGGACGAACTGATATCGACACCCAGCAAAGGGGGTTGTTGACGGTTGAATAACGATCCCAGTGAGATCAAAGGGTGCCCCAAATGACGGCTACTATGTAACCAGCTTGCTTAAAAAAATCTCCTGAATGTTAGCAGCAAGGCCTCTGAGGAGTAACAATTTCTCTTCAACAAAACAAGATGTACGTTGTCAAAAGCAGACGATCTTTAGGGATACTTCCCATGTAAAAGCATACTTTTTGATGTAACAGTGTAAATCCCATACGACTGCTTGATACACATCTGTTTTAGGAATTTTTATAATGCTGATGCGACTTTATGATTGACCTTGATGCCCTCTTCTGCTCAGAAACCTGATTCCCGATCCAAATCCAGCGCGGCAAAGCGGCCATCTTCCTGGTTGCGCTCCCTTGTGAAGTTCTTTCTGGGCAGCATTGGGCTGGTGCTGGCGGTCATTGCTGGGCTGGCGATTTTTCTGGCGGTTGCGCTGGCAGTGGCCTATCCCAACCTGCCGGATATTTCAGCCCTGTCAGACTACCGCCCCAAGCAGCCACTGCGGATTTACACGGCAGACAACGTGATCATTGGAGAGTTCGGCGAAGAGCGCCGCAGACTCACGCCCATTGATGAAATTCCGCAAATCATGAAAGATGCGGTGCTGGCCATTGAGGATGCACGCTTTTTCTCGCATGGTGGGGTTGACTACCTGGGTGTTGTCCGGGCAGTTCTTGCCAATCTGGGCCGAGCAAAAAGCCAGGGTGCCTCGACCATCACCATGCAGGTCGCCCGCAATGTCTACCTGACGGCCGAGAAAAGCTATACCCGCAAAATTTATGAAATTTTGCTGACCTTCAAGCTGGAGCATTCCCTGACGAAGAACCAGATTCTTGAGATCTACATGAATCAGATTTTTCTGGGAAATCGCTCTTATGGCTTTGCGGCCGCTTCGGAAACCTATTTCGGCAAGCCGCTCAAGGACGTCAGCATTGCGGAAGCCGCCATGCTGGCCGGCCTGCCAAAAGCGCCTTCGACCTATAACCCCATCGCCAACCCCACCCGCGCCAAAACGCGTCAGCTCTACATCATTGAGCGCATGGAACAAAACGGTTTCATCACTGCCCAGCAGGCGAAAACAGCCAGGGAAGAAGAACTTCAGATCAGGACGGGACGCAATGCCGGGCGGGTGCATGCTGAATATGTGGCTGAAACCGTGCGCCAGCTGGTGTTTAGCCAGTACGGCGAAGAAACCTATACGCGCGGACTGAATGTCTATACCACCCTGAAATCCACCGATCAGACCGTGGCCTACAAAGCCTTGCGCAAGGGCATCATGGATTACGAACGCCGGCAAATTTACCGGGGTCCCGAGAAATTCATCGACCTGCCGTCAAACCCCCAGGAAACCGAAGATGCGATTGATGACGCACTGGCCGACAACCCTGACAACGGCGACATCATGTCTGCCGTGGTGCTGGAAGCCAGTCCCAAACGGATCCTGGCGATGCGCCTGAACAGTGAAAAGGTCACCATCACTGGCGAAGGCCTGCGGCCTGCACAGTCGGGTCTGGCCGACAAGGCTGGCCCGAACATCAAAATTCGCCCCGGCGCACTGATCCGGGTGGTCAAAACGCCGAAGGATACCTGGGAGATTACCCAATTGCCCGAAGTGGAAGGTGCCTTCGTGGCAATGGACCCCCGGGATGGGGCCGTGCGCGCACTGATAGGCGGATTTGATTTTGAAAAAAACAAGTTCAACCACGTCACCCAGGCCTGGCGCCAGCCCGGCTCCAGCTTCAAGCCGTTTATTTATTCGGCAGCGCTGGAAAAAGGCTTTACCCCGGCCACGGTGGTCAATGACGCGCCGCTGTTTTTTGATGCGGGTGTCACCGGCGGCCAACCCTGGGAGCCCAAAAATTATGACGGCGGCTTCGAAGGCCCGATGAGCTTGCGCACAGCCCTGAAGAAATCAAAGAACCTGGTATCGATCCGCATCCTGCAGTCCATAGGCGCCAAATACGGCCAGGAATGGGTCACGCGCTTCGGCTTCGACGCCGACAAGCACCCCGCCTACCTAACCATGGCGCTGGGCGCCGGCTCGGTCACGCCGATGCAGATGGCAACCGGCTATTCGGTTTTTGCCAATGGCGGCTACCGCGTCAACCCTTACCTGGTCACGAAAATCACCGACCAGCGTGGCAAGATACTGCTCGAAGTCACCCCACCGGCGCTGAACGAGTCGATGCGGGGCATTGATGCGCGAAATGCTTTCATCATGGACAGCCTGCTACAGGAAGTGGCACGCTCGGGCACGGCGGCCAAAGCCCAGGCCATGCTCAAGCGGCCGGATATTTTCGGCAAGACCGGCACCACCAACGATTCGATTGATACCTGGTTTGTGGGTTTTCAGCCCACGCTGGCGGCGGCCGTCTGGATGGGCTACGACACACCCAAAAAACTCGGCGACCGCGAAACTGGCGGCGGCTTGAGCCTGCCGATCTGGATCAATTTCATGGAATATGCCCTCAAGGACGTGCCCGTCACCGAATACCCGCCACCTGAAGGCGTGGTGAACCTCAATGGCGAGTGGTATTACGACGAGTACGCCAAAGGCGCGGGTATCAGCAGCGTCGGCATGCAGCCAGACGCAGGAGCTTCCAGCACGGAAACGGCGCCTGGACCGGCTGGCGGTATTCAGGTGTTGCCACCTTCCGATGAGAAAAAACGGATTCTGGATCTTTTCAAGAACTGATCAGCCCCTTGGGCCGTGTTCTGTATAAAAAAACGGACCCGTGAGGTCCGTTTTTGCTGGGCTTCCAGAGATCAGACTGAAGCGGCAAAAACCAGCGGCTGGCCCGCCTGTTCACTGGCATAGCGCGACAAATTGGCAAAAAATTCGCTGGCGTCCTTGGTATCTGTCCACTGTTCGCCATTGAATTTGTAGTGAAACCCGCCTGCCCTGGCTGCCATCCAGATTTCCTGCAGCGGTTTTTGCAGGTTGATGATGATCTGGCTGCGGTTGGAAAAAGTCAGGGTGATCATGCCGCCGGTGCGCTGGTTGTCGATGTCCACGTCGCTCTCGTCATTGAGCCGGTCGCATGCCTTTTCGATAGCCTTGAGCACACTCTCGGCCTGGTTCTGGTATTCAAGGTCCGTCATTACAATCCTATTCATGGTTTTTTCACCCCGAATTCTAGGCCGGCTTTATGCTGTTGTTTGCAGGCATGGTCTTATTGCCGTTGTGGCGGGCGCCGCAGTGCTGTCCGGCTGTGGACAGAAAGGCCCCTTGTTTCTGCCAGTGCCACCCCAAATGCCGCAGCCCCTGGCCATGCCACCCGGCCTTTCCCAGACGCCTGCGGCAGTGACTGCACCGGCTCCGGCGGCATCCGCCAGCCAATAACCGCCCAGGCTTTTGCGATCAATGCATTCTCCTGCCCCGGCCGGACTGCCGCAGCAGGCTCAGCCTTGCTGCAATGCCCGCCCCCCTTCTTCAATCGTCCCTTTAGAACCAGCTCCATGACACTGCCAGCCCTTCCCGGTCATCCCCATTTTGCGTACCGTGACAACGCGCTGTTTGCCGAAGATGTGCGCGCCAGCGAACTGGCTGCGACCTACGGAACGCCTCTGTTCATCTATTCAAAAACCGCCATGCTGTCGGCGCTGGCGTCTTACCAGCGCGGTTTTGAAGGCCGGGATGCGCAAATTTGCTACGCCATGAAGGCGAACTCCTCATTGGCGGTGTTGCAGGTGTTCGCCCGCGCGGACTGCGGCTTTGACATCGTGTCGGGCGGCGAACTCGAACGGGTTCAGGCTGCGGGCGGTGATCTGAAGAAGGTCATTTTTTCCGGCGTCGGCAAAACCCGCGCCGAAATGTGCCAGGCGCTGGCGGCCGGCATTGGCTGCTTCAATGTCGAAAGCGAAGCCGAGCTGGATGTGCTGTCGGAAGTGGCTGTTGCCATGAAGCTAAGGGCGCCGGTCAGCATCCGCGTCAATCCGAATGTTGATCCGAAGACGCACCCTTATATTTCAACCGGCCTGAAGGGCAACAAGTTCGGCGTCGCCCATGAGGATGCCCTGCGCATTTACCAGCATGCCGCTTCGCTGGAAGGCCTGAAGGTTGTCGGCATTGATTGCCATATCGGCTCGCAGATCACCGAGGTCACGCCGTACCTGGATGCGATGGACCGGGTGCTTGACCTGGTGGCTGCGATTGAAGCGGCCGGCATTGCGCTGGCGCACATCGACTTTGGTGGCGGACTGGGCATCAACTACAGCGCCGATGACATGCCACCCGAAGCGGACGCGCTGTGGCGGCAACTGCTGGCCAAGCTGGACGCGCGCGGCTATGGCGGCAAGAAGCTGATGATCGAGCCGGGCCGCTCGCTGGTCGGCAATGCCGGCATCTGCATCACCGAAGTGCTCTACCTCAAGCCCGGCGAGCAGAAGAATTTCTGCATCATCGACGCCGCCATGAACGACCTGCCCCGCCCGGCCATGTACCAGGCTTTCCATGCCATCGTTCCCGTCGAACGGGCCGCAACGGAAACTGCCGGCGTCATTTACGACGTGGTGGGCCCGGTCTGCGAAAGCGGCGACTGGATCGGCCGTGACCGCATCCTCGATGTGGCTGCCGGCGATCAGTTGGCCGTCATGTCGGCGGGGGCTTATTGCATGAGCATGGCCAGCAACTACAACACCCGCGGTCGCGCCGCCGAACTGCTGGTCGATGGCGACCTGGCCCGGCTGATTCGTGCGCGCGAAACGGCGGCGGATACGTTCCGGGGCGAACTGTTGATGCCTTGACGACGGGTTGAGGCGTTAGCAGCCTATTTTCAGCATGAAAAGTCGCTTTTGCGCTTGATACACGGGCGCAGTCAGCTACTTTTTTTATAGCATCAAGGCATCAATGAACGCCGACTGCCGCGTTGTTTGAAACCCGTCTCCGGGCCTTGGCCCAATGGTTCCATACCCGCCAGCCCAGCAGCAGGGCCACGATGGCGGCGTACACAAACACTTCATTGAAGTTGTTTTTACCGGCGCGCATCCAGAAGAAATGCAAAAGTCCCAGGCCGGCAATCAGATAGACCAGCTTGTGCAGCAACTGCCAGCGCTTCGCACCCATGGCCTTGATGGCGGCGTTGAACGAAGTCGCCGCCAGCGGCGTGAGCAGCACAAAGGCAGAAAACCCGACCAGGATGAAGGGCCGCTTGGCGATGTCCCTGGCAATATCGGCAACGTCAAAACCCATGTCGAACCAGCTGTAGCTGAGCAGGTGAAGCACGACATAAAAATAGGCGAACAGGCCCAGCATGCGGCGAAAGCGGGCCAGCGCCGGTGTGCGGGTGATGACGCGCAAGGGCGTTACGGCCAGCACGATGCAGACAAAGCGCAGCGTCCAGTCACCCGTGGCGCGGACCAGGGCCTCGGCCGGATTGGCCCCGAGCTGGTCGCTCCATGCCGCGTAGAAAAGCCACGCGAACGGCAACAGGCACACCATGAAGATCAGCGGTTTTGCCGCCGGGTGCAGCAACCATTTTTGCCGCCCCGCCATCCAGGCAGCCATCAGAAATTCTTCTTGAGGTCCATGCCCGCATACAGCTGGCCAACCTGCGCTTCATAGCCGTTGAACATCAGCGTCTTGCGCTTCTTGGCGAACAAGCCGTCTTCGCCAATGCGCCGCTCGGTGGCCTGGCTCCAGCGCGGATGGTCCACCAGCGGGTTCACGTTCGAATAAAAGCCGTACTCCTGGGCGGCTGCCTTGTTCCAGGCGGTGCGCGGCTCCTTGTCGGTGAAGCGGATCTTGACGATGCTCTTGCCGCTTTTGAAACCGTATTTCCAGGGCACGACCATGCGCACCGGCGCGCCGTTCTGATTGGGCAGCACTTCGCCGTACATGCCAAAGGTCAGCAGCGCCAGCGGATGCATCGCCTCGTCAAGGCGCAAGGCCTCGACGTAAGGCCACTCCAGCACGCGGGAACCGACAAACGGCATGGTCTTTGGGTCGGCCAGCGTGATGAACTCGACGTATTTGGCGCTGCCCAGCGGCTCGACCTTTTTGATCAGCTCGGACAGCGAATAACCGACCCAGGGAATCACCATCGACCAGCCCTCGACACAGCGCAGGCGATAGATGCGTTCTTCCTGCGGACTGAGCTTGAGCAGCTCTTCAAGCGTGAAGTTTTTTGGATTCTTGACCAGCCCTTCGACCGCAACCGACCAGGGCTTGACCGGCAGCGTCGCGGCATTCCTGGCCGGGTCGGCCTTGTCGGTGCCGAACTCGTAGAAGTTGTTGTAGCTTGTCGCGTCTTTGTAATCGGTGACTTTTTCCATCGTCACCGCGCCGGCAACGGCCGATTTAGCGCCCGCCAAGACCGCCAGCTTGCCGGGCTTCGGTACGGCCTGAGCCAGTGCGTCGCGGCCCGCCCAGCTGGCCAGTGCCGCGCCGGCCGTTCCCGTGGCCATGAGCTTGATCAGGTCACGCCGGCTCTGGTAAATGCCCTGCGGCGTGATTTCGCTGGGAACCGCATGGTTGAATCCGTGGGCGTTGGTCTTGATGAGCATGATGAATGTCCTTGAAGTACTGGATGTACATTGGTCGTGGTACGCAGCGAGTTCTTACAAGGATTCAGTTTTTTGCTACAAGGTTCCGTAACTGTGCAGGCCCGACAGAAACATGTTGACGCCCAGGAAGGCAAAGGTGGTAACCAGCAGGCCCACCAGCGCCCACCAGGCGGCCACGGTGCCGCGCAAGCCCTTCATGAGGCGCATGTGCAGCCAGGCAGCGTAGTTGAGCCAGACAATCAGCGCCCAGGTTTCCTTCGGGTCCCAGCTCCAGTAGCCGCCCCAGGCCTCGGCCGCCCAGAGCGCGCCCAGCACGGTCGCAATCGTGAAAAAGGCAAAACCGACGGCAATCGCCTTGTACATCACGTCGTCCAGCACTTCCAGGCTCGGCAGGCGCGCGGCAATGTGCTTGCGGCCCAGCAAGATGCCGCCTGCAATCAGGCCGGCCACCAGCAGGTAACCGATCCAGTAATGGCTGCCGCCTGCCTCCAGCGGCGACTTGCGGAAAACAATCGGCACGAAGCACAGCACCACGCCCAGCAGCCACAGGGGCGTGAGCCTGTACCAGCGGGTTTCATGGGCCTGCTGCTTGACGTGGTAGGACAGCGCCACCATGGCCGCCAGTGCAAACATGCCGTAGCCGATGAAATTGGCCGGCACATGCAGCTTCATCCACCAGCTTTTCAGCGCCGGCACCAGTGGCTGGATTTCGTGGGCTTCACGCACCACGGTGTACCAGAGCAAAAACCCGACCGCGCCGCTGACCACCAGCATGACGAACGCGCCCAGCGCGCGGGTCTTGTATTCGGCTTCAAAGTAAAGGTAAAACGCCGCCGTCATCCAGCAAAACAGCACGAACACCTCGTACAGGTTGCTGACCGGGATATGCCCGATGTCGGCGCCGATCAGGTAGCTTTCATACCAGCGCACCAGCGTGCCGATCAGCGCCATGCCAACGCCTACCCAGGCGATTTTGGAACCCAGCGACTCCAGCGTTGCGCTGTGGCTGGAGCCGGTGCTGGTCGGCGTGTTGCCGGCGAACATGCCCAGCCAGTAAAAAATCGTGCTCATGAAAAACAGCACGCTCATCCACAAAATGGCCGACTGGCTGGACAGGAAATACTTGAGCCAGAACACCTGCTCGGCCCGCGCCAGGTCGCCCTGGTAGGACGCGATGCCCAACAGCGCGAAACCGGCGACGACCGCCATGAGCAGGCGCAGGGGCCGCCAGAACCAGCCCATGGCAATGGTGGCCGGAATGGCCGCGAACAAAATGCCTTTTTCATAGACATCCATGTAAGCGCTGTAGCGGGCAAAGGCATACAGCAAGCCGCCCGCCACCAGCGCGGCAAACACCCAGTCGAGCGCATTGCGGCGGGCAAAGTAACCTTCGTTCAGGCTGAGCGTGCTGTTGCCGCGCCCGGCCGAAAGAGTGGTCGTGGTGTTGATGCTCGTCGTGGTATTCATAGGGGGGCCTGCAGCAGTTTTGTCTTCAACATCTCGAATTCCTTGTCGCCATCCATGGTTTTTCGGTTGGTGGACAAGGCCATGGTGGCCTGGCTTTTTCCGGCGGATTCTGACACTGAATGCACGGCATCGCCACTGCCCGTGGAATCATCATTGCTGCCTTCAGGGGTGTGCTTTTGCGGTGCCAGCCACACCCAGAGCCGGCGCTCGCGGATGTAGAGCATGCCAAAGACACCGAGGATCAGGAAAGCACAACCCAGATAGACAATCTTCTTGCCGGGGGCTCTCGCCACCTGGAAGACGCTGGCCTGGACCTGCTTGAAATCCTTGAGTTCAAAGACCATGGGCGCCGGATAGTGGGGTGCGTCCGACAGGCTCAGCACCATCTGCGACATGAAGGCCTGGGTTTTCTCGTCCTGCGGCAAGGGCTTGAGGCCGGCTTGCTCGCGCGTCATTGCGGTCAGCTCAAACAGCACGCCATTCAGGATGCGAACCAGCACTTCACCGGCACGGCTGCGCTCCGCCTCGGGCACGTTGGCCTCCATGAAGTCGGAAATGGCCTGCAATCCGGCCACCGGTTTCACCTTGGCGGCTGAAGCGCCGGCAACGGGAACAGCTTCCGCTCCGGCAAACAAAGCCAGCGCACGCGATGCCGACTCGCTCAGCTGCCGCGCCAGTTCAGGGCGGTCCGTGCCCACGGCCAGACGGGCGTAACGCTTGACGGCCAGCTCGCGCTGCGCCGGATCGGCCAGCGCGGCACGCAGGCGCACAAAAGTCGCCGTGCTGCTTTCCGGATCGGCCGGAATGCGCAGGTACTGAAAAGCATCCACTGGGTTTTCACGCACGCCCATCAGGAACATGGCCGGGTTGTCGGCGCTGTCGTCCATCTTGACGGGCAGCATGTAGTTCTGGAATTCGCGCGCCTGGCCGGCGGCATCGCGCAGCTTGTAGCTGATGCTGGGGCCGACATTGCGCAGTTGTTTCTGGGTCACGGTCTTGTTGGCCGCGCCGAGCCGCGTTTCAATCGCCTGGTGCAGATCCACCTTGCGCACATCCGCGCCGGAACCCGAAACACCTCCGTTGCTGCCCGCAAAATTCTCCACATTGATCAAGCGCAGCGCGGTGTATTCAAGCGTGAGCTGCTCGGCGCCAGGCCCCTGGCCATTGGTCAGCGCGCTGATGCCGCCAATCGTTCCCTGAATCTCGAAGGCCTTGCTGGCAGCGGACATCGGGATCGCCTTGAGCGTGACGCTGGAGCCGCCGTCGTCAAAGCTGGACTGGTAAATCTCGACGCCCTTGTAGTTCGCCGGATGGTTGACCTCGACCCGCGCCGGCGTTTTCTCGCCGCTGGCCTTGTCATGGATGATGATGTCGCTGGCAAACAGCTTGGGCATGCCGGTGGAGTAGTACTCGACGCTGAATTTCTTCAGTTCCACCGCAAAAGGCAGCTCCTGCAGCAGCACGCCGCCGGGCTGGTTCAAGATCGCGGTGCTCGATTGCGTGCCTTCGGAGACCAGGAGATTGGCGCGAAAGGTGGGGTTGCGCTCGCTTAAGCGGTGCGCTGCGGGCACATCGGCGATCAGTCCGCCGCCGGTATAGGTCGATTTGCCATTGAGCAGCATCTGCGCCCGCACAATCATGTCGCCGTCCAGCAGGCCGCCGATGCAGATCAGCACGATGGCGCTGTGCGCGGCGATATAGCCGAGCTTGTTGACCGCGCCCTTCTTGGCGGCCACCATCCAGCCGGCATTTCGTTGCTGGAGCTTGACCTTCCAGCCGCTTTGCACCAGGGTCTGGCCGATACGCCGTGCGGCCGCTTCAGGCGACTCGGCCAGGGCGGCCTGCGCGCGGTGGCCAAAGGCCTTGAGGCTTTGCTCGCGCACGTCTTCCTTGAGCTGGCTGAAGTCGGCGAGGATCTTGGGCGTGTTGCGCGCAATGCACAGGGAGGTAGAGACGACCAGGAAAGCCAGGATCAGCAGGAACCACCAGGCGCTGTACACGGTGTTGAGGCTGGCCAGACTGAACACCTGCGCCCAGAACGGCCCGAACTGGTTGACGTAGTTGCTAAGTGGCTCCTGCTGCTTGAGCACCGTACCAATGATTGACGCAATGCAGATGACGGTCAGCAGCGAAATCGAAAATCGCATCGACGACAGCAACTCCACGCACGCGCGCAGGGTGCGCGAGCCCCAGTTGACTTTCATACCTTCGGTGGAAACGGTCATAGGTGAAATTGAGAACCCGAGGGCTTTTGTGTGATGTGAAAGAAGACGGTAACAACAAAAAGGCGGGCTTTCTTCAGAAAGACCCGCCTTGATATGACTGATTATTGCGGCTTCGGTTCAATGCCAGCGAAAGTTTCTTGACGGGCAGCGTCAAAAAGTTTCCCTTGATTCAAGGAAAAACCCGCAGGTTCAACGGCTCAGCGCAGGCCGGCGATGTAGTCGGCAACCGCGCGGATTTCCTTGTCATTGAGCTTGGCGGCGACCTGGGTCATCTGAAGGCTGTTGGCGCGCACGCCATCGCGGAAAGCAGTCAGCTGCGCAGCGGCGTATTCGGAATGCTGGCCGCTCAGGCGCGGGTATTGCGAAGGAATGCCTGCGCCAGTAGGGCTGTGGCAACCGGCGCAAGCTGGAACCTGGCGGTCTGCAATACCGCCGCGGTAAATGCGTTCACCCAGGGTGACGGTTTCCTTGTCCTTGGCAAAACCGGGTTTTGCTTTTTTGGACGTCGCCCAGTAAGCGACATTTTTCATGTCGTCATCGGACAGCGTGGCGGCAAAGCCCTGCATGACGGCGTTCTTGCGCTTGCCGGACTTGAATTCCTGCAACTGCTTGACCAGGTATTCGGGGTGCTGCTGCGACAGCTTGGGATAGGCGGGGGTTCCGGAATTGCCGTCGGCGCCGTGGCAGGCTGCGCATACTGCCGTGAATGTGGCTTCTCCCTTGACCAGGTCAGGCTTGGCCGCCATGGCCGGCGCTGCGGCGGGTGCGGCATGCGTCTGTGCGGCGTCTGCAGGTGCGGCTTCACCCGCAGCAAATGAAGACATGACGGGCAAGGCCAGCAAGGCGGCCAGTAGGGAAGTAGCTAACAGCTTCATATCGGGGCTTTTAATTGGTTGGCGCACAGAACTTGGTAATCCGGGATTTTACAATGGCTTGACGCCAGGCCCTATTATCGGGATTTGGAAAATGGCCCTGCATGCCCTGCCCGCCGGGGTGTGCTGTTTTCAATCCATTATTTTTCCTTGCCTGCCTTGCAATGGCAGCGCAGCCTCCGACCTTCAGGGATCGCCCCACCATGACTTCTCCAGACGCTTCAGCTTCCTTGCCTCCTTCCACCGCCGCAACCGCGCCCGATCCGAAAATCGCCATGGGCTGGCTGCACACCGCCAAATTCCTGACGACCGCGCCCGAACTCAAGCACCTGCCGCGCATCGAGGTTCCCGAAATTGCCTTTGTGGGCCGCTCCAACGCCGGCAAATCCACCTGCATCAACACCCTGACGCAGCAGCACCGGCTGGCCTTTGCCTCCAAGACGCCGGGCCGCACCCAGAGCATCAACCTGTTCTCGCTGGGCAAGCAGGGCGTGACCGATGCCGTGCTGGCCGACTTGCCGGGCTACGGCTATGCGGCCGTGCCCAAGGAAGCCAAGTACCGCTGGCAACAGGTGATGGGCAACTACCTGCAGACGCGCGACAACCTCAAGGCCATCGTCCTGCTGTGCGACCCGCGCCTGGGACTGACGGAGCTGGACGAAGTGCTGCTCGACGTGATCCGGCCGCGTGTCGAGGCCGGGCTGAAGTTCCTGGTGCTACTGACCAAGTCCGACAAGCTCAACAAGACCGATGCGGCCAAGGCGCTGCAGATCGTCAAGCTGCAGGCTGGCGGCGGCGACGTCAAGCTCTTTTCTTCGCTCAAGCGCCAGGGCGTTGAAGAAGTGGCCCAGCATTTGTGGGACTGGGCGCACCCGAAGGAAAAGCCGGTCAAGGCGCCCAAAGTGCTTCCTGAAGCTGAAGCTGAAGCTGAAGCTGAAGCTGACACTGACGCATCGCCACCACAGACGCCTGAACAGCCCTGAACGGCCGGCGGATGCTGAAAAAAGCAAAATTTAAGCAAAAAATGGCTGTAGCGCACAGCCCATAAGCACAGATAGCTATTAAAAATATAGCATCAAGACTGCGTAACCAGGCTCAATACAGCGAAGCCTCGCCCTCGGGCCGGGTCTTGAAGCGCTTGTGGACCCAGTAATACTGCGCCGGCATGGTGGCGATGTAGTCCTGCAGCCGGGCGTTCATGCGCGCCGTGTCGGCCACCGGGTCGCTGCCGGGAAAGTCGGTCCAGGCGGGCAGCACCTGCACCTCGTAGCCGTCAGCTGTCAGGCGCGGCAGCAAGGGCACGACCTTGGCCCGGCCCAGTCGCGCAAATCGGGACAGCGACGGCACGGTGGCGGCCTGGACACCGTAAAACGGCACGAACACCGATTCGTCCGGGCCAAAATCCATATCGGGCAGCAAGTACAGCGGCTGGCCTTCACGCAGTGCCGCCACGATGGGCTTGACGCCCTCGATGCGTCCGAACAGGCGCAGGTGGCCAAAGCGCTGACGGCCCTGCAATATCCATTGATCGACGAGCTTGTTCGACTGGTCGGTGTAAATCGTGGTCGAGGGCCGGGGCATCGCCAGCGCCATGCCGGCCCAGGCTGCATCCAGGCCGACAAAATGCGGCAGGAAAATCACCGTCGGCGCCGTGCCGGCCAACTCCTCGACCGCGCCGGTCAGCCGGACACGCTTCTGTACGCATTCCCTGGGCGCATGCCACAGCCAGGAGCGGTCCAGCCAGGCTTGCGAGAAATAGACAAAGGTCTGCAGGGCGAGCTTGTGCCGCGCCGCCTTTGAAAGCTCGGGAAAGCACACCGAGAAATTGGCATGCACCACGCGCCGGCGCCCGCCGATCAAGCCATACAGCACCCAGCCCAGCGCCGTTCCCAGGGCGCGCACCACGGGCAGCGGCAGGTGGGCCAGCCCTTTCATGAAGGCAATGCCGCCTAGGGTGGTGACGCGGCCGGCCCATTGGCCAAAGTTTTTCAAGCGGCTTCCTTGCGCGGTGTCTTGTAGCGGGCGTAGCCCCACAGATACTGACCCGGCTGGCTGAGCACGATGGCTTCAATCGCCTGGTTGATCCGGGTGACAGCCTGCAGCATGTCGGCCTTTTCGCGGGTTTGCAGACCCTCCACCGCCGGCCAGATCTTCAGGAAATAACCCCGGCCCCGGGGCAGGCGCTCGCAGCTGACCGGCAGCAGCGCCGCGCCGCTTTGCAAGGCCAGCCGGGCCGCCAGCGTCATGGTGTAGGCGGGCCGGCCAAAAAACGGCGCCCAGATTCCCAGGCCTTCGGGCGGCACCTGGTCGGTCAGCATGGCCACCGCCTGGTTGGCCTTGAGGGCTTGGTGCATCAGCCGGATGCCGCTGAGGCTGGCGGGTACCACGGTGAGGTTTTGGCGGTCACGGGCGAAGCTTTCGAGCCGGGCCAGCCAGGCCTTGCGGGCGGGACGGTAAATGGCGGTAAGCGGCCCGTAAAGCTCGGCCAGCGCCTGCGGCCCCAGCTCGAAACTGCCGCAGTGCGGACCGAAAAAAATCACGCCCTTACCCTGCGCAAAAGCCTGCTCGGCATGGGCCTGGCCCTGCACCCGGACGTTTTCCAGGCACGATTGGGAGCGTGGCCGCATCCACAGCCGGGGCAGCTCGCCGACGAAACGCCCGGCCTCGGCAATCGCCGGCCGGGCCGCTTCAAACGGCAGGCCCGCCTGCGCCACATTGGCCCGAAAGTGCGCCCGGTAACGCGCGCTGGCCAGCCAGACCAGCCAGCCCAGCCCGGCACCCAGCGCATGCAGCACAGCCAGCGGCCAGTGGGAGAAAAAACGGAATAACCAGAGCATGGAAAGGGTGCTAAAGGGCTAATGAAGCAAAAACGATGGCGTCCTATAATTGCGCCTGTCGCCGAGTTACTGAACAACTTGCAGGGCGACATTAAACCAAACTGCTAAAGCGTTCGCCAAAGCACTTCCTGCTGGCAACGCGCCAACAAAACTTCATGGAGTGTACGCAATGGCGAACGATTTTCTCTTTACTTCCGAATCCGTCTCCGAGGGCCATCCCGACAAGGTGGCCGACCAGATTTCCGACGCCATCCTGGATGCCGTCTTCAAGCAAGACCCGCACGCCCGCGTCGCCGCCGAAACGCTGACCAACACCGGCCTGGTCGTGCTGGCCGGCGAAATCACCGCCCTCCCCGAAGTCAACGTCGATTACATCCAGATTGCGCGCGACACCCTCAAGCGCATCGGCTACGACAACACCGAATACGGCATCGACTACAAGGGCTGCGCGGTCATGGTCTGCTACGACAAGCAGAGCAAGGACATCGCCCAGGGCGTTGACCATGCGAGCGACGACCACCTCAACACGGGCGCCGGCGACCAGGGCCTGATGTTCGGCTATGCCTGCGACGAAACGCCCGAACTGATGCCCGCGCCGATTTACTACGCGCACCGCCTGGTCGAGCGCCAGGCTCAGCTGCGCAAGGACGGCCGCCTGCCATTTTTGCGTCCCGACGCCAAGAGCCAGGTGACGATGCGCTACGTCGATGGCAAGCCGCACAGCATCGACACCGTGGTGCTGTCCACCCAGCACAGCCCGGACCAGAGCGAAACGCCGCACAAGATGAAGGCCTCGTTCATCGAAGCCGTGATTGAAGAGATCATCAAGCCGGTGCTGCCCAAAGAGTGGCTGCAGAACACCCGCTATCTGATCAACCCGACCGGCCGCTTTGTGATTGGCGGCCCGCAAGGCGATTGCGGCCTGACCGGGCGCAAGATCATTGTCGATACCTACGGCGGCGCCTGCCCGCACGGCGGCGGCGCCTTCAGTGGCAAGGATCCGAGCAAGGTGGACCGTTCAGCGGCCTACGCGGCGCGTTACGTGGCCAAGAACATCGTTGCCGCCGGCCTGGCCCGGCAATGCCAGATCCAGGTGGCCTATGCCATCGGCGTCGCCAAGCCGATGAACGTGACGGTCTATACCGAAGGCACCGGCGTGATTCCGGACGAGAAACTGTCGGCGCTGGTGCAGGAACACTTTGACCTGCGCCCCAACGGCATCATCCAGATGCTCGACCTGCTGCGTCCGATTTACGAAAAGACTGCGGCTTACGGCCACTTTGGCCGTGACGAGCCGGAATTCACCTGGGAAAAGACCGACAAGGCCGCCCTGCTGCGGGCGGCAGCTGGCTTCTGAAGTCGTGAGCAGGGCCGCCCGGCTCTGACTTCAGCGCAGACGGCGTCTTTGTCATGCTGGCCTCCTGGTCATGATCAACGGGTCAACACAGTGGCTGCGGCGCAGTAATCAAGTTGCACGAAGTCGGGCGCATAGTCCAGATGCACGCCTTCCGCATCAGCGAGCGCCTGAACATCGGCCCATTGCAGGAGGCGATAGGTCGGCATCCGGCTTCCCATTGATGCAAGCTCAGCCATGCCGCCTGGCTCTATCGCGATTTTCAATCGGGTGTCGCCCGCCTCGCCCGCAGCGCTGACCACCACGCTGGCCGCTTCCTCGACCGAGTCGGTCAGGGCGATCAGGCTGGCGGTGAAAACGCTGCGCAGAATGCCTTTGGGCAACTCGGCCGACACCTCGGCGGTCTGGTTGACGACGCAGAACCCGCGAAAGGAGAGTTCGGTGGACATCAGCCCCAGGGACTCTTCAACCGCGCCGTTCAGCGCCACCACATCGTTGTCCCTGGGACCCAGCCAGGCCATCAGGTTCTGGGAAGTGGCCACGGCTTCGCGGGACAGGGTGGTCAGGGCCTGCGTGTTCTTGCCAAGCTGCGCCATATCGGGCGCAGCTGACTTGATCCGCCGTTCCAGCATGGCCGACATCATGCCGATGGGCTGCAGCGAACCGGCCAGGTTATGGCGGATGGCCGGCAGCAGCCGGCGCATGAGTGCATAGCGGGCCGCTTCGGCGAGGCGCTCTTTCAAAAAATGACTATCGCTGGACATAAGGGCAGGTTTTTTAAAGAAAGGAAATTTCAATTATTCTCCGATGGAAGCACAGCGCCTGTAGGGGCATCGCCATTGAGCATGTCGCGAATCTTCGCGGCCATCTCGTCCATCGAAAAAAAGCTTGGGAAATCATTTCCAGGCCAAGCGGCAGGCCCGGATCACAACCGGACCGATCAATTAAACCGGCGGGTCTTGAAAACAGACTTGAATGCCCCTATCATTAGCACTCGATGAGGTGGAGTGCTAACAGCATGCAGCATGTTCACGCCACTCTGTTGACAGGCATTCGCTTTTCAGCGGGTGCTTCCGATTTCCCCCAAACCATTGTTATTTTTATAAAACAAGGAGCTTTTCATGAATCTTCGTCCTTTGCATGACCGCGTGATTGTTAAACGCGTGGAAAACGAAACCAAAACCGCTTCCGGCATCGTGATTCCTGACAGCGCCGCTGAAAAGCCTGATCAAGGCGAAGTTCTGGCTGTCGGTCCAGGCAAGAAGAATGACAAGGGCGAACTCGGCGCCATGGCTGTCAAGGTCGGCGACCGCGTGCTGTTCGGCAAGTACAGCGGCCAGACGGTCAAGGTTGACGGCGACGAGTTGCTGGTCATGAAAGAAGAAGACCTGTTTGCAGTGGTCGAGAAGTAATTTCTCGTCATCTTCAATCTTGCTACTTATTTAATAGCTGTCCATGCATATGTGATATGCGCAAACATGCTATTTCATTCATAAATTTTAAGGAATCCGCATCATGGCTGCAAAAGACGTAATTTTCGGCGGCGAAGCCCGCGCACGCATGGTCGAGGGTGTGAACATCCTGGCCAACGCCGTCAAGGTCACCCTGGGCCCCAAAGGCCGTAACGTGGTGCTGGAGCGCTCTTTCGGCGCCCCGACCGTGACCAAGGACGGCGTGTCCGTCGCCAAGGAAATCGAACTCAAGGACAAGCTGCAGAACATGGGCGCGCAGATGGTCAAGGAAGTCGCTTCCAAGACCTCTGACATCGCAGGCGACGGCACCACCACGGCTACCGTGCTGGCTCAAGCCATCGTTCACGAAGGCATGAAGTACGTGGCCGCCGGCATGAACCCGATGGACCTGAAGCGCGGCATCGACAAGGCAGTGCATGCCCTGGTCGAAGAACTGAAGAAAGCTTCCAAAGCCACCACCACCTCCAAGGAAATCGCTCAAGTCGGCTCCATTTCGGCCAACTCTGACGAAACCATCGGCAAGATCATTGCCGATGCGATGGACAAGGTCGGCAAGGAAGGCGTGATCACCGTTGAAGACGGCAAGTCGCTCGAATCCGAACTCGACGTGGTCGAAGGCATGCAGTTTGACCGCGGCTACCTGTCGCCTTACTTCATCAACAACCCTGAAAAGCAGTCCGCACTGCTGGACAACCCGTTCGTCCTGCTCTACGACAAGAAGATCAGCAACATCCGTGACCTGCTTCCTACCCTGGAACAAGTCGCCAAGGCTGGCCGTCCGCTGTTGATCATTGCCGAAGAAGTCGAAGGCGAAGCCCTGGCTACGCTGGTCGTGAACACCCTGCGCGGTATCCTGAAAGTGGTTGCCGTCAAGGCACCGGGCTTCGGCGACCGCCGCAAGGCCATGCTCGAAGACATCGCCGTCCTGACCGGCGGCAAGGTCATCGCTGAAGAAGTCGGCATGTCGCTCGAAAAAGTGACGCTGGCCGACCTCGGCCAGGCCAAGCGCATCGAAGTGGGCAAGGAAAACACCATCATCATCGACGGTTCCGGCGAAGCTGCTGACATCGAAGCGCGCGTCAAGCAAGTGCGCGTGCAGATCGAAGAAGCGACCAGCGACTACGACCGTGAAAAACTGCAAGAGCGCGTGGCCAAGCTGGCCGGCGGTGTTGCCGTGATCAAGGTTGGCGCTGCCACCGAAGTCGAAATGAAGGAAAAGAAAGCCCGCGTTGAAGATGCACTGCACGCGACCCGCGCTGCCGTCGAAGAAGGCATCGTGGCTGGCGGCGGCGTGGCTCTGCTGCGTGCCAAGCAGACCGCAGGCGTCATCAAGGGTGACAACGCTGACCAGGACGCCGGCATCAAGCTGGTCCTGCGCGCCATCGAAGCCCCACTGCGCGAAATCGTTTACAACGCAGGCGGCGAAGCCTCTGTGGTGGTGAACGCCGTGCTGGCCGGAACCGGCAACTACGGCTTCAACGCCGCCAACGACACCTACGGCGACATGATCGAAATGGGTATCCTGGACCCCACGAAAGTGACCCGCACGGCTCTGCAAAACGCCGCTTCCGTCGCATCCCTGATGCTGACGACCGAATGCATGGTCTGCGAGTCCGCTAAAGACGACGCACCTGCCGGCGGCATGGGCGGCGGCATGGGTGGCATGGGCGGCATGGGCGACATGGGGATGTAATCAAAATCGTGGGGACGGATGCCGGGCTTCCCGAGAAGCCCGGAGGCAAACCCCACATTTTTGCGGCCTGACGCAAAAAAAGGGCCACGGTGCGAAAGCACCGTGGCCCTTTTTCATGGCTTTGCGAAAACTGAAAACTCAGGCCGGGCTGGAGCCGTAGCTGCTGACGTCGTCCTCCGTGGGCTGGACCCACCAGTAAACCAGCACCAGGAATCCGATCCCCGAGATCATGAGGAGTTGCCACCAGCCGCTCTTGCCGATGTCGTGAAGCCGGCGCGCACCCACCGCCAGCGCTGGCAGCAGCAAGCCCAGGCTGATCAAGCCGCCCAGCTTCTCGCTGACCGTGTTGGCAGCAATCGAAACCAGAACCTGGAACAGAAAAAACCACCAGAATTCCGAACGCGATGCGCGCCCCGAAAATGTTGCATAGTTGCGCAGGCAGCTGGAAATGGCTTGGCCAAAATTCATGATTTCCTCCTCTGGGTTGGTTAAGGGAATCAAGGGATTACCCTTGATTCATCATAAACCGATGCGGTGACCGCAAGCCTTCCAAAACCGCCCCCGTCAGCGCAGGCGCTGCAGCAATCCGGCCGTCGAGCCGTCAAGCCCCGAAATATCGCCGCTTTGCAGGCGCGGCTCAATGTCCCTGGCCAGCACCTTGCCCAGTTCCACGCCCCACTGGTCAAAACTGTTGATACCCCAGATCGCGCCGCTGACAAACACGCGGTGCTCCTGCAGCGCAATCAGGGCGCCCAGGCTGGCGGGCGTGAGTTGCTCCAGCAGCAAAAAGGTGCTTGGCCGGTTGCCCGGAAAATCCTGGTGGCCGCCGGCGTCTTTTTTGCCGCGCATCAGCGCCTGCGCCTGGGCGAGCACGTTGGCCAGCAACTTGTCGTGGTGTCCCGGCAACCCATGCGCGGCCCGCTTGACCGCCACGAACTCGACCGGAACGACAGCCGTTCCCTGGTGCAGCATCTGGAAATAAGCATGCTGGCCGTTGGTGCCAGGCTCGCCCCAGAGCACAGGCGAGGTGTCGAAAGGCAAAGGCTGGCCGTCCTTGTCCACGCGCTTGCCGTTGCTTTCCATTTCCAGCTGCTGCAAATACGCCGGCCAGCGGCGCAGCGCGCTGCTGTACGGGGCGATGCTGCGGCTGGAAAAGCCGTGAAAGTTGCGGTACCAGACGTCGAGCAGGCCCAGGCGAACCGGCAGGTTGTCTTCGAGCGCCGCAGTACGAAAATGCTCGTCCATCGCATGCGCACCCGCCAGGAATTCGCGAAAGCCCGCGGCTCCAATCGCGATGGCCAGGGGCAATCCAATCGCCGACCACAGCGAATAGCGCCCGCCCACCCAGTCCCAGAAACCGAAGGTGGTGGTGATGCCAAACTCGTTCGCCGCCGCCACGTTGGTCGTCAGCGCCGCGAAATGCCGGGCGATGTCCTGCCCGCCCCGCGCTTCGAACCATGCCTTCGCCGAACGGGCGTTGGTCATGGTTTCGGTGGTGGTGAAGGTCTTGGACGCCACCAGGAACAGCGTGTTCTCAGGCTTCACAAGGCCAAGAACGCCGGCCAGCTCATCGCCGTCAATGTTCGAGACGAAGTGAAGCCGCTTGCCCGCCGTGGCGAATTCATTCAGCGCCAGCACCGCCATCTGCGGCCCCAGGTCCGAGCCGCCAATGCCGATGTTGACGATGTCGGTGATCGCCGCGTCCGCGCGCACCTGCTCCGCATAGGCCAGCATGGCGTTCAGGGTCACTTCAACTTCCGCCTGTGCATCTGCTATTTTATTGATAGCTGCTTGTGCAGGTGTGTATTGCGCAGAAGGCGGATTTCGCAATAAAAAGTGCATCACGGCGCGCTGCTCGGTGCTGTTGATCAGCTCGCCAGCGAACATCGCGTCACGCTGCTGCTCCAGCCCGCATTGCCGCGCCAGCGCCAGCAGCAGCGCCTGGCTGTCGGCGTCGATCAGGTTCTTGGAGAGGTCGGCAAACACATGCGGTGCATCCTGGCTGAAAGCCTCGAAGCGCCGGGCGTCCCGCGCGAACGCTTCGCGCACATCGAAGTGCCTGCCGCTGGCGTTGAAGTGGGTGTTAAGCGCAGCCCATGCGGGCGTCTGGTCGCAACGTAATTTTTTCATGAAAATCTCCTTTGTTTTTTAGTTATGCCGCCAGAAGCAGCTGTTCGAGCTTGACGGCGTCAGCGGCAAAAGCGCGAATGCCTTCGGCCAGCTTTTCGGTCGCCATGGCGTCTTCATTGAGGGCGTAACGAAAGCCGGTTTCGTCAAAACTCTTCGCCGGCAAATCAAGCGCTGCCGCGCTGTCGGCATCGAGTGCGCGCGCCAGGGGCGCATCGCTGGCGGCCAGCTGGGCCAGCAGCTCGGGGCTGATGGTCAGCAGGTCGCAACCGGCCAGCGCCGTGATCTGGCCGATGTTGCGAAAACTCGCGCCCATGACTTCGGTCGCGATGCCGAAGTGCTTGTAGTGGTTGTAGATTTCGCGCACCGATTTCACGCCGGGGTCATTGGCATCCGCATTCGCGGCTTCGTTCCACCCGCTGCCGGCCGACTTTTTGTACCAGTCGTAAATCCGGCCCACGAACGGGGAAATCAGCTGAACCCTGGCTTGCCCGCAAGCCACCGCCTGGCAGAACGAAAACAGCAGCGTCAGGTTGGTATGGATGCCGCGCTGCTCCAGTTCCCTGGCCGCCTCGATACCTTCCCAGGTGGCCGCCACCTTGATCAGCACCCGGTCGATGTGAATGCCTTCGGCCTGGTAAAGCTCGATCAGGCGTTCGCCGCGCGTCACCGTGGCGCTGGTGTCAAAGCTCAGGCGGGCATCGACTTCGGTCGATACGCGGCCCGGAATAATCGACAGGATTTCGCAGCCAAAGCGCACCAGCAGCCGGTCCATGACTTCATCGAGCGCCCGGCCCTTGAAGCGGCCGACCGTGTCCCGCATCAGCGGCGCGTAATCGGCTTTTTGCACCGCCTTGAGGATCAGCGAAGGATTGGTCGTCGCATCTTGCGGCTTGAACTGGGCCAGCTGCCGGAAGTCGCCGGTATCAGCCACCACGGTCGTGAATTGTTTCAGGGCGTCGAGTTGTGTCATGGGCTTGAAGCGCCAGGCAAGGCGCAAAGTGGTTCAAGGGCCGGATGAAGCCTGCGGTGTCAACACAGGGCCAAGAGAAAAATCACCGGTTGGAGTTACCATTATGCCCATAGAATATGAAACTTTATTACCTAACCAAGTTCTCACCATGAGTTTTGACCTCATCCTTTTTGGCGGCACCGGCGATCTGGCATGGCGCAAAATCATGCCCGCCCTGTTTCAGGCATTCCGCCACGGCTCCCTGCCGGCCGATGGCCGCATCATCGGCGTGGCCCGCGACGATCTGTCGCACGAGCAGTACCGCACGCTCATCAAGTCGCGCTTTGACAACGTCGAACTGGCCAAGCGGCCGAGCGAGGAAGAGTTCTCGCGCTTTGCCCGGATGCTCGACTACCTGCGCATGGACCTGTCCGACCCGGCCGACTATGCGAGTCTGGCGGACAAGCTGCAGCAGCGCCCCGCCGATGTGGTGGTGATGTATGTGGCGACGGCGCCCGGCCTGTTCACCACGGTCTGCGAACAGATTGCGGCCGCTGGCCTGAACGGCCCGCAAACCCGCGTGGTGCTGGAAAAGCCCCTGGGACATGACCTGGCGTCCAACCGCGCCATCAACCAGACGGTTCGCAGCGTCCTGACGGAGCAGCAGATCTTCCGCATCGACCACTACCTGGGCAAGCCTTCGGTGCAAAACCTGTTTGCCCTGCGCTTTGGCAACTCGCTGTTCGAGCCGCTGTGGCGGCGCGAGTACATCGCCAACATCCAGATCACCATTTCCGAGGAACTGGGCGTGGAAAAGCGCGGCGCTTTCTACGAAAACACCGGCGCGCTGCGCGACATGGTGCAAAACCATGCGCTGCAATTGCTGTGCGCAGTGGGCATGGAGCCGCCCATCAATTCGCATGCCGACGCCATTCGCGACGAAAAGCTCAAGGTCTTGCGCTCGCTCAAGCCCTGGACGCCGGAAACCCTGAACCAGCACGTCATTCGCGGCCAATATGCGGCCGGCACCATAGATGGCGAGGCCGTTCCCGGCTACCGCAATGAGCCGGGCGTGAACCCGGACAGCCACACCGAAACCTTCGTCGCCCTGCGCACCGAGATTGCCAACTGGCGCTGGGCCGGCGTGCCGTTCTACATCCGCACCGGCAAGCGGCTGGCCGGCCGCGACGCGCACATCGAGGTGAACTTTCGCCCCACGCCGCACGCGATTTTCAACTCGCAGCAGGACTGCAACGCCGGCAACCGGCTGGTGATCGACTTGCAGCCCCGGGACGGACTGGAGCTGCACCTGCTGGCGCAAGGCGCCAACCAGCGCCATCGCCGCGGCACCCCGACGCTGGAGCCGGTGCAGCTTGACCTTGATTTCGACAAGCGTTTCGGCACCGAGCGCGTCGGCGCCTACGAGCGCCTGCTGCTCGATGTGATTGACGGCCGGCTCAACCTGTTTGTGCGCAGCGACGAGCAGGAGGAAGCCTGGCGCTGGGTGGAGCCGATCCTGGACCGCTGGAGCCACGACCCGACCGGACCGCGTCCCTACGCCGCAGGCACCTGGGGACCGAGCGCTTCCAGCGCCATGATTGCCAAGGACGGCTATTGCTGGAGCGAAGAAAGCTAGCATGCTCGACAGAATCAAAGCCTCCCTGTCCTCGCTGGCCCCGGCAGAGCAGCGGGTCGGCCGGCTGGTGCTGAGCGACCCGCGCGCCTTTGCCAGCCTGCCGATCACCGAGCTGGCGAGCCGCTCGCATGTCAGCAAGCCGACCGTGGTACGGTTTTGCCGCAGCGTTGGCTACGACGGGCTGTCGGATTTCAAGCTCAAGCTGGCCGGCAGCGTGAGCGAAGGCGTGCCCTTCATTCACCGCAGCGTCGATGTGGACGACAAGACCGGCGACGTGCTGGTCAAGGTGATCGACAACACGGTGGCGGCATTCCTGAAATACCGCAACGACGCCAGCCCGCTGGCGATTGAAAAAGCCGTCGTGGCGCTGCTGGCGGCTTACCACACCGGCAAGCGCATCGAATTTTTTGGCGTCGGCAACTCCGGCATCGTGGCGCAGGATGCGCAGCACAAGTTTTTCAGGCTGGGAATCCAGAGCATTGCCTACAGCGACGGCCACATGCAGGTCATGAGCGCCTCGCTGCTCGGGCCGGGCGACTGCGTGGTGGTGATTTCCAACTCAGGCCGCACCCGCGACCTGATGGATGCCTGCGACATCGCCCGCAAAAATGGCGCCACCACCATCGTGGTCACCGCCACCGCCTCGCCGCTGGCGATGGCCGGCCACATTCACCTGGCGGCCGACCATCCGGAAGGCTATGACCGCTACAGCCCGATGGTGTCGCGCCTGCTGCACCTGATGATCATCGACATTCTCGCCACCTGCGTGGCGCTGCGCATCGGACCCAAGCTGCAGCCGCTGCTCAAGGAAATGAAGAACAACCTGCGCAACAAGCGCTACACCTGAACGGCAAAACCTGGCGCATCGCGCGCGCAGCCGTGCAGGCAGTGTCGGCAGCAGAAATTCATGATGAATAATGCCTTCTACGCACTATCCATAAGCATCTATAGCTATTACTTCTATAGCAAATACAGCTTGTCACGCTTGTCACGCCAGGGGCATCGAGCGTTCCACAATGCCGGCAAACAGTGCTGCGCCCAGGGGCAGCACGCTGTCATTGAAGTCATAACAGCTGTTATGCAAAAAGCGGCTGCCCGCGCCGCCGGTCAAGCCGCCCTGGCCATCAGGGAGTTGCTCACCCTGGCCAAGGCGCAGGTAGGCACCGGGCTTTTCCCTGAGCATGAATGAAAAATCTTCGGAACCCATGCTCGGCTCCAGGTTGCGCACCACGTTTTCAGCGCCCACCAGCTGCTCGGCAACCCGGGTGGCCAGCGTGTACTCGGCCGGTGAATTGATGGTGGCCGGGTAGATGCGTTCGTAGTTCACCGTCGCCGTGGCGCCAAAAGCCTGCGCCACCGAGGTGCACAGCTGTTTCAGGCGCTGCTCCACGAAATCCTGCACTTCGGGTTTGAAGGTGCGAACCGTGCCGACCAGCGTTGCATTGCCGGGCACGACGCTCATGGCGCCCAGATCGCCTGCCTGCATGGCGCACAGGCTGACGACGGCGCTGTCCATCGCCTTCACATTGCGCGAGACGATGCTCTGCACCGCCGTGATGATGTGCGCGGCCACCAAAATCGGATCAACGGTGAGGTAGGCGTGGGCGCCATGGCCGCCCTTGCCGGTGATCTCGATGGTGATGCGGTCAGCCGCCGCCATCATCGGTCCGGAATTGATGCCGATGGTGCCGGGCTGCATGGCGGGCCAGTTGTGCATGGCGTAAATCGCCTGAACAGGAAAGCGATCAAACAAGCCGTCCCGGATCATGGCGTCGGCGCCGCCCCGCCCTTCTTCGGCTGGCTGAAATACCAGCGCGGCGTCGCCGGCAAAATTCCGGGTTTCAGCCAGGTAGCGTGCCGCGCCCACCAGCATGGTGGTGTGGCCATCGTGGCCGCAGCCGTGCATCAGGCCGGGTTTGGCTGATTTCCAGCCAAACTCGTTGTGCTCGGTCATGGGCAGCGCATCCATGTCGGCGCGCAGGCCGACCATGGGCCGTGCCGCAGAGCGTGCGGAACTGGAAGCGGCGCTGGACTGCTGGCCCTTGATGATGGCGACAACCCCGGTTTTTCCGATGCCGGTATGGACTTCATCAACACCGCAAAGCTTGAGCGCATGCACCACGCGGCTGGAGGTATAAACCTCTTCAAAACCCAACTCTGGATGGGCGTGCAAATCGCGCCGGAAGGCGGTCAGTTCAGGATGGAACTGTGCAATTTGCGCGAAGGCCCGGCCGCTGGCGCGCAACGGGTAAGGCCGGTCGATGGCCACGGTATCGACCCTATCGGCAGAAAGCGGCGACAAGGTTTTTTCAAGAAGGGCCGGAGTGCGCATTGCATTCAATTCTGAGTTCAGCAGGTGTTAAATATTATTCGTAAAACTTTGGCGCCGTAAACATCAAGGCCTTCAGCGCAGGCAGTTATTGCGCACAAACTACAGTCCGGCAGTAAAACCGCAGGCCGTTCACCAAGAACGGTTGGTCTGAAAAATACAAAGCCCATAAAAAACCCCCACCGTGTCGCCACGATGGGGGTTTTATATTCTTTTTCAAACTAGCTTACGCTAGCTCAAGATCAGAACAGGTGCTTGACGCCCAGACCGAAGGTCGAAGCCTTGGTTTCGGTAGCGGCATTTGAAGACTGAACCTTGGTCACCAGGAAACCCGTGTACAGGTTGGTGCGCTTGGACAGTGCATAGGTGCCCAGCAAGCTCACGCCGGTGCCCTTGTTGTGGGTGTTGTTGCTGGCATCGCTCTTCGAACGGCTGTAACCAGCAGCAACGGCAGCAGCGCCAAACGGCACGCTCACGCCAACATCAAATTCCTTGTCTTTGGCCGAAGTGGTCAGACCAATTTCGCCTTTGGCTTCGTTGTACTGGCCAGTGACCTTGGCAACGCCGAAGTCATAGGAAGCGCCGAGCAGGTTGTACTTGCGGGTGCTGGAAAACGCGACAGGACCAGCAGCCACGCCAACAGTTGCACCGGAGCCGAAGTAGTTGCCAACTGTGCTAGCAACTTGCTTTTCACGCTGGTGTGCAAAACCAACCAGCAGAGGGCCGTTGGCGTATTTGATCATCAAGCTGGTGTTGCTTTCAGCATCCGTTGTAGCCGTCTTGTTTTCACCAGCGCCGTAAACAACGGAGCCGCTGAAACCAGCGAAGTCTGGCGATGTGTAAGCGACGGAATTGCTTGCGCGGTTTTGGTAGTCAGCAATGCCCGTGCCCCAAACAGTGCTGGTGGTCGCAAAGTTGGAGTCATAAATCATGTTGGTTGCGCCGCGCAGAGCGTCGTAAGCCGTGTATTGACGACCCAGGCTAACGGTACCAAAACCACTTGACAAGCCAACCCATGCCTGACGACCGAACAAGCCGCCGCCCTGGTTGGAAATGGTGGCATTCGCACCCGTGTCAGGCTGGAAACCGCCTTCAAGAACGAACAAAGCCTTCATGCCGCCACCGAGGTCTTCAGTGCCTTTCAGGCCCCAACGGGAGTTGTTCTGACCGCTGCCATTGACTGCGGTTTGCTTCAATTTAGCTGATGCCACGCCTGGAATCGTGCTTGTGACTTCCTTCGACGTTTGACCGACATAGGCGTCAACGAGGCCGTACAAGGTGACGGAAGATTGGGCTTGTGCCATGCCAGCGATTGCGCTGAGGGCTGCGAAAGCAATGAGGGTTTTTTTCATGTGAAATATCTCCAAGGTTAAACATAGGGCTCCGGCAAGAGGGCTGCTTTTATTTTTGCAGTTCCCCCAGAGACCCGGGCCAACCCCCTTTCGGGAAGTTGTTGCTATTGCACCAGAATGAACCTTGATCCGCAAAGAAATGCGCCAAAAAAGCTCATCTGTGTTGCATTGAGGCTACAAAGAAGGCGGACCGTGAAGGAAAAACAACGACAACAGCGTCAGTCTCCCCATTTCATGGATTTCAGAATTTGCATCGCGGAACGGTAAAACGCAAAAAACCGCTTCAGGTTTCCCCAAAGCGGCTTGTCAAGCTTCAAGCAACTGGCCGTCAGGCCAGAGTTGAATTAGAACTTGTGCTGAACGCCCACTGCGAAGGTGTCGGTCTTGATGTCGCCAGCGCCAACCACTTCGTTTTTGGACAACTGCAGACCCGTGTACAAGAAGGTGCGCTTGGAAAGGTCATACTTGGCAGCCAAACCGAAACCTGTGCTCTTGAGTTCACCACCGGGGCCGGTCAGTTTGGCGCGAGCCACACCGCCAGACACAGTCACTGCGCCCAACGGCACATCTACGCCAACCTGGAATTCCTTGGACTTGTCGCTGCCATCTTTTACATGGCCAACCGCAGCCAGCAGTTTCGCGGCACCCAAGTCATACGAGCCGTTCAACTGGGTGAACTTGGTTGAACCTACAGCACCACTAGCTTTTTCAACCTGGTGTGCAAGGGCTACAGCGATTGGACCGTTCGCGTATTGAACATTCGCACTCATGATCTTGCCAGCGTCCACGCCTGGAGCTTTGTTTTCGCCGAAGCTGTACATGCCGGCAGCGCTGAAACCGCTGAAACTTGGCGTCGAGTAGTAAATCGCGTTGCCTGGATTAGCTTGATAGTTGTTGCTCAACCAGACGTTGGTTGCTGGCGCGAAGATATTGGCGTCAAACGCTGCTGCACCCAAACCTTTGACTTCGTCATAAGGCGTCCACATTTTGCCGAGCTTGACCTCGCCAAAACCACCCGACAAGCCGACCCATGAATTGCGGCTGAACGTGGAACTTGACACAACACCTGTGTACGGGTTCGTGTAGCCACCAGTTGGATCGGTAGCACCTGTGTCCGCCTTGAAGCCGCCTTCCAACACGAAATTGGCTTTCAGACCGCCACCCAGATCCTCGGAACCTTTGAAGCCAAAACGGCTGGTGTTGATACCACCGCTGTCAACCACGGACTGACGCAACGATGAAGAGGCGCCTGGTACTGAAACTTTAACCTTGCTGGTGCCCACGTACGCATCGACCAGACCGTACAGCGTCACGGAAGATTGTGCTGATGCGACGCCGGAAGCGGCGAGTACGGCCAAAGCGATAAAACTCTTTTTCATTAGAAATCTCCAAGAAAGTAAAACCAAAACAAACATCACCACTACTGAACTTTGAAAGACTGTCCATCTATTCCGTGTGGCACTGACTGAGAGTTTAAAAGCGAGAAACAGAGTCCACTAAAAAACATGCAAGTTTTACGCCAATTTGTTGCCTAAATGCAACGACTCATCTGAAACCGCGATTTGCATGCTGGAATATGCTTAAAAAAGCAGCAGGCAACAACACTGCGTTCGAGTGAGGATCATGACTTCAACGTCAAAAATAGTGATAAACCCTAACCACACCTCACGACAGGGAAAAGACTCTTTAAAAAGTCGAATTCGCCCATGTAACTCTTTGGTTACGCCAAAAATCACCCAAAAGACGACGCGGAAGACCCGCTCTTTTTTAGTGCCTGCCTGCATTAAAAACGAGGGTTTCCACCTGTCCCCAAAGAGATACGTACCCGTACTAGTCCTCTTTACGACCTCATGCATGACTACTAATATTTGATTTTTACAGCGGTCCAGCGGCATTACGTATTCGGGACTGCAGTGAAATTTCTCAAAAATCAAATTAATTGGAGACGCATGAAAAAACTAACTTGCCTTGCAAGCGCTGTCCTGGGCCTTTTATCGACGTCTGCCGCCATGGCGCAAAGTACCGTCACGCTTTACGGTCTTGTCGATGCGGGTTACAACCACGTCAGCGGCCTCAAAAATGGCTCTTTCAACGGCATTGCCAGCGGCATCATGGAAGGTTCGCGCTGGGGTCTGCGCGGCAATGAAGACCTGGGCGGCGGCTACAAAGCCATTTTTACGCTGGAAAGCCGCTTTGAAGTGGACACGGGATCGGTCACGAATCGCCCCAACTCGGGCACCCAGCTACCTGACCGCGTTTCGAATTCCGTGGCGGCCAGCCTGACGGGCCTCGCAATTCCTGCCGCCTTGAAAGCGGGGCTCATCACGGGCACAAACACAAATATCGCAACCAATGCCTTCGGCGTTAACCTGGCGGGAAATCTGTTTGATCGTCAGGCTTTTGCCGGGCTGATCACCCCGTTTGGCGCATTCACGCTGGGCCGCCAGTACACGCCAGCCTATTTGATTAACGGCGCTTTTGATGCGTCGCAAACCCAGTCGAGCCTGGCTGCAGGCCAGATTGCCAGCTTGCCGGCAGCGTTTGACATTCGGCTGAGCAATACCGTGCAATACGGGATCAAGACCGGCGGCATCACCGCAGCACTGATGTATGGCGCTGGCGAAGTGCTGGGCAACAGTTCCGCAGGCCGTTTCTTCGGCGGAATGGTGATGTACGCAGGCGACGGCTTCGCCTTGGGTTATGGCCACAACGAGAAGAAAAATGAACTGGGCCAGAAGTCCCTGCACAACGATGTGTTTGGTGCGAATGTAACGATAGGCCCTGGCACCTTGTATGGCCAGTACGCCACCATCAAGGATGAAAATCCCAGTGGCCTGGCCACGATTGGCGCCGGAGTCTCTGCCAGTGCCATTGCTGCAGGCCTCCCTGCGGCACTTGCCCCGGCAGTGGGCGCGGCCTACCAAAGCGCCTACAACGCAGCGTTCAGGCAAGACGCCAGGCTCATGCACATCGGCTACAAGGTCACGAGCGGTGTTCACACCGTGGTGGTGGCTTACAACCGCCTTGATGACAAACGCGCAGTCAACGCCGATACGGATTCGTACGGCGCGACGTACACCTACGCGCTGTCCAAACGCACCAACCTGAATGCCGTGCTGACCCGCTACAACAACAAGGGGGCCGGCCAGATCGCTCCCGGCGGCAATGGCTTTCTGGGCGGCGTGACGGCTGCAGCGGGTGTGGACTCCACCAACATCGCCTTCGGCATTCGCCACACGTTCTAAAAGCAACCGGTCTTTTGACCGTTGTCATGCCTGACAGCCCTCTTTGGAGGGCTGTTTTCGTTTTTCCTCCTGTCTGTCTGTCCTGCCAGCGCTAACATTGGAGCCGCTGCTTTTCCTTGGGTATGTCCAACGGCCGTGCCCGGAATGTCAATTTTCCACCTTGTTTCGAGACCACCTTTTCGAGGAAATCCGCCCATGACGACTGCCCTTGACCTTGCACTGAATGCCGCAGACGGCGCGCTGCGTACCCTGTTTGCCAAACCCCGGGCCAGCCGGACCTGTCCCACGGTGCCGGCTCAAGCCACCGAATTGAGCCTGGAAGACAAAGCCCTCTCAGGCGCGCTGATGCGGGTCAACCATGTGGGCGAAGTGTGCGCGCAGGCGCTGTATGCCGCGCAGGCGCTGGGCACGCGCGATGCGGTGCTGCGCAAGCACTTCCTCAAGGCCAGCCAGGAAGAAGGCGACCATCTGGCCTGGACCAAGGACCGGCTGGACGAGCTGGGCGCCCGTCCTTCGCTGCTCAACCCCTTGTGGTATGCGGGCGCCTTTGGGCTTGGCCTGGTGGCCAGCCGGCTGGGCGACCGGCTGAGCCTGGGCTTTGTCGTGGAAACCGAACGCCAGGTGGAAGCGCACCTGGCCAGCCACCTGGAACGCCTGCCCGAAGGCGATCACGAGTCACGCGCCATCGTGGCGCAAATGAAAGACGATGAAGCGCTGCATGCCAGCGCTGCGGAAGATGCCGGCGCCCTGCAATTGCCCGCGCCGGTGAAGATGCTGATGCGTTCTGCGGCCAAGGTCATGACGACGGTGGCGCACCGGATTTAACGGCCAGGCGCGCTCACACGTCGAGAAGCTCAAAGCTGGTGGTGATCTCCGCCGTTTTGCCCAGCATGATGGTGGCCGAGCAGTATTTTTCGTGGCTCATGGCAATGGCGCGTTCCACGGCACTGGCGGCGAGGCCCCGACCCGTGACGACAAAATGCATATGGATCTTGGTGAATACCTTGGGGTCCACGGGTGCCCGTTCGGAGCTGAGCCGGACCGAGCAGCCGCGCACGTCATGGCGGCCGCGCTTGAGGATCAGCACCACGTCGTAGGCCGTGCAGCCGCCCGCGCCGGCCAGCACGGTTTCCATCGGGCGCGGCGCAAGATTGGCGCCGCCGTTTTCAGGCTTGGCGGCGTCGGGGGCGCCGTCCATCACCAAGGTGTGGCCGCTGCCTGTTTCGGCCAGAAAAGTCATCCCCGATTTCGATCCATTGACCGCATTGCTGCCGGTCCAGCTCACTGTGCATTCCATAACTGCCATTCCTTGTCCAAGATAATTGGTTTTGCCGAGCGTACACGCGATGTTCGCGCGAACGGCTCAAGCGTTGCCTTGTAGGTAAAAACCCCTAAACCGTGTAGTTTCCGACTTTGGCCACATATTTATTGTGCAGTGCAACATGTACTCCGCTATACTGAATTTATTGCATCAGCACACGCAGTCCTCACCGACCCGCTGTATTTTTGCACTGGTTGTCTCCTCCACCTCCTCAAAGGGTGGATTTATAGGTCCAGACCGCATGGTCTGGGCCTTTTTTTTCTTGCCCCTATGATGCTCAGGCTCAGTTGCGAGAAAAAAATATGCCCTCCTCCAAAAAATCCATCCCCGGCGCTGCAGCCAAAGCAGCCGCCACCGTCCCTCCTAAAGCTTCAGCCAAACCGGCCCACAAGCCTTCGGCCAAAACGCTCAAGCCCGCCGACTACCTGAAAAAAATCCTGACCGCGCGGGTTTATGACGTGGCGGTCGAATCGGCGCTGGAGCCGGCCAAAACCTTAAGCCTGCGCCTGAACAACACCGTGCTGCTCAAGCGCGAGGACCAGCAGCCGGTGTTCAGCTTCAAGCTGCGCGGCGCCTACAACAAGATGGCCCACCTGACGCCGGCGCAGCTCAAAAAGGGCGTGATTTGCGCCTCGGCTGGCAACCATGCCCAGGGCGTGGCCATGAGCGCGCAAAAGCTCGGCACGCGCGCCGTCATCGTCATGCCGACGACCACGCCGCAGCTCAAAATTGACGCGGTCAAGGGCTGGGGCGGCGAGGTCGTGCTGCACGGCGACAGCTATTCGGACGCCTACACCCACTCGGTGGCCCTGCAAAAAGAACAGGGCCTGACCTTCGTGCATCCCTTCGACGACCCGGACGTGATTGCCGGCCAGGGCACGATTGCCATGGAAATCCTGCGCCAGCTGCAAACGCTGGGCTCGCGCCGGCTCGATGCTGTGTTTGTCGCCATTGGCGGTGGCGGGCTGATTTCCGGCGTGGCCAACTACATCAAGGCGGTGCGGCCCGAGATCAAGGTCATCGGCGTGCAGATGAACGACTCCGACGCCATGATGCAGTCGGTGGCGGCAAAAAAACGCGTCACCCTTTCCGACGTGGGCCTGTTCTCGGACGGCACGGCGGTCAAGCTGGTGGGCGAGGAAACCTTCCGCATCAGCCGCGAACTGGTCGATGAATTCATGACGGTGGACACCGACGCGGTCTGCGCCGCCATCAAGGATATTTTTGTCGATACGCGCAGCATTGTCGAGCCGGCCGGCGCGCTGGCCGTGGCCGCCATCAAGCAGTACGTCGCCCGGCACAAGACCAAGGGCGAAACCTATGCCGCCATCCTGTGCGGCGCCAACATGAACTTCGACCGCCTGCGCTTTGTCGCCGAGCGCGCCGAAGTGGGCGAGGAGCGCGAAGCGCTGTTCGCGGTGACGATTCCCGAGGAGCGCGGCAGCTTCCGGCGTTTTTGCGCGCTGATCGACAAGGCGCCCGGCGGGCCGCGCAGCGTGACCGAGTTCAACTACCGCATCAACGACCAGGCCGTGGCGCATGTGTTTGTCGGCCTGACGACCTCGGCCAAGGGCGAGAGCAGCAAGATTGCCGCCCAGTTCACCCGCCACGGCTTCAAGGCGCTGGACCTGACGCATGACGAACTGGCCAAGGAACACATCCGCCACATGGTGGGCGGGCACAGCGCGCTGTCCAAAGACGAGCGCCTGCTGCGCTTCATCTTTCCCGAGCGGCCCGGCGCGCTGATGAAGTTCCTGTCGAGCATGCGGCCGGACTGGAACATCACCCTGTTCCACTACCGCAACCAGGGCGCCGACTATGGCCGCATCCTGGTCGGCCTGCAGGTGCCCAAGGCGGACAGCGGCGCGTTCCAGGAATTCCTGGACACCCTCGGCTACCCCCATGTGGAAGAAACCGACAACCCGGTGTACCGGCTGTTTTTGCAAAGCTGAGAGTCGTCATGGCATCCATTGAACTGAAAGCCAACACCTCGGTGTGCCCGCGCTGCGGTGCGGGCCTGCGCTGCGGCATGGTGGCCGGCGATGCCGAATGCTGGTGCGTCCAGTTGCCGCATGTGATGCCGGTTCCCCCTGCCCCGTCGGAACAAGCGCTGCCGGACAGCGGCGCAGTTTCCTGCTTTTGCCCCGCCTGCCTCAAACAGATCACCGATGAACGACACCACCAGCTTTCACCTGCCCGCGATTGAAGCCACCGCCGACCTCGCATTAGAGGCCAGGCTGCGCCACAAGATTGACCACAAGACCAAGCCGCTGGGCGCGCTCGGCCTGCTCGAAGCCCTGGCGCTGCAGCTGGGCCTGATCCAGCGCAGCGAATCGCCTGCGCTGCACAGCCCGCAGATGGTAGTGTTCGCCGCCGACCACGGCATTGCGGCGGAAGGCGTGTCTGCCTACCCGCAGGCGGTGACGGTGCAGATGGTCGGCAACATGCTGGCCGGTGGCGCGGCCATCAATGTGTTTGCGCGCCAGCACGGCTTTGCGCTGCAGGTGGTCGATGCCGGCGTGGCCGCCGAGTTGCCGGCCCATCCCCAGTTGCAGCCGCGAAAAATCGCCATGGGAACGAAAAACCTGTGCCACGAAGCCGCCATGTCGCGGCTTGAGGCGCAGGCGGCGCTCGCGGCAGGCATGCAGACCGTGGCAAGCCTGCCGGGCAACGTCGTGGCGTTTGGCGAGATGGGCATTGCCAACACCTCGCCCGCCGCGCTGCTGCTGGCCCGGCTGGCGGGCGCGGGCATCATTGATGCGACCGGACGCGGCACCGGACTCGATGACCCGCAACTGCTGCACAAGCAGGCGGTGCTGACGCGCGCCCTGGCGCGTCATCCGGCCACTGAACCGTTTGACGCCGTGGGCGAACTGGCGGCGCTGGGCGGCTTTGAAATCGCCATGATGGCCGGCGCCATGCTGCAGGCGGCCAGCGAGCGGCGCGTGGTGCTGGTCGATGGCTTCATTGCCGGCGCGGCGGCGCTGGTGGCGCAGGCGCTGGCGCCCGCTGTGCGCGACTACCTGGTGTTTTGCCACCGCTCCGCCGAAACCGGCCACCGCCTGCTGCTGGCGCACCTGCAGGCCAAGCCGCTGCTGGAGCTTGACTTGCGGCTGGGCGAAGGTACGGGCGCGCTGCTGGCCTGGCCGCTGGTGCAGTCGGCGGCGAACTTCCTCAATGAAATGGCGAGCTTCGAGTCGGCCGGCGTGAGCGAAAAATAACAGCCCCGATGCTTCAGTTCATTCGCCACTACCTGCTGGCCGTCCAGTTCTTCACCCGCATCCCGGTCACCGGACGGCTGGCCGACTGGGTGGGCTACAGCCCCGGGATGCTGCGCGCCAGCGCCGTGCACTTTCCGGGCATCGGCGTGGTGGTGGGCGGCGCGGCGGCGGCGATGTTCGCGCTGCTGCAACTGCTGCTGCCCGACACCACGTTCACGCCGCTGGTGGCGGCTGCGTTTTCCACCGTCGCCACGGTCTGGCTCACGGGCGGCTTTCATGAGGACGGCCTGGCCGATGTGGCCGACGGCCTGGGCGGCAGCTACGACCGCGAGCGCGCGCTGGAGATCATGAAGGACTCGCGCGTCGGCGCGTTCGGCGCGATGGCGCTGGTGCTGGCGCTGCTGTGCAAGGTGGCGCTGCTGGCGCTTCTCGGGTCGGTCGAGGCGGTTCCAGAGGCAGGAGAAGCACCGGCCTTCAGCAGCTGGTATGTGTGCGCCGCGCTGTGGACCGGCCACATCGTCTCGCGCGGGCTGCCGCTGGTGATGATCTGGCGGCTGCCGCATGTGGGCGACATCGCGATCTCCAAATCCAAGCCGCTGGCCGACCAGATCTCGGCGGGCGGGCTGGCGATTGCGTTTTCATGGTGTTTTGGTGCGCTTGCGCTCGCCAGTCTTGCGTTGGACGCTATTAATTTGATAGTTGCATGCGGCTTTTCAGTGCTCGCGCTGCTGGGGCTGCTGCGTTTTTTCAGGCGTCGCCTGCAGGGCTTTACCGGCGACTGCCTGGGGACCACGCAGCAGGTCTGCGAAATCGCGTTTTACCTGGGGCTGGCCGTCAGCCTCTGACCAGATGAAACTCTGGCTGGTCCGCCACGCACAGCCCTTGGTCGGCGCCGGCATCTGCTACGGCCGTTTGGATATGGCAGCCGACGCCAGCGCCACCGCCGAATGCGCGGAAGAGTTGGCCGCGCTGCTTCCCCCCGGCATCCGCGTCATCAGCTCGCCGCTACAAAGATGTGAGCAGCTCATGCACGCCCTGCATGCGCAAAGGCCCGATTTGGCTTATAAAACCGATGCCCAGCTGCAGGAAATGGACTTCGGCCAGTGGGAGGGCCGCGCCTGGCAGGCCATCGGCCAGGCCGAACTCGAAGCGTGGACCACGGATTTTGCGAACTACCGCGTGGGCCATGACGGCGAAAGCGTGGCGGCGTTCATGCGCCGCGTCGGCTCGGCCTTCGATGCGCTGCAGGGCCGGGGCGACACGCTGTGGATCACCCATGCCGGCGTGACCCGCGCGGCGGAACTGCTGGCGCGGGGCATCCGCCATATCGGGCACGCCGGCCAGTGGCCGCTGGACGCGCCGAAATATGGACAATGGCGGCTACTCAACCTGCACACCGGCTAGGCAGCCTGCCCGGCAACAACCCACAAGGCATTCCTCATGGCCGCAACTCTCGATGGTCAGCTCGTGGTGGCGATTTCATCGCGCGCCCTGTTTGATTTTGAAGAAGAAAACCAGGTGTTCGAAACCGGATTCGCGCAAGACCCCGGACCCGACCTGCCGCCGGGCGTGAAGAAAGACGCGGCCTACATGAAGCTGCAGCTGGAGCGGCTCGACGTTCCGGCCAAGCCCGGCGTGGCGTTTTCGCTGGTCAAGAAGCTGCTGGCCTTCAACGACGCGCCCGAAAGCACCCTGGAAGCCGCCAGCCCGGCGGTGCCGCGCCAGCGCGTGGAAGTGGTCATCCTGTCGCGCAACGACCCGGTGTCGGGCATGCGGGTGTTCCGCTCGGCCCAGCATTACGGCCTGAACATCCAGCGCGGCACCTTCAACCGCGGCGCGCCGCCCTGGCGCTACCTCAAGCCGCTGCACGCCAACCTGTTTTTGTCCACCCACCTGAGCGATGTGCGCGCCGCGCTCGAAGCCGGCGTGCCGGCGGCGCAGGTCTATCCGCAATCGGCCCGCGCCAGCGACGCGCATCCGAACGAGGTGCGGATTGCCTTTGACGGCGACGCGGTGCTGTTTTCGGATGAAGCCGAAATGGTCTTTCAGGCGCAGGGCTTGAGCGCGTTTCAGGCGCATGAACGCGACAAGGCCGCGCAGCCGCTGCTCGCCGGGCCGTTCAAGCCGCTGCTCGAAGCCCTGCAGCGGCTGCAGCAGGCCGGCACGTCGCGCATGTGCATTCGCACCGCGCTGGTGACGGCGCGCAGCGCGCCGGCGCACGAGCGCGCCATCCGCACGCTGATGAACTGGAACATCGAGGTCGATGAAGCGATGTTCCTCGGCGGCCTGGCCAAGGGCGAATTCCTGCGCGAATTCGAGCCCGATTTTTTCTTTGACGACCAGACCGGCCATGTCCACTCGGCGGCCCAGCATGTGCCTTCGGGCCATGTGGTGAGCGGCGTGTCCAATCTGCTGACCTGAATTTTTTCCAAGAGAACTTTGAATGAACCTGCTTTCACGCATTGCCCAGAAACTCCGCGACTTCAAGCATTTCAGCCGCCGCGTCTGGACCCTGTCGGCGCCCTACTTCCGCTCCGAAGACAAATGGAAGGCGCGCGGCCTGCTGGCCGCCATCGTGCTGCTGAACCTGGGCGCGGTGTACATGCTGGTGCTGCTCAACGAGTGGAACCGGGTGTTCTACGACGCGCTGCAGAACAAGGACGCGGCGGTCTTCTGGACGCAGCTGGCGCGCTTCACCTACCTGGCGTTTGCCTTCATCATCATCGCTGTGTACCGCTTTTACCTGACGCAGTTGCTGGAGGTGCGCTGGCGCGCCTGGATGACCGCGCATTACCTGGAGCGCTGGCTCGCCGACCATGCGTTCTACAAGCTGGAGCTGGCGCGCTTCACCGGCAACGGCGATGCCAACGGCACGCCCGACAACCCGGACCAGCGTATCCAGGAAGACATCAACCTGTTCACCACCTACAGCATCTCGCTGAGCATGGGCCTGCTGAACGCGGTGGTCACGCTGGTGAGTTTTGTCGGCATCCTGTGGTCGCTGTCGGGCGCATTTGCCTTCAACTTCAATGGCGCCAGCTACTCCATTCCAGGTTTCATGGTCTGGATGGCGGTGCTGTACTGCGTGGCCGGCAGCGTGATCACGCACTACATCGGCCGGCCGCAGATCCGGCTCAACTTCCAGCAGCAGCAGGTCGAGGCGGACTTCCGGCACCACATGGTGCGGGTGCGCGAATACAGCGAATCGATTGCGCTGGACAAGGGCGAAGCGGTGGAGCGCGCGCAGTTAGATACGCGCTTTGCCGCCGTGCTGACCAACTACCTCAAACTGATCAAGAAGCAGAAAAACCTGGTCTGGTTCACCAACTTCTTTGGCCAGGCGGCGGTGGTGTTTCCGTTCATCGTGGCGGCGCCGCGCTTTTTCAGCGGCGCCATCCAGCTGGGCGAATTGATCCAGATTTCCTCGGCCTTCGGGCGCGTACAGGATTCTCTGAGCTGGCTGGTGGACAACTACAGCAGCCTGGCCGCCTGGCGCGCCACGACCGACCGCCTGACCAGTTTTGAAGACAATATCAGTGCTGTCGCGCAACAGGGACGGGCGCAGGCAGCTAGTAATTTAATAGCAAATGACGCGCATCCCCTGGCCGCCGACACGCTGGCGGTCAGCGACCTGTCCTTGAAGCTGCCGACCGGAGCAACCCTGCTCAGCGGCGTGTCGCTGCAGGCCGGGCCGGGCCAGAGCGTGCTGCTCAAGGGGCCGTCGGGCAGCGGCAAATCGACGCTGTTCCGGGCGCTGGCCGGCATCTGGCCTTTTGCCACCGGCAGGGCGCAGCTGCCGCCGGACGCGATGTTCATTCCGCAGCGCCCCTACTTTCCCGATGGCAGCCTGCGCAATGCGCTGGCCTATCCGCAGCCCGCCGCGCAGTACGACGACGCGGCCCTGAAGCGGGCGCTGACGGATGCGCTGCTGCCGCAATTGGCGAGCCGGCTTGACGACGAGGACGCCTGGAGCCAGAAGCTGTCGGGCGGCGAGCAGCAGCGGCTGGCGATTGCCCGGGTGCTGCTGAAAAAACCGCGCTGGATTTTTGCCGACGAGGCGACCAGCGCGCTCGACGAGGCGGCCGAAAGGAACATCTACGACAAGCTGCTGGCCAGCGTCAAAACGGCCAAAGGCAGCCTGGTGTCGATTGCCCACCGGCCGACCGTGGCGGCTTTCCATGGCACGCTGTGGGAGCTTGAGAAACTGCCCGAAGGCGCGCCAGCCTTGTACCGGGTGCGTGAAACCCCTCACGACGGGCTGGCGCAAAAGGCTTGAGAATGGCAGGCCATGCCTGAAGAAATCACACCGCCCGCTGCCGCCCCGTCCCTTTCGCCCTGGGGACCGATCAAGCGACCGGTGTTCCGCATGCTCTGGACCGTCTGGCTGACGGCCAACATCTGCATGTGGATGAACGACGTGGCCGCCGCCTGGATGATGACTTCCATGACCAGCACGCCGCTCTGGGTGGCGCTGGTGCAGTCGGCATCGACGCTGCCGGTGTTCCTGCTGGGGCTGCCCAGCGGCGCGCTGGCCGACATCCTGGACCGGCGGCGCTACTTCATCATGACGCAGTTCTGGGTGGCCGGCGTGGCCACGCTGCTGTGCATCGCGGTGATTGCCGACGTGATGACGCCGCCGCTGCTGCTGGCGCTGACCTTTGCCAACGGCATCGGCCTGGCGATGCGCTGGCCGGTGTTTTCGGCCATCGTGCCCGAGCTGGTGCCGCGCACCCAGCTGCCGGCGGCGCTGGCGCTGAACGGCATTTCCATGAATGCGTCGCGCATCGTCGGCCCGCTGGTGGCTGGTGCGCTGATTGCCAGTGCCGGAACCGAGTATGTGTTTGTGCTGAACGCCGCGCTGTCGCTGATTTCGGGCTTTGTCATCATGCGCTGGCGCCGCGAGCATGTACCCAGTCCGCTGGGCCGCGAACGCCTGGTCAGCGCCATGCGGGTCGGGCTGCAGTTTGTCGGCCAGTCCACCCGGCTGCGGGCGGTGCTGGTGCGCATCTCGCTGTTTTTTCTGCATTCCACCGCGCTGCTGGCGCTGCTGCCCCTGGTGGCGCGCGGACTGCATGGCGGGGACGCGGGCACCTTCACGCTGCTGCTGGCTTCCATGGGCTCGGGCGCCATCGTTGCGGCGCTGTTCTTGCCGCGCCTGCGCCAGATGATGGACCGCGACACGCTGGTGCTGCGCTCGGTCATGCTGCAGTCGGCGTCCACGGCCGCCATGGCCATGGCGCCGAATGCCTGGGTGGCCGTGCCGGCCATGGTGCTCAATGGCATGGCCTGGATCACCTGCGCCAACTCGCTCAGCGTGTCGGCCCAGCTGGCCCTGCCCGACTGGGTGCGCGCGCGCGGCATGTCGATGTACCAGATGGCCATCATGGGCGCCAGCGCGCTGGGCGCCGCCCTGTGGGGCCAGGTGGCCACGGTGACCAGTGTGTCCACCGGCCTGCTGGTGGCGGCCGTGAGCGGCACGGTCACCATGCTGCTGGCCCAGCACTGGGTGCGCGACCAGAGCATCGAGGAAGACCTGACGCCGTCGCGCGAATTCAAGGTGCCGGTGGCGCATGCACCGCCGGGCGTGGGCCGCATGGTGGTGACGATTGAATACCTGATCGACCCGGCACGCAGCGACGACTTCCTCAAGCTGATGCACGAGAGCCGCCGCAGCCGCCTGCGCCAGGGCGCGCTGGAGTGGGAACTGCTGCGCGATGTGCACCAGCCGGGCCGCTTCATCGAGCAGATCGTCGATGAGTCCTGGACCGAGCACCTGCGCCGTTTTGACCGGGTCACCGCCAGCGACGTGGCCCTGCGCGAGCGCAAACTCGCCTTTCATATTGGCGACGAGCCGCCCCGCGTCACGCGCTGCGTGGTGGAAGACCTGGTACGGACTTAAGCGTCAAGCGGCTTCGGCGTAGCGCGCATAGCCGCGCGCCCGCAACTCGCAGGCCGGGCACTGGCCGCAACCATAGCCCCAGGCATGCCGGTGGATGCGGTCGCCCAGGTAGCAGGTGTGCGTGTGCTCGATGATCAGCTCCACCAGCGGCTGGCCGCCCAGCGACTCGGCCAGCGCCCAGGTGTCGGCCTTGTCGATCCACATCAGCGGGGTTTCGATCAGAAAGCGCTTGTCCATGCCCAGCGACAGGGCCAGCTGCATGGCCTTCATGGTGTCGTCGCGGCAGTCGGGATAGCCTGAAAAATCGGTTTCGCAGACGCCCGTGACCAGCACCTGCAGATCGCGCCGGTAGGCCAGCGCGGCCGCCAGCGTCAGGAACAGCAGGTTGCGCCCCGGCACGAAGGTGTTGGGCAGGCCGGAGCTTTCCATCTTGAAGGCCACGTCGCGCGTCAGCGAGCAGTCGCTGACCTGCCCCAGCACGGCCAGGTCGAGCAGGTGGTCTTCACCAAGCTTTGCCGCCCATTGCGGAAACTGGCTTTTGAGTTCGCGCAGCACATTCAGCCGCGCCTGCAGTTCGACCTTGTGGCGCTGGCCGTAGTCGAAGGCGATAGTTTCGACACGCTCGTATTTTGCAAGCGCCTGCGCCAGGCAGGTGGTGGAATCCTGGCCGCCCGAAAACAGGACCAGGGCGGAGGTGTGGGCACGCGAAACAGGAGCAGGCATGGTCATGGCGAGGAAGAAAATTTGCCGTATTGTCGCTTGAATCGACCGCCGCAAGCCGCTTGGGAGTCCGCCCGAAAAGCGGTTGCTCAGGCAGGTGCTGCGTCAGGCTTTGCGGCCCGCCACCATGCGGTAGAGGAACAGCAGAATGATCGCGCCAATGACGGCGGCAATAAAGCCCGCCGACTCACCGGGCCGGTACATGCCAAGCGCCCGGCCCAGGTAGGTGGCGATGACCGAACCGACGATGCCGATGATGGCGGTGATGACAAAGCCGCCCGGGTCGCGGCCCGGCATCAGGAATTTGGCGACGATGCCGACGATGAGTCCAATGATGATGGTCCAGATAATGCTCATGGGTTTCTTTCAATATGGTTAAGTTTGGCGTGGGCCGGCGCCAATGCCGGACAGGTAGAGGTTCACACGGCAGCGCTGGCGGTCCTATCGGAAAACGCGCAAACAAGCGTAGGAATAGGCAGCAGAATCCGCAAAAGCAGCCCACGGCTATTGCGCATGGGAACTTCTGCATGCGGCATGTGCTAACTTTCAACCCATGCAAAACGACGCTGCCCTTGCTCGCCAACAAGCCCTGGTCACCACCCTGGCCAGCCGCCTGGGGGCCGAACTTGTCGAAACCCACATTTCGTGGGTGCTGCTGGCCGGTGAAAACGCCTACAAGATCAAGAAGCCGGTGCAACTGCCGTTTGTCGATTACGCCGCGCTGCAGGCGCGCCGGCATTTCTGCGAAGAGGAGCTGCGGCTGAACCGCCGCCTGGCGCCATCGCTGTACCTGGGCGTGACGCGCATCACCGGCAGCCACCAGGCGCCGGTGCTGGACGGCAGCGGTCCGGTGCTGGACTACGCGGTGCACATGCGCCGCTTTGCGAAAGGCGCGCTGTTTGGCGAACAGCTCGAAGCCGCAACGCTGGCCGGCCAGGACGTTGACCGGCTGGCCACCCTGCTGGCCGATTTTCACAACGGCCAGCCCGCGCTGGGTGCGGACCATGGATTCGCCAGCGCCGAACGCAGGCGCTTCGCCGCGCTGGCAGCACTCAAGGGCGCCCTTCCCGTGGCCAGCCCGGCCGAACAGGCGCAACTGCAGGCCTGGCTTGAAACCGAAGCCGCCCGGCTGGCGCCGCTGTGGACGCTGCGCCAGCAAGGCGGCCGGGTGCGCGAATGCCACGGCGACCTGCACCTGGACAATGTGGTCAGCCTGGACGGCGGCGTGGCCGCTTTCGACGGCATCGAGTTCGACCCGGCGCTGCGCTGCATCGACGTGCTCGACGACCTGGCGTTTGCGGTGATGGACTTCAGCGCCCGTGGCCGGCGCGACTTTGCCTTCCGGCTGCTCAACGGGTGGCTGGACCGCACCGGCGACCACGCCGCCCTGCCGGCGCTGCGCTTTTCGGTGGTGTACCGCGCGCTGGTGCGGGCGCAGGTGGCGCAGCTGAGCGGACCCGGCCACGAAGCCGCCGCGCGCCGCTACCTGGACACGGCGCTGGCGTGGACCCAGCCGGGCCAGCCCCGGCTGTTCATCACCCACGGCCTGCCGGGCTCGGGCAAGACCTTCGAGTCGCAGCGCGTGCTGGAGCAGGAAGGCGCGATCCGGCTGCGCTCGGACGTGGAGCGCAAGCGCCTGTTCGGCCTCGGGATGCTGGAGGATTCGCGCGCCAAGGGACTGGACCTGTACCAGCCGGAGACGACCGCGCGCACCTATGCGCAGCTGTTCAGCCTGGCCAGGCTGGCGCTTCAGGCAGGCTACCCGGTCATCCTGGATGCCGCGTTTCTGCACCGCGCCGAGCGCGCGCAGGCGCTCACCGTGGCCGGCGAAGCGGGAGTTCCCTTGTGCATCATTGACTGCGACGCGCCCCTGGCGGTGCTGCGCGAACGCATCGAGGCGCGGCGCGGCGATGCCTCGGAGGCCAACCTGGCGGTGCTTGAGCATCTGCGCCTGTCGGCCGAGCCGCTGGCCGCCGAAGAACTCGGACTGGTCATCGACACAGCCCGCCAGCCAACCCACGGAACCGCATGGAACACAACATTCCCCTGATCACCACGATTGCCGCCGGCTTCGGCATTGCCCTGATCCTGGGGTTCATCGCTGAGCGGATCAAGGTGCCGGCGCTGGTCGGCTACCTGGTCGCGGGCATCCTCATCGGCCCGGCGACGCCGGGTTTTGTCGCCGACATGCACATCGCCTCGCAGCTGTCCGAAATCGGCGTCATGCTGCTGATGTTCGGCGTCGGGCTGCATTTTTCGCTCAATGACTTGCTGGCCGTCAGGCGCATCGCCATTCCCGGCGCCGTGGCGCAGATGACGCTGGCCACGCTGCTGGGCATGGGCCTGGCCTGGTGGTGGGACTGGAACTGGGGCGCGGGGCTGGTGTTCGGGCTGTCGCTGTCGTGCGCCAGCACCGTCGTGCTGCTCAAGGCGCTGGAGGCGCGCGGCGTGCTGGACACCATGAACGGCCGAATCGCCGTGGGCTGGCTGGTGGTCGAAGACCTGGCGACGGTGCTGGTGCTGGTGCTGCTGCCGCCGCTGGCCGGCGTGCTGGGCGGCGCGGCCGTTGCCGAAGGCGCTGGGCCGGTGTGGCGCACCATCGGACAGACGCTGCTCGGGGTGTCGGCATTCATCGCCCTGATGCTGGTCGTCGGCCGGCGCGCGCTGCCCTGGATGCTGTGGCAGGTCGCGCGTACCGGCTCGCGCGAGCTGTTCACGCTGGCGGTCGTGGCCTTCGCGATTGGCATCGCCTACGGCGCGGCGGCGCTGTTCAGCGTGTCGTTTGCGCTGGGCGCATTCTTCGCCGGCATGGTGATGCGCGAGTCCGAGTTCAGCCACCGCGCGGCGCAGGAGTCGCTGCCGCTGCGCGATGCGTTCTCGGTGCTGTTCTTCGTGTCGGTCGGCATGCTGTTCGAGCCGGCCATCCTGATCAAGGAGCCGGTGCATGTGCTCGGCGTGGTGGCGATCATCATCGTGGGCAAATCGCTTGCGGCGCTGGTGCTGGTGGTGGCCTTTCGCTATCCGCTCAACACCGCGCTGACGGTGGCCGCCAGCCTGGCGCAGATCGGCGAGTTCTCCTTCATCCTGGCCGGCTTGGGCCTGTCACTTAGCCTGCTGCCGGCCGAGGGCATGAGCCTGGTGCTGGCCGGCGCGCTGATTTCCATGGCGCTCAACCCGCTGCTGTTCACGGCGATTGCGCCGTTGCAGCGCTGGCTGCTCGAACGCTCGGCGCTGGCGCGCCGCCTGGAAGCGCGCGACGACCCTTACGCCGAACTGCCCGTCAGCACCGAGCGCAAATACCTCAAGGGACAGGTGGTGCTGGTGGGCTACGGACGCGTGGGCCGGCGCATCGCCAGCGCCCTGGCCGCGCGCGGCATTCCCTGCGTGGTGGCCGAGCAGAACCGCGAACTGGTCGAGGCCTTGCGCAAGCAGGGCATGGCGGCCGTGTCAGGCAACGCGGCCGACCCGGCGGTGCTGGTCCAGGCGCACATCGCCAACGCCGCCATGCTGGTGGTGGCCACGCCGGACCTGCTGAACGCGCGCCAGATGATCGACACGGCGCGCACGCTGAACCCGGCCATCGAGATCGTGCTGCGAACCCACAGCGAGGACGAGTTGCAACTGCTGCGCAAGGACGGCATGGGCACGGTGTTCATGGGCGAGGAAGAACTCGCCAGGGGCATGGCGGGCCACGTCCTGCAGCGCTTTGAGCCGCAGGCGGCGGCGCCCGCTACGGGCCACGCCTGAGCCGAACCGCGCCCGCCTGTCAGCCCCCCTTCAACAACGTCTTTTCTCAACGTCTTTTTTCATGAACCCTGATTTGCTGCACACCTACGATCACTATTTTTATGCGCTGGTGGCCCTGCTCGGCACGGCGCTGGGCGTGGCTGGCATCCAGTGGTTTTTGCGCCAGTCGCGCTGGGCCGCATGGGCGCAGTCCCTGCACGGCGTGGCGCCGCCGTTCATCAACATCATCGGCGTGCTGTTCGGCCTGACGCTGGCTTTTCTGGCCAACGACACCTGGAGCGCCCACGACCGCGCCACCAACGCCGTGTTTCGCGAAGCCGACGCGCTGCGCAGCCTGGTCACGCTGTCGGCAGCGTTGCCCGGGCCGCTGCAGGGCCGGGTGCGCGCGGCGATAGCCGACTACGGCCAGGCCAGCGCCGCCGAATGGCCGCTGCTGGCCCGCCGCCAGTCCAGCGCGCAGGTGCCCGACCGGGCCGACGCGCTGCTGCGGCTGCTGGCTGGCCGGGACGTTGCCAGCGCGGCCGGCGACACCGTGCAGGCGCTGATGCTGCGCAAGGTCAGCGACATTCGCGATGAACGCGACCAGCGCATCGGCCTGTCGCAAACCCATGTCAACCCGCTCAAGTGGCTGGGCATGGCGTTTCTGGGCCTGGTCACGCTGCTGTCGCTGGCCGTGGTGCATGTTGAAAACCAGCGTGCCGCGCTGGTGGCCATGGTCTTGTTTGCACTGGCCGCCGCGCCCACGGCGGCGATTGTGCTGGTCCAGGGCAACCCGTTCGAGCAGCCTGCGTCGGTGTCGCCCGCGCCGATTGCGGCGGCGGTGCAGGGGCTGGACACCCTGCCGGTATTGACGCCGGCGCTGGGAAAGCCGGCTTTTCAGGAAGTCAAAAGGGATTTTTGATTTCCTGCGCGGGCTTGATCTCGACCTTCGCGGGAAGCTTTTCTTCAGCCTCCAGCGCCTTGACGACCTGGTCCAGCAGCGTCTGCAGTTCCTTGGCCAGGGCCAGGCCGGCCTGGTCACGGGTCAGCACCACGTCGCCGGTGAGCGAAATGCGGTCGGTGCGGTTCTCGATCTCCAGCGCGCCGATGCGGATGACGTCGCTTTCATTGGCATAGGGTTTGAAGTGGCTCATGGCGTTTTCCTTGCTGTTACTTTTTGATGGCACGGTTGATGGCGTCCATCACCAGGCTGGCGAAATCGCGCAGCGTGAATTCGTCTTCTGGCTTGGGTTTCTTTCTGCGGTCTTGCCGGGACTCGGGCTTGGGCAGCTCCATGCCCGCGTCGCGGACTTTCTGCGGCAGGCCGGGCAGCAGGCTCAGGCCGACCATCTTTTCGAGCTTCGAGACCGTGAGTACCGCATAGTCGCGGGTCTCGTCGTTGGTGACCAGGTAGGCGCCGGCCTTGTGCTGCGCCGGGCTGTAGATCACCTTCCAGATGTGCGTGGGCACCATCACATTGCCGATTTTCTTGATCTTGCCGCCGATGAAGGCCGGGCCGGAGATGACATAGATATCGCCTTCGGCGGTCGCCAGCTGCCGGGCCGCGCTCTCGATGCCGGCCCAGACGCCGGCATTGTTCTCATGCACCTGGGGCACCATGTTGGCCAGCGAGAACGACTCGGCCTGGGCCTTGCGGGTCGCGAAGTCGGCGTTCGGCGCCATGTGTAATACCCGGTGACAAACCATACTCATTTATCTATAGTGAACAAGGCTGAGTGACTGCGGTGTCTCGTAAACCTTCTTTCCGTTTCTCATTTCAACAGAGCGCGTCAGGCTTGAAGTGCAGAGACCGTAACTAGCCCGTGAACAACCCCGCAGCGAACAACCCCGGCACCGGCGAGCCGGTGCCGGGGTTGTTCGCTGGCAGACGCTCGATATTATCAAGGAGTACACATGAAGGGGTTGTTCTGGAAGGTCCGAGGGTGGTAAGGACCGAAACCGTCGTAGTTCGAGACAAGATGCGCAGCGGGACTCTGACCGCAATGGTCATCGTCGGCGAGCAGCCGTTCTTGCAACTCCTGGCATTCTTCCGAGAGCGAGGTTTATCGCTTTCGGCCGAGCGGGCATATGCCCAAGCTATCGGACGCTTTATCGAATGGCTCTCAGTGCGTACTGAAGAGTTCTGGCCGCAGGAGAATCGCGGCCTGATTTACACCGCCTTCGCTCACGATCTGCTGTTCGGCAGCTACTGCGATGGCGAGGACGCCCTCGGGCTCAACTGGACCGCAACCAGCCAGAAGAACGTTGCCCGACTCACACGATGCCTGGTGGAGTTCAGCGACTGGCTTACTCTGCGCCACGGCAGGCCCGCCTTGAACCCAATGCAGGAAGGCGTGACCTATTCCGACCAGCTCATATTCTGGCGCCAATGGAACAAGCAGAAGTCCAGAGCGCTCTTGGCCCACGTCAAGAGTCGCAGCCAGAAGGTACCTAGGTCCGAGATTTCGCGCCGATCGTCGCTCCCTGGCCGACGGAACACCCTCCTGCAGGAAACCAAAGCGTTTCCAGTCGAGCACATAGATGCACTGCTCTGGACCGGATTCATCAATCCGGGAAAGCAGAACGCTGCCGAACTGTGGGTGAAGTTCAATCTGCGTGACATTCTCATCACCCTGCTTTGCCTCTACGGTGGCTGTCGCGAGAGCGAGCCAATGCACCTGTGGGTTGACGACGTGTTTGTGGACCCCGATGACCCAGAGCTGGCCCTCGTGCTTGTACACGAGCCTCACGACGGCATGATTTATTACGTTGATCCGCTGACGGGCACCAAGCGCAAGACCAACCGCACCGACTACCTGCAGCGCTTCTGTGGCGGCAAGCGCCCCTTGACCATGGAAACAGGTCGCCGACATTCAGGCTGGAAGGGCAACCTGATGACTCACCGCGACCGCAATGCGTTTCAAGTATTTTGGATTGATCGCAATGCTGGACGCGTGTTTCTAAGGCTGTGGCGTTTGTACCTCGAATACGTTCGGCCACTCGCCCTTCAAACCCCGTGGGCGTTCTTGACCCGAGACGCCCAACCGCTGGGCGCCGAGGCCTATAGCGATTCGTTTGTGGCTGCTGTTCGTCGGATTGGGCTTACCCCATCAAAGTGGAGCGGAACATCAACCCAGGCAATGCGTCACCGCTATGGGCAGTGGCTCAACGAACTTGGCATAGGCGAGAAGGAAGGCCAAGTCGCCATGCATCACCGCAACGTCAAGAGCCAGGAGGTCTATCGGCAGCTCGGCGTGGCAAAGGTGGCCGCTGCCATGGGCGATGGACAGGCACTTTCATTACCCAGTTTCGAAGGACTGACATGACTCGGCTCAAGGCTACACAGACGCCTGTTGATAAAACAGACGAGGTTGCTGCTCGACCGAAAAACAACCGTGGCCGCAAGGCAGGGCAGCCGCCGACACCACGAACGGCGCTGCAAAAGTGTATTTGGCAGAAAGAGCAGTTTGTCGCGCGCACAAGCGAACTGACCGGCCGTACCGTGTATGAAAACCAGTCACACGACCAATACCTTATTTCTCCCGCTTGGAATCAAGCGGCCGTCCAGGTGGTCGTTGCCGAGTGGAATGCTCGTATCTACGCACTTCCAGGAAGCAACCGACCGCCAGCGGGCCAGCGGGCTGCGGTTGCGGCGCTGTCAGATTGTGTTTCGCCACAAGCCTTCGGAGAAGGCCTGAACGTACTTTTGCTCCAAGAGTTCAAAGCAAAGCTCGACAATGAAGGCTTCCACTTCTCCGGCCAGCAGTTTTTGACGCAGTTGATGCTAGCGATGTGGTGCAAAGGGCTGGTGGCGTGGCCACTGACCGTTCAAGAGCCGTTTCCGTCGGCTATCTTGACCCTCAATAATGCGGGATGGAGCGCCGAGTTCGTAGTCGTTCTGAACTATGTGCGAAAGTACCTCGCCCGCGACACCCTTACCGACGCTGTGACGTTTCGGTTCTTCGTGGACATGGTGCTCTCCAGGGCTGGAGTCGTAGAACTTGGCGACATAACTCCCACCACCATGCAGGTCCAGCCAGCGCCGACGCGAAAGAGGAAACAGCGACCCATGGCGTTTACAGGTCTGCTGCAGGCGCTAAGGGATGAATACTCCATCAAACAGGTTCCGTGGGTACTGGAAGACTTCGGCTTTTATCAGGCCAGGTCTGGTCATCTGCGCCGCAAGGAAAATTTCGAATGGGCTCTTGAGATTGACCCAACAATGATCGAATGGGTGGAATTGGCAAAGCAGCATCTTGCCGAAAATCCGACGAACTATAGGAAACGCCGGAGTGCGGTGAATGTCTTTATCGAGCACATCGCCAAAAACTCGACTGTCAACCGAAGTCCTGCAGGCTACTGTGACATTAAGCGTCGTCCTGATCCTCTCTTTCACATCGATGGCAATAAAGGGCGTCAGACGATGGTGGTGGTGTACCAGTTCCTCAACGAGGTTCTGCACAAAGTCTGTATCCAGGCTGACGACAATGCATTTCCTATTTTGATGCCGGGCTTTGCCAACCCGCTGGTCAAACAGACGTTTATCGGTGTCAACAAGGGAGAGACACACCGCGAGTCCATGCCAACGCGTCTCATTCGCCAAGCGATGAGCATACTGACCGAGAACGATTTCGCTTGGGCGCGAGAGGTCGGAAAGCTCTCAGACAACTTCCGTTGGAAAAATCCAGAAACCCGAGAATTTGAGAGCGTCTGGAGCCCTGTGCGTACATACGCTCTTATGGCCAAGCTTATCCTCCCAGCTCGTACCTATCAAATTCGGCATCTCGACAGCAGTGAAGGCGATTCGCTCAGGTATGAAGAGAACGGAACATGGGGACCAAATACGGGAAAACACGCGCCATCTAATGCGGGCGTCGAGCGTGGTGTGTTCCGGCAATACAAGCGCAAGGACGGTAGTCTCGGCGCTGTGCTGTACTTCAACACCAATAAGACTGGGGACATCGATAAAGACAAGGACAAGACCGGTTTCGTCATGCCGTGGGAGAAGCTGGACGCACTTCAACTGTTTGCACGGATGCGCAACTGGCAGGAAAAGTACAACCAGTTAGATGGCCCAACCAATTGGACCGACATCAACGAACTGAAGGCGGCAAAGCACGTTGAGGACCTTCGCAAGCTCGGCACCAACTTATTCCTCTTCCGTGACCCCTGCCATCAACATCGACCAGACCTTCCTGTGTCTGATGTTCGACTGCGCAACCTCTGGTTGAGGCTCATGGAAGAACTGGAGAAAAGGCTGGCGCTGGCTGGTGAAACCCTCGCAAACGGCGAGCCGATAAAACTTGTTATCAGCTCAACGAAAAGAAGCGCGCCATCGGCGGCACTGTTCGACCTTCACACGCTGCGGGTCACAATGATTACCGCTATGTACGAAGAGGGCATTCCGCCGGAAATCCTCATGAAAATTGTCGGGCATGCCTCGATCATCATGACGCTCTACTACGTCAAGCTCAACGCCGAAACCATTTCGGTGCAGTTGGATGCTGCAGTGCAGGAGCGTCAACGCAAGGAACAGTCCGAGATGGCAGGGTTCATCCAGCGCGCCAGCAGAATGGAGCTGGAGCGCGCCGTCGCCAGAACGCACCCGTCGGCGCTCGATGCCATCACCAGCGGAACTGGCACAGGTTTGGTCGTCATGGACCACGGCGTGTGTCCGGTTGCAGCAAGGCGTTGCCATGAAGGTCTCGCCTCGATGGACCCAAGCTCTGGTTTCATCCGGTATCTGGCTGTCCCGGGTGGAGCAAGCAATTGCGTCCGTTGCCGATTCTTCGTCAGTGGTCCCGCGTTCCTGCTTGGGCTTGAGGCCCACGTCATTGACCTGTCGTACAGACTGCGCAAGGCATCGGTGTCATTTGAGAAGTCCCAACTGCGATTCGATGCCCTTTCGAACCAATTTGCCGACGCTCTTGAAAACGTGACCCCGTTCTCGCAGCAAAGAGACCTGGAAATTGCCGAAACCGCGCTGGAGTCAGTGACCGCCGAGGTTGATGCGATTGCGCTCAGCCTTCAGTGTGCTTACGCCCTCACGGAGCAAAGCATTCACATCAACAACCTTGGCGTCAACAAGCCCGGTGGCAGCGGACTGTCACTGGTGGCAGTGGGCGGCACAGGCGAGTTGGAAGCGGTTCTCACTGAAACGCACGAGTTCGAGCAGTTGCATCGTATTTGTGAGAGCGCAATGCTGTTTGACGGGCTGAAAATCGACTGGCAACACCCCAATCTGGAACGCGCCCGTCTGTTTGACAGAATGCTGCGCGCATCCGGCTGCGAGCCGCACTTCTCGCTTCTAGACGATGAGGATGCGCTCGGTGCGGCTAATGCGATGGGAAAGTTCTTGTACGCCAGGCTGGGGCCAAAAACAGTCCATGATCTCATGGACGGCCGCACCACGCTGCGGGCACTCGGTATGGAAAAGGCTTTTGCAGACCAGCTTCAGGCCATGACGCCCAAGTCCCTTGCCTTGAGCCGCACAATTTTTATTGAAGGCAACTCCTCATGAAAACGTCCACCTCGACCGTTGCGCCTGACCCAGTGCGCGATGCCCGGCAGTTGTACAAGACGCATCGTGAAGCAGCAAGCCGAGAGTCCAAGGTCAAAAATCTCGACATCCTTTGGGAGGCCCTGGAAGGCATTCGAAGCGACGGGGGGCGAGACTACTCGTTGGCTGAAGTTGGACGCCGCCTAGAGGTCGCTGGGGGCCTGAAAACGCAGAGTCTGCGCAACGCGCAAGGGACGCATTTCCGCGAAATCATTAGCGCGTACGCTGAGGGAGGCAGCGGTTCGACAAAATACCTTTCCAAGTCGAAGTCACAAGTCGAGGCAGCACTCGAACTCATCACGGACCCGAGCATCCGCGCCACGCTGCGCATGGCTATCGAGGAGGGAAAACGCCTGAAGGTGGTCAACGACAACCTGCACGCAGCGTTCAAAACCTTGCAGGTGGGAGCGTCCATTTCCGCCACTCCAACGACGGATGGGCAAACTCAAGTCAATGGACCCATTACGCAATTCCATGCGGTTCCGCCGCGACTGCTGCGGGCTCTAAAAATTGGTGTTGACCGAACGCGACTTGCGGAACGTGGTATGACCGTGATGGAGGATGGCAGCATCACCGACGCACAAGGGGAAACATTATTTCCACCGTCATTTGTAACGGCAGCGGAGGCATTCTTAGCCGAGAATAGCCCGTAAGCAAGCCATCTATTTAAATATTAAAAATAATCACAGCCAATGCTCAAAAGCAAAAAACTATTTGAAATTCAAGTTTACAGGACAAAAGAGAATGATTACTACAATGAAATGCGCTCCTACATAGAAAAAATAAATTCAGATAATTCAAATCCATTGATCAGTGAGCATCTGCGCAAAGAATATGGTGGCGATTGGAAATATAACGAGATAATTGGATTTTTACAGTTTTACCAATATGGTGAAAATCAAATCAGGTGCGAATATTGGGATACAGAAGCAACAAGGAAAGTTCGTACTCGACGGAAAACATTCGTACAAGTATCCAACAGTTATTGCAATGAAATGTTCTCGAAATCAGAATCAAATCTGGCTTTGGCCCAATTGATGAAGAATGCTGTAGAGCATTGCGAAAATCGCTTGAAAAACAAAAATTGGACTCTCGATAGAGAGTTGTTTGACAACACGGTAGATTTTATTGACTGGAAATCACTGCTCAACTAAAACAGAACAAGGTGCTGTACTCAGCATAATAAATATTATGACCCTATCATAATTTATGAATCTAGATGAGTGGCTGACGAAAAACAAGTCAAACTTTGGCAGCGATTATGAAATCCTGTTTGCAGAGACGGTATTGCCTCTGATCCCTGAACTCAGCTTTGATGCAGTTTCGGTGCAGTATCCATTTCAGGACGGGGACAGACGACAGCGCTACTGCGATTTTGTCATCCATGAAAATGAGGATGTTCGAATCGCAATCGAGATCGACGGCTATGACAAGCGCGGTATGGGTACGGGGATGTCCCATGCAGATTTTGTTGACTGGCAGCGCCGACAAGCGGCACTGACCTCACAAGGCTGGTATGTGCTGCGCTTTGCTAACAGAGATGTCAGGGACGAACCGAACCGATGTGCAGAACATATCAGCCTGCTGCTCAAGCGTTCACAAAGCAAATCCCAACGCAAGACATTAAGTGCCAAGGAAAAGGAGCGACTGGACGCACTGACCAAAGGCCAAAACGACAAAATCGAATACCTCAATAAAGAGACATCCGTCATGAAATATACCGTCGCGTCATTTACTGCCCTCATCCTCATGCTCGTGATGGTGATCGTCTGGCAGAGTCGCGGGGGTTCATCCGGCCAGTCTCAGGCAACAGTGCAAAGCGCTACCACCCCACTCCAGCCTGTAATGCTTTCTGCTTTACCGGCTACTGAGGTGCCCGTGCAGGTTCCTGAAGGTGCAACCTGCGACAACCCTATCAGTTGGCAACAGGCTGGGCAGCATATTGGTCAGACTGCAGCGGTAGTCGGTCCTTTGATGAAAGTAACTCATCGCGAGAATTCACGCGGCAATCCCACATGGGTTGATGTAGGCGCGGTCTATCCCAATGTCCAGCGGCTGGTACTGGTAATCTGGGGTAAACAAAAACCAGACTTCCCAATGGTAAGGCCGGGACAGTTAGAAGGGAGAAGTGTCTGCATCATTGGGCAAATCGAAAGCTACAAAGGCATTCCTCAGATCGAACTGAAAACCGCGAGTCAACTCAAGATATTGCGGTAGTCTGGGAACGGTCTGTATCCTGGAGAATGGAACTTCGTGAATCGGCTTTCGAAAACTGCCACAACCATGATGAATATCCCCCCTTGCAGGCGTGGAAAGATTGGCTAAGGGCAAAGGCTAGAAAGCTGCTGCGGGTCAGATACCAAAGGGTTGCCCTCCCCTTGCCAGCGAATAATTTTTTTATCGCGGGTTTGTTCCCAGGTATCTACTGGATAAAGTTTGGCCCATGCACACATCAACTGGCGATCTTGCCGGCTCATGTTTAATTTGTATTTTTCGTGCATGTAGAGGGTGATCCGCGCTGCCCTGCCGCGCACTTCTTCGCGTGGCTGAGCCCTCTTTAATTTAAAGTCGATGACGGTTTTACAACTTCCATAAATGGGCGTCGGGTTGTTGCTCCAGGCTCCATAGGAATAATTGCTACGATCGCCATTGACCTCGCCAACGGCTGGCACCAGATTGTTCAAATCGCCTTCTGCCTTACTAAATTCTGTATCTGAAGCTGTGCAATTATCTCGTCCGCCTTGTTGCCAGCACTGACGCTGATGTCCCAAAACCCAGGCTGGAACCACATGCTCCCACTCGATGCGCTCTGCGCGCGTCTGGTTCTTTCGCGGCACATAGCCGCAACTATTCAGGTCAACCTTCTTGCCTGAATAGGTACAACCACAATAGAAATCTTCTTCCAAACCTGCGAAAACTTCAGGGAGTATTTTTTTTGCGTTGGCAAAGTCGCGGTGTCCGATCTCTTTTTTGCTGTTGACTAGTTCTGGCTTCTCAACTTCTGCCTTCTCAACTTGCTTTGTTTGATTCGTTGGTGGTGGCTGCAATGCAGAAGGGCGACAACTGACCAGGAATAGCAGTGTGAAAACTATGCCGAGCAGGCGTCGAAAAACCTGAGAATTCATGGTGGTGGGAGCGGTTTTGCGTTTGAGTATGTTTATTGAGTATATGTACTTAAACAATTTCATTGGCAAACTAGCTGATGAGTATATTTTTTACCGGGTATTGTAGGTGGCCACGGTCGTAGCCCGAGCGTTCATAGTCGCTGAGTTCGGCCCGGTCGCCCTCGGGCAGGGCGTCCTCGGCATGAAAGGAATCCTTGCGCGACAGCTTGGCCGCATTCTTCATGTTCTGGCGCGTCAGGTGCTCGGCCGCGTACAGCGGCGTGCGGCTCAGGCCCGAATGCAGCACCGCGAAGGCCTTGAAGCAGAGTTCCTGCGTGCGCGGCTGCATCTTGGGGTTGGTGACGACAGGCCGCTGGCCGGCGGCAAAGTGCTGGGGACAGGCGGTGTTTGCCAGGACGGAGGTGCCGGCCAGCACGGTCAGGGAGAAAGCCAGGGTACGGAGCATGTATGAAAACCGGGGGAATATCTTTGAAGGGGGGCCAGTGTGCCTCAAGCGGGCATCGGCAGTGCAGGCCATGGGCCGATTTCAACGCCAGAGCGCATTGGTTTTAAGCCGCAAACCACTTTTTTGCATCAAATCGGCCTCTAGCGCAGGCGTAGTCTTCGCTAGCAGCTATGAATTCAGTAGTAAAAACTGCCAGGCACCTTGAGCGGCGTGATGCAAGGCCGGGGTGATTTTCCGAACGAAGCCCGCCGGGCTTGCTGAACGCCGGCCAGACGCTAACCCGCTGGAACCCCCAGTTCCGCTGCCCGGCGGCGCAACTGGGGGCGGCGCAATCGGGCTGTTGCGTCAGCGGGACTGCAACTTGCCGGTCAAGCCTCGCGTCCGCTCAAGCCGCAAGGGCTGCGCTGACGCTCGCCGCCAGCGGCGTGGTCGGGCGGCCGATGAGCTGGCTCAGTTGATGGCTGTCATCAAACAGCCCGCCCCTGGACGCTCCCACGTCGGAATCGGCCAGCAGGCCGGCCAGCCCCTCGGGCAAGCCGACGCTGAGCAGCGCGGCTTTGTAGTCAGCCTCCGGCAGGTCTTGGTAAACCACCGCCTTGCCCGACTGGCGGGCGATTTCCGCAGCGAATTCGGCCAGTGTGTAGCTGCCGTCGCCAGCCAGTTCGTAGATGCGCCCGGCCTGGTCTGCCTGCGTCAGCACGGCGGCGGCGGCGGCCGCATAGTCGGCGCGAGCGGCCGAGGCAATGCGGCCCGCGCCCGCGCTGCCCAGCACGACGCCATGCGCCAGCGCCGCCGGAATGCCGCCCGCATAGTTTTCGGTGTACCAGCCGTTGCGCAGCAAGACAAAAGGCAGTCCTGATGCACGGAGCAAGGCTTCAGTTTCCTGATGTTCCGCCGCCAGCCCCAACGGCGATGCGTCAGCGTGCAGGATGCTGGTATAGGCCACCAGCTTGACGCCCGCACGCTGGGCGGCTTCGATCACGGCGCGGTGCTGTGCGGCGCGCTGGCCTACCTCGCTGGAGGAAATCAGCAGCAGCTTGTCGGCCCCCTTGAAAGCCGCATCCAGCGTGGCCGGCTGGGAGTAATCGGCCTGGCGGACCTGCACACCGCGCGCGGCGAGGTCGCCGGCCTTTGCCGGATTGCGCACAGCGGCCACGACCTGCGACGCAGGAACGGTTTGCAGCAACGCTTCAATGACGAGACGGCCAAGCTGGCCAGACGCTCCAGTAACAACGATCATGGTGAAAATTCCTTTGAAAAAACAAGATGGGTGGGCAGAATAGCGCACAAGCTTACTTTTTGTAAGTACACACTTAAAGGTAAGTATCAATGAACGACGTTGACCTTCACGCAGGTGAAATCGCCACCCTCGCCGACCAGTTGCGCCGGGGATCGTTGTTTTCCGTGGAATGCCCCTCCAGAGAGGTGCTCAAGCATGTGACCAGCCGCTGGGGCGTACTGGTGCTGGTCGCTCTGGGCGGCGGCACGCATCGTTTCAGCGACCTGCGCCGCAAGGTGGGGGGCGTGAGCGAAAAAATGCTGGCCCAGACCCTGCAATGCCTGGAGAGTGATGGTTTTGTGGATCGAAAGTCTTATCCGGTGGTGCCGCCCCATGTCGAATACAGCCTCACGCCGCTTGGCGAGGAAGTGGCTCGCCAGGTCGAAGCGCTGGCGGACTGGATTGAAGGCAACCTGCCGCGCATCATGGATGCGCGCCGCCTGCAGGCGCGCAGCCCCTTCAGCAAGCCCTGAAAGCGTGGCGGGCATATCCGGGGCCAGGCACCCGGCCAAGGGACTGGCCGGATTGACCGTCCCTGCGGCACAACCTATAGTGGCTCCGAACCAAAAAGACCGCATGCAATGGGCGCAGGCCCCAGGCGCGCAACCAGGAGACAAGCCATGCAAACGTATCAGCGCGAACACATCGACAGGGTCATGCAGACGGTGGCCGGCGGCAGCGCTGGCACCCCGGACGCGGCTGGCGACAGCCTGATCCACGACTCATGGCGCCGCTGCGCGCGCGACTACCGGCTGGACCCGACGCGCATGCAGGACGCCATCATTTTGCCCAGCCACCGGCTGCGCGAGCACCAGGACCGGATGGACGAGTTTTTGCAGATCGCGCGCAGCGGCATGCAGGCGCTCTACCAGCATGTGGCCGGCCTGGGCTATGTGGTGCTGCTGACCGATGCGCGCGGCGTCACCGTCGATTTTCTGGGCGACCTGAACAGCGACCATTCGCTGCGCCGCGCCGGCCTGTACCTGGGGTCGGACTGGAGCGAGCCGCTGGCCGGCACTTGCGGCGTGGGCACCTGCATCAGCACGGGCCAAGCGCTCACGGTGCACCAGGGCGACCATTTCGACGCCACCCACATCCCGCTGACCTGCACCACCGCGCCGGTGTTCGACGGGCGCGGCCAGCTCAACGCGGTGCTCGACATCTCGGCGCTGCGCTCGCCGCAGAGCAAGGAGAGCCAGCACATGGCGCTGCAGATGGTGCAGATTTACGCCCATCACATTGAAAACGCCAGCTTCCTGCGCCAGTTCCGCCATGACTGGGTGCTGCGCCTGTCGCCCTCGCCGCAGTTCCTGGAGGTCAACCCCGACTACCTGCTGGCGCTGGACGCGGCCGGCCGGGTCATCGGCCACAACCGCCGCGCGCAACTGCTGCTGCAGGACTGCGTGGCCGGGCCGCTGATCGGCGCGGCGTTCGAGCGCCTGTTCAACGCCCGGCTCGGCGACCTGGGCCGCTTTTTGCACAGCTGCCCGGCGGACCGCCGCGCCATCACGCTGGCCGGCTCCAGCCAGCTGCTGTTCCTGCTGGCCTCGCCTGCGCCCGCCGCCGCGCGCCCTGCGCCATCGGCCGCCGTTGAACCCGTGCCGGCGCCGCTGGCCGCGCTGTGCGGGGGCGACGCGGCGCTGGCGCGGCAGATCGCGCGGGCGGCGCGCTTCGTCAATTCGCCCATCGGGCTGCTGCTGACCGGCGAGACCGGCAGCGGCAAGGAGTTCTTCGCCAAGGCGCTGCACGCCAGCGGCGAGCGGCGCGGCCGGCCTTTCGTGGCGGTGAACTGCGCGGCGATTCCCGAGGCGCTGGCCGAGAGCGAGCTGTTCGGCTACCTGCCGGGCAGCTTCTCGGGCGCGGGCAGCCGGGCCAAACGCGGGCTGGTGCAGGAGGCCGACGGCGGCACGCTGTTCCTCGACGAGATCGGCGACATGACGCTGGCATTGCAGGCGCGGCTGCTGCGCGTGCTGGCCGAGCGCGAAGTGCTGCCCGTGGGCGCGACGCGGCCGGTGCCGGTGAACATCCGCGTGATGGCCGCCACGCACTGCGACCTGGAGGCGCTGGTGCGCGAGGGGCGCTTTCGCGCCGACCTGTATTACCGCCTGAACGGCGCGCACCTGGTGCTGCCGCCGCTGCGCGAGCGCACCGACCTGGGCTGGCTGATAGCGCGCATGCTGGCGAACCCGCGCGACGGCAGCGACACGGCACCGCTGGCGCTTTCCCTTGATGCGCGCGCCCGCCTGCTGGCGCACCGCTGGCCAGGCAACCTGCGCGAGCTGCACAACGTGATCGAGTACGCGCGCAGCCTGTGCAGCCATGGCGTGATCGAGCTGGACGACCTGCCCGATCACCTGGCTGCCGCGCCGCGCCTTCCGGCATCGGCATCGGCAGAGCCAGCCGCCCCAGCCCCGGCTCTGGCCAGCGAGGCGGCGCAACTGCTGCAGCATCTGAGCGCCACCCACTGGAACGTGGCCGAGGCGGCGCGCCGCATGGGCCTGTCGCGCATGACGCTGTACCGCCGCATGCAGCGCTGGGGCATTGCCTCGCCGAACCAGCGCGACGGCGGCGCGGCCGGCTGAGACACGCGGCCTCCGGGCGTGACACCTGTCACGCCCGGCCCGTGACAGCCGTCACGCTGTGACAGCCTGTCCGGGGCGCTTCACGGCGGTCATTTTTATATGAAAAATGGCTTTTGCGCACGACCAGCATGCACATATAGCTATCAATAAAATAGCAAAAATGGCCATCGCCGTTCAGGCACACCCCTTGCAATGACTGTTGCGTCGGCACCCTGCCGGCGATTTGCAACATAGCAAGGAGACAAGACATGACCGACACCGTGACCGGCGCGCCCCCTGCGGCCCAGCACAGCGCCCTCAGCCCCAGCGACGAAATCGCCCGCTGGCTCGAACTGTTCGACGCCGCGCTGACACGCAGCGACGTGCAGGCCGCTACCCACCTGTTCACCGCCGCCTGCCACTGGCGCGACCTGATCGGCTTCACCTGGAACCTCAAGACCGTCGAAGGCCGTGACGGCGTGCAGGACTTGCTGGCCGCCACGCTGGCCACCACGCAGCCGGCCAACTGGCGATGCGAGGGCGAGGCCAGCCGCGCCAATGGCGTGACCGAAGGCTGGTTCACCTTCGAAACCGCCGTGGCGCGCGGGCGCGGCTATGCGCGGCTCAAGGACGGCCTGTGCTGGACGCTGCTGACCACGCTTTATGAACTCAAGGGTTTTGAAGAAAAGAAGGGCCGCGACCGCATCAAGGGCGCCGAGCACGGCGTGCAAAAAGGGCGGCAGAACTGGACCGAGCGCCGCCAGCAGGAGGAAGCCGAGCTGGGCATCACCGTTCAGCCCTACGTGCTGGTGATCGGCGGCGGCCAGGGCGGCATCGGCCTGGGCGCGCGCCTCAAGCGCCTGGGCGTTCCCGCGCTCATCATCGACAAGCTCCCGCGCCCCGGCGACCAGTGGCGCAGCCGCTACAAGTCGCTGTGCCTGCACGACCCGGTCTGGTACGACCACATGCCCTACCTGCCGTTTCCCGACGACTGGCCGGTGTTTTGCCCCAAGGACAAGATCGGCGACTGGCTGGAGATGTACACCAAGGTGATGGAGCTGAACTACTGGTCCTCGACCGAATGCGTCAAGGCGAAGTACGACGAAGCGGCGAAAGAGTGGGAAGTGTCCGTGGTGCGCGACGGGCAGACGATTGTGCTGCGGCCCAAGCAGGTGGTTTTTGCGCTGGGCATGTCGGGCGTGGCCAACGTGCCGCAGATCGAGGGCGCCGACACCTTCAAGGGCGTGCAGCACCATTCGAGCAAGCATCCCGGCGGCGATGCGTTCAAAGGCAAGAAGGCCATCGTGCTGGGCGCCAACAACTCGGCGCACGACATCTGCGCCGACCTGTGGGAAAACGGCGCCGACGTGACCATGCTGCAGCGCAGCTCGACGCACATCGTGCGCTCGGACTCGCTGATGGACCTGGCGCTGGGCGGGCTGTACTCGGAGCAGGCGCTGGAAAAAGGCATCACCACCGACATGGCCGACCTGATCTTCGCCTCGGTGCCGTTTCGCATCATGCACACCTTCCACATCCCGGTGTACGAGGAAATCCAGGAGCGCGACGCCGATTTGTACGACCGGCTGCGCAAGGCCGGCTTCATGCTGGATTTCGGCGACGACGGCTCGGGCCTGTTCATGAAGTATTTGCGCCGGGGCTCGGGTTACTACATCGACGTGGGCGCCTGCGACCTTGTGGCCAACGGCGACGTGAAGCTCAAGAGCGGCGTGGACATCGCGCGCATCACCGAGAACTCGGTGATCCTGAGCGACGGCACCGAGTTGCCCGCCGACCTGATCGTCTATGCCACGGGCTACGGCTCGATGAACGGCTGGGTCGAGCGGCTGGTCTCGCCCGAGATGGCCGCCAAGGTGGGCAAATGCTGGGGCCTGGGCTCGGACACGACCAAAGACCCCGGCCCGTGGGAGGGCGAGCTGCGCAACATGTGGAAGCCGACGCAGCAGGAGGCGCTGTGGTTCCACGGCGGCAACCTGCACCAGTCGCGCCACTATTCGCGCTACCTGGCGCTGCAGCTCAAGGCGCGCATGGAAGGGCTGGACACGCCGGTCTATGGCCTGCAGGAAGTGCACCACACGCAGTGAACGCGGCGCGCCAGGCATCTGGCAGCCAGCAGACCCGCTTGGGTCTTGGTCAGTGGTTGCCATGGTGTCCGTCATCGCGCCGGGTCGTTGGCAATGGAGTTGACGAGAATGCCAACCTTGCCGACTTCAACTTCCACCCGGTCGCCGGGCTTCATCCACACCGGTGGCGTGCGCTTGGCGCCGACGCCGCCCGGCGTGCCGGTCACGATGACGTCGCCGGGCTGAAGTGTGGTGAAGGTCGAGATGTATTCGATCAGCACCGGAATGCTGAAGATCATCGACGCCGTCGTGGTGCGCTGCATGACTTCACCGTTGAGCCGGGTTTCCAAGGTCAGTTCTTCGCCATCCTCAATTTCGCCGCGCGTGACCATCCAGGGGCCGAACGCACCGGTCCCGGTGAAGTTCTTGCCCGCCGTGAACTGGATCGTGTGCTTTTGCCAGTCGCGGATGGAGCCGTCGTTGTAGGCGCTGTAGCCGGCGACATGCGACCAGGCATCGGCCTCGCGGATGCGCCGCCCTGGCTTGCCGATGATGATGGCGATTTCGCCTTCATAGTCGAGGTGCGTGGACTCGGCGGGCAGCAAGATGGGCTGCTCATGCGCCGTCTGCGACTCGGCCACGCGGATGAAGAGCAGCGGGTGCTGGGTCTTGTCGCGCTGGGTCTCCAGCCGGTGTTCTTCGTAGTTGTGGCCCACGCAGAAGATTTTTCCGGGCTCAGGGATGACGGGCAGGAACTCGATGTCGGCCAGCTGCGCCGAAGGCTGCCGGCCGGCCGCGCCCGCAGCCAGTTCATCGAGCTTGCCGGCCTGCAGCGCGCTGAGCAGCGTGGGACAAGCAGCATTGGCAAGGGAAACGATGCCGGCGCCGGTGACCATGCCCCAGCCGGGCTGGCCTTGATGAAGATAGCTGATGAGTTTCATGGGATGCTTTCTGTTCCAGGATGAATGAATAAGGGGGTATCTACCGCCAAGCGGATCAAGCGTGATTCGCTTGTCAGGCGGTTGTCTGGGCAAGCCGTTCAGTCCAGCGAGATATTCAGCCGCTTGATGGTGTCGCCGTAGCGCTTCGAGTCAGTGCGCAGCTGCTGCAAAAAGCCTTCGGTGTTCAGGGCATAGGGCTCGTAATACATGGCCGCGTATTTGTCCTTGAAATCCTGATCGGCCATCACCGAGGCCACGTCTTTCTGAATCTTTTCCACCGTCGCCCTGGGCGTCCCCTTGGGCGCCAGCAAGGCCGTCCAGGCGCTCAGTTCAAACCCGGCAGGTCCGCCCGATTCGGCAATCGTCGGCACCTCCGCAAAGCCGGCGACGCGCTTGGGCGCGGCGACGGCCAGGTAGCGGTTTTTGCCGGCGCGCTGCATGGCGCCCGCGCTGGCCGCGCTGCCAAAGGCCCAGTCCACTTCCTGGCTGGCCACGCCTACGTACAGCTGCGACATTTCCTTGTACGGCACGTGCGTCATCCTGGTTCCGGTGGCCGTCTCCAGCATGGCCGCGCCGATGTGGCCGGGGCTGCCCACAAACCAGGAGCCATAGTTCACATGGTCGGGTTTTGCCTTGGCGGCGGCAATCAGGTCGGCCATGTTCTTGTAGGGACTGCCAGCCGGCACATTGACGAAGAAGTAGTTGCGAAAGATGGGTGTCAGCGGCTCGAAGTCGCGCAGCAGGTCATACGGCAGCTTCTTGAACAGGAAAGGCTGGGCCGCCATTTGCGCGTTGTCCATCTGCAGCAGTTCATGGCCGTCCGGCGCGGCGCGCCTGATCGCCTGAATCGCGATGAAACCGCTGGCACCCGGCCGGTTGTCCACGATGACCGGCTGGCTCCAGAGCTTTGACAACCTGTCGGCGACCAGCCGCAGCGCGACTTCCGGCCCGCTGCCAGCTGGAAACGGTGTGACGATGCGCACCGCCTTGGTCGGAAAGTCCTGCGCAAGGGCCGTCGATGCCGTGAGGGCGCAGCCCACTGCAAGCACTGCGGCCAGTGCAAGTGATCCGGCGTCACGCCTCGAAAAGCATGCGTATTGAGTCAGCGCGAAGCGTCGTGTCATGGTTTGTCTCCTGGAAAATTTATGAAAAAATCGCGGTCTGCGCCGCGTGGGAACCCTGGGCTGAAAATGTCGAGAGCAGCTTTTGCACGTCTGCACTGCCGGCCTTGCCGGACCGTCCGAGGTAGGCCAGCACATAGCGATCCGGCCGCAGCAGCAAAGCGCTCGCGCCGGCGTTTCTAAAAATGTTTTCAAGCACGCCGTCGCAGTCGCGCAGCACGGCGTCGGGCGCCCGGTCTGTTGCTGACGCCGCACGCTTGAGGAAGTCATCGCGCTGGAGCACGACGCTGATGAAACTGCAGGGCAGGCCGCAGGCTGCAAAGCTCTTCAGCGCGGCGGCTGAAATTTCGGCTTGGTCAGCGCTGCCGGCGAGAACCAGCAGGGCAAAGCCGCTGCCGGCTGCATCGTCAAGCAGCACCCGCTGGCCACCGGGCAATTGCACGAAGGGCTGCGGCAACAGCTGGCCCGGCGCAATAAGGTCGGGTTTGCGCTTGGCGCCTTCCTGGTCCGCCACAAAAAACCCTTCGGCAAAACGCGGCTTGGGTTTGAACCTGAGTTGCAGCACATAGTCCCGCACTGGCGGAAACAGGCTGCACAGCCGCAGCGCCCCTTGCGTCAGGATAGCGGCCGGCACCGACTTGGGCTGCATGAACATGCCGATGCGCACCGCCATGCGGATGAGCGACCAGGCATGGGGTTTGCGCTCGGCTTCATAGGTCTCAAGCAAGGCGGGCGAGAGCCGCCCCTGCACCACCGCAGCCAGTTTCCAGGCCAGGTTGACCGCATCGCGCACGCCGCTGTTCATGCCCTGCCCTGCAAAAGGCGGCGTCAGGTGGGCCGCGTCGCCCGCCAGAAAGACACGGCCTGACTTCCAGCGCTCGGCCACGCGCGCATGAAAGGCATACACCACCTTGCGGGTGATTTCGAGCTGGGCATCGTCCGGCTCGCGCGCATGGATCCAGCTGCGCACGCGCGCCTCCTCCAGCATCTGTTCGGGGTCTTCGCCTTCGTGCAGCATGAACTCATAGCGCAGCGTGCCGTCAGGGCCGGGCAGGCGAATGGCGGGACGCACTGGGTCGCAGTAAGTGCGGGTGTGGCGAAACGCAGACTTGCGGTCCAGCAGATCGACGATGAGCCATTTCTCGTCATAGGTGCTGCCCGTGAGCTTGATGCCAAGCTGCTCGCGCACCGGGCTGCGGCCGCCGTCGCAGGCGATCAGCCAGTCGCAGGTGATGTGTTTTGTCTCGTCCCGCCCTTCGTGGCAATGGCGCAACTCAAGCCGGACCTTGGCTGCGCCTTCGTCTTCAAAGCGCAGCAGTTCATGGCCGAACCAGATGGCCGAGTCCGCAAAGCGCGTCATGCCGTCGCGCAGCTGGCCCACCAGCACCTGCTGGCGAAAGGCATTGCGTTTGGGAAAACCGTTGTCCATCACGCTGGGTTCGATGCGCGCGAACTCCTTGTTGCGCCAGGAGTAGTAATGCACGCCATAGCCCTGCACCACATGCGGCAGCACTTCGCCGATCAGGCCTGCCGTCTGCAGGGTGCGCAGGCTTTCGTCATCAATCGACACCGCACGCGGCTCGCCCACCGTGTCGTGGCTGCGCTCGATCACCAGCACCGGTATGCCTTGCGTTCCGAGCAGGTTGGCCAGGGTCAGCCCGGTCGGCCCGGCGCCGATGATGACGACCGGAAAGTGACCGCCGGAGGAAGCGCCGGACGGCCGTGCTGCAAGCGGCAAGGAAGAAAGGGGCAAAGGTGCGTTCACTGTGTTGTCTCCGATTTTTTGGTGGCTCGTGCCTTCATGCGCTGGTCCAGCAGTCGGCCCTCGATGCGGCCGGCGGCGCTTTGCAGCCGGTTGAGTGTGGTTTTTCGCAGCGCGGCCGTGAGCATCGCGGCGGGCATCACGACGCTCAGGCTGCCCAGCAGATGCTCGCCATCCTTGAGCACCACCGCAAACCCTGCGGCGTCCGGGTCTATCTCGCCCTGAGCGAAGCAGTAGCCGGCGCTGCGCATGTCTGCCAGCAGTTTGCTCAGCTGGGCATAGTCATCGGGCAGCCCGGCGGCGACCAGCGCCGGGCGCTCGGCCGCCCACAGCTGCTTGAGTTGCGCTGGCGGCAGGCTCGCCAGGATGATCTTGGAGGTGGCGCCACGGTACAGCGGCATGGCGCGGCCCCGCTCGTAGCTCACCGACAGCGCCGGGTTTCGGCCGTTGACCTGCTGGATGCACATGACCTTGCTGCCATGAAGGCGGCACAGCAGCACGGCGCCTCCGGTTTCGCTCGCCAGCTGGCCCAGCAGATCATCGGCGGCCTCAAGCAGCGGGTCGGCCAGGCGAATCTGACGGTCCAGCTCGATCACCATCGGACCGAGCACATAACCACGGTCGGCGACCCGCTCAAGCATGCCGGCCTTGGCCAGCTGGCCCAGGTCGCGGTAGATGCTGGCGCGTGAAACGCCAAGCGTTTCCATCAGCCACTCGGGCGTGATGACAGGCCGGCTCAGCTCAAACAGGCCCAGAATCCGGAGCATGCGGTTGGTCGATGGCATGGTGTGCTTTGCTTGGCCCTGAGCCGCTCAGCTGCGCAAGATCGCCCTGCCCCAAAGGTTCAGCGTGCGCTCTTCGTGCGGCCACAGGCCGGCGGGGCGGCCGGGCTCGCAATGCTCGATCTCGGAAGAAATTTCGGCCAGGTTGCCGTCAGGGTCGCGCACCATGAAAAACACATCGTTGCCCGGTCCGTGCCGGCCGATGCCCCAGACGATGGGCACCTGCTGGCTGGCCATATGGTCGCCCCAGGTTCTCATGCTGCTCCAGTCAGGCGCTTCAAACGACTGGTGGTCAAAGCACGGTGCAGGCGCAAAAAACAGGGCCAGCGCGTGGTGCAGGCTGTCGCTGCGCAGGAAGCAGGCGCGCAGCCTGCCCTCGGCATCTGTCACGGCATCGGACAGCACAAAGCCGAGTTGTCCGGTATAAAAATCCAGCATGGCCTCTATGTGGGAGGTGCGCAATGCAAAGTGCTGCAAGATCGCTGGCGGCACGCGCCTTGAGGCAGGCAACTCGCCGTCGGCAGGCGCTGTAAAAACCATCTGGTTACCGTCCGGATCACGAAAGCTGATGGCCGAGCCTGCCTCGAAGCCGGGCGGCAGCGGCGACTGCGCCAGACCCTGGGCACGGACTGCAAACGCATCCCATGCCGCGCTGGTGTGGAAGGCAAAGTGTGCGTACTTCAACTGATTGATCGGGCCTTCAGAAAACGCGACCTGCCGGCCCGGCGAGCGGCACAGGTAGCTGTCCCCCACCGGCTCAAGCGTCATGTCGTAGGTAGTGCTGTAAAAACGGGCAAGCTGCAGCGGCTCGGGCGAGAACAGATGAACACTTTGCAATTCGGCGTCAAGTTCCATGGTGGCGTCTCTTGGGTTATGGGGTGAAACAGTGATCCAACTATCGTTCGCACGCCAAGACCAGTCAATTGCCGGTCTCAATAAGTGAGACTGCGGCGAGATTTACTCATAACAGTCATTTGGCCGACAAGTGCCGGACTCTGGTTTGCCATTGACCAGGGCGCCCTGACGGGCGGAATGTTTGCCCAGTTGCTGGAAAAAATGATGCACCGGCGATCCCTGTATCTGGTTTGCATTTGAATCCTGTTGTGGTGCATGATGAATGTATGAAGCGGACAAACATCTATCTGACAGAGCCTTCGGTTGCGAAGCTGCAAGAGCTGTCAAAACAAACGGGGCTTTGCGTTGCCGAGTTAATTCGTCGCGCTATCGACAATTTCCTGAACAAGAAAAAATGAAGCGCCTCCAGGCCTTCAAATTCGAGCTGATGCCAAACGGCGGGCAGCAGCAGAGCATGCGCCGCTTCGCCGGGGCGCGCAGGTTTGTCTATAACAAGGCGTTGGATATTCAAAAGGCCAACTATGCCGCAGGCGGCAAATTCATCGGTTACGTCGATATGGCGAACCGCCTTCCTGAGTGGAAAAAAGAGTTTGAATGGCTCAAGGAGTCGCCCTCGCAATCCTTGCAGCAATCGCTGAAAGATTCGGAGCGCGCTTTCAAAAACTTCTTTGAAAAACGCGCAGACTTTCCGCGTCCCAAAAAGAAAGGCCGTGGCGAGAGTTTCAGGTTTCCGCAGGGCTTTGAAATCGACCAAGGCAACAGCCGCATCAAGCTGCCCAAGCTGGGCTGGATTCGCTACCGCAACAGCCGGGGCATTCTTGGCACGGCCAAAAACATCACCATCAGCCAGTCGGGCGCAAAGTGGTTTGCCAGTATCCAGACTGAGCGCGAAGTCGGGCAACCCATTCCAGCAGCCACCAGCGCCATTGGAATCGACGTGGGCATAGCCCGATTCGCCACGATGAGTGACGGCAGTTTTGCCCTGCCGCTGAACAGCTTCAAGAAGCGCGAACAGAGGCTCAAAAAGTACCAGCGGCGCATGAGCCGCAAAGTCAAAAACAGCCGGAACTGGCACAAAGCCAAAAGGAGGGTGCAAAACATCCACATCCACATCGGTAACGCCCGCAAAGACTTCCTGCACAAGAAGACAAGCGACCTCAGTAAAAACCACGCGATGGTGGCTGTCGAAGACTTGCAGGTACGCAACATGAGCCGGTCAGCAGCGGGCAATGCAGAAAAATCGGGCAAAAACGTAGCCGCCAAGTCGGGGCTGAACAAGTCCATCCTTGACCAAGGCTGGTTTGAATTCCGGCGGCAGCTTGAGTACAAGCTCAACTGGAGCGGCGGGATACTCATTGCCGTGCCGCCCCAGTACACCAGCCAGACCTGCCCGTGCTGCGGGCATGTGGCAAAGGAAAACCGCCAAACGCAAGCGAAGTTTGAATGCGTCGATTGCGGCTACGAGAACCACGCCGATGTCGTCGGCGCGATGAACATATTGGCGCGGGGATACCGCGCAGCAGCCTGTGGAGAGGAAGGCTCTGGCCTTGCGCGCAAGCGCAAGACGAAACCAGCCTCTGTGAAGCAGGAACCCACCGAAGTGACTATGCGTGAGGCAGCTCATGTGTAGCGCCGCAGGAATCCCCTCCCTTTAGGGAGGGGAGGATGTCAAATCCAGAAAAAGACGGCACGCACGGGACAGTCTGTCGCGGCTGTGCAAGTTATTTCAAGGCCGCAATCCTACGCTTGGGTTGTCTGCCGTGATGTGCGGCAGCACAGGCCTTGGCCGCATCAAGGCTGGCATGAACAGGTCAGTGAAGTCATTTAAAAATACCAGGAGACAGGCATGAGCATTCGAAAAATTTCGCACGGCGTGGTGGCGACCGGGCTCGCCGCTTTTGCATGGGTACAGGCTGGCAGCGCGGCCGCAGCGCTGGAGCCGGCGCCGATCAACATCGGTGCGATCAGCACGCTGACGGCCGGACCGGCCGACTTTGCGTCATCCGGACTGGCCGCCAAGGCGGTGTTTGACAGCGTCAACGCAACAGGCGGCATCCAGAGGCGAAAACTGGTGTTTATCCAGGAGGACGACCACGGCAATCCCGCCGCTGCGGCAGAGGCGGCGGCACGGCTGATCAATGGCGCAAAGGTTGTGGCGCTGGCTGGCGGGGCCAGTTTTCTGGAGTGTTCGGTCAATGCCCGCACCTACCAGCAGGCCGGCCTTGCCTCTGTTCCGGGGCTGGGACTGGACAGCCATTGTTTCAACACGCCGATGATTGCACCCGTCAATACCGGGCCTTACATGCAACTCACCCTGGCGATGCACTATGTCGCCGACAAGCTCAAGAAAAAGCGTCTGTGTGTGTTGCGCCTTGGCACACCTGCCAATGTGCAGAAGACCCTGGACGGTGTCTTGCAGGAATGGACGGAAAAGACGGGCAACAAACCGGTGCTTGACGAGCGCGACATTCAGCCCGGGGACAGCCCCGAGCCTTATTTCAAAAAGGCCAGCCAGGCGGGCTGCGAGGCGATTGTGTTTGCCGGGACGGAAGATTTTTCGGTGCGTTTTGCCAGTGTGGGCAAAAAAATGATGCCGGGCAACATTCCCCTGGTGTTTCAGGGCGCGGTCTATACAAGCCAGGCCGCCGAGACATTGGGCCGCGATGGTGATGGCATCTATGCCATGTCAGAGTTCGAGCCCTGGTCCAGTCGTTCCGGCCAGTTGAGTCACTGGCGCAACCTGATGATTGCCAATCAGGTCTCCCTGACATCCTCTTCGCAGGGCGGTTATCTGGCGGCGCAGATTCTGGTGAAAGCGATGCGCAGCATCAAGGGCGAGATTACCCGCGAATCGGTCACCCGGGCCTTGCAGCAAATGCCACCCTACGAACTCCCCATGCTGGGCATGCCTTTTTCCTTTGGCGAGGGCCGGGCGCATCATCCCAACCGGGCGGCCATTCCGGTGCAGTTGCTCGACGGTCGCTGGCGCATCGCTCACCATGAATGGCTCAAGCCTTTTTATCCCGGCGTGCTTGTGTCTGCTCCGTGAGATGAGCCCGAATGCCCCTGAATTCGATGAATTTATAAGAAACAGGCCTGTTGCGCAATGTTTACGGGCATGATCCGCTATCAAATTAGGAGTTATTTATCAGCCATCCCGGCTCTGGCAACAGGCGCCGGGCGGCCAGATTGACGCCCGGCCGCCTTCAGACTCAGACGTCTGCAATCCAGTTGCCGTGAAAGCCCAGCGGTACATGGTGGTCGAGTTTGATGCGTGCCACCGGCTCGCCGTCCAGGTCACGGGCTTCATGGATCACCATCTCGCTGGCGTTGCGCACCGGGTCCCACCACACGGCCATGAGCCAGCCGTCGTCTTCAGCGATGGCGCCGGGTTTGGGCACAAAGATCGGTTCGCCCGGAATCATGTCGTAGCTTGATGAGAGATGCTGGAAGCTGCTGTTGCCGGTCTGGTAGTCGTGCTTGATGAGGCAGTTGAAACCGCGCGTCTGCGGGCCGGGCGCATGGATGCCCGCCATGTAGCCATAACGCTGGGGCGTGCCCATGATGGTTTCGTTGGGCCGCACAAACTCCGCATTGAAATCACCGATGCGGCTGTCGCTGACCTGGCCAGTGGACAAATCGATGGTGATGCGGTGCAGCTCGGGGCTGGAGAAAGGCGAGGGTTCGTTGATCAGCGGAAATGGATAAAAGTCCTCGACATGCCCTGTAAAGCCGGGCCTGAGGGTACGTGTCACCGACGCATCAATGATGATCTTGTCTGCTGCTTCGTGGGCATTGAGGTAGTGGCCCAGGGTGAAGGACGCATCAGTCCCGAACCAGCGACCCTGGCCGGTCTGGCGGTTGACCAGCAGCACCCGCGTGGTGGCTTCGTGGTCAAAACTCAGTGCGCTGCGCCCCATCGGAATCAGGCCTGGCGCAAAAGGGCGGATACGTATCGGTCCGAAGATGAAGACGTAAAAATTCTCCGTGAAGATGAAGTCGTGGATCCAGGGCTTGAATGGCAGCGCAATGCGCTGGCGTGACAGCACCTGTCCCTGCATGTCGGTGGCGAAACAATCCAGTGTCTGGGCTTCGTTGTCGTGCGAATAGAACAGCATTTCTCCAGCACGGTAGTCGGTATGAGGATGCGCCGTCAGCATGGCGCCGGGCTGGTCGCCGAAGTCGAACTTGCCGCGCGTCTCCAGGGTATGCGGGTCCAGCTCCCAGTAGAACGGGTCGATCTCGTGCATGGTCATCACCCGGCCCCCAACGGAAATGACATTGATGCCGGCAACCGACTTGATGGGGGGCGCGCCTTCGGGCAAGGCTTGCTGCGGCACGGACGAGTGGCCGCTGATGCCGTTGTAGAGGGCACGCCCGGCTGCGCGCTCGACCTTCAGGCCATCGGTTTCCACCAGGCGGTTGCAGTAGCTGGCCTTGCCATCCTTGAGCCGGAACGCATGCACCATGCCGTCACCGTCAAACCAGTGAAAGTGGTCCACATCCAGCGGACGGAAATGCTGGTTGGAGCCGGTGCGGTACAGCGCGCCGTTCAGCTCGCGCGGGATTTCGCCTTCCACATGCAGGTCGGCAATCACATATTCATTGAGCAAGGGCTCGTAGGGCCCCTGGAGGAAAGGGTTCTGGGTGGTCCACATGATGGGATTTTTCTCCTGTTTGAAAAATGGGCACCGCCCGGCGTGGGCGGGATGCGTGAATAAGGGAATGAATGAGGCTTCAGAACGGATAGTGGCGCGGCGAGGTCTGCAGCGTGACCCAGCGCAGGTCGGTGAAGGCGGCGATGCCCGACTGGCCGCCGAAGTGGCCGATGCCGCTGTTTTTGACGCCGCCAAAGTGCATCTGCGGCTCGTCATGCACTGTGGGCCCGTTGATGTGGCAAATGCCCGATTCGATGCGCTGGGCAATACCCAGGGCGCGGGCCGTGTCGCGGCTGAAGACGGCGGACGACAGGCCGTAGTCGTTGTCATTGGCGCAGCGAACGGCTTCATCCGTGCCGCTGACCCGCACGATGCCCTTGACCGGGCCAAAGGATTCTTCGCGGTAGATTTTCATGGCCGGTGTCACATGGTCCAGCAGGGTCGGGGCCATCAGGGTATTCGAGGCCTTGCCGCCGCACAGCAGCGTGGCGCCTTTGGCCAGCGCATCGTCAATCAGTGCGTTGCAGCGGTGCACGGTTGCCATGTCAATGACCGAGGCAATCGGTGAATCACCGGTGCCGGGCTGGAGCTGGCGCGCCCTTGCCGCCAGCCGTTCCACAAACTCGTCGGCCACGGCCTCGTCCACGATGATGCGTTCGGTGGACATACAGATCTGGCCTGAATGCAAAAAGGCGCCAAACGCCGCAGCATCGGCGGCCTGGTCGAGGTCGGCATCGTCCAGCACCACAAACGGCGCCTTTCCGCCGAGTTCCAGCAGGGCCGGCTTGAGGTGCTGGGCGCACAGCAGCGCGATGATCTTGCCGACTTTGGTCGAGCCGGTGAAGTTGACACGCCGCACCGCCTTGTGCGCGACCATGGCCTCCACCACGGCGCCAGCGTCTTCGGGTGCATGGGTGATGAAATTCACCACGCCAGCCGGAAAACCGGCCCGCTCGAACGCATCAACGATCATCCTGTGCGTGGCCGGGCAGAGTTCGGAGCCCTTCAGGATGACCGTGTTGCCGCAGGCCAGCGGAACGGCGATGGCGCGCACGCCCAGGATGACGGGTGCATTCCAGGGGGCGATGCCCAGCACCACGCCGGCCGCCTGGCGCAGGGCCATGGAGACATTGCCGGGTACATCGGACGGAATCACTTCACCGGCGATTTGCGTGGTGATGGCTGCGGCCTCCCGCAAAATGCCGGCGGCAGTCATGACGTTGAAGCCGGCCCACAAGGCGCTGGCGCCGGTTTCTTCCATCATGGCTTTGATGAACGCAGGCGCTGCGGCCTGCAACTCGTCGGCTGCCTTGTTCAGCAGTGCCCGGCGTTCGCCGGGGCCGGTGGCCGACCAGGCGGCAAAGGCGCGGCTGGCCGCCTCGACGGCTTGCAGGGCATCCTGCGGCGAAGCGGCGGCGGCCGTGGACACCAGCTGGCCGGTGACCGGGTTGCGGCGCTCGAAAGTGCGGCCGTCCTGGGCTGCGATGTTTTCGCTGTTGATATGCAAATGAAGGGTGGTCATGACAAAGGTTCCGGGGGTCAATGCGCTGTAGGCGCGAAATAGGGTGGGCAGGACAAGACGATTTATCTTTTTTGAGGCAGCAACGCGGGTGCGGCATCACTCAGTTCTGCATGGCGGCTCCCTGGGGAATGGAGCTGTGCCGGGGGCTGCGAAGCATGATTGCCAGCAGCAGTCCCGTTGCCATGCAGCCCAGGGAAAAGGGCAGGATCGCAGCAATGCCCATGGCCTTGGCCAGCCCGCCGGCAACAGCTGGCGCGATGGCGCCACCCACAATCTCGCCGGCACCGATGATGAAGCCGGTGGCGGTCGAGACATGCTGCGCCGGCACGTTGTCGGCGGTCACCGAATGCACCATGGCGATGACGCCGGAAATGAAGGCCGCAGCCAGGAACATCAGCAGCGACAGGCGCAGCGGTTCGGCCCCTGTCTGCATCAGCAGCCAGGTCGGCAGCATGGCCATGACCAGGCAGCTCACCATCATTTTTTTGCGCCCCCAGCGATCCGACAGTGCCGGAAACACCAGCATGCCTGCTGCGCCGCCCACGCCAAGCGAGGACATCACCAGCCCCATCTGCCCGAGTTCCAGATGGAGATGATCGGACAGGTAGCTGGGCATCAGCGAGCCAAAAATCACTATCGGTGCCAGCCAGAAACAGAACCCGACGCTGCACAAGGCGACATTCGGGCAGGCCAGCACCGTGCGCAGTGGTGCCTGAATGGCTGGTGCCTGGCCTGGTGAGGGTTGGGAGCGTCCGGGTTCGGCAAGCTTGCGGAAGATGAGCCAGGCGCAAAGCAGCCCTGGCAGTGCGGTGACGACAAACACCCAGCGCCACGACGGAAGCACCTGCAAAAGCCCGATGGCCAGCACTGGCGCCAGGGCACTGCCTACCAGCGGCGCCATCAGCTGCTGAAGGCCGGTGTTGCGGCCAACGCGCCCCGCAGGGCTGCTATCGACCACAGCGGCGATGCTGGCCGGCACAAAAGCGCCCTCGAATACGCCCATTACCGCCCGGATCAGCAGCAGACTGCCCAGGCCCATGGCCAGGCCGGTAGCGCCGCACAGTATCGAAAAGACAAGCACCGAGGTGATCAGGATGCCGCGTCTTCCGAGCCGGTCCGACAGCCGGCCGAACACCATGGACGACAGGCCCCAGGTGAGCGCTACAGCCGCCGAGATCAGGCCAATGTCCTGGTAGTCCAGGCCAAGTTCCCTGGCCATGACTGGAAACAGCGGGTACATGATGAACCGGTCAAGGTTGACCAGCGCAAAACCAAACGCCATCAGCCCGAGTGTCTGCAACTCATGCGGAGGCGACTGGGCTGGGTCAGGAGGCGGTGTGTGCAAGGACGAGCTGTTTGTCATGGTGGTCTTGTGGGCGCTGGTTGGTCGGTCTGGTCGGGTTGGTGCGATGGTTTTGCACGCTTAAAAATTAATGACCATGCGTGCCTGCAAGCTCAGTGGCGAGGCCGCCCGGTTGCGCACCATGCTTTCGGTGTAGGCGTTGATCCACAAGGCTTTTTTCGGGCTGATGCGCCACATCATTCCCGGCCCTATGCCCAGTACCCGCTCGCGTGAATCGGCCAGCCGTGTGCCGTTGGCCCGGCTGTCCGACAGCTGCTGGAAAAAATAGCCATTGATGCCAACGCTGACGTCAGGCGTGACGGAATACGATGTGGCGAAGTTGACCCAGGCCGCGTCGCCAGCCTGCGTGGTGCTGACTGGCTGGCCGTTGAATGGCCGGGGTGCGCTGGAGGCGGGTTTGTTGTTTTTGAAGTTGTAGAGGTAGTGCAGGCGCCAGCTGGTTTCCCAGCGCGGTGCAGGAAAAAAGCTTGCCGCCCAGTACGGGTTGAACGACGCATAGCCGGAACCCTGGTTGATGTCCACGTTCTGGTCGTAGCGACCGGTGGGGAGAATGGCTGCAGCTGCGAGGCGCTGCACAAACACCGGCGCACCCCCTGCGTTCATGACGGGTTCGGCCTGCAGCGAGGCTTCCAGCGTGATGTCGCCGGCACCGGTGCCGCCGTCCTTGAGCGATGGCCCCGGGCCAAAACTGGTGTCCAGCGCCACCACCGGCAGGATCGCCATGAGGGCCGGCCGCCAGCCGCCAATCGACGCTGGCATGGCATAGGTGATCTGGTTGACAAAAACCGTGCTGTTGATTTTGGGATCCGTGAACACCGGGCTGGCGTTGCCGTTGGAGTCCACAATTTTGTTGGCGCTCGAATGCAGGACCGTGCTTAACCAGGTCCAGCCTGGGGGGCCTGAAAAGCCGTCGTAGAAGCTGGTATTCCCCAGATTCAGTCCGCCGGGCTGGCTCACCGCTGGCGACTGGCCCATGGCGTGGCCGGCCAGCAGGGTCACAAAAGCAGTGCCGGCAAGCCTGGCCAGGCTGCGTGGTGCGAGGTGTGATTTCATTTTGAGTTGTCTCCATGGGCTACCTGCACCGTGCGAAAGTGTGGTGCGGCAGATGGCATGAAGCGTAAAAGCCGGGCTGCTTTCGGGCTTGCCCGGCCATGACACACTTGACCGGGTGTGTCGCGCCATCGTCAGGGCTAACCCGTAGCTGGCCTGGCGACGGCCCGGCTTCATTTCAGACTTCAATCTCACCCGATGAGAAAGTCACTTGTGCCAGCCCTGCGAACCATCCTAATATGCGCTGCCAGCGCAGCACGCGAGCGCTAAAAAGAGATGAAGAGACAACAAAGGCTTAAACATGATGTCACGTTCCATGGCTTCCCTTGATGGCTGTATCTCCGCCAGCTCGGCGCTGATGTGGGAGGACGCAGTGCATACCGGCATCGGCCGCATGCCGGCCGAGCTGCGCCATCAGGAGGTCATACACCTCCTGCCGGTGGGCGCACAAGCCTTCAGCGGCCGCATCGACTATGGTGACCTGGCTGGCACCGGCCTGTGCCGCATGACGGCCAGCCCGCACCGTTTTCAGCGCGCCCTGCGTGAAGGCGCATCCCTTGCCGCCAGCCCGCTGATCCTCGTCATCCAGGTCAAGAACTCCAGTTACTTCGAGCAGCGCGAACGCAGCGGCATGCTCAGCCCCGGCGACTGGTGCGTGCTGGACACGTACCGGCCGTTCGGCTGGAACAGCGCATCGGGCTGCGAGCAGATCATCATGACCATCCAGCGGCCGGCCGATTCGGGGCTGGGCGACCTGATCGCACGTGGCGCGGCGCAGCGCTGCGATGGCAAGACCGGCGCGGCGCGCATTCTGCAGGCCATGGTGAGCGAAGTGATGGGCCAGATCCACCACTTGGCGCCCTACAGCGCCGGATCACTGGCCAGCGCCCTGACGGCGACTGCGTGGAATGCGCTGCAAGAGCAACTTGAGGCACCTGCTCCGATCCTGCTGCGCGACACCCAATGCAGCCGGCTCAAGGCCTGGATTGAAACGCGGCTGGCCGAGCCTGATCTGTCGGTTGACACGATAGCCCAGGGCTGCCGCATGTCGGCGCGCAGTGTTCACCGCGCCTTTTCCAGTGACCCTACCGGCTCGGTTTCGAGCTATCTCTGGCAGCGCCGCGTGGTTCAGTGCGCCGCCGCGCTGAAAAACCCGCAGGAAATGCACCGCTCCATCACCGACATCGCCCTGTCCTGGGGATTTTCAAGCTCGTCGCATTTCAGCCGGGTGTTCAGGAGCACCCTGGGCGTGTCGCCACGCAGCTACAGGGCCGGGGGCCAACACGCTGACTGGCTGGCGGCCTGGTCGGGGGTAGTTCCAGAACCCGACCGCCCAAAGGCAAGCTGAGCGGCCAGTTTTGCCAAACAAACATCGCCGGGGCCTGTGCCCCGGCGTTTTTCGTAAGGGCCGGCTTCAGGCGGGAGTCTGCCCGATGCCCAGCAGGCGCATGGCATTGCCCTTCAGGATGCCGGGCATCACCTCGGGCTTGAAGCCGGCGTTCTCGAAATCCTTCATCCATCGGTCGGGCGTGATCAGCGGGTAGTCGGAGCCAAACAAAATCCGGTCTTTCAGCAGCGTGTTGGCGTACTGCACCAGCTGCTTCGGGAAATACTTGGGGCTCCAGCCGCTCAGGTCGATCCACACGTTGGGCTTGTGCGTGGCCACACTCAGCGCCTCGTCCTGCCACGGAAAGCTCGGGTGCGCCATGACGATCTGCATGTCCGGGAAGTCGATGGCCACGTCGTCCAGGTGCATGGGGTTGCTGTATTCGAGCCGCAGGCCGCCGCCGCAGCGCATGCCGCTGCCGATGCCGCTGTGGCCGGTGTGGAAGATGGCCGGCAGCTTGTAGGCGTTGATCACCTCGTAGATCGGCCAGGCCATCTTGTCGTAGGGGTGGTAGCCCTGCACCGTGGGGTGGAACTTGAAGCCCCTGACGCCGTTTTCCTTGATCAGCCGCTCGGCCTCGCGCGCGCCCATCTTGCCCTTGTGCGGGTCGATGCTGGCGAAGGCCATCATCATGTCGCTGTTTTTTTGCGCGGCCTCGGCGATTTCCTCATTGGGAATGCGCCGGCGGCCCATTTGCGTCTCGGCGTCCACCGTGAACATCACCAGGCCGATGTTGCGCTCGCGGTAGTAGGCAATCGTCTCTTCAATCGTCGGCCGGCGGCTGTTGTGAAAGTACTTGTCGGCCGCGCGGTCATATTCCTCGCCGTAGTTGTCGAAAGGATTCCAGCAGCTCACCTCGGCGTGGGTGTGCATGTCGATTGCGATCAGCTTGTCAAAGTCCATTTTCCGTCTCCGTTGAAGTGCGTTGAAGCGAAGCGTGGGCCGGTCCGGCACCGGCCAAGGCTAGGGGTAAATACCAAGCAAAAGACGCTGCAACTCGCTTGAATTGGTTATAGTTCATAACCATAATCGATCCAACGAGGAAAATCAACCATGACCCATCCAGACATTCAACTTGACATTTGCGGCGACGAACAGGAAGTCGCCGTGGTCCGCCTGACGCGCGGCGCCAAACGCAACGCGCTGTCCGACGGCCTGGTGCTGGCGCTGCGCAACATCTTCGAGCAGCTGCCCGCCACCGTGCGCGCCGCGGTGATCGACGGCGAAGGCCCGCATTTCTGCGCCGGCCTGGACCTGAGCGAACTCAAGGAGCGCGATGCCGGCGCCGGCCTGCACCACTCGCGCATGTGGCACGCCGCGCTGGAGCGCGTGCAATACGGCCCGGTGCCGGTGGTGGCCGCGCTGCACGGCGCGGTGGTCGGCGGCGGGCTGGAGCTGGCCAGCGCCTGCCACATCCGCGTGGCCGACGAAACCACCTTCTACGCGCTGCCCGAAGGCTCGCGCGGCATTTTTGTCGGCGGCGGCGGCGCGGTGCGCATTCCGCGCCTGATTGGCGCGGCGCGCATGACCGACATGATGCTGACCGGCCGCGTCTATAACGCGCAGGACGGCGAACGCATCGGCCTGGCGCAATATTTGGTGCCCGCCGGAACGGCTTTCGACAAGGCGCTGGAGCTGGCCAAACGCATCGCGCAAAACGCGCCGCTGACCAACTACGCACTGGTGCACGCGCTGCCGCGCATCGCCGAGCAGCCGGCCGACCAGGGCTACATGACCGAGGCGCTGATGGCCGCCATTGCCCAGAGCGCGCCCGAAGCCAAGCAGCGCGTGCGCGCCTTCCTTGACGGCAAGGCCGAAAAAGTCAGCAAGGACTGACCGGCTTTTTCGCTTTTTGACCTTTCACCCGGCACCGAGAACCCCACCATGCAAGAGACAACGGCCGCCCCAACTCAAGCAGCGGGCCGGGCTGGCCGAAGCCCTGCACACCGGCACCCTGCCCTTCACGCTCAAGCCGAACTGACGCCCCGAAGGAAAGCCACGTCGGCCTAGGCCGCGCCTGTGACCCTGGCCCGCATGAAAACACCCTCGAAACGACCTTTTGCGCTTACCCCTGTTGCGCAAGCAGCTATCAACCAAGGAGCATGAACATGAACCATCGCCGCCACTTCATCCAGACGCTCGGCAGCGCCGCCGCGCTGGCCGCCCTGTCGCCCCTGGTCGCCCGCGCCCAGGGCCTGGAGCAGGTCAAGATTCTTTATGGCTTTCCGCCCGGCAGCGCTGGCGACAGCGTGGCCCGCCGCGTGGGTGAAAAACTGGCCGGCTCGGCCTACACCAAAAATGCCGCGGTCGTCGAGAACAAGCCCGGCGCGGGCGGGCGCATTGCCCTGGAGACGCTGAAGTCCGCCCCGGCCGACGGCTCGGTGCTGGCGCTGGCGCCGGTGTCGGGGCTGTCGGTGTACCCGCACATCTACAGCCGGCTGAGCTACGCGCCCACGGATTTCGCCCAGGTGTCGATCGGCGCGATCATGCACCACGGCCTGGCCGTCGGCCCGATGGTGCCGGCGCAGGTCAAGACGCTGAAGGACTTCCTGGCCTGGGCCAAGGCCAATCCGGCCCAGGCCAGCTACGGCTCGCCGGGCGCGGGCTCCATGCCGCACCTGCTGGGCGCGCTGCTCGGCCTGCGTTCGGGTGTGGACCTCAAGCATGTGCCTTACCGGGGCACGGTGCCCGGCATCACCGACCTGGTCGGCGGCCAGATCGCCTCGACCATGAACCCGAGCGGCGACTACCTCAGCTACGCCAAGGCCGGCAAGCTGCGCGTGCTGGCCACGTCCGGGCCGCAGCGCTCGCCGTATTCGCCGAATGTGCCCACCTTCGCGGAGCAGGGCTTCGGCGACCTGACGGTCGAGGAATGGTTCGGCTTTTACGCCCCGGCCAAGACGCCGGCAGCGGTGATCGCCAGCGCCTCGGCGGCCATCAACCAGGCGCTGAAAGAAAAAGTGGTGCTCGACAGCCTGGCGATGGTCGGCCTGATCGCCCATGGCTCCACGCCCGAAGAAATGGCCAGGTCGCAAAAGGCCGAGTTCGAACGCTGGGGACCGCTGGTCAAGCAGACCGGCTTCACCGCAGAGTCCTGATTCCAGGCAAAAAGTGCCATTTGCGCACTGCCCATATGCGCAAGCAGCTCCTTATTTCATAGCAAATCATTGATCTGCCACCGCCCGGCCTTGCCAGCACCAGCCTGCTGCTCTTCAGCGTCCACGGATGGCGGCACAATGCCGCCATGCCCAGTTCCCGCAAGTCCGCCCCTCCCAACCCCGCCGTCGAGACGGTGGACACGGCTTTCCTCGAAAGCCTGATTGGTTACAACGCCCGCCGCGCGTCGCTGGCGATTGTTGAAGTGTTCATGGTGCGCATGGCGCCGTATGACTTGCGCATCGTCGATTTTTCGATGCTGTCGCTGATTGCGCACAACCCGGGCATCACCTCGCGCCAGCTCTGCGCCACCCTGGGCATCCTGCCGCCCAACCTGGTGGGCCTGATTGCTTCGCTGGAAAAACGCGAACTGATCGAACGCCGCCCGCACCCCCACGACCGCCGCGCCGCCGGCCTGCACCTGAGCGCCCAGGGCGTGGAACTGGCCCGGCAGGCCGAGCAGACCGCTGCCATGCTGGAAACAGAAGCCGCCGCCCGGCTCACCCCGTCAGAGCGCAAGACCCTGATGCGGCTGCTGCAGAAGATTTACCGGTAAAGGCGCCGCCGAAGTAACGACGGGCGGGCTGTTAGCGGCGGCTGCGAGCGTACTCGCTGCGATGCTGCATGAATCGGTGGTAGGACATCCGCAAATGCAGCTGCATGACCTGGCGCGCGAGTTCGCCGTCGCGCGCCGCTACCGCAAGGGTCAGGTCGCGATGATGGTGCAGGCTCTGCTCCAGTTCTGCAGGCGTGTAGAGGTAGAACGAGCGCACGAGGATCGGCATGTCGATGATGGTGTCGAGCATCGAGCGCAAGCGCGGCGATCCCGCAGCATCGAGCAGCGCCCGGTGAAAGCTGCGATTGGCCTCTTGAACCCTGGCGATGGCATCGTCCCCTCCCGCCTTGATGGCGGCGGCCATCTCCTCATTGCTCGACTCAAGCCGGCCGACAAGCTCGTCGCCCCCGCGCGTCGCCGCCAGGTACGAAGCATAGGGTTCGAGCAGCATCCGCAGCTGAAACGTCTCTTCGATATCCCATTCGCTCCACTTGGCGACATGGATGCCTTGCCCGATGGCATCGGTGGCGAGACCTTCCTCAACCAATCGCTTGAGCGCGGTCCGCACCGGTGTGCGACTCACCCCCAGTTCCCGCGCCAGCGGCTCCTCTTTGAGTTGCGATCCAGGGCTGTAGTGGCCACCGACCAGGCGTTGCCTCAGGACTTCGTAGGCCGTGTTTCTTGCGTGCTGCATCTGACCGTGTGTGTGTAAGTGTGAGGCTGATTGTAGGGCGGGGTATTTTTCATGCCTTCCAGGGAAACATTGAGAAAACAATAATGTACAAATAATGTACTACTCAGATGGAAATTAAAGGGTTTTATAGGTGTTTACCCTGGATCATATTGTTTATTTTGTATTTTATTTGTACTATCAAGCCATCGAAAGGACTTCAGACATGCACATCGCAATCATTGGTTTGGGAGAAGTCGGCCGTTGCTACGCAGCGCCACTTCAGGCGGCTGGTTTTGAACTGAGCTTGTGCGAGGCACGCCCGTCGCCGGCGGCGACCGCCCTTGCGTCTTCCTTGGGCTTGCCCATTCACGACAAGCCCGGCCCATGGCTCGCGGGCGCCCAGTGGGTGCTGTCGTGCGTGACGGGCGCGGTCGCGCTCGAAGTGGTCAAGGGGCTGGCGCCTTTGCTCGCCAGGGGCGCAGCCATTGCCGACCTGACCACGGCAAGTCCGCAAGCCAAACGCGATGCCGCGCTTGCCGCCTCCGGGCACGACGTCGGATACGTGGACACGGCCATCATGGGGGCGATCTCGCTGAACCTGGTACGCACGCCGCTTCTGGCGTCGGGCAAGGGCGCAGAAGAATTCAAGGAGCTCATTGAGCGCGCCGGCGGCCGCGTGCAGGTCATCGCCGGTGGCGCTGCGGGCGATGCCATCTCGCTCAAGATCCTGCGTAGCGTGTTCACCAAGGGCATGGAGGCACTCTGCGTCGAACTGCTCATGAGCGCCGAAAAGCAGGGGGTGCGCGAACAGCTCTATGAGCAACTGAGCGACATCGACCAAACCCCGCTGCGCTCTTTCATCGACATGCTGGTTCGCACCCATGTCATCCACGCCGGGCGGCGGGCCCATGAAGTCCACGACGCGCAAAGCGAACTCGCCTCGCAAGGACTGGCGTCGGTCGTCTTGCCGGGCGTCGAACAGCGCTTTCGCATCACCGCCAGCGCGCTCGAAAAGCACCCGCTGGCGCTTGCAGAACCCAGCATCGACCAAGCCCTGCAATGGCTGGCCTCCACCGCCGACCAAGCCTGACCCATCGCACTTTTTCTTCACTTTATCTGGAAAGCATCATGACCACCAGCGAACAAATCACTCAACTGCGCGACCTTGGCGCGGCCACGGTCTATGAGGCGCAAGGCGCCAAGGGCGCGCTCGACAGCGGCATGAAGCCCATCGATCCGACGACCCGATTGGCCGGCCCGGCCCTGACGGTCGATGCCCGCCCTGGCGACAACCTGATCCTTCACTACGCCGTGCAGAAGGCCAGGCGCGGCGACGTGCTGGTTGTCGATGCCAAGGGCTTCATGGAAGCGGGTCCATGGGGCGATGTGCTGACCCTCCAGGCGATGAAGCTCGGCATCGCCGGCCTGGTGATCAACGGCTGCGTGCGCGACGCCAATCTGATCATCGGCCTCGGGTTTCCCGTGTTCTGCCGTGGGCTGTCCATCAAGGGCACGGGCAAGAACCAGCCCGGCAAGGTCAACGTCCCGGTCATGGTGGGCGACGTGTTGATCAATCCTGGCGACATCATCGTTGGCGACCGCGACGGCCTGGTGGTGGTCGCCCAGGGCGAAGTCGCGACGACCATCTCCAACAGCCTGGCCCGCGAAGAAAAGGAAGAAAAGCAGCGCAAGGCAATCGATGAAGGCGCCACGACCGCTGAACTGCTCAACCTGACGGACACCCTGACGCGCTTCGGCCTCGTCTGAACCCGAACCCCTGCAACCCGGAGACATCTATATGCGCAATCTACTCAACGCACCGGCAATCATCGCCGCCGCACTGGCTTTCACATTCGCGACGGCGCATGCCGCCGATGCCTATCCCTCCAAACCGATCCGCATGGTGGTCGCCTTTGCGGCAGGCGGCTCGGCCGACATCAATGCCCGCATCGTCGGGCAGCAACTCGGCAAGGAACTCGGTGGAACCATCGTCGTGGACAACAAGGGGGGTGCGGGCGGCAACCTCGGTGCCGTTGAAGTCAAGCGTGCCGCGCCGGATGGCTACACCTTCTTCTATGCGACTTCAGCCGTGGTCCTGGCGCCGTCGCTGTATTCGAAGCCGGGATTCGATCCCTACAGCGACTTCACTCCCGTCTCACTGACCGCCACGATTCCGCTGGTGCTCGTCGTGAACCCGAACGTGCCGGCCAAGACGGTTGCGGAGTTGGTGGCCTATGGCAAGGCGAATCCGAACAGGCTCAACTACGGGTCGTCCGGCGCCGGCGCTCTGCTGCACCTGGGCGGCGCGTTGTTCACCAAGGAAACCGGCATTCAGGCGACGCACGTCGCCTACAAGGGGAGCGCGCCGGCCGTCGTGGATCTGCTGGGCGGAGTGACCCAGTTCATGTTCCTTCCGATCAACGAGGTCATGACGCACATCAAGGGCGGCACGCTGCGCGCCCTGGCCGTGACGAACGACAAGCGGTCCGCGCTCTTGCCCGACGTTCCGACCCTTCGGGAAGCCACGGGCAAGACCACCATGGACATGGGCGCGTGGCAGGGCCTGATGCTTCCCAAGGGGACGCCCGCCGACGTGCTCGGCAAGGTGAAGGCTGCGCTTGAGAACTCGCTCAAGGACAAGGCCATGCGCGACAGGTTGACGGCGCAAGGCTCAATCGTCCTGGGCGGTACGCAGAAGGAGTATGCCGACTACATGAAGCAGGAGGGTGATCGATGGGCCCGCGTGATTCGCGACACCGGGGCCAAGGCGGACTGACCTGGATGACTCGGGCAGCGCGCCACCAGACTTAGAGCATCTGCTTCCTCAGAAAGGGATTGAGGAAGATATCCTGGGGGTCGAGACTTCGCCTGAGGCTGTTGAACGTATCGAGGTTCGCCTGAGGCAAGAGCGACTTGATATTGACCGGGGGGGAAATCTTGTGCCAGTACTTGGACCAGTGCGGTCGGCCTTTTAGTTCCTTGATCCAGTACTCGCCGACGACCCGGTTCGCCATCTCGTCGAATTCGGACATGGCTGCCGACCGGTTGTTCGGGTTGGGATCGTTCTTCGGATAGGCGCTGAGGATCTCGATCCAGCAGTAGTGGGTTTCACTGTGAGCAGGTTCGAACGCAGGAGAAAGGAGCGCCTGGCTGTTCTTGGTGAATCGGGCGTGCAGGCATGTCGTCAGGGGGTACTTGCCCGCCGCCCATTTGACACGGGTGTAGTTAACCGCCTGCCACCAGGCTTTCACGACGTTCGAGAAATCCCAGGCGTTCGGCCCGGTGGCGGGGATCGGCATCGCGACCTCCAAGTCGAGGATGGGGAAGGCTTTCAGTTGATAGTGCAGAACCCTGGGGGCATCGGCGACGAAGCCTTTGTTGGACTCGATGACCTTCACGCGGTCATTGATCGTTTTCCAGGTGAGCGCCTGCACGGCGGGAATAACCATCGGTTGTTGTGCACTCCATTGCATCACGGGTCCAGCCATCGAATCGACCCAGTCGTCATCCGTGCGCAGCGGGATGTCGCGGGGATCGTCCTGGGTACGGTTGTACTGCTTCACCCAGATCGACCCATCGAACCCACTGCCGGGAAACCAGAACAACTCAACGTATTCGTTGCCGGTGACGAGGGCATGCAACTTTGATGAGTCAATCGCGCCGCCCCTGGATTCGGGGTTCGCGCCCATCACCTCGGCGGTCGGGACGAGCCGCTCCTGGTCCCAGAGCCTGTACATGGGATCGACTTTGAGAGTGACCTTCGTGATGACTCCGAGCATGCCGACGCTGACCCGAACCGTGTTCATCTCATTGGGGGTCGTGTCCTCCGAGAATACGTGGACCTTTCCATCTGCGGCAACGAATTCGATGGCTTGGATCAGATCTGACACCGTCGGCTGCTCCCAGCCGGTGCCGTGGCATCCAGCCGCGACGAACCCCGTCGCGTTGATGCTGGGAAGAACGCCTGCGGTAGGCAGATACATCTTGGGCAAGGGACCGTCAGTGGTAAGCGCTTCGCGAACGTCTGCCCATCGGGCCGACGGGAAGCAGGTCACGAGATTGAGCCCATTCTTCTGCCAGCGGAATGCCTTCTGGCCGTTCTCTGTGATTCCCGTTGGGTCAATAAGAATGCCTCCGTTGGTAACGACGAGGGGGGTCCAGGAGTGTCCGCTTCCGAAGCAGCGGATGATGCTGCCCTCGTTCTGGATCACGATGTCCTGCAGTTCGCGGACGCTTTTTGGCTGACAGAACGTATCAGGAAGCGTCGTGATGCTACCGGCCCAATTCGTCCATTGGTTCTCGTTTTCGTTGTACATGTCCATGAGAATTGCCCTCCGGTCATTAACAGAATTCCGATGGTTGACTTCCCCGATGGCAGGATTTGCGCCTCCCACCCCACTGCGGCCCACCAACTTCGGGCGGGCCGCAGGGATATCTCGGCGGGATTGCTCAACTGCTGCTGATCAGGCCCAGGGTGTTGGACAAGGTGGTCCCGGTGATCGTGTAGGCCGCCGTCTTGGGCGCTCCCTTCTTGTACATGAACGCCTGCTTGGCTTCGTTGTCGTAGCCCCAAACCACAAAGACGTATGACCATGTCATGGCGCCATCGGGCACCCCGAAGTCACCCGGGTCAAACTCCTGGGTTTGCCCGAGAAGGACATCGCCGCTGCTTTTTGACGCGACCTTTTCACCGTTGTCGTCCAGGTAAGTAAACATTTGGCGGGCGACGAATCCCCCGCCGTTATGGAGAGAAAACTTTCCGACCGTGGTCATAGCCATGGGAGGCTCCTTGTCTGTTGGTTGTTGATGGGATCAGGGTGCACCTCGTGCGAGGGGCAGTAGCATGCGCAAACAAGCTTCTGGCACTGAAAGAACTTTGACTTATAAGCACCTCCTGCGAGCGAGAACAAATTGATCAGCGATGACAGTTTTCTTTGCCCGTTGAATTCAAAGTCAATGTGCCGCCGGATCTCACCGCCAACAATCCCCTCAAACGGCGTAGTCCGTCCGAGCCCGGCTAGCGTCGCCAGGAAGTTCCTCCGCCCGTGTTTCCTTCAGTTTTCAGAGGAGAAATCAGGTTTTTTTCTGCGCGCCCAGGGCGTCTCCGGTTCGAACAGAGGGTCGAAAAAGGAGGCGTTTTGTTATGTCACAAATGAAACTGAAGTATTAATTGACGCGATGCGCAGCTTTCCGAAGGCCGAAGTCGCCCAATGACAGGAGAAGGAAAGTGTTGGGCAAAGAATATCAAGACCTGGACGGATATATCCCCACCAACGCAATGCAAAAGTGCGTGTTGGGATCTGGCTCTTTACCCTTCAGATTCGGCAATGCGAAGTTCGTCGTACCGTCTCCTCCGTAGGTTGTGCCCAGTAAACTGAAAAGGGCCGTATTTTGCGAAATGGCCATGAGTTGCCCTTCGCAGAATGCCCAGCCGTTTGGGGCGAAGTTATACGGAAGCAGTTGAATTTGACCGAGAAATGGTTCCATGATGAAGCTCCATTGATTAGCGCCAAAGCGCGATTAAGAAAAAATCTCTCTATACCGATGTGATTCCAATCCGATTTCAAAAATCGGTTAACTTTCACGAAGTTTTCCTCTATAGAAATTAGCCATATCTAGAAGTTCACGGCCAATGTTGCTCGAAAATAAAGTCCGTCGGGATCATGCTGCATTTTTCTTCTGAAGCCTAGACCATCGCATGTCGCGCCAAAGTCCGTCGGGCTTCGATGCGATCTGGTTTTCTGTAGAACTGGAAAAACAAAGTCCGTCAGGTGTTACCTAGTAGCACTACTCTGCCAAGTGAAAGGGTAGAATTTCTGGATATGGCTGTCGGAGGGATATCCATGGATACCGTGATTCCTGTCAGAACCAATTGGCCTGAAGATTTTCAGGAATGGCTCCAGCCGTTCCTGGCCGTTTTCACACGTTCCGAGCAGCGCTGCTGGGCACCTCTCTACCTGCAAGGACTCCTGGGGCCGGGCGCGCGCAAAAGTGTCGCACCCATGGCTGAACGTGTGTGTCCCGGTCAGACGCAGCAACTCCACCATTTTGTGTCGTCATCGACTTGGTCCACCGCTCCGCTGGAACAGGTGCTGCGCAAGAAGGCTGACGCTTTGGTAGGCGGCAAGGACGCTGTGCTGATCGTGGACGACACGGCGCTACCCAAGCAGGGCAAGCACTCGGTAGGGGTCAAGCGCCAACACTGCGGCGTACTCGGTAAGCAGGCTAACTGCCAGGTATTGGTATCGCTCACCTTAGCGCGCAAGGAAGTGCCAGTGCCGATCGCCCTGCGGCTGTACTTGCCCGAAGATTGGGCACAGGACGAAGCGCGTCGTGCAGCAGCCAAGGTACCCGAGTCGATTACGTTCGAGACCAAGGGTGACATCGCGCTGGCGCAGATCGATGCCGCGCTGGCTGACGGCGTGCGCTTTGGCATGGTGCTGGCCGATGCCGGCTATGGCAGTTCGGCAGGCTTTCGCGCTGGGCTTACGCAGCGAGGGCTACGATGGGCAGTGGGCGTGCAGCCCACGCAGAAGGTCTATCCAGCTGATGTGCGGCTCGATGTGCCGGCCGATCCCCCGGTGGGGCGCCCCGCCAAGCACCCAAGACCTTCGACGCCGAGCGTGTCCGTCGTGCAGATGATTGAAACGTTGGGTTCCAAGGCCCTGCGGCGCTGTTCCTGGCGCAGCGGCACCAAGGGCATGCTCAGCGCACGCTTTGCTGCTGTGTGGGTGTGCGTTGCTGACGGCGCGCTGGTATCGCATTGGCAGCATCTTTCGGGGCAAGCCGCATGGCTGGTGTGCGAAGTGCGCTCCAGTGGCGAGCGCAAGTATTACTTTACTAACCATCCGGCTGACACGCCGCGCAGGACGCTGGTACGCGCGATCAAGGCCCGCTGGGCGTGCGAGCAGGCGCATCAGCAACTCAAGGATGAACTTGGCCTGGACCATTACGAAGGCAGATCCTGGCTGGGACTGCACCATCACGCGCTGCTGACCATGATGGCTTTTGGTTATCTGCAGCACCGACGTCTGGACAGTGTTTTGCAAGCGGGAAAAAAAACTGGCATCCAATGCACCGGGACCGCCACCGCAACCATCATTGCCAGCGGTACGCCGGGCCATTCTCGCCGCGCTTTGTCGGGTAATTTGCGTTCAGTGTCCTCATTGCGGCGCCACGATAAACCTGCGTCAGCGTGAGTGACATGGCAGAGTAGTGGTAGTGGGTTTCTCAAAAACGTTGACAAATTATTGTCATGTAAGTCATTGATTTAAATAAGATTTATTAAAAATAATTTGTAACTGTATTGATGAAACGAACTACTAGAGAAGTTAATAGGCCGTGTTCGGAAAGTTTGATGTGCTGATGTTGTGCAACCTCAACTGGGCAACCCGCTGCGCTTTGTGCTGACCCCGGGGCAGCGTCACGACTCCAAACCCGTGCCCGAACTGCTCGATGGGCTGCAGGCCAAGGCCCCTCTGGCGGACAAAGCCTATGACAGCGACAAGATCGTCCAGGCGGCAGAAAAGCGTGGCATGCAGGTCATCATCCCCTCCAGGGTCAACCGCGAAAAGCAGCGTGTCCTGGACAAGCACCGCTACAAGACGCGGCACCTGATTGAAAACCTCTTCCAGCGCATGAAGGCCTTTCGCCGTGTGGCGACCCGCTTTGACAAGCTCGACATCCGATCTCTGGGCTTTGTACACATCGCCGGCATCATGAAATGGCTCCACTGAACTTTCCGAACACGGCCTAGCAATCTGAAAATTTCGTGGATTTGGGCGTAGAACCCCTGGATGCACAGCACCACCTTGTGCGCGGCCATGCGCGCCTGGCTGGCCTGCCATTGAGGCGCCAGCACCTTGTCCCAACTGACCTCTTCGTTGCGCAAAAACCGATAGGCCGCCGCCGTTTCAGCCCAGCTTTGGCAGGCGTTCTGGATGCTCGATGTTGGGTCGATATTCTTTCTCGATGCCAGAGGCTGTAGCCAAGGGGAGTTACGGCCTTTGCGTGACCCGGCGGACCCGAGCCAAACATGAAAGATGGCAGGCCGACCACAGCCAAAAATTCATTTGGCCACTTAAATTGATTGCTTAACCCGGTTTTCCATTTCACTGCACCTCAGACCCCAAGGTGCTGTTGCCGAGGCAGCAATCCGAGGGCTGGCACTGTTGATAGCGCAGCAGGGCTGCTGGATTTTCGGTGCCAAGCATGCGCGCGCGGAGGGCATTTTCACTGGGAAGATGGCGCGTCACAACAATGGCGCGCTTATTGCGGTAGGAGGGTCGGCAGACACCCCGCAAGGCCCAGGCCAGGGGATGCCAGAACCCTCCATGAAGAAAGTAAAAACCCATGAAATACCAGAAGAGCGTGTTGGCTGCCACCCTGTTAAGTCTGAGCGTTTGCGCCGCGTTTGCGCAGCAGGCCAGCCCGGCCGCCAGTGCCTCCGGCAACACTGCTGCCGCCGATGTGTGGAAGTACAAAACCAAGCGGCTCGATCGCGCAGGCGTGGACGCCCTGCTGGCCAAGCCCCAGAAGCTGGTGGTGATTGACGTGCGCCGCCCCGATGAACTCACCGCCAAGGGAAGTTTTCCGGTCTATCTGAACATTCAGGTCAATGACGTGGAGAAAAGCCTGGCCTACATCCCCAAGGATCGCGCCATCCTGACCGTCTCCAACCGTGCCCACCGTGCCGGTGCGGTGGGTGATCTGTTGACTAGCAAGGGCTTCAAGGTGGCTGGCGCCGCCGGTTCCCAGGATTACGAGGACCAGGGCGGAACGATTACCCGCGTGACTGCGCCGCCACCCAAGCCCACCACGGCATCAGCCGCCCCCTGACTTGCGAGAACCGCCATGAAAGCCCAAACCATTCTTGACAACACGCCTCGTCACGCAAGGGCTGCGCCATCGGCCAGTCTGCCTGCGCGCGTTCGCATTCGTCTGTGGGACTTGCCGCTGCGGCTGTTTCACTGGCTGCTGGTGCTGGCGGTGACGCTGGCGCTCATCACGGGTGAACTGGGCGGGCCATGGATGGAGCTGCATGGCAAGGCGGGCCTGGGCATCGTCGGGCTGGTGGTGTTCCGGCTGGTGTGGGGAGTGATCGGTTCGGCCCATGCCCGCTTCCTGAGTTTCCTGCCCACGCCGTCCAAACTCAAGGCTTACCTGGGCGGGCGCTGGCGCGGTGTCGGGCACAACCCGCTGGGCGCGCTGTCCGTCATCGCGCTGCTGGGCCTGCTGGCCGCGCAGGCCGGCACGGGGCTGTTCAGCAATGACGACATCGCCTTCAGCGGCCCGCTGTTCGCGCTGGTGGACGAAGCCCTGGCCGGCCGGCTGACCAGCCTGCACAAGCAACTGGCCACGGTCCTGTTCGGCCTGCTGGCCCTGCATCTGGCGGCCATCGCGTTTTATGCCTGGTTCAAGCACGACAACCTGGTCAAACCCATGGTGACGGGCTGGAAAGAAGTGGAGCCGAATCAAGCGCCGCCAGCGGCTCATCAAAACGCCTCCGGCCGCAAAGGCGGCGCGATTGCATTTGCGCTGGCGCTGGCCGTGGCTGTGGCCGTGGTGTATGGCGTCAGTGGCGCGGCCTTGCCGGGTTCGCCTGCGGCGGCGGCAGAACCGGCCACGGCCACGCAAGGCCAACCCGGATGGTAGCGACCGGCCTGCGCACCCACGCCCTGGCCTGTGAGCGTGGCGGGCGGGGTCTGTTTCGCGCCGTGGACATCGACGTTTCGGCCGGCGAGGCTCTATGGGTTCAGGGCCGCAATGGCAGCGGCAAGACCAGCTTGCTGCGGCTGCTGTGCGGCCTGGCCCTCCCGAGCGCGGGCACGGTGCATTGGCTGGGCCGTGACGTGCGCGGCCTGCGCGAGGATTTCTACCGCGACCTGCTCTACATCGGCCACGCCGGCGGCATCAAGGACGACCTGACGGCGGCGGAAAACCTGCTGCTCGGCGCGCGCATCGCCGGGCAGGCGGTTGAAGAACAACAGGCGCAGCAGGCGCTGGCACAGGTAGGCCTGGGGGCGGTTTCGCGGCTGCCGGCGGCGCGCCTGTCGCAGGGGCAGCGCAAGCGGGTGGCCCTGGCCCGGCTGCACCTGGCGCACCGGCCGCCCCTGCTGGTGCTCGACGAGCCCTTCAACACCCTGGACCAGGCGGCGGCGGACGCGCTGCACGCGGCCCTGAACCAGCACCTCGCGCAAGGCGGCGTGGTGGTGTACACGACGCACCAGCCGCTGGCCTTGCAGGCGGCGCGGCTGCATGTGCTCGAACTCGGCCCTGCCCAGCCATGCTGAAGGTGCTGGCATGCGTGATTCAGCGCGATCTGCTGCTGGCCTTCAGGCGCCGCGCCGACCTGCTGGCCACCGTGTTTTTCTTTGTCATCGTGGTCACGCTGTTTCCGCTGGGCGTGGGGCCGGAGCCGGCCCTGCTGCGCAGCATGGCGCCCGGCATCGTATGGGTGGCGGCCTTGCTGGCTTCGCTGCTGTCGCTGGGGCGGCTGTTCGCGCTCGACTTTGCCGACGGAACGCTGGAGCAGATGGCCTTGTCGGCCGAGCCGCTGGTGCTCATCGTGCTGGGCAAGGTGCTGGCGCACTGGCTGGTGGCGGGCGTTCCCCTGGTGATGCTCTCGCCCGTGCTGGCGCTGCAGTTTGGTTTGCCTGGCGCTGCGATCCAGGTGCTGTGCCTGGGCTTGCTGATAGGCACGCCCATCCTGAGTTTGCTGGGGGCGATTGGCAGCGCCCTGACTCTGGGCGTGCGCGGTGGCGGGGTTTTGCTGGCGCTGCTGGTGCTGCCGCTGTATGTGCCGGTGCTGATTTTTGGCGCGGGCGCGGTGCAGGCCCAGGCCAGCGGCCTGGACGCCGCCGCCCATCTGCTGCTGCTGGGCGGCGTGCTGGCAGGCGCGCTGGCGCTGGCGCCCTGGGCCACCTCGGCAGCGCTGCGAATCGCCCTGGAATAACGATCTGATCAAGGAGTTCTGTCTTGCGACCCGTTTTACACGCCCCTTTTGCCGCGCGTTTCTTTGCCAGCCCTCGTCCGGGCTGGTGGAAGTACGCTGGCGCCCCCGCTTTTTACCCGCTGGCCGGGCGCCTCATTCCCGGTCTGCAGGCCGTAGCCGTGGCCCTGCTGGCGCTGGGCCTGGCCGTTGGTTTTCTGCTGGCGCCCACGGACCACCAGCAGGGCGATGCCTACCGCATCATCTTTGTCCATGTGCCGGCCGCTTGGCTGTCGATGGTGCTGTATGTGGCCATGGCCTTTTGGGCCGCGATGGGCCTGGCGCTGAACAGCCGCCTGTCGTTCATGATGGCGCGTGCGATTGCCCCCACGGGCGCGATGTTCACCTTTGTCGCCCTGTGGACCGGCGCCCTGTGGGGCCGCCCGACCTGGGGCGCGTGGTGGGTCTGGGATGCGCGGCTGACATCCGAGCTGCTGCTGCTGTTTCTCTACGCCGGCTTCATGGCGCTGCAGTCGGCCATCGACGACCCGCGTCGCGGCGACCGGGCGGGCGCCCTGCTGGCGCTGGTCGGCGTCGTCAACGTGCCGGTGATTTACTTCTCGGTGAAATGGTGGAACACCCTGCACCAGGGCGCTTCCATCAGCCTGAGCAGTGCACCCCTGATGGCGTCCAGCATGCTGACGGGCTTGCTGCTGGCCGCACTGGGCGCCTGGGTGTATGCGCTGGCGACAGTTCTCAAGCGCCTGCGCTGCATCGTACTGGAGCGCGAGCGCCATGCCAGATGGGTGGCGCAACTGCCGGAGGTGTCCGCATGATCTGGCGCAATGTAAGCGACTTCCTGGCCATGGGCGGCTATGCACTGTATGTCTGGGGCTCGGTGGGGATGTTCCTGGCCTGCCTGGCGGGGGAATGGCTGGCGCTGGGCTGGCGCCGCAGGGAACTCCTGCGCGAACTACGCCATGCCCGACAGTACCCGGGCGCAGGCGGCGCATGAAGGCCCGGCACAAGCGGCTGGGCCTGATCGTCGCCGGTCTCGCTGCGCTGGGGCTGGGCGCAGCCCTGGTGCTGTCGGCGTTTCAGAAAAACTTGGTGTTCTTCTTCACGCCGAGTCAGGTGGCGGCGGGCGAGGCTCCGCGCAACCGCAGTTTTCGTGTTGGCGGAATGGTGGAGGTGGGCAGCATCGAGCGCCAGGCCGACGGCGTCACGGTCAGCTTCCTGGTGACGGACACCGCGCAACGCCTGCGCGTGAACTACCGGGGTTCGCTACCGGACCTGTTCAAGGAAGGCAAGGGCGTGGTGGCCCAGGGCAAGCTCACGGCGGACCAGTTGTTCGTGGCCGATGAGGTGCTGGCCAAGCATGATGAAAACTACATGCCGCCCGAGGCCGCCTATGCGCTCAAGCAGGCCGGCGCGCCCGCCCTGGCGGGAGCGCTGAAATGATCGCCGAACTGGGCAACTTCTCGCTGGTGCTGGCGCTGTGCCTGGCTTGTGTGCAGGGCAGCCTGCCGCTGCTGGGCGCGTACCGGGGCGAGCCGCGCTGGATGGCGCTGGGGCGCAGCGCGGCTTTTGGCCAGTGCCTGTTCGTCACGCTGGGTTTCGCGGCGCTGGTGTATGTCTTCGCCGTCAACGATTTTTCGGTGAGCTACGTGGCCGCCAACTCGAACTCGCGCCTGCCGTTGCATTTCCGGGTGGCCGCCGTCTGGGGCGGGCATGAAGGCTCGGTGCTGCTGTGGATTCAGATGCTGGCCCTGTGGACCGCCGCCGTGGCCGTGTTCAGCCGCTCCCTGCCGGCGGGAACCGTGGCGCGCGTGCTGGGCGTGATGGGGCTGATCAGCATCGGTTTCCTGTGTTTTCTATTGTTCACCTCCAACCCTTTTGACCGCACCCTGCCGGCCGCAGCGGACGGGCGTGACCTGAACCCGATGCTGCAGGACCTGGGCATGATCGCGCACCCGCCCATCCTCTACATGGGCTACGTGGGCTTCTCGGTGGCTTTTGCGTTTGCCATTGCGGCCTTGCTGGAGGGTCGCCTGGACGCGGCCTGGGCGCGCTGGTCGCGCCCGTGGACGCTGCTGGCCTGGGCTTTCCTCACGCTGGGCATCGCGCTGGGCAGCGCCTGGGCCTACTATGTGCTGGGCTGGGGCGGCTGGTGGTTCTGGGACGCGGTGGAAAACGCGTCCTTCATGCCCTGGCTGGTGGGCACCGCGCTGATCCATTCCCTGGCGGTAACCGAAAAACGCGACACCTTCAAGAACTGGACCGTGCTGCTGGCGATTCTGGCGTTTTCCTTGTCGCTGCTCGGCACCTTCCTGGTCCGCTCGGGCGTGCTGAGTTCGGTGCATGCCTTTGCCAGCGACCCGCGCCGGGGTATTTACATCCTGGTCTTCCTGGCCGTCGTGGTGGGGGGCGCGCTGGCGCTCTACGCCTGGCGCGCGCCCGGCGTCGGCCTGGGAGGGCGTTTTGCCCTGTTCTCGCGCGAGTCGCTGCTGCTGGTCAACAACGTGTTGCTGGTCGTGACGGCTGGCACGGTGTTGCTTGGCACGCTGTACCCGCTGCTGCTCGACGCCCTGGGCCTGGGCAAGATTTCGGTCGGCGCGCCGTATTTCGAGGCCGTCTTCGTGCCCCTGATGCTGCCCTTCCTGCTGCTGATCGCGGTGGGGCCGCTGGCTTCGTGGAAGCAGGCCTCCTTCAAAGGGGTGTTGCGCCGGCTGCGCTGGATCGCCGTGGGGGCGGTGCTGTTTGCCCTGGGGGTGGCGCTGGCGCTCAACACCTCGGTGATGGTGGCAGTGGGATTGGCGCTGGCGGCCTGGGTTCTGCTCGGCACCGCTGCTGAGCTGGCCGGGCGCCTGCGCCATGCCGCGCTGGGCGCGCCGCTGCGCCAGCGTCTGGCCAGCCTGCCGCGCAGCTATTGGGGCATGCTGCTGGCCCACGCGGGCATCGGCGTGTTCGTGATCGGCGTCACCATGGTCAGGGGACTGGACGCATCGAGCGACCACAGCATGCGCGTGGGCGACAGCGCCACCCTGGGCGACTACCGCTTCACCTTTGCCCGGCTGGAGCGTGTGGAAGGGAAAAACTACATCGCGGCGCGTGCGCGTTTCGAGGTCACGCGGGGCGCCGGCCCGGTAGCCATCCTGTACCCCGAAAAACGCTTCTACACCGTGCAGCAGATGCCGCTGACCGACGCGGCCATTGACCGGGGATGGCTGCGCGACCTCTACGTGTCACTGGGCGAGGCTACCCAAGACGGCGCCTGGGTGGTTCGCCTGCAGCACAAGCCGTTCATGAACTGGGTATGGGGCGGGACGCTGTTCATGGCGCTGGGCGGGGCGCTGGCGGCCTCGGACCGGCGCTACGGCTGGGGCCGCAAACGCAGCGCCAAACGCCCGCTGGCCGATGCCGCCGTCACGCCTTCCGTTCAACCTGCCACCTAGAGTCTGTTATGCGACGTTTTCTGTTTCCCCTGGGTCTGTTTTTTTCCCTGGTCTGCCTCCTCGGGGCCGGGCTGCGCCTGAATCCGCAGGAAATTCCCTCGCCCCTGATTGGCAAGCCCGCCCCGGCTTTCGCGCTGGCGCAGCTGGCGCTGCCCGATAAAACCTTTGGCCCGCAAGACATGCAGGGCCAGGTCTGGCTGCTCAACGTCTGGGCCTCGTGGTGTACCGCGTGCCGGCAGGAGCATCCGCTGCTGCTGGAACTGGCCGGGCGAAACCAGGTGAGCATCGTCGGGATGGACTACATGGATGCGCGCGCTGACGGGGCCAAGTGGCTGGAAAAGCATGGCAACCCCTACCGGCTCTCCATCCTGGACACCGATGGCAAAGTCGGCATTGACTACGGGGTTTACGGCGTGCCGGAAACCTTTGTGATCGACAAGCGCGGCGTGATTCGCCTCAAGCTCGCCGGGCCGGTCACCGCCGAGATCATCGAGAAAAAACTGCTGCCGCTGATCAAGGAGCTGAACCGTGCGTAGGCTCTTGCTGTGCCTGATGCTGGCCGCCACGCCGGCCCTGGCCGAGCCCACGCTCGAACAGCATGTGACGCGGCTGAGCGAGCAGCTGCGCTGCCTGGTGTGCCAGAACCAGACGATTGCCGACTCGCACGCCCAGCTCGCCATCGACCTGAAAAACCAGGTGCGCGAGCAGCTGGCCGCAGGCGCATCGGATCAGGAAGTGCTGGACTACATGGTGCAGCGCTATGGCGACTTCGTGCTCTACCGCCCGCCCGTCAAGCCCAGTACCTGGCTGCTGTGGTTTGGCCCGCTGGCGATGCTGCTCGCCGGCCTGGGCCTGCTTTTCGTCAAGGTGCGCCAGCGTCAGCCGCAGGGCGATGCCCTTGATTCGGCCGGGGAGACGCACGCAGCATGACCACCTTTGCCTTTCTTGCAGCTTTTCTGCTGTTGCTCGCGTTGGGCTTTGTGTTGCCGGCTTTGCTGCGCGCGCAGCCGGTGCTGCCCGGCGTCGATCCTGTGCATGCAGCGCCACCCGGTAATCCGCAGCGCGGGCTTGCCGTGGGCTTGGCCGTGGCGCTGGTGGCTGGCGCAGCGTTGGTTTACGCGGCGGTGGGCGCGCCCGCTTCCCTCCTAGCCGCGCGCACGCCCGAAACCATTGCCGAATTGGTTCAACACCTGAAAACCAGTCCCGCCGATGCCGCCGCCTGGCGCCGGCTGGCACGGGCCTGCGAGGCTGCACAGCGCTTCAATGAGGCGGTGCAGGCGTACCGGCAGCTGGTCAAGCTGACACCGGACGATGCCGATACCTTGCTGGACTATGCGGTGACCCTGGCCATGAGCGCCGACCAGCGGCTCGGCGGCGAGCCGGAGCAACTGATTGAGCAGGCCCTGACCCTGGCGCCGCAGAACGTGCAGGCCCTGGCGCTGGCCGGCAGCGTTCGCTTCGAGCGCCAGGACTATGCCGGCGCGGTGGCCTTGTGGCGGCAGGTTTTGCTGCATGCGCCTGCCGACTCGCCCGTGGCGGCGGCCATCGCCGACAGCATCGCCAAGGCCGAGTCGCTGGCGGGGCGTGCCAGATAAATCCTGACGTGGGCGCGTCCTATGCAGCTTGAGAAGCACTCCTTTATTGATAGCTGCTAACGCCCGTCCATAGTGCGCCAGAGGCCAAAATAACTTAAAAAATGTGCGCCGCAGCCCTAAAAAAGGCCCGGCGCCTTGCGGTCGCCGGGCCTGCGAGGCTCCCCCTTCTCTCAATTCACGGCAAAGCAGTAAAGCAGGCCCGCGCCGCCGGTGCTCACCAGGTTGTCCTGTCCGCAACCCCGGCTGCGGTGCGTCGAATTCCACGACGTGTTGCCGCCGCCCGTGCGGTCAAAGTGGCCCAATTGCGCGGAGCCATCGGCTGCGCTGCTGGTGTAGTTTTTGCAGGTGTGGTCCGCGTCGTCGGTGTAGGCGCGCCCGTCGGGCTGCGAGCCGGTCAGGATGTCGTGCTCGTTGGGCTTGTCGCCCGCGCGCTTGACGGGCTCATTCTTTTCGGAAAAGGCCGTGGCCCAGCTCAGGTTGTTGCCCAGGCGCGCCGTCTCCAGGGTGTCGCCATGGAGATGGACCAGATCCTTGGCCACCACCGCGCCACGGGTGTTGTACCAGGGGCCATGGCCGATCCGGTCGCGTGCATTGACGGCTGCCTGGCCGCCGCTGGCCTGGGTGCTCAGGTAGGCGTGCCAGGTCTTGTTGCCCGCGCCAACGGCGCTGGCCAGCTTCTGGCAATGGGCGTCGGCTCCCGCCAGACCACCGAGGTCGGCACCCTTGCCGGCGCCTTGGCTGGTGATGAAAAAGCTGAAGAGTTTGGCCGCTTCAGCGGCTGACACCGGGGCCGGAGGAGGAGGACTGGCCGATTGGGCCAGTGCGAACAGCGGGACGGCTGCCACGGCAGCGAACACCCAGGCGGCAGTGCGCGCTTTGGATGCCTTGAAGGGGGAAGTCTTGAAAGAAGGAGTCATGGGCGCTTGTCTTCAGAAGAAGGAAAGGGTTGAGGTTGAAGGTGGGGGAGAAAAAGCGGGCGGATCCATCAGGCTGCGAGCGCCAGGGCCGTGGCAGGGTCTGGGGCGCGCGGCTCGTGGCTGAACTCGCCCAGAACGTCGTCCTTGATGGCGGCGAAGTCGTAGCTGCCACGCTCGCGCGTGCGCGCCAGCGGCACATCGACGATGCGCTTGATGCGGCCGGGGCGCGGCTGCATCACCACGATGCGGTCGCCCAGGAAGACGGCCTCCTCGACATCGTGCGTCACCAGGATGGCGGTGATGCCTTCAGCCTGCCAGATGCGTTGCAGCTCCTGCTGCAGGTGCGAGCGCGTCAGGGCGTCCAGGGCGCCGAACGGCTCGTCGAGCAGCAGCACCTCCGGGCGATTGACCAGCGCGCGGGCAATCGCCACGCGTTGTGACATGCCGCCGGACAACTGGTAGGGGTAGGCTTTCTCGAAGCCCTTCAGGCCCACCAGATTGATGTGTTCCTGCACGCTCTTGTTCTTGGCCGCCTGCGTGCCGGGCGCGTTGAGCAGGCCCAGGCTGACGTTCTGTTCGGCCGTGAGCCAGGGGAAGAGCCGGTGCTCCTGGAACACGATGCCTCGCTCCAGGCTGGTGCCGGTGATGGGTTTTCCGTCCAGCAGTATCTGGCCTTCGTAGCCGCTCTCCAGTCCGATCAGCAGGCGCAGCAGCGTGGACTTGCCGCAGCCGCTGGAGCCGACGATGCTGATGAATTCGCCGGGCCGGATGGACAGGGAAATGTTTTCCAAAACCTTGAGCGGCTGGCCCTTGACCTCGTAATACTTGTTGAGGTTCTTGATCTCGATGGTGCCGGCTTGGGGCATGACGGGGCTTCTTTCAAAAAAGGTGAATGTGACAGCATGGGCATGAAAAGAAGGGCGGCTCAGCGCGCTGGGGCGCGCCAGCGCAGCAGGCGGCGCTCGGCCACGGCCGCGATGCGGTTGAATACGTTGCCGACCAGGCCGATGGCCAGCAGGCCAAAGAGGATCAATTCCACGTTGAAGGCCATGCGGCCCTTGAAGACGATGTTGCCAATGCCCTGTCCGTCGTTGACCAGCAGGTACTCCGCGCCAATGGTGGCCAGCCAGGCGTAGATCAGGCCCAGGCGCAGCCCGGCCAGGATTTCCGGCGAGGCGGCCGGCAGGATCAGCCTGAAGAACACCTGCGCCGGGGTGAAGCCATAGACACGGGCGACTTCGGCATGCGCCCGGCTCACGCCGCGCACGCCTTCGAGCGTGCCCAGCACCACCGGGTAAAAAGCCGAAAAACTGATGAAGATGATCTTGGACAGCTCACCCGTGCCCACCAGCGCCGACAGCAGCGGCAGCCAGGCAAACAGCGAGATCTGGCGCGCGGTGTGAAACGTCGGGCCAATGACCTTGTCGGCCAGGTGCGAGACGCCGATCAGCGCGCCCACGGCGATGCCTGCCAGCGCGCCCAGCGTGAAGCCGGACAGGTCGCGCCACAGGCTCAGGCCGATGCCGAGGTAAAAACTGCCATTGGCCAGCTCTTTCAGGCCCTGGGCCGCGACGCCGGCGGGCGGCACGATCAGTTTGGTGTTGACCAGCTCAAGCGCGGTGACGGCGTACCAGACGATCACGAAGGCGATGGGCAACACCAGCCCACGCCAATCGAAGGCGGTTTTGCTGTCTGATGTGGCCGATGAGATGCCGGCGGAAACAAGGGGTGCGGTATCGGACATGGTGTTTGCTTGGCAAGTCAAAAAGCCGAACGGCGCCAGCCTTGCAGGCGCGACTCAATCAGGCGCAGGCCCAGCTCGATGACGATGCCAACCACGCCGATGGCCAGCATGGCCACGATCACCATGTCGATCTGGCTGAGCGAGCGGCTGTAGGCCATGAAAAAGCCCAGCCCTTCGCTGGACGAGAGCAGCTCGACAAAGATGACGGAAATCCAGGCCTGCATCACGCCCTGGCGCAGGCCGGTGAACAGGCTGGGCGCGGCGGCGGGCAGCACGATGCGGCGGATGGTCTGCAAAGCGCTGAACTGGTAAACCCGCCCGACTTCGAGCAGGGCCTGCGGAATGTTGGCAATGCCGCTGAGCGTGCTCAATGCCACCGGAACGACCACCGCGATGGACACGGCGGTCACTTTCAGGGCTTCCTCGATGCCGACAAAGATGATCAGCAGCGGAATCCATCCCAGAACCGGCAACTGGGCCAGCACATCGAAGGTGGGAAAAACGTAAGCCTTGAAAGTGCGCGACAGGCCCATGCCAAAGCCCAGCAGCAATCCCACCGAGCCGCCGATCAGCAGGCTCCAGGCAACGCGCGCGGCGCTGAACCCGACATGGCCCAGCAACTCGCCCGATGCCAGCACATCTTTGAGCGAGTCCCAGACGAAAGCCGGTGGCGGCAATATCTGCTCGGCCACCCAGTGGTGCTCGGTGGCGATCCACCACAGCGCAAACAGCAAGGCGGGCAGGATCAGGCCGAGCAGCAGCGTGTGCGCTGCCTTCAGGCCGGCCTTGGCGGCACCCAGCGCATGCCGATGCCAGCGGGCCGATTCGGCTCGCGCAAAGGAAACAGGAAAGACGTTGATATCGGCGGTGGATGCGCTCATGGCACTGACTCCAGTGGGTTGTCAGATGGCCACCGGCTGGGCGCCGATGGCCGATTCGCTTCGGGGCTTGGCTCTTCAGGCCGCGATGAACTTGCCCGCCGCGTCCTGCGTGGGCCAGTAGTTCTCCAGCTTCAGCTCGCGCAGGGCGTTGTTGAGGTACTTGGGCTCTAACCAGCCGTCCAGGCTGACCGGCCTGCGGGTCAGCTTGTACTTCTTGGTTTCCTCGATGGACTTGTTGATGGCCGCCAGGTAGTAGTCGTCCAGCAGCGGGTTGATGCGCGTGCGCAGATCCTTGACGCGGTCCCAGCTGTTTTTGTTGTCGATGTAGGTGCTCGTACCCGAGCGTGTCCACAGCTGGTACTGCGTCTCGCGGTTGGCTTCCTGGGTGCTCCAGTGCGCCACCTTCACCAGGCGGGTCACGATGCGCTGCACGATGTCCGGGTACTGCTGCTCAAAGGCCTCGCCTACCCAGACCGAGCCGGGCGCGTTGATGGCCGGATCGTCGAAGATTTCGGCCACGCGCTTGGCCACGCCGCGCGCCTCCAGGCCGAACGGGGATTCGATGGCGCCGGCAATGTCGCCCGTGGCCAGAGAGGCCACGCGGTCGTCGCGGATCTGGCTGATGATGCGGAACTCTTTTTCCGGATCGTTGAAGCCGTACTTGGCCAGCACGCGGTACAGCGTCAGCTGGCCTGCCGTGCCTTTTTGCACCGACAGCGTCTTGCCCTTGAGGTCAGCGACCGACTTGGCAGGAGACGATGCCGGTGTCACCACGTACACGTCACCGCCCCGGCCCGATGACAGCAGGATCTTGTGCTTCAGGCCGGTCGAGCGGCCGACGATCAGCGGCAGGTCGCCGTGGCCGAAGCAGAAGTCCAGCAGGCCGTTGGCATAGGACTCATTGAGGGCCGGGCCGGCGCCGACAAAATATTTCCACTCGATCTTGATGCCCTCTGCTGCGAATTCCTGTTCGATCTCGCCGCGGAAGACCGAATTGGCGGGAAAGCCCGAGGTGGGCAAAGGACGACCGCCGGTACCGGCACCGGGGAAACCGATGCGGATGGTGGTGGGTTTGCCGGCCGCGCGGGCCTGGCCGCCCAGGCCGATGAGGGCGGGGGCGCCCAGCCCGGCAAGCAGGGTTGAATTGAATAAGCGACGTTTCATGGGGGTACTCCGGAGTCGATGTGGGGGGGTTAGAACGTGGCGTTCAGCAGGGCCTGGATGGCGTTGACCGAAGCCGGCCGGGCCGCCGTCGGCGCAGCGCCGCCGAGCTGGTTGCGGATGTGCAGGTAGTTGATCTGGAACTTGGTGGTTTCAGCAAAAAACACATTCAGGCCCAGCGTGGTGACGAATTGCTTGTCATTGACGACAGAGCCGCTGCGGTTGGGATCCCACTCGTCAAACCGGATGAAGGTCTGGAAGGACTTCGGCCAGTAGTCGTCAAACTTGCCCTGCTGCCTGGAGCTGGCGAGGAACTGCTCGCCCCAGGTGTAGCCGAAGTTGATGTACTGGCCCATGCCGCGCTGGTAGCGGTCGGGGTTCGCGGCTGTGGCAGCCAGCAGCTCCTGTTTGCCATAGGCCCGCTCGTAGGCAACCGAATAGGGTAAATGGGTCCAGTTGACGTCCATGCCGTAACGATTGTTATGGCCTTTGCTGGTGGCGGCGGTGGTGGCCGTGGTGCTGGCCGTGCCGAGCGACGTGTATCCGCGGTAGTAGGAGCCGCCAATCTGCAACTGACGCAGCCAGCTGCTGTAGTCCACCGGCAGCGTATAGACCAGGCGGCCGACGGTGTCGATGTAGTTGTTGTTGTCGGCCTTGTTGGCGCCATTGCCATTGAAGAAACCCAGCGAGTAGGCCAGCAAGGGCGCGCGGTAGTTGTTGGTGAAATCGACATAGGGGTCGTAATCGCCGGAAAGGACCAGGCCCGTCTGGCGCGTGTTCAGGCCCAGGCCGGAGACGAAGCCTGCGTTGCCAATGACGGCCTTGACTTCAGGATCCTGCGCCTGTGCGTCCTGCCCGAAGGGCACGGTTTGCTGGCCCAGGGTGATGGTGCCCAGCGGATCTTCCGCATTGCCCGATGCCGGCTGGAAGCTGTAGCGCAGATAGGCATCGGTCAGGTTGACGCTGGTCGATGAACTGCTGGCGGTGTTCTGGCTGGTCAGGGCCAGGCGGTAGGTGAGGTTGCGGCCTTCAGCGTAGTCGCGGTAGAGGTTGCCGGCAAAGTTCAGGCCGAAGGCCGAGGCGTTGAAACCCCTGTGGCGCGGGTCGGTCGGACCGAAGCCGCTGGAGGCGCTCGACGGCGGCGCCTCCGGATTCTGGATGTCGTAGCGGACCGTGACCGAGCCGCCGATCTTGGTGTTGCGCGTCACGCTGGGGATGTTGCGCTCCTGCAGGCGCGACTGGTCGTACTTGTAGTTCTCCAGGTCGGTGCGCATGCCCTGGATGTCGGCCTTGGTCGCCGCCGTCCGGGCATCAACGGACTCCTGGCTTTCCCCTGCGCTGGCGGCGGTGGCGCCACCCGGCGCTGGCGCGACAGCGCCCCGTTGCTGTATCAATCCGCGCAGTTCCTCCAACTGCTTGCGAAGATCCTCGACGGTGCCCTTCAGGGACTGGATTTCGTTGGCTGGCTGCGCCTGCGCCTGCACCGCACCACTCGACAAAGCGAGCAGCACGGCCGTGGCCAGCGCTGTTGTTTTAAAAGATGGCACCTTGAATAACCCTTGTTTGGTGGCTGGAAAATGATTTACCGGCAAGGTTTAGCAGGATTTATGCCATGCTTTTTTGATGGGTTTTTACCTATTTGTGCTGATTATTTAACGGCACTGTTGAGATTCAAGCTATTGGCCTGTTGATATTCAGGCAGGCCTCGCCATTGATGCTTGATATTGTTTTAGTTGAATATTGAATATTCAAATGAAATAAAAAAATATTCATTTAAAACAATGAGTTACGTGTAATTTTTGTTTATTTCAAGAGTGATTGTTGGCTGGCACGATGGTTGCATATTGCTTCTTCGGATTTGCCATTTTTCATCTGTCTGCACGCTCTTTTGTGTGTGTCGCGGACGAGTGGTGGCATTTGAAAAAGGCATGGGCTTGCGCTCGCAAATGGAGTAAGTAAATGCATAAATCGATTTATGTTTTTTGGGGTACACGGTAATGAAGAACAAGGCGATATATCTGTCAGTCATGCTCGGCGTTCTGGCTGGGCCTGCAGTGCTGGCGCAGACCCAGGCGGTCGTTGACGCGGCCAGGTCCGCGCAAGGAGCGGCGCCCAAGGCCTGGTCGGCCTACCAGCCGGTGCAGGCGCCGCAGGCGCCCGAGGTCAGGCAAAAGGCCTGGGTGCGCACGCCCATCGACGCTTTCGTGCTGTCCCAGCTCGAAGCCAAGGGCCTCAAGCCCTCGAAGGAGGCTGACCGGGCCACCTTCATCCGGCGCGCCACGCTGGACGCCTGGGGACTCTTGCCAACGCCCGAGGAGGTCAAAACCTTCGTGGCCGACAAGTCGCCCACGGCCTATGAAAAGCTGGCTGACCGCCTGCTGGCCTCGCCGCACTATGGCGAGCGGCAGGCGCGGCGCTGGCTCGATCTGGCGCGCTACGCCGACAGCACGGGTTTTCAGAACGACAACACCCGTCCGAACAACTGGCGCTACCGCGACTATGTGATCAAGGCCTTCAACCAGGACCGGCCATTCAGCCGCTTCATTCAGGAGCAGGTGGCCGGCGACGAACTCTGGCCAGAAAGCCAGGACGCCAGGATTGCCACCGGCTTCCTGGCCGGCTACCCCGACAACCGCAACTCGCGCGACCTGGTGCAGCGCAAGTACCAGATCGAGACCGACATGACCGACTTGGTGGGCGAGACCTTCCTGGCCGCCACCGTCGGTTGCGCGCGCTGCCACAACCACAAGTCCGACAAGGTCAGCCAGAAGGAATATTTTCAATTGCAGGCCTTCCTGGCCAACACGGCTTTCAATGAGCAGACGCCGCTGGCCAAGGGCACTGAAACCGAATGGGACAAGGCCTACGAGCAGCAGCAGGCGGCTTACCAGGAGGCTACCAAGGACATACGCGCCAAGCAAAAGGCCATTCTCGACACCGTGCGCGAGGCCGGACGCAAGTACTACAACGAGCGTTACCTGACCGACAGCCGCGAGGCGATCTTCAAGCCCGAGGCGCAGTGGACGCCGCTGGACCGCTGGGTCAACTGGCGCAAGCAGGCTGTGGCGACCGACAATGAAATCGCAAGCTATCTGGAAGACAGTGGCACGAAACCGAGCGTTGTTTACTACAACCCCGACAACGCAGAGAAGTGGAAGACCTACAAGGCCCTGCGGGAAGAACTCAAGCAGTTCGACAAGATCAAGCCGGCCAAGGGGTCGAGCCAGTTCACCGCCGCGCTGGAACTGACCAAAGAAGTGCCGCCCACCCATGTGCGCTTCGGCGGCATCCACGAGCGCCCGCTCGAAGCCGTGCAGCCGGCCATTCCCGCGCTGTGGGGCGGCAAGGGTGAAGTGGCGATCACGCCGACCGCAAGCTCATCGGGCAGGCGCACGGCGCTGGCCAACTGGCTGAGCAGCGACAGCAACCCGCTGACGGCGCGCGTTTATGCGAATCGCGTCTGGGCGCAGTACTTCGACAAGGGCATCATCTCCACGGTGCAGGACTTCGGCCGCGCTGGAACCAAGCCGACGAACCCCGAGCTGCTCGACTACCTGGCCACCAACTTCGTGAAAAACGGCTGGAGCGTCAAGAAGCTGCACCGCGAAATCCTGCTGTCCAGCGTCTATCGCCAGTCGTCCGACGAGCGCCTGGACGTGGTCAAGGCCGATCCGGAAAACAAGCTGCTGGCCTTCTATCCGCGCAAGCGCCTGGAAGCCGAGGTGATCCGCGACTCGCTGCTGTATGCCTCGGGCCTGCTGAGCGACAAGGTCGGTGGCCCTTCCGTGTTCCCGCCGGTGGTCAAGACCGGCGACGTGGTGGGCAAGGCGGAGGATTTCCAGGGCAACCGCGTCTGGGCTGTTTCGACCGACAAGGAAGACTGGAACCGCCGCAGCCTCTACATCTTCACGCGCCGCAGCTTCAGCTACCCGATCACGCAGAACTTCGACCCGGCCAACCCGAACCAGCCGCACCACAAGCGCGATGTGACGACCACGGCGTTGCAGGCGTTGACGCTGTTCAACAGCGAGGTGGTGTTCGACTGGTCACAGGCCCTGGCCGGACGCGTGATCAACGAGGCGGGCGGCGACGAGACGGCGCAGATCAACCGGCTCTACCAGATCCTGTACTCACGCGAGCCCAACCAGACCGAGCGCCTCGCGCTCAAGTCTTTCCTGGCCGAGCAAAAGATCGTGGTCCAGCACAAGGCGGCCAACGGCAAGTTCGAGGTGGCCGTGCCCTCCGGCCTGAAGGACACCACGAAATTTGACCCGGTGAAGTCCGCAGCGTTTGTCGATCTGGTTCACACCGTCGCCAATTCCAACGAGTTCGCCTACCGTTTCTGACCACACCCCATTACTGACAACAGACAAGGAGATTCCCATGAACAACGATTCCCGCCGCGACTTTCTTCGCAAATCCGGGGTGTACCTCGGTGGCGCCGCCGCCATGAGTGGTGTGATCCCGGGCCTGGGCAGCTTTTCTGCCGCCCATGCGGCCGATCTGGTCGATCCGCTGGCACTCAAGGGGCCGCATTTCCCGGGCAAGATCAAGTCGGTGATCTGGCTGCATCAGGACGGCGCACCGAGCACGCTGGACCTGTATGACTACAAGCCCGAACTGATCAAGCTGGCCGGCAAGGAGGTTCCGGCCTCCTTCCTCAAGGGCATCAAGACCAGCACACAAGGCGGTGTCGGCAAGCTCTACGCGTCCAAGCGCGAATGGAAGCAGCATGGCCAGAGCGGCGCCTGGTTCTCGGACCTGCTGCCGAACCTGGCCAAGCAGGCTGACCACATGACCTTCATCAAGTCCAGCGTGACGGTGGGCGCAACGCACGACATCTCGATCCTCAAGCTCAACACCGGCGACCTCAACCCGGGGCGCCCGTCCCTGGGGGCGTGGATCACTTATGCACTGGGGTCGGCCAACAAGGATCTACCGCCCTATGTGGTGCTGTACAACGGTGACCGCGAGCCCCAGGCCGGCTCAGTCAACTGGAGTTCGGGCTTTCTGCCGGCGGTGTACCAGGGAACGGCCTTCCGTCCGGGCGATTCCCCGATCCTGTACCTGGACCGTCCCGAACTGCGCACGGCCCAGCAGCAGCGCAAGTCACTCGACCTGCTCAAGCGCCTGAACTCGGCGGGTGCCGAGCGCTACCCGTCCGACAGCGAGTTGCGCGCCCGCATCCAGTCCTACGAGCTGGCCGACCGCATGCAGGCCGCCGCGCCCGCCGCCGTCGATATCAGCAAGGAAAGCGCCGCCACCAAGGAGATGTACGGCCTGAACGACAAGACCAGCCAGAGCTACGGCGAGGTGCTGCTGCGCGCGCGCCGCCTGGTTGAAAACGGTGTGCGCTTCGTGCAGGTGGTCTCGGCCGTCCCACAGAGCCTGGATTCGGAGCGCCGCAACTGGGACGCCCACGACGAGCTGGAGCAAAACCACGGGCTGCTCTCGAAGATGGTGGACAAGCCAATCGCCGGCCTGCTGGCCGACCTGAAGTCGCGCGGCCTGCTCGACAGCACGCTGGTGGTCTGGGCCTCGGAGTTCGGGCGCACCTCCTGGGGCGAGAGCGGCAGCGGGCGCGACCACAACCCCTGGGGCTACACCCAGTGGATGGCCGGTGGCGGCCTCAAAGCCGGCTTCACCTACGGCGAGACCGACGAGATCGGCCTGCAGACGGCCGACAAGGACAAGGCAATGGACACCTACGACCTGCACGCCACCATCCTGCACCTGATGGGCCTGGACCACCTCAAGACCACCTTCCTGAACAACGGCCGCTCCGAGCGCCCGACGGTGGTGTACGGCAAGGTGGTCAAGGACCTGCTGGCCTGATCGTTTACATAGCCGAGGAAGCGGGGCGTAATGCCCCGCCCCGCTGGAAGGAATTTTTGCTTTATGCGCAAGATGCTGATCGTGATGGGCCTGGTGATGCTGCTGGCGGGGGTCGGGCGCGCCGCAGACATCGAGCTGGATACAGACCTGATGCAGACCATCGAGGACACCAACCTGAGCCTGGCTTCCAACATTGCGCTGAAGGATGGAAAAAGCAGCAAGGCCGAGGCGGCCGAGTTGCACCGCATGTTCACGCAGGTGGAGGCGCATTTCGTGGCCAAGGGCGATGCGGCTGACGCAGTGGACCTGTCCAAGAAGAGCAAGGACTGGGCCGGCGAAATTGTCCAGTCTGTCGATTCCAAGCAGTTCGACCACGCTGCGGAACTGGCCGGAAACATCTCCAGGGCCTGCAAGACTTGCCACAACTTCTACAAGAAGTCCTGAAGTCAAGGACCGCTTGTGAAAATCCTGTTTTACAGCCTGCTGGTGTCGGCCTGCCTGCTGCCCTCTGTGATGGCGGCAACTCCTGCCGGCAAGGCGCGGGCGGCTGATGCGGCGCCGGCCAGGTCGCTGCCCGTCAAGGGCGATCCGGTACTGGGCCGCGAGAAGGCCGAATCGGAGCGCTGCATGGAGTGTCATGGCGTGGACGGCCATGGCGCCGGCCATTCCAATGGGCCGGAAGGCAAGTTCGCCAAGCTCGCGGGTCAGCACCCGGATTACATCCTCAAGCAGATCCGGGACTTCCGTTCCGGCGCGCGCAAGCACGACCAGATGCAGATCATGGCCCGCAGCGTGTCCGACGAGGACATGCGCGACATCGCAGCCTATTTCGGCAGCCAGCCGGCCATGAATGCGCAGGACGGCGAGCGCCATGCGCTGGGGAAATCGCTGTACGAGAACGGCGATCCTGCGCGTGGCGTCGTGGCCTGCAGCAGCTGCCATGGTGTCAAAGGCAAGGGCCTGGCAGCCAGCCCGCTGGCGCCGGTGGTAGGCGGACAGGAATGGCGCTACCTCGACCAGCAACTGCGCGACTGGCGTTCGGGCGAGCGGCGCAACAGCGATGGCGGCGTCATGAGCCAGGCCACCAAGGCGCTGACCGACGCCGACATTGAATCCCTGGCGAATTACCTCTCGGGTATCTAAATCACTTTTTGAACGAACTGAAAGAACGAACATGAAACACCGGATTTTCAAGGCGGCCCTGCCCGCGCTCATGTCCACCCTGCTGGCCCTGCCGGCCGCCGCAGCACTGAAAGAAGGCGATGCGGCGCCGGACTTCAAGCTGAAAGCCTCTCTGGCCGGCAAGGAGTTCAATTACTCGCTGAAGGATGCGCTGAAAAAAGGCCCGGTGGTGGTCTATTTCTACCCGTCGGCCTACACCGGCGGCTGCAACATTCAGGCCCGCAGTTTTGCCGTGAACACGGAAAAGTTCGCGGCAGCGGGCACTTCCATCATCGGCGTCTCGCTCGACAACATCGGGCGGCTCAATACCTTCTCGGCCGACCCAGAGTATTGCGCCGGCAAGGTCGCCGTGGCCTCGGATGCCGGGGGTAAAGTTTCAAAGGCTTTTGACCTGAGCGTGAGCGACACGCCTGCGGGCCGCAAGGACACGCGCGGCGCCGACATCGATCATGCCCGAGTGGAGCGCACCACCTTCATCGTGACGCCCGACGGCAAGATTGCCGCGACCGTGGGCGGTCTGACGCCTGTTGCCAATGTCGAGAAGGCGCTGGAAGTGGTCCAGGGGCTGGCGAAGGCCGGGACGGCTGGCTCCAGGCTCTGAGCCAGTTGCACCCAATCCAGGAAAACCTATGACAACAAAAAACATCCTTGGCCGCGCCCTGCTGGCCGCCAGTGTGGCCGGAGTTTTTGCCTCGGCAGCCGCCCAGGCGCAAAGCCCCGCGCCCTCCGGGGCGGTGACGCCGGCCATTGCCGGCGTGGTGGCGGCGGGAACGCCGATTGAGCTGATCAAGGAAGGTTTCCATGGCACCGAGGGGCCGGTGGCCTTGCCAGACGGCAGCCTGATCTTCACCGAAACCACGGCCAACCGCGTGACCCGCATCGCGCCCGATGGGGCGACCTCGACCTTCGTCGAGGGCAGCAATGGCGCCAATGGGCTGGGCTTCACCGCCAACGGCGACCTGTACGCGGTGCAGGTACTGAAAGCCCGCGTGGGCATCATCTTCCCGACGACCAAGGCCAGGACGCTGGCCGACAACTTTGAGGGGGCGCCGTTTGGCCGTCCCAATGACCTGGTGGTGGACAGCCGGGGCAATGTCTATTTCACCGATTCCGGCGCGAACCCGCCTGTGGCGGGTCAGCCGGCGCCGCCCGTGCAGGCGACCGCGCCAGCCAAGCCTGCGGTTTACCGCATCTCGGCCAAGGGGGAACTCAAGCGCCTGGCGGCTGACATCGAGCGCCCCAACGGCATCCAGCTCAGCCCGGACGAAAAAGTACTGTATGTGGCCAACACCCTAGGCGAGCACTTGCTGGCCTATGACATCGCGCCCGACGGCGCCCTCGGGCCGCGCCGCAACTTCGCCAAATTGGAAGGCTGGCAAAAGACCGACACCGGCAACTCCAGCGGCGCCGACGGCCTGGCCGTGGACGAGGCGGGCCGCGTCTATGTGGCCAGCAACAAGGGCATCGAGGTGTTCAGCAGCCAGGGCGAGGCGCTGGGCAGTATCGCCCTGCCGAAAAAGCCGCAGAACCTGGCCTTTGCCGGCGAGCGCAAAAAGACCCTGTACGCGGTGGGGCGCGGTGCGGCCTACCGCCTGCCGGTGCTGACTGCCGGTTATGCCGGGCGCGCCAAGTAAGCCGCCCAGACTCAAAACCCATCCCCGCCTGTCTGGCGTTGACGCCAGGCATCTCCAACCCCTGAAGAAAAAATGAAGGAAAACAGATGAACAAACCTCTCAAACTCATCGCATCAGCCGTGCTGTCGATAGGCGCCCTGGCCGCGACGGCCACGGCCATGGCCCAGCAGGCGCCCAAGCCCGAGCAGCTGATCAAGTGGCGCCAGTCGGCTTATCAGGTTCTGGCCTGGAACGCCGGCCGCATCAAGGCCAATGTGGACGGCCAGTACAACAAGGAGGACGTGATCAAGGCCGCCAACACGATTGCCGCGATTGCCAATTCCGGCCTGGGCGCGCTCTACGCGCCCGGTACGGAAACTGGCAAGGGCTGGAGGGAAACCAACGTCAAGCCAGAGCTGTTCACCGACCCGAAGGCGGGCGAGATCGCCGGCCACTTCAGCAAGGAAGCCAGCGAACTGGCCCGCGTGGCGCTGCTGGGCGACCTGACGGTGGTGAAGGCCCAGCTGGCCAAAGTGCAGGGCACCTGCAAGTCCTGCCACGATGACTTCCGCAAGAAGGATTGAGGCGACGCGCCCATCACGCGACGCGTGATGGTTTTTGCTACTTAACTTATAGCTGCTTGTGCATACCGGGCATGCGTAAAAGGCATGTTTGACGCTAAAAATTCGTTTGCTGCTTAAAACGGATGCGCTGTGATTGCTTCGCTGCCAGGTAAGCAATGCCGAACGGGCAAGGCTTCCCGCCCTGCCCGCCCCTCTTTTTGACTGATGGCCTGTCCGGACTGTTTTTCGCATGTGGATTGTTCAAGTCGCCCTGCGGCGCCCCTATACCTTCATCGTGGCGGCGCTGCTCATCTTGCTGGCGACGCCTTTCGTGCTGCGCAAGACGCCCGTCGATGTGTTTCCGGAAATCAACATCCCGGTGGTGGCCATCCTGGTGAGCTACAACGGCCTGAGCGCCGAGGAGATGACGAATCGCATCGTCACGCCGATTGAGCGCAACCTGGCCAACTCGGTCAGCGACATGGAGCACACCGAGTCCCAGACGCTGGGCGGCGTGGGCGTCATCAAGGTGTTCTTCCAGCCGCAGGTGGATCAGGCGGCGGCCATTGCCCAGGTGGTGGCCAGCACCCAGGCTTCGCTGCGCTCGCTGCCGGCCGGCGCGCAGCCGCCCACCATCATCAAGTACAGCGCCACCGATCTGCCCATCCTGCAGCTCGGTTTCAGCAGCCCGGCGCGCAGCGTGCAGGAGTTGAACGAGCAGGCCTTCAACGTGCTGCGCACCAAGCTGATCACGATTCCGGGCACGGCGGTGACCGCGCCCTATGGCGGGCGCTTCCGCCAGATTTCCATCGACATCAACGGCCCGGCGCTGGCCGCGCGCGGCCTGAGTGCCATCGACGTGGTCAACGCGCTGCAGGTGCAAAACCTGATGCTTCCCTCGGGCACGGCCAAGATCGGCGGGCAGGAAATCGCCATTGCCCTCAATGGCTCGCCGGCCAGCATCGCCGAGCTGGGCGACATCCCGATCACGACGGTCAACGGCGCCACCGTCTATGTGCGCGACGTGGCGCAGGTGCGCGACGGCGCCCAGGCGCAGACCAACATCGTGCGCTCGGGCGGCGAGCGCGGCCTGCTGATGACGGTGCTGAAAAACGGCGGCGCCTCGACGCTGGACATCATCGACACCATCAAGGCCAAGCTGCCCAAGGCGCTGCTGGCGCTGCCCGAAGACATCACGGTCACACCGCTGGCGGATCAGTCGGTGTTCGTCGCGGCCGCCATCAAGTCCGTGGTGCATGAGGCCTTGATCGCGGGCGCGCTGACCGCCGCGCTCTTGCTGCTGTTTCTGGGCAACTGGCGCAGCACGGCCATCATCGCCATCTCGATCCCGCTGTCCATCCTGTGCTCGCTGATCACGCTGCACCTGATCGGCCAGAGCATCAACATCATGACGCTGGGCGGACTGGCGCTGGCCGTGGGCATTCTGGTCGATGACGCCACGGTGGAGATCGAGAACGTCGAGCGCCATCTGCACCTGGGCAAGACGCCGCACCAGGCGATTCTTGACGGTGCAGCCGAAATCGCCACGCCCGCGCTGGTGGCCACGGGCTGCATCTGCATCGCCTTTGTACCGCTGTTTTTTCTGCCCGGCGTGGCTGGCAAGCTGTTCATGCCACTGGCCCAGGCCGTGGTGTTTGCGATGGCTGCTTCCTATATTTTGTCGCGCACGCTGGTGCCGACGCTGGTGATGTACCTGATGCGTCATCAGTCGCGCCATGCCGGCGAAGGGCATCACCAGCCCGGCCGTTTCCGGCGCATCCATCTGGCCTTTGACGCCTGGTTCGAGCGTTTTCGCCATGGCTACAGCGTGGTACTGGCGGCCCTGCTGCAGCGCAAGGCGCTGTTTGGCAGCGGTTTTATGGCTTTTGCGCTGCTTTCGAGCGGCCTGTACACGGCGCTGGGCCGGGATTTTTTCCCCACGGTGGACGCCGGCCAGATCCGCCTGCATGTGCGCGCTCCGGCCGGCATCAGCCTGGACGAGATGCCGCCTTTCGTGGACAAAGTTGAACGGCGCATCCGCGAGGTGGTGGGCGCCGCCGAAGTGGCCAGCATCGTCGATATCGTCGGCGGCCCGTACACGCCCTACAACATGGTCTATAACAACAACGGCACCATCGACAGCAGCGACGTGGAAATCATGGTGGCCCTGACGCCGGACCACCAGCCCACGCAGGGCCATATCCGCGCGCTGCGCGAGACGCTGGCGCGCGATTTTCCGGGCAATGAGTTCTATTTCCAGAGCGCCGACATGGTCAGCCAGACGCTGAACTTCGGCCTGAGCGCACCCATCGACATCCAGATCCAGGGCGCCAAGACGGCTGAAAACCTGGCCGTGGCCGCCACGCTGCTGAACCAGATCCGCCAGGTGCCCGGCGCGGTCGATACGCTGCTGTACCAGCGCTTCAACCGCCGGGCGCTGCAGTTGGACATGGACCGCTCGCGCCTGGCGCAGACCGGCCTGGTGGCACGCGACGTGGCGCAGAACGTGATGGTTTCGCTGAGTTCGAGTTTTCAGACTTCGCCCACCTACTGGATGAACCCGGCCAACGGCAGCGTCTATAACGTCGCGGTGCAGGTGCCGCAGTACGACATCGACAGCCTGGGCGCCATGCTCGGCATCCCGGTCAATGCACCGGGCAGCAACGGCCAGCCGCGCGAGCCGCAGCTGCTGGGCAATGTGGTGTCGGTCAAATCGGCCAGCCAGCAGGCCAATGTGTCGCACTACAACATCGCGCCGGTCATCGACCTCTACGCCAGCGTCGATGGCCGGGATCTGGCCAGCACCTATGCCGACATCGAAAAGCTGATTGTCAAGGCGCGGGAAAAGCTGCCGCGCGGCTCCGAAATCACCGTGCGCGGCCAGATCGAGACGCTGCGCACGGCGTTTTCCTCGCTGATCTGGGGCCTGGCGCTGGCCATCGTGCTGGTGTATTTGCTGCTGGTGGTCAATTTCCAGTCCTGGCTGGACGCGCTGATCATCGTCTCCGGCCTGCCCGCCGCGCTGGCCGGCATCGCCTGGATGCTTTACCTGACCGGCACGCCGCTGTCGGTGCCCGCCCTGACCGGCGCCATCATGACCGTCGGCGTGGCCACGGCCAACAGCATCCTGGTGGTGTCGTTTGCCCGCCAGCGCCTGGCCGAGGGCGTTCCCGCGCTCACCGCCGCGCTGGAAGCCGGATCGACCCGGTTGCGCCCGGTGCTGATGACGGCGCTGGCCATGGTCATCGGCATGGTGCCCATGGCCATCGGCCTGGGCGAAGGCGGTGAGCAGAACGCCCCGCTGGGCCGCGCCGTGATCGGCGGCCTGCTGTTTGCCACCCTTTCAACGCTGGTGCTGGTGCCGCTGGTCTTTGCCGGCGTGCATCGCCGCCTGTCCGCCCGCGTGCGTCTGCCCGGCGCTGCCCCTGTCGAGCCGGTACCGGCCTGATTCTTCAAACCGAGTTGCCCCTTTATGCGTTCTTTCCCTTCCCTGAATCATGAGCCCATCCACCCCGAGGCGGGCCGCCCGCTGCGCCGGGCGCGCTGGATTGGGCTCGGTGTGCTGGCGTTGCTGCTGGGTGGCGCCGGTGCGCGCGCCTATGTCAACGCGGCCCACGCCAAATCCGTCGAGGAGCGCACCGGGCGCAGCGCCATCAGGTCGGTGCTGACCACCCAGGCTAGGGCGGCCCAAGGCCTGCGCACGGTGGCCCTGCCGGCCACGCTGCGCGGGCGCAACGAAGCGGCGCTCTACGCCCGCACCAACGGCTATGTCCGTTCCTGGAGCAAGGACATCGGCGACAAAGTGAAAAAGGGCGATCTGCTGGCCCTGATCGACACGCCCGAGGTGGACCAGGATCTGGCCCAGGCGCAGGCCACGCAGGAGCAGATCAAGGCCCGGCTGGCCCTGGCCCAGTCGTCCCTGGCGCGCTGGGAAGGCCTGCGCCAGCGCGACGCGGTGTCGCAGCAGGAACTCGATGAGCGGCGCGCTGCCCAGCAGCAGGCGCTGGCCGATCTGGCCGCCTCGCAGGCCAATGTGCGGCGCCTGCGGCAGATGCACGACTTCGGCCGCATTACCGCGCCGTTTGACGGGGTGGTGATCAAGCGCAATGTCGAGGTAGGCGCGCTGGTGGCCGCCGGCAGCGCCACGACTACCCGCGAGCTGTTCTACCTGGCGCAGTCCGACGCCCTGCGCCTGACGGTGGCGATTCCGCAGGTCTATGCGGCCGATGTGGCGGTGGGCAAGGAAGTCAGCATCAAGCTGCTGGAGCGCCCGAACGCGCCGGGCAAGGGACAGATCACCCGGGTCTCGGGCGGGGTGGACGTGGCCACGCGCTCGGTTCAGGTCGAGGTCAGCATGGACAACCAGAGGGGAGACTTTCTGCCCGGCGCGTATGTTGAGGTGGCTCTGCCGCTGAGCGGCGCGGCCATGACCCTGCTGCTCTCGCCCAGCACCCTGCAGTTTCGCCAGGACGGCGCGCAGGTAGCCGTGGTGGGCGAGGACGGCAAGGTCAGCCTGCGCCAGGTCAAGCTGGGCCGGGATCTGGGGCGCTCGGTGGAGGTGATTGCGGGCATTTCGCCCAAGGACGCCATCATCCTGAACCCGCCCGACACGATTGAAGAGGGCGAGCGCGTGCTGGTCCGGAAAGCGCCCGAGGACAAGCCGGTGCCGAAACCGGCAGGCGGCGCCTCGCGCCCTGCCGAGGCCAAGGCTGACGGTGACAAGGACGCCAAGGGTGGCAAGGCATGAGACACCAGCAAATGGAAGTAGGAGGAGAAGTAGGGGAAGTGGGGAGAGGGCAACGCGGGCGCCAGCACTGTCAAGGCCGCTGGCGCCTGCGTCTGTCTTGGGCGGGATGCACAGGCCTGATGGCGCTGGCCCTGGCCGCCTGCGGCAGCGTCGCGCCGCCCCCGGTGGCGCTAAGCGAGGCACCCCCCGCATGGCAGACGCCGGCTGACCTGGCAGCGGCGCAGGGCGCCGCGCCCTGGCGCCCGGCCCAGCCGGGCGACAGCCTCGACAAGGGCGCGTGGTGGCGCTTGTTCAATGACCCCGGCCTGGACGCCCTGCAGCAGCAAGCCCGCCAGGCCAGCCCGAGCCTGCAGGTGGCCGCCGCCCGTCTGCGCCAGGCTCATACCCTGGTGGACATCGCCGGGGCATCCAGCCTGCCGCGCGTCGATGCAGGCTTGCGCGGCACGCGCACCGGCACCTCCGCCAACCGGCCAGCGGCCACGGCGGGCGCCCAAGCCAGCGCGTCCGTGCAGAACGATTTCGTGCTGAGCAGCACGGTCAGCTACGAGCTGGACCTGTTCGGACGCCAGCGCCACGAGCAGCAGGCCGCGCTGGCTTTCGAGCAGCAGGCGCAAGCGGACCAGCTGAACGCGCAACTGGTGCTCAGCGCCGATCTGGCGGCGTTTTATTTCACGCTGCGCTCGCTCGATGCCGAAATCGCGGTGGTCGAGCAGGGCCTGCAGGTCCAGGGGCGCGCCGCTGATTTACTCGCAGCACGCCACGAGGGCGGCGCCGCTTCCGGCCTGGACCGGGCGCAGCAGCAGGCCCAGTTTGACGCCACGCGCACGCAGCTAACCTTATTGCGCAAACAGCGCGGGCAGCTCGAACACGCGCTGGCCACGCTGGTCGGCACGCCGGCCAGCCAGTTCACGCTGCCGGTGGCGGCCCTGCCCGCAGGCGTTCCGGGCCTGCCGGTGGCCCTGCCGTCCGAGGTGCTGCAGCGCCGGCCCGACATCGCCGCCGCAGAGCGCGCCGTGGCCGTGGCCAATGCCCAGCTTGGCTTGGCCAAAGCAGCCTGGTTTCCCAGCCTGACCTTGAGCGCCTCGGGCGGCTGGGAAGCGAAAAACATCGCCAGCCTGATCGACGCACCCAGCCTGCTGTGGGCATTGGGCGGCAGCCTGACGCAGGCCGTGTTCGATGGTGGGCGCCTGCGCGCCAGAGAAGAACAGGCCAGAGCCGGCCAGGAACTGGCCGCAGCCAGCTACCGCCAGGTGGTGCTGCGCGCGCTGCAGGAGGTGGAGGACGGCCTGCTGGCGCTCAACGCCCTGGCCAGCGCCCAGTCCCAGTCCCAGGCCGCCAGCGCCAGCGCCCAGCGGGTGCTGGACATCGCGCAGGACCGCTATGCGGGCGGCCTGTCCACTTACCTCGACGTGGTCACCGCCCAGCAGAACGTGCTGACCAACCAGCGCCTGTCCAGCCAGCTGCGCGGCCAGCAGCTGCAGGCCACGGCCTACCTGGTCAAGGCGCTGGGCGGCGGCTGGCAGCCCGGCGAACTGGAGCAGGCCTTGCTTGGCCAGCGCTGAGCCAGCATTTTCGAATAGCGGGAATGCGGGAGGCATCAGCAGTGGTGGCCCGCTGACCTTGCGTGATCAGCTGATCAGCTCAGGGCGTGCGGGCCACCGACACCGCTGCGGGTGACTGCAAGACGTCCAGCACCATTTTCGGCGTCAGGATTTGCGGCAGCACCACCGGGTCGGCGCCGGCATTTGCAGGGTAGTACACATACAGCGGAACGCCACTGCGCCCGAACTCCCCCAGCTTGCGCGTGATCTGCGCATCCTCGTTGGTCCAGTCGCCCTTGAGGTAATGGATGCCGGCGCGCTCGAACGCCTGCTGCACGCTGGCGTCGCTGAGCGCGACCCGCTCGTTGACCAGGCAGGTGATGCACCAGGCCGCCGTCAGGTTCAAAAAGACCGGCTGGCCCTGACGGCGCAGGCTTTGCAGCCGCTCTGCGCTGTAGGGTTCGGCACCGTGCGACGGTTTGCCCATCGCCGGCTGCTGGACTGGCGGCGCAGGCTGCGCCCGCAGGCCGGTCTGGCCGCCCAGCAAGGCCGCTGTCACCGCCAGCAGGGCCAGGCCGGCGCCGCTGCGCTGGACGCCCGAGCGGGCATGGCCCCGCGTGGCGTCAAAAATCCAGGCCGCAAAGGCGATGGCGACCATGCCGCCCAGCGCGGCGGCCACCGCATGGGGGCCTGCCTGTTGGGCCAAGACCCAGGCCAGCCAGACGGCGGCGGCATACATCGGAAACGCCAGGCCCTGCTTGACGCGCTCCATCCAGCGTCCGGGGCGGGGCAGGCGGTGCTGCAGCGCGGGCCAGTGCGTCAGCAGCAGATAGGGCAGCGCCAGGCCCATCCCCAGGGTGAGGAAAACGGCCAGCAAAATGGCCGCCGGCTGCGTCAGCGCATAGCCTATCGCGGCGCCCATGAAGGGCGCGGTGCAGGGACTGGCGACCACGGCGGCCAGCACGCCGGTAAAAAAACTGCCGCTGTAGCCCCGCCGAGATGCCAGCGAGGAGCCCCATCCCGCCACCGAGGCGCCCACCGAAAACACGCCCGACAGGCTCAGGCCCACCGCGAACATCAGGTAAGCGGCCAGCAGCACAAAGCCGGGCGACTGGTACTGAAAGCCCCAGCCGATCTGCGCGCCGCCTTGCTTGAGTACGATCAGCAGCCCGCCCAGCAGCGCGAAGCTGCCCAGCACGCCCAGGGTGTAGGCCAGTCCATGCCGGCGTGTTTCGCGCGCCGGGCGCTCGGCGTGCTGCAGCAGCGACAGGGCCTTGATGGACAGCACCGGAAACACGCAGGGCATGAGGTTGAGCACGATGCCGCCGAACAGTGCGAGCAGCAGCACCGAGGCCAGGGTCGTGACGGACGATGACGCCGGTGCGGGCGCCTGGGCAGCGGTGGCGGGCGCTCTGGCGAGCGGCGAGGCCGCACTGTTAATCGCGTAGCCACGGGCCGCACTGGCGGGCTGGGCGGGATCGCGGACCACCAGCACGCCGGTTAACGCCGCCTGTGCCGAGGGTGGCTCGTCGCCATGGGGCAGTTGCAGCAGCACCTCGTTATCGACCACCTTGATTGTTTGCGGCAGTTCATTGGACAGTTGATGGCGCTGGGCCGGGAAGAAAGCAAGGGTATCGAGCGCGTCTCTGGACAGGCCGGGATTCACCAGGCGCAGGGTCACATGGTCGGCGGCGTACTGCACGTTGACGGGCCAGGGGCTGGCCACCGGCAGGCGGGCGCGGGCCGCGTCGATCAGCGGGCTGCCCGCGCCGGCGGGCTGGCCGGGCTCAAGCACCGGCAGGCTCAGACGCAACTCGACTTTCTGCGGAATGCAGCTCTCGCGGCACACCAGCCAGTTGACCTGGGCCCGAACCGCGAACTGCTGGCCCGCCTGCAATTCCTTCGGTACGTCGATCTCGGTCAGCAGGGTGACATCTCCCGCATAACCAAAGTTGGTGATGGCGCCGAGCTGAAAGCGCTGCGGCGTCGGCCATTGGATCTGGCCCGCCGCACTCCCTGGGGGCAGTGTCCAGTCGATCCGGGTGGCCAGGCCGGTGTCGCCGGGATTGATCCAGTAGGTGTGCCACTCGGGCGCGATGTGCTGATGCACTCCCAGCACCAGGCGATCTCCCGCATGCACGGCGCCCGCCGAGGCGACGAGCCGGGCGCGCACCTGCTGCGTGGCGGCTTCGTCCGGCGCGGCCTGTGCGCATGCCGCAGCCAGCCCCAGTCCGATGCCCAGCAGCGCCAAGCGCGCTTCAGTGTTCCAGTGCCTGCTCACAGTATTCCTTGTTGTTTGTCCCCACCGTTTGATATCGGTTGCTTGCGCGCGCCAACTCCGGCCCTGCGGGCATTTGTGGTCGCGAAAGGCTTTTCAAGCCATGGAAGAAGCCGCAACCGGCTGCCCGACGAGCAGGTCTGCGGCAAAGTCGCCGGTATCGGGGCTGCTGTCTTCATGCGCCGCCAGCAGCCCATGCTGTTTGAGCAAGGTGCGCAGCACATTGCGCGACAGGCCGAGCAGACGTGCGGTCTGCACCTGATTGTTGTGGCAGAACTCGAAAGCGGTACAAACCAGCGTTGCCTGCACCTGTTCAAAGAGCAACGGCTGGTTGAGCTTCATTGATTTGAGCAGCAGTTCACGCAGCATTTGCCGCAGCGTGGGGACGGCAGCCACTTCCGGCGTGCTGGCGCTGCTGTCCGCCACCGCTGGCGGCAAGGCCACAGGCTGACGCGCCCGGCTGCGTGCCGAACGCTGGATCGACTGCAGGTCGCTCGCGTGGATGGCGGCTGCGGGGGCCACAATCAGCGCGTAGTGAACGACATTTTCCAGCTCCCGGATATTGCCCGGCCAGTCATGCGCCAGCAGCGCCTGCTCGGCACCCGGCGTCAGCGTGCTGCCCTCAATCCCCAGGCGTTTGGCGTAGCTGGCCAGAAAATGCCGGGCCAGCGGAAGAATATCGCCCGGCCGCTCCCACAGCGGACGCAGCTCCAGCGTCGCCACGCTGAGCCGGTAGTAAAGGTCGGCACGAAAGTGGCCTGCGTTCACCGCGTCGCGCAGGTCCACGTTGGTGGCGGCAATCAGCCGCACATCCAGCTCGATGGGCTTGCGCGAGCCGATGCGCACGATCTGGCGCTCTTGCAGCACGCGCAGCAGCTTGACCTGCAGCGCCAGCGGCAAGTCGCCAATTTCATCGAGAAACAAGCTGCCGCCATTGGCCGCCTCGAACCAGCCGGCCCGGGCCTGGCTGGCGCCGGTGAAGGCCCCGCTCTCGTGGCCAAACAGCTCCGCATCGATCAGCGATTCGCTGAACGCACCGCAGTTGACCGCCACGAAGGGGCCGCGCCGTGCGCTGCCCTGGTGAATGCGGCGCGCCAGCAGCTCCTTGCCGGTGCCGGTTTCACCGATGATCACGACGGTGGCCTCGGTGGGTGCCACCTGGTCCAGGCGCGCGAGCAAGGCCTGGGACTGCGGGTCTTCAAACACCAGTGCCTTGGCGCGAATGGACAAGGCATGTTTGCCTGCATCGGGAAAGGTCAGTAGCTGGTTCATGGGTTTCCTGGTAACGCCATCTTGGCAAGAACCGGGCAGGGCTTACTTTTTCAGGTAAATCTGGTCAAAGGAGCCGCCGTCGGCAAAGTGTTCCTTGTCGGCTTTGGTCCAGCCGCCAAAGCCCTGCTCGATGGTGAACAGCTTGAGATTGGGGAATTGTTTGGCGTACTTGGCCTTGGCCTTTTCGGAAACGGCGGGGCGGTAGAAGTTCTTGCCGGCAATGTCCTGCCCTTCTTCGGTGTAGAGGTATTTCAGGTATTCCTCGGCCACGGCGCGGGTGCCCTTGCGGTCCACGTTCTTGTCCACCACGCTGACCGGGGGTTCAGCCAGGATGCTGAGGGAGGGATAGACCACATCGACCTTGCTGCCGAATTCCTTCTCCAGCAGGTAGGCTTCGTTTTCCCAGGAAATGAAGACATCGCCCTGGTTGCGCTGCGCGAACGTGATCGACGAGCCGCGCGCGCCAGTGTCGAGCACGGGCACGTTGGCGTAGAGCTTGGCCACGAAATCCTTGGCCTTGGCATCGCCGCCGAATTTGCGTTTGGCGAACTCCCAGGCGGCGAGGTAATTCCAGCGCGCGCCGCCGGAGGTCTTGGGGTTGGGCGTGATGACACTGACACCGGGCTTGATCAGGTCATCCCAGTCCTTGATGCCTTTGGGGTTGCCCTGGCGCACCACCAGCACGATGGTGGAGGTGTAGGGAGACGAGTTGTGCGGCAGGCGCTTTTGCCAGTCCTTGGGAATCCACCCGCCGTTGTTGACCAGCGCGTCGATGTCACCGGCAAGCCCCAGCGTCACCACGTCTGCATCCAGTCCGTCAATCACCGACCGCGCCTGCTTGCCCGAGCCACCGTGGGATTGCTTGATGGTCACGTCCTGGCCAGTTTTTGCTTTCCAGTATTTGATGAACGCGGCGTTGTATTCCACATAAAGTTCGCGGGTCGGGTCATACGATACGTTGAGCAGGTTGACGGCCTGCTGGGCGATGGCGCCCCATGACGCCGCCGCCAGCGTGGTTGCCAAGGCGATTTTCAGAAAGGGACGGCGAAAAGTGCGGCGTTCAGCCATGAAAAGCTCCAGAAAATTGCAACGCAATAAGTGCGATGCGTTGAATTTTCATGGTTGAGCTATAGAACTGGAACGACTAAATTCTCATTTGTAAAGAAGCTTTTCGTTTTTGTGGAGGTTCACTCAAGCCAATTCCTGATTGACCGCAGCACCGCTGGCATCAAAAATTCCTTCAAACAGGACTGAACTCAGATAGCGCTCCCCCGAGTCAGGAATGATGACCACCAGGGTCTTGCCCGCGCTTTCCGGCTTTTTCGCCCAGCGTACCGCTGCCGCAACGGCTGCGCCACCGGAAATCCCCGCCAGAATGCCCTCTTCCCGCGCCAGGCGCCGGGCATGGTCAATCGCCTCCTCGTTGCTGACCTGCTCTATCGCATCGACCAGCGACAAGTCCAGCACCTCGGGCACGAATCCGGCACCTATGCCCTGTATCTTGTGCGGCCCTGCCTTGAGTTCCTCACCGGCCCGGTGCTGGGTCAGGATCGGGCTGGCCGACGGCTCGACGGCCACCGAAATGATGGCTTTTCCCTGGGTTTTTTTCAGGTAGCGCGACACGCCGGTGATCGTGCCGCCGGTGCCCACGCCCGAGATGAAGATGTCGATGCCGCCGTCGGTGTCCTGCCAGATTTCGGGGCCGGTGGTGGCTTCGTGAATCGCCGGGTTGGCGGGATTCTTGAACTGCTGCAGCAGCACATATTTCGGGTCGCTGGCGGCAATTTCCTCGGCCTTGGCAATGGCGCCTTTCATGCCCTTGGCGCCTTCGGTCAAGACCAGCTTCGCGCCATAGGCCAGCAGCAGCTTGCGCCGCTCGATGCTCATGGTTTCCGGCATCGTGAGCGTGATCGGAATGCCGCGCGCCGCCGCGACAAAGGCCAGCGCAATGCCGGTGTTGCCGCTGGTGGGCTCGACGATTTCCTTGCCCGCGCCAAGCAGGCCGCGCTGCTCGGCGTCCCAGATCAGCGCCGCACCGATGCGGCACTTGACCGAAGCGGCCGGATTGCGGCCCTCGATCTTGGCCAGCACCGTGGCATGGGCGCCGTCGGTGATGCGCCGCAGCTGAATGAGCGGCGTGCGCCCGATGGACTGCGAGTTGTCAGCGTAAATGGTGGACATGGTGAATTTCCTTGGTTAATTTTTTTTCAGGCAGCCAGCCCGAACAGGCGTGCCGCATTGCCGTAGAGCAGTTTGTCCAGCACCTTGCCCCTGAAGCCGAGCGCCAGAAAATCGTCAATCGACTGGCGGATCGGGCGAAACGGATAGGACGAGCCGAACAAAAGCTGGTCGCCCATGAAGCCGTTGGCCGCCTGCACGAAGACCTCGCTGCCGGGCAGGAACTGGTACATGTCGGGCACCACCGAGATGTTCTCGTAGCGGAAAGCCACGCCCACCAGCTGCTGGGTGTTCGGGTAGTAGCCGTGGTAGCAGACGATGCGCAGCTGCGGAAAAGCCTGGGCCACTTTCGCCAGCCGACCGGGGTCGTTGAAGGCCGGGTCCGGCGTCGTCGGGCCGGACATCAGGAACAGCGGCAGGCCACGGCGGTTCAGGTGTTCATAGACCGGAAAATACAGCGCATCGTCCGGATGCCGGGCGGGCGCGCCAAAGCCCGGCTCCAGGCCGATGCCAGCCAGTCCGAGCTGGTCGATGGCCCGGTCGATCTCGGCCAGCGCACCGTCCACACCCTGCAGCGCCGGGTCGATGCCGGCAATGCCCAGCAATTCCTCGTGCGCATGGGTGATCTGGTGGATCAGGTCGTTGGGCAGGTGCTGGGCGGGCGTGTTCCGGCCGACGACGACGGCCTTGCTCAGGCCGGCATCGCGCACCTCGGCCAGAAAGCCCTCGGGTGTGAGCGAGCGCGCGAAATGCTCGTCGCTGCCGCGTGTGCCGACGCGGCGGTTCAGCCAGCGCGCCGTCTCGTAGCCGGGCGAACCGGGGTTGGCGCCGAAAAAATCGTGCAGGTAGGCCGGACGGCAGCGCAGGTCGATGACTTTCATACGGCTACTGCGCGTTCAGCAGCGATGGCCTGGCCGGCTGCGGAAGCGGGCTTTTCGGCGGCTTTTTCAGCGCTTTGCGGCGCAACGGCCGGGGCGGTGGCGCGCACGTCGAACGCCCCGCCGGTCAGCACCTGGTCGATCAGCGTGACCGGCTCTTTACCCGGCAGCAGCGGGAACACCAGTTCGGCGAAGCGGATCGATTCCTCCAGGTGCGGGTAGCCCGACAGCACAAAGGTGTCCACGCCCAGGTCGGCGTATTCCTGCAGGCGCGCCGCCACGGTCTGCGCGTCGCCCACCAGCGCCGTGCCCGCGCCGCCGCGCACCAGGCCGACACCAGCCCACAGGTTCGGGCTGACTTCGAGCTGGTCGCGCCGTCCGCCGTGCAGCGCGGCCATGCGCCGCTGGCCTTCGGAGTCCATGCTGGCGTAGTTGCTCTGGGCCTTGGCGATGGTGTCGTCGTCGAGCCGGCTGATCAGGCGCTCGGCGGCGGCCCAGGCTTCCTCATTGGTCTCGCGGACGATGACATGCAGGCGTACGCCGAAGCGCACCGTGCGCCCGTATTTTTCGGCGCGGCGGCGCACATCGGCGATTTTCTCGGCGACGGCCGCTGGAGGCTCGCCCCAGGTCAGGTAGGCATCGACGTGCTTGGCGGCCAGCTCATGCGCCGCTGGCGAGGAGCCGCCAAAGTACAGCGGTGGCGCAGGCTGCTGCACCGGCGGAAAGAAGTTCCTGGCCTGCTTGACGTTGACGTGCTTGCCTGTGAAATCAACGGTCTTGCCGGCCATCAGGTCGCGCCAGACGGTGATGAATTCATCGGCCGCCTCGTAGCGCTGGTCGTGGTCGAGGTAAACGCCTTCGGCGGCCAGTTCGGCCGCATCGCCGCCGGGCACGACATTGAGCAGCAGCCGGCCATTGAGCGCCTGATCCAGCGTCGCCGCCTGGCGCGCGCTGGCCGTGGGGCCGGTGACGGAGGTGCGCAGCGCCACCAGCAGCTTGATGCGCTGGGTCACCGCAATCAGGCTGGAGGCCGTGACCCACGGGTCCAGGCAGCTGCTGCCGGTGGGGATCAGGAGGCCGTCATAGCCGAGGCTTTCGGCCGTGACGGCGATCTGGCGCATGTAGGCATTGGTGGCGGGACGCCCGGTATTGGACTTGCCCAGATAGCGGGTGTCGCCGGACGTGGGAAGAAACCAGAAAACTTCAAAACTCATGGGATAGCCTCAATTTCAAGGATGAACGCCCCGCCTGTCCGCAAGGTCCGTACCAAGCCGGAAAAGGTCCGGAACCGGCCTGTTCGCGAAGGGATTCGAGAGCATGGAAAAGGCCGCTTCCGGCTCTGCGGCGCATGAAAAAACGTGTCGGCGCGCCGCGCCATTGCGCCTTCGTTCGCGCGCTGCGCGCTGGTGTTGGCGCCGCAACACTTTGACCAATCCACTGTTGCCAGGCAAACAGCTCCTGCCGCTGCCATGTGTGGACGAGAGGCAAACCAGGCCAAAAAAAATGGCAGCGACGCCCTTAGTAAATAGCTAAAAAGTATTTAAACAAACATCGTTATATGATTTAGATTACAAGCTCTTCAGGTGTGAAGGCGCTGATTCCGGCGTGAATTCCTGAATGAGAAGCGATGGAAAGGGAAAAATCGGCACTCAAAATGCTATTAAAAAAATAGCTTCTTATGCTTATGCAGCGTGCGCATAGTGCCGATTACCTCTAAAAATACATGCCTGATGAACTGCAAGCCCGGCAACAGCGCCACACAACCCCGAGACCGGATGCACAGGCGTCGATTGAAGCATTGCGCAGGACTGCGGCCGATGAATGGGAGAGTGCGGCGCACCGGCCCGGAAGGCATTTTCACCTTGGCATAACTGTTGCGATGGCTGTTCCAGTTGCCAGCCCAAACAGCCAGCGCAGCCATATCAACCACTTCCCAAGCAGGATTCCATCCCATGAGCACTCCCTTGAAAATCGTCGCCGTTTCCGGCGGCACCTTCCGCCCTTCCCGCACCCTGGTGCTAACCCAGGCCATCGTCGCCGAGCTGGGCAAACACCTGGCCATCGACAGCCACATCATCGAGCTGGGCGACATTGCCCGGCCGCTGGGCAGCGCCCTGTCGCGCAAGGAACTCACGCCCGCCGTCGAGCGCGAGCTGCGCGCCATCGAGTCGGCCGACCTCTTGATTGCCGCCACGCCGGTCTATCGCGCCTCCTACCCCGGCCAGTTCAAGCACCTGTTCGACCTGATCGGCCAGGATGCGCTGATCGGCAAACCAGTGCTGTTCGCCGCCACCGGCGGCAGCGAGCGCCACGCGCTGGTGATTGACCACCAGCTACGCCCGCTGTTCAGCTTTTTCCAGGCGCTCACCCTGCCCACCGGCGTGTATGCCTCGGAGGCCGATTTCAGCGACTACCAGATCAGCAGCGAACTGCTGCAGGCGCGCATCCGCCTGGCGGTCAAGCACGCCCTGCCCCTGCTGGGCCAGAAGACGGAGGAACTGCAAGCGGCCTGAAGACGCAGCAGTGGCCGCGCTTGTGCCCGGCTGCCCGCATCGCCCCGGCCTTTCTTTCAACCTCTTTTCAGGAAACAGCGTGTGACCGCCACTCATCAACTCAAGGCCATTGCGCCTCTCCAGATCGCCCGCCAGCTCGCCGCCCGGTTTGCCGAAACCGCCGCCGAGCGCGACCTGCGCGGCGGCACGCCCAAGGCCGAGCGCGACGCCCTGCGCCACAGCGGCCTGCTCGCCCTGAGCATCCCCCGGCAATACGGCGGCCTGGGCGCCAGCTGGAGCGAAACGCTGCAGATCGTGCGCGAATTTGCCCGCGTGGACAGCTCGATTGCCCATGTCTATGGCTTTCAGCACCTGATGCTGGCCACCGTGCGCCTGTTCGCGCGGCCCGACCAGTGGGAGCCGTGGTTCGAGCAGACCGCCCGCAACGACTGGTTTTGGGGCAATGCGCTGAACCCGCTGGACACCCGCACGGTGTCGAAAAAGCTCAACGGCTGGCGCGAATTTTCCGGGCGCAAGAGCTTTTGCTCCGGCTCGGCCGACTCGGAAATGCTGATCGCCTCGGCGCTCGACGAGTCCAGCAGCGGCAAGCTGCTGATCGCGGCCATTCCCAGCGGCCGCAGCGGCATCACCCTGCATGGCGACTGGGACAACATGGGCCAGCGACAGACCGACAGCGGCAGCGCCACCTTCGAGCGCGTGCGGGTCGAAGAAAACGAGTTGCTGCTGGACCCGGGGCCGCTGAGCACACCCTTTGCCTGTCTGCGCCCCTTGATTGCCCAGCTGACCTTTGCCAACCTGTTCCTCGGCATTGCCGAAGGCGCTTTTGACGAAGCACGGCATTACACGCTCAAGGAGTCGCGCGTCTGGTTCAAGTCCAAGGCCACCCACGTCAGCGAAGACCCGTACACGCTGCGCCACTACGGCGAGTTCTGGGTCGGTCTGGAGGGCGTGCGACTGCTTACCGAACGGGCCAACAACCTGCTCGACGAGGCCTGGCGCAAGGAAAACCGGCTGGGCGCAGAGGAACGCGGCCACCTGGCCGTGGCCATCGCCACCGCCAAGGTCGCCGCCACCCGCTGCGGGCTCGATGTGACCAGCCGGCTGTTCGAAGTGACCGGCGCGCGCGCCACCCATGCTGCCTTGCGGCTGGACCGCCACTGGCGCAACCTGCGCACCCAGACCCTGCACGATCCGGTGGACTACAAGCTGCAGGAACTGGGCGACTGGGCGCTCAATGCATCACTGCCGGCGCCCTCTTTCTACTCCTAGCCTATTTGCCAACGCCATGCACTTGCTCACCCTGCCTCCGTCTCCTGCCCTCGCCACCTCGATCCGCGCCACCGCCCAGGTGTTCGAGGATCCGAAATCGCAGGCCCTGCTGGCCCACCTGCAGCAGGTCGCGCCCAGCGACGCCAGCGTGCTCATCATTGGCGAGACTGGCACCGGCAAGGAACTGGTGGCCCGCCACCTGCACGAACTTAGCGCCCGGCGCGGCGGGCCGTTCATGGCGGTCAACTGCGGGGCGTTCTCGGAAAACCTGGTGGAAGCCGAACTCTTCGGCCACGAAAAAGGCGCGTTCACCGGCGCGCTGAGTTCCAAGGCCGGCTGGTTCGAGGAAGCCAACGGCGGCACGCTGTTCCTCGACGAAATCGGCGACCTGCCGATGCCCATCCAGGTCAAGCTGCTGCGTGTGCTGCAAGAGCGCGAAGTGGTGCGCCTGGGCTCACGCAGGAGCATTCCGATCAATGTGCGGGTGCTGGCGGCCACCAACGTCCAGCTGGAAAAAGCCATCAATGCCGGCAATTTCCGCGAAGACCTGTACTACCGGCTGAGCGTCGTGACGCTCGAACTCAGCCCGCTGCGCGAGCGGCCGGGCGACATCCTGCCGCTGACGCGCCATTTCATCGCCGAGTACAGCCGCCGCCTGGGCTATACGGACATCACGCTGCACCCCGAAGCCCAGCAAAAGCTCATCGGCTATTCGTGGCCGGGCAATATCCGCGAGCTGGAAAACGTGATTCACCACACCTTGCTGATCTGCCGCGCCAACCTGATCCGCGCCGAAGACCTGCACCTGTCCAAACTGCGCCTGGAGCGCCAGGACGACAGCAGCCGCCCGCAGGACGAATCGGCCGACGCCCTGCTGCAGCGCGCCTTTCAAAAGCTGTTCGAGGAAGAAAGCGGCGCGCTGCATGAAAAAGTGCAGGAAGTGCTGCTCGGCACCGCCTACCGCTTTTGCCACTACAACCAGGTCCACACCGCCCAACTGCTTGGCCTGAGCCGCAACATCATCCGCGCCCAGCTGATCAAGGCGGGGGAGCTGGTGGTCAACAAGCGCCGGCCCGCGCCGGGCATCCCGCAGGCCCGGCTGGCGAACCTGTCACTCTGAGCCGCGCCGGGCGGTTTGCCCTTTCACGCGGGCGGGCGCCTCAAGCAGCGATCGCCACCTGCCCGCCCAGGTAAAAGTCACGCATGTCCTCGCGCTGCGCCAGTTCCTGCGCTTGGCCTTGGCTGACGACGCGGCCGCTTTCCAGTACATAGGCGTACTGGGCATAGCGCAGGGCAATGCTGATGTTCTGCTCGGCCAGCAAAAAGCTGACCCCCTCGTCGCGGTTGAGCCGGGCGATGATGTCGAAGATTTCCTCGACGATCTGCGGCGCCAGGCCCATCGACGGTTCATCGAGCAGCACCAGGCGCGGCTTGGCCATCAGCGCCCGGCCGATGGCCACCATCTGCTGTTCGCCGCCCGAGGTGTAGCCGGCCAGGCTTTTGCGCCGCAGCCTGAGGCGCGGAAAATAGCCGTAGATGCGCTCCAGGTCCGCCTGCATCGCCCGTCGCGAGACCTTGCGCACGAACGCCCCGATCAGCAAGTTATCTTCCACCGTCAGGTGCGCGAAGCAATGCCGCCCTTCGAGCACCTGCACCAGCCCGCCGGCCACCAGCGCATCCGGGTCATGCTGGCCGATGTCCTCGCCCCGGTACAGAATGCGCCCGCGCGTCAGGTCGCCGCGTTCGGCGCGGATCAAGTGTGAAACGGCTTTGAGGGTGGTGCTTTTGCCCGCGCCGTTGGCGCCCAGCAGCGCGACGATCTGGCCAGCCCGGACCGACAGCGAGACGCCGCGCAAGGCCAGGATGACCTGCTCATAGACGACCTCGATGTCGTCGATCTGCAAAATGGGATGGCTTGGCATGGGGTTTTGGTTCTGCCTCGTTAATTGCTATTGAAGTGATAGCTGCTTGCGCATGTGGATATTTGGCTAGAGCCTTAAATGACCCTGAAATAGAGGCCGTTTTGCCGGTCGCAGCCGCAACTAGGGCTCCAAGCCGTCGCTCAAGCGGCCTGTTTTTAGACAATTTAGGCCTGTAGCACATACTGCACGGGCGCAAGCAGCTATTATTTCAATAGCAATCTGCAAACCCGTGCAGCCTCCATCAAACAACGAGCCTCTTTAGTTCCACGGATGGCGCGGCGGGTTCACGCCGTTCAGGTAATAGTTGCCGATATGGAAAAACTTCCAGCGCACCGGGTCGTGCAGGGTGTGGATGCGGGCATTGCGCCAGTGGCGGTCCAGGTTGTGAACCGTCAGCGCAGAGCGGGTGCCGGCCAGCTCGAACAGGCGGTTGGTCACTTCAATTGCTACCTGCGTGGTCAGCACCTTGGCTTCGGCCGTGCCGACCGTGGCTGCGGCCACCGTGGCTTCAGTCGCATTCGCCAGCGCCGCATCGACGAGGCGGCCGGCGCGCTCCAGCAGCGCCTCGGCAGCGTGCAGCCTGATCTGCAAGTCACCGATGGCGGCGATGGTGAACGGGTCTTCGCCAGCGGTTTCCTTGCCGCTGTCGATCCAGGGCCGGCTCTTGCTGCGGATGAAGTCAATCGAGTCGGCCAGCGCGCCGCGTGCGATGCCCGCGTCAATCGCGGCCTGGATGATCTGCGAAATCGGCCCGGCGGCGCTCGGGTGGTCGAAGGCGTCAATCGGCACGACGCGGCTTTGGGGCACGCGCACCCGCTCGATCTTCACCGAGCCCGATGCTGTGGTGCGCTGGCCAAAGCCCGACCAGTCGTTGATCACGGTGAGGCCGGGCGTGTCGCGGTCGGCAAAGACGATGTAGCCCTTGCCGGCTTCATTCACGGCGACGATGGGAACGATGTGCGAGAGCAGCGCCCCGGTGGTGTAGAACTTCTGGCCGTTCACTTCCACCTCGTCGCCGTGCACCACCACTTTCGTTTCAAAAGCGGCCACGTTGCGGCTGTTCAGTTCGGAAAAGGCGTTGCCGAAGCGGTGCCCCTGGAGCACCAAGCCGAACAGCTCTTGTTTTTGCGCCTCGCTGGCGTCCAGGCCGACATGGGCGACCAGCACGAAATGGTTCTGGCTGATCTGGGCAATGCTCGAATCGGCCGCTGAAATGATCGCCACCACTTCGGCCAGCGTGGCGTAGGACACGCCGGGGCCGCCATAAGCCTTGGGCACGTTGATGCCCCACAGGCCGCTTTGCGAGTAGGCGTCGATCTCGTCAATCGGCAAAAAGCCTTCCCGGTCGCGCAGCGCCGATTCGGGGGCAAAGCGGGCGGCCAGGCGGTGGGCAATCTCAATCGCCTCGGCGTCGCTGCGGATGAGGTGGGCCGCCTTCACAGGGCGGGGGCGCGGCGCGAAAGGCGCGGGAGAGTTGACGCGTGGGCGTTCCAGGGTGGCTGTGGCAGTCATAAGAGTTCCTTGAAATCAAGCTTGAAATGGGTTGGCGCGTGGACCAGGCGTCAGCGACGCGGTTTATTTGCCTGGCGTGCCGGCGCCGATCTGCCAGACGTAAGGCGGTTCGGTGCCGTTGATCACCCAGTCGCCGATGATTTTTTCCTTGTAGATCAGCGGGTTGTGGGTGGCCACGGTGCGCGCATTGCGCCAGTGGCGGTCCAGCGCCTTGGCTTCGCGGGCGGCCGAGGCGCCCAGCGCGTTGAACAGGTCGGAGGCGGCGCGCAGCACCAGGTCGGCCAGCACCACCTGGGCCTTGGCCGACTCGATTTCGGCGTCGATGTTGGCCTGGTGCTCGGCCTCGTCGTTGCCGCCAAAGCGGGTTTCATAAGCGCGCTGCGCCGGTTCGGCGGCGCGGATGGCAACCGCCTCGGCCGCGTAGGCCTGCGCCGAGATGCGGCCAACCACCTGCTGCACCTGCACGTCGCGCGCCACGCTGGTGGCGTTGCCGTGGCTGAAGATGCGGGTGCGCTCGCGCACTTCCCGCGCCGCATCGCGCTCCACCGCCCTGGCGGTGCCAGCCAGCACCGCGTTCAGCACCAGCTGGTAAAACGCCGTCTGGTATTTGAAGCGAGTGGCAAAGTCGATGACGTTGACGCTTTCCACCTGGGCATTGACAAAGACCGAGGTACCGCTGCCGGTGGTGCGCTGGCCAAAGCCGTCCCAGTCGTCGCTCAGCGTCACGCCGTCCTGGCGCGTGCTGACCACGGCAATCACATCGCCGCCGGTATCGGTGCGCTTGGCGTACACGTCGATCCAGTCGGCAAAGATGCTGCCCGTGCTGTAGAACTTGGTGCCGTTGAGCAGCCAACCCCCCTCCTCTACCGGGCTGACCTGGGTGATGGCGTCGCCCATCTTGACGCTGCCGATTTCGGTCCACGCATTGCCCACCAGTTCGCCGGCGACAAAGCGCTGGAACCAGATGTCGCGCTCGGCGCTGGGCGGCGCGTTCAGGCGGTCCTCGACAAAGGCGAAATGGCCGCGTAGCGACTGCGGCACATTGGAATCGGCTTCGGCCAGTTCAATCAGCAGGCGAAACAGCTGCGGCACCGAAGCGCCCGCGCCGCCGTGGGCGACCGGAACGCGCACCGCGCCAAAGCCGGCTTCTTTGAGCCACTTGATGGGCTCGTAAGGCAGGCTTCGCGAGCACTCGCGCTCGACCGCGCCTTCAGCGATGCGCGCAAAAATCGGGCGAAAGCGGCTGGCCAGCCGTTCGTAGTCGGTGCCGATGGACAGGGTGAAGAGAAGAGAGTTGTGGCTCATGGTGGTGTCGGGGGTTGCTGGCGGCGGGCTCTTGCGCCCGCCGCCGGGGTGGATCAATCAGGAGATATTTCAGACTGGGCGCAGGATTCAGCCTTCCTTGCCGCAGTCACGCGGCGTGATGCCTTTTTCCTTGGCGTACTTGCGGGCAGATTCCTCAATGATCGGGCGCAGCAAGGCCCGGTCGGCCTGCACCCAGTCGCTGATCACGCTCCACTTCTGGCCGTCCCACTGCTGAAAGCGCACGGCGCCGCCGCCTTCGTGGTCGGCGCAGGACAGCTTGAGTGGCTGCACCAGTCCCAGCGCACCCAGGCTCTTGAGGCGGGCGTCGTCGAGCTTGAGGTTTTCAAAACCCCAGCGCACCTGCTCGCCGCTCAAGGGTTTCTTGCCGAACTTGTCCTGGGCGATGCGCAGCGCCTCGATGTTCAAGATGCCGTTGACCACGCCCAGGTTGTAATAGACCGAGCCGAAGCGCTTGGGATCGGCCAGGTTGCCCTTGCCGGCATCGACCACCTGTTTCTTGATGCCCTTGAGCACCGGAAACTCCGTGCCCGACGGGTGCGTGGTGATGGAGATGAAGCCCTTGGCGGCGGCACCGGCAGGAGCGGCGTCGTCCTCGGAATTGCTCCAGATGTTGCCGATGATGCGGTTGGCCGGGAAACCCACCTTCTGCGCGGTTTTGAGCGCCACCGGGTTCATCACGCCCCAGCCGCGCAAAATCACCCAGTCCGGCTTGGCGCGGCGGATGTTGAGCCACTGCGATTGCTGCTCGTTGCCGGGGTGCGGCACTTCGACATGCTCGACCGTGAAGCCGTATTTTTTGGCCAGCAGATCGAGAACGGGAATGGTTTCCTTGCCGTAGGGCGAACCGTGGTAGAGCGTGACGATCTTCTGGCCCTTGAGCTTGTCCAGCCCCCCGGCCTGCTTGCCGATGTAGTTGACGATGGCCGACACCTCGGAATACGGATTGAGTTGCAGCGGGAAAGCATACGGAAACACGCTGCCGTCGGTCGAATCGGTGCGGCCGTGGTTGATGGTGATCAGCGGCAGCTTGTCGGCGGTCGAGCGGTCCAGCGTGGCGTAGGCAATGCCGACGGACAGCGGGTTGGTGGCCGCCGCCGGAGCGCCGTTCAGGCCTTTTTTCAGGCGTTCGTAGCATTCCACGCCTTTTTCGACCACGTACTCGGTTTCGCATTCGCTCCAGGTGAGCTTGACGCCGTTGACGCCACCGTTGGCATTGACGTATTGCATGTAGTCGATGAAGCCGCCGAAAAATCCGGTGCCGCCCGCCGCATAGGGGCCAACGCGGTAGCTTTGCAGCGGGAAATACTGCTCGGGCTCGGCCTGGGCAGTGACAGCGGCGGCGGCCAGGCTGAGCGCCAGGACGAGACTGCGGGCGAAAGTGGGTTTGAACATGGGGAGGGTTTCCTTGTTGGATGATGAAATGATGAAAAACAGAGCTAAAAAAATCAGTAGCGCAACGGCCACAGGCGGACGCGCTCTCGAAAACGCTGCCACAGGCGCGCCAGCCCTTCGGGCTCCTTGATGAGGAAGGCGATGATCAGCGCGCCAAAAATGAACTTCTGCAGATTCTCCAACTGGCCCGGATCGATGAGGCCCACGGGCAGCGCACCGGCCAGGTTCGACAGCAGCAGCGGAAACAGCACCATGAAGGCCGCACCCAGAAAGTTGCCCAGGATGCTTCCCAGCCCGCTAAGGATGATGATGAACAGCACCTGGAAAGAGCGGTTCAAATCGAACCCGTGCGGCTCCACCGTGCCCAGGTAGGTAAAAGCCCAGAGCGAGCCAGCAATGCCGAGGAAAAAGCCGCTCAGCGCAAACGCCAGCAGCTTGGTCTTGAGCAGCGGAATGCCGATGACGGCGGCGGCCGTGTCCATGTCGCGCACCGCCATCCAGTTTCGGCCCAGTTCGCTGCGCACCAGGTTCTTGCCCAGCCAGAACAGCGCCGCCACCACGCTCAGTGTGAGCAGGTAGCGACCCACGGGCGCGCTGAAATCGACGCCGAAAATGGTCAGCGGCGGCGCGCTGATGACGCCCGAAGCGTTGTCGTTGGAAAACCAGCCGAATTTCGTCAGCGCCCACGACACGAAGAACTGCGCCGCCAGCGTGGAGACAATCAGGTAAAAGCCCTTGATGCGCAGGCTGGGCAGGCCAAACACCACGGCCACCAGCGCCGCCGTCACGCCGCCCAGAAACAGGCAGGCCAGCAGCGGCAGGCCCGGCAGGCGCAGCCCGAAGTTGTAGGCGGCAAACGCACCGACCGCCATGAAAGCCGCCGACCCGAGCGAGAGCTGGCCCGCGTAACCCGTCAGCAAGTTCAGGCCCAGACCGGCCAGCGACAGCACCAGAAAGGGAATCAGGATGGCGCTGAACCAGTAGTCATTGCCCACGAAGGGCACGATGACAAAGGCAAAGGCCAGCAGCAGCGCCAGCGCACGGCGGTCCTGGCGCAAGCGGAAAAGGCGCCTCTCGCCCGCGTAGGAAATGCTGAACTGGCCGGCTTCGTTGTAAAGCATGGCGATGCCTCCTCAGACCCGCTCGATGGCGCGTTCGCCAAAGAGGCCTGCCGGGCGCACCAGCAAAAACAGCAGCGCCAGCACATAGGGAAACCAGTTCTCCAGGCCGCCACCAATGACCGGGCCGAGGTAGATTTCGGCCAGCTTTTCCGACGCGCCGATGATCAGGCCGCCGACGATGGCGCCGCCTATCGACGAGAAGCCGCCAATGATCAGCACCGGCAGCGCCTTGAGCACCACCAGCGAGAGCGAAAACTGCACGCCCAGCCGCGCGCCCCAGAGCAGCCCGGCCACCAGTCCGACAAAACCGGCCACCGCCCACACGACCGCCCAGATGCGCTGCAGGCGAATGCCGACAGCCAGCGCGGCCAGCGGGTCGTCGGCCACGGCGCGCAGCGACAGGCCGATGCGCGTCTTGCTGAACAGCAGCGACAGCGCCGTGACCAGCACCGCCGCCGTGCCCGCCGCGAACAAGTCAAACTGCGACAGCAGCACGCCGCCCAGCGCCAGCGGCTCGTCGCTGATGCCCAGCTCCAGCCCGTGGACCTGCGCGCCCCACAAGGCCTGGGCCGCGCCCTCGATCATGTAGGACAGGCCCAGCGTCGCCATGAACAGGGTGATGGGCGAGCGGTTGACCAGCGGGCGCAGCACCAGGCGCTCGACCAGCAGGGCTATCGCCACCATCGCCGCCAGCGTGACCGCGAACGCCAGCCAGAACGGCATGCCGCGCTCGTGCAGGCTGACAAAGGTCAGCGCCGCAAACAGCACCATCGAGCCTTGCGCGAAATTGAACACGCCCGAAGCCTTGTAAATCAGCACAAAGCCGATAGCCACGAGCGAGTACATCACCCCCGCCAGCAGCCCGCCGATCAGCACTTCAAAGAAAAATTCCATGGTCTTTCGTTCCTTGCGGGGTCAATGGCGGGTGCCGAGATAGGCGGCAATCACCTCGGGGTTGGAGCGCACCTCCTGCGGCGTGCCGTCGCCGATTTTTCGGCCGTAGTCCAGCACCACCACATGGTGGGACAGGCCCATGACCACGCCGATGTCGTGCTCGATCAGCACCACGGTGGTTCCGAACTCGCGGTTGATGTCGAGGATGAAGCGGCTCATCTCGCGCTTTTCCTCGGCATTCATGCCGGCCATCGGCTCGTCGAGCAGCAGCAATTTCGGCTCGGACGCCAGGGCGCGGGCCAGTTCGACGCGTTTTTGCAGGCCGTAGGGCAGCTTGCCGACCAGGGCATTTCGCCAGGGCTGGATATGCAAAAACTCGATCACCCGCTCGGCCGCTTCGCGCTGGCGGTCGTCTTCGGGCGCGGCGCGGCCGAGGCGCAGGGCTTGCTCCAGCCAGTTGCTGCGGCGCTTGAGGTTGCGCCCGGTCAGTACGTTGTCGAGCACGCTCATGCCCTTGAACAGCGCCAGGTTCTGGAAGGTGCGGGCAATGCCGCGCACGGCCGCGTCGTGCGGGCGCATGCGCTGGCAGGTTTCGCCCTCGAAACTGATGCGGCCTTCCTGCGCCTGGTAGACGCCGTTGATCACGTTGAGCAATGAACTTTTACCCGCGCCATTGGGGCCGATCAGGGCGCAGATTTCGCCGCGCGCAACGGCAAAGCTGATGTCGGTGACGGCCTTCACGCCTTTGAATGAGAGGGAAATGTTGTTTAGCGTGAGCAGGGGCAAAGCGGACGCGGGCGGGGAAATCACTTCGGACATGGGTGGCTCTGCTTTCAGGCGGCCTGTGCGCCGTGAGGGTTCCAGCCGCCGGGCTGCCGTGTTGTCAAGGATGGCGTGGCTGGCGCAGTGGGCGGGACTGGTACGGCTGGCGCGACGGCCGGGCTGTGCCACTGCGCCGGATCTGGCCAGGCGCGCACCTCGATGCCCAGCGCGGCAAAGAAAGCCTGCGCATTGTTGGACAAGGGCTCGCCCACAAGCAGCGGCGCACGGGTTCGGGTGAAACCGATCACGTCGCGCAGCGGGCGGCGCACCAGCCATTCGCCCAGCACCCTGCGCGCTGCGCCCGGCTGCGCGGTCAGCGCCCAGTCCACCAGGCGCCGCTGCACGCTGCCCGGCTGCGGCAGGCGGGACTGCACCAGTTCATGCAGGCGCGTATAGGTTTCAAGAGTGCCGGCCACCAGCGTCGGCCCCAGTTCGCGCCGATCGTTGTCGCGGGTGGCCAGGTTCTCGGGGAAATTCAGGCAGAAGCCGGCTATCAGCCACGGCGCCAACAGGTAGCGGGCCTGACCACTGGCGGCAAAAGCGCGTGCGGCCAGTGCTTCTTCATCCGCACCCAGCTTTTCGGCCAGCACCAGGCGCCGTCCTTGCTGCAGCAGCTCGGCATGGGTGATGCGCTGCTGCTCAATCTGGCCGCTGGCGGCATGCCTGTAAAAAGCAAAAGCCGTGCGCTCGGCATGCGCTTGCACCGGCCAGGGGCAGTCGGTCTCGCGCAGTGCCAGTTGGGCATAGTCTGCCAGCGCAAGGCCTGCCGGGTTCGGGCTGGTCACACCGCGTCCATCGGCATACAACACCAGCCCTGACGTCAGCGCACTGGTCTGCAGACGTTCGATCTCCTGCAGTCCTTCGGCAAAAACCGCCTGGGGTTGCAAGGCGCGCAGCAGCGCAATCTGCCCGGCCGCCGCTTCCAGCGGGTCCAGCAGCGCCGCCACGCCGCCCAGCCACTGGGCGGCCAACGCCGCCAGCAGGGCTTCGGGACGCGGCCGGCTCAGTATCGCCAGCGTCGAACCCTCGGCAAAACCGCTGGCCCGCAGCGCCGTGGCCAGACGGTGAACCTCGTCAGCTGCCTGACGCCAGGAGCGCTGCTGCCACACGCCCAGGCGCTTGTGGCGCAGGGCAATGCGCCCGGCCTGCTGATGCGACTGGCACAGCAGCCAGTGCGGCAGCGTGGCAGGCGCTGCTGATGCGGCGTTGACGGTCTGAGTCATGGCCCGTCTGCGCCGCTCAGGCTGCCAGCTTCAGGGGAACCGGTTCGGCTTGCAGCTCGCGCTCCAGCTCGCGCACCAGCGGCAGCACTTTATCGCCGAAGTAGGCGACCTCTTCCTGAAAGTGCAAAAAGCCGCTGAGTATCAGGTCCACGCCGACGGCCTTGAGCGCGACGATGCGCTCGGCGATCTGCTGCGGCGTGCCGATCAGGTTGGTCTTGAAGCCGTCGTTGTACTGCACCAGGTCTTCAAACGTGGACTTGGCCCAATTGCCCTCGCCTTCCGGGCTGGCCTTGCCGGCCTGTTTGACCTCGTGGCCAAAGGCGTTGACCGCTTCCGGGTCGGCCTTTTCAATGATCTCGGCCAGCACGGCACGCGCTTCTTGCTCGGTGTCGCGGGCGATGATGAAGGCGTTCACGCCCACCTTGACGCTGTGGCCATTGGCTGCAGCCTTGGCGCGGATATCGTCCACCTGGGCCTGGATGCCTTCGACTGTGTTGCCATTGGTGAAGTACCAGTCGGACACGCGCGAAGCCATGTCGCGCGCCGCGCGTGAACTGCCGCCCTGGAAAATTTCAGGATGCGGCGCTTGCTGCAGCGGCTTGGGCTTGAGGCTGTAGTTGTGAATGCGGTAAAAGTCGCCTTGGTAGCTGAAGTTGTCGGTGGTCCAGATGCCCTTGAGCACCTCGATGAACTCCTCGGAGCGGCGGTAGCGCTCATCATGCTCCAGCCACGGTTCGCCAATCGCCTGGAACTCGCCCCGGAACCAGCCGGAGACGATGTTGACGGCGACGCGCCCATTGGTCAGGTGGTCGATGGTGGCAATCTGCTTGGCCAGCACCACCGGATTCCAGGGGCCGGGCAGAATCGCGGCGATGACGCGCAGTTTATCGGTGGCCGCCAGTAAGGCGTGGCTGATGGCCACCGACTCGTGCTGGAATTCAGCGCCGTAACCGGCGGTGAAACGAATCTGCGACAGCGCGTATTCAAAGCCGGCTTTTTCGGCGGTTTGCGCCAGTTTGCGGTTGTAGTCGATGTTCCAGCTGGTGCGCTGCTCGATCTTGCTGACAACAAGGCCGCCGCTGACGTTGGGCACCCAGTAGGCGAATTTGATCTGTTCCTGGCTCATGGCATGAAGTCCTTCTGAAGGGTGGTTGGATTGCACGATGCGTGCGCTTCATCCTTTCAATAGCAGCAACCATGCCATACATAAAAATCTTTTAAATTCAATAACTTAGCTTAAAAACTCAAGATTTTTCAGTGCCTGCCGAAACCACAAAATGCTGATCAACTGTTGGCTGGGCAACAGTTGCACGGCACCCGCCGACGCACGGTTCATACAGGCGAACAGTACACACAGGGTTCAGTGATAGACCGGAGTCTGGATGGTTTGATGGCAGAGCCTGGAAACAAAAGTTGCCATCAATATCGCTATTAAAAACATAGCAGCTTGTACAAATGGAGATTGCGCTAGAGGCTTAAATCATTCAAAAAAGAACGAATCAGCCGGAAAGGGACGCTACCTGGCCTCTTCGCTGTCTCGCTGTCTCGCTGCCTTGTGACTCGCGGCGTTGTCTGTCCGATCTGCGGCGGCATCACGCTGGCCTGCTGCGCTGGCGCAGGCGCTGTCAGCCTCAAATGGCGTGAACTGCCTGGAGCGCGTGCAGCACGCCAATGCGCCGCTGCGCCAGCGCCTCGGTATCGCGCTGGCGGGGTTGGGGCAGGTCAATGGCCATGTCGGCCGACAGGCGGCCGGGCTTGCTGTCGAGCACCCAGACCCGGTCGGCCAGATAGACCGCCTCGTCAATGTCATGCGTCACCAGCAGCAGCGTGGTGCCGTGGCGCCGCGCAATGTCGAGCAGCATGTCCTGCAGATGCATGCGGGTAAAGGCATCGACGGCTGAAAACGGCTCGTCCAGCAGCAGCAGGCGCGGCTGGCCAAACAGGCCGCGCGCAATGGCCACGCGCTGCGCCTGGCCGCCCGAGAGCTGCTTGGGCAGCGCATCGGTTAGGCCGGCCAGTCCCACTTCGGCGAGCAACTGCGCCACGCGCGGATCGCGTGCGCCTTGCGCTCCGGCGCTGAAGGCGACGTTTTGCGCCACGCTCAGCCAGGGAAACAGGCGCGGCTCCTGAAAAATAAAACCGACATCGCGGCTCAGTCCGGCCAGCGGCTGGCCACCCAGCGTGATGCGCCCCTGATAAGCCGTTTCGAGTCCGGCCACGATGCGTAGCAGCGTGCTCTTGCCGCAGCCGCTGGCGCCAACCAGGCTGACAATTTCGCCCGCGCTGATTTGCAGACGAATGCCCTGCAGCACGGTAGCATCGCCAAAGGTCTTGCGGCGCACCTCGATGTCCAGTAGTGCCGTGCTCATGACTGGCCGCCGTCAAAGGTGTCGCGCCAGGACAGTAGCCGGTGTTCGAGCCACTGCATGGCGCTGTCGGTCAGCTTGCCCAGCAGCGCCAGCAGCAAGATCGCAGCCAGCACGATGTCGGCGCGGCTGGTCTCGCGGCCGTCGGTAAGCAAATAGCCCAGCCCACGGCTGGCGGCAATCAGCTCGGCGGCCACCATGAACATCCAAGCCAGGCTCAGGCCATTACGCAGGCCGGTCAGCACGGCGGGCAGCGCCGCAGGCAGTAGCACCCGGCGCACCAGCGCCAGCGGCGAGAGCCGCGCCATGCGGGCGACTTCCACCAACTTGCGGTCCACATCGCGAAAGCCCGAGGCCACGCCCATGTAGACCGGGAAAAAAGCGCCGATGGCGATCAGAACGATCTTCGGCGCCTCGTCAATACCCAGCCAGAGCAGCAGCAAAGGCACCCAAGCCAGAGAGGGAATGGCGCGCAGGGCCTGAAAGCTCGGCGCCAACAGGCGCTCGCCCAGCCGGGACAGGCCCACCAGCGCCCCGATGGCGACCGCCAGCGCGGCGCCCAGCGCAAACCCGGCGGCTACCCGCGCCGCGCTGGCGCCGATATGCGTGGCCAGTGTCAGCGGCCCCCAGTCGCGCAGGGTCTGCAGCACGGTGCTGGGCGGCGGCAACAGGTGCGGGCTGATCCAGCCCAGGCGCGGCGCAGCCTCGCCCAGCACGAGCGCCAGCAAGGGGATGACCAGGCCGATACCCGGCCAGTGCCGCGCGGGGCGAATTTCACGCAACGCATCGGCCTGATCGGCTTCAGCGACTGGGCGGGCCGGATAAGCCCGACGGCCCGGGAATACCGATGCAGGCGTCTCCCGCACATCATGGGGGGCAATGGTCAATGGCTTGGCAGACATGGCGGTCTTTGAAAAAATGGTGGGCATGGCCGGCTCAGGCCTGGCGAATCAGTCCCTGCGCAAAACGCGTGTCCACCAGCGCTTCGACGGTTCTGAGCAGGTCGGTGCCGGGTTTGACCAGTTGCTCGTCCAGCAGAATCGGCGTGGCTGCCTGCAGCGCCTTCACATGTTCGGCGGAAGGCTGCGGATTGCTCAGGTCGGTGCGCAGCTTGAGTTGCAGCAGCGCCACCTGCAGGCTGACCTTGGCCTCGTCGGCCAGGATGCGGGCCGCTTCGCCGGTATTGGCCAGCGTCCACAGGCGGGCGCGTTCATAGGCGCCGATGACGCGCCTGAGCAGTTCCGGGTGGCGCTGCTGGAAGTCTTCGCGCACATTCAGAAAACCATAGGTGTTGAAGGCGACGTTGCGGTAGAGCAGGCGGGAGCCGGCCGTGAGTTCGCTGGCCGCCATGTGCGGGTCCAGGCCGGCCCAGGCGTCCACGCGCCCCTGCTCCAGCGCCGCACGGCCGTCGGCGTGCTGCAGGGAGACATGTTCGATGTCGCTGCGCTTGAGCTTGACCGTCTGCAGCGCGCGCAGCAGGAACAAATAAGGATCGGTGCCCTTGGTCGCAGCCACTTTTTTGCCCTTGAGGTCCGCCAGCGTGCGGATCGGCGAGTCCTTTGGCACCAGCAGCGCGGTCCATTCGGGCCGCGAAAAAATGTAGGGGGCGCGGATCGGGTTGCCATTGGCCCGCGCCAGCAAGGCGGCCAGCCCAGCCGCAGAGCCGATGTCCAGGCTTTTGGCGTTCAGGTATTCCAGCGCCCGGTTGCTGCCCGCGCTGAACACCCATTTCACCGCCACGCCGTCACGCTTGAGGTCTTCTTCAAGCCAGCCGAAGCGTTTGAGCACCAGGCTGGTGGGCGAATAGGTGGCGTAATCGATACGCACTTCCTGCGGCAGATCGGCCGCGCGCAGCGTTGCGGGGGCGATCACTGCGCCAGCCAGGCCGCCGGTGAGCGAAAGAAGGGTACGTCGATTCAGTGTCATGGGGAAGATTTCCATCTGGGTTTCAATTTAAGCCGTAGTCGTCGGCTGCATGCAGTTACGCAAGCGGGCCAGCCCATCAGAATGCACTGAGGGCATGGCGCGTTGCTTCAATCCTGCATAGCAGGAACCCTGCCACTGAACAAGCTCTTTTAAATCAAGGAGATAGCTTGATAGAGCTGATTTTTCAAATACCCTGGAATCGACAAAATGCTGAACAACTGTTGATTGCTGAACACTTGCACAGACAAGCCTGGCGGCATGTCGTCAGAACGCCGGTTTTTTCGCCTCGGAGCGCAAAAAAACCGGCAGCGGTCGTTAAAACGTGCGCCGCTGGTCCGCCAGCCGCTTCACCACGGCGACCAGTCGGTCAATCTCGCCAAAGGTGTTGTAAAACGCCAGCGAAGGCCGCACCGTGGTTTCGACCCCGAACCGCCGCAAAATCGGCTGCGCGCAGTGGTGGCCGGTGCGCACGGCAATGCCCTCGTCGTTGAGCGCCTTGCCCACTTCCTCGGTGGTGTAGCCCGCCAGCACAAAAGACATCACGCTGGCCTTGTCGCTGGCCGTACCGATCAGGCGAACGCCCTTGATCTCGCCCAGGTGCTGCATGCCGTAGCACAGCAGTTCGTGCTCGTAGCGGGCAATGTTCTCGATGCCCACGCGGCTCACGTAGTCGATGGCCGCGCCTAGGCCCACGGCGTCGGCGATGTTGCCGGTGCCGGCTTCAAACTTGTTTGGAATCGGCTGGAACACGGTTTTCTCGAACGTCACGTCGGCGATCATGTTGCCGCCGCCCTGCCAGGGCGGCATGTCCTCCAGCACTTCGCGCTTGCCCCAGACCACGCCGATGCCGGTCGGGCCGAACACCTTGTGGCCGGAGAACACAAAGAAATCGGCGCCGATGTCCTGCACGTCGATGCGCATGTGCGAAATCGCCTGCGCACCATCGACCAGCGCCTTGGCGCCGGCCCGGTGCGCCATCGCCACGATTTCCTTGACGGGAACCACGGTGCCCAGCGCGTTGGACACCTGCGTGACAGCGACGATTTTTGTGCGGTCGTTGAGCAGCTTGCCGTATTCATCGAGCAGCACCTGCCCGCTGTCGTCCACCGGAATCACGCGTAGCTTGGCGCCCTTGGCGGCAGCGAGCTGCTGCCAGGGCACGATGTTGGCGTGGTGCTCCAGGTGGCTGACGATGATTTCATCGCCTTCACCGACATGCTGCCCGCCCCAGCTCTTGGCCACCAGGTTGATGGCCTCGGTGGTGCCGCGCACGAAGATCACCTCGTTCACGTCCGGGGCGTTGATGAACTTCCTGACCCGCTCTCGCGCGCCTTCGTAGGCGTCGGTGGCGCGGGCGGCGAGTTCATGGGCGGCGCGGTGGATGTTGGAGTTTTCGTGCTCGTAAAAATACGAGACGCGGTCGATCACCGACTGCGGCTTGTGCGTCGTGGCGGCGTTGTCGAACCAGACCAGCTGGCGGCCATTGACGCGCTCCTGCAGGATGGGGAAATCGCGGCGCACCGCCTGCACATCGAAAGCCGGATGCGCCGAGCGGCCCGCCAGCGGCTCGACCGCATGCGGCGCGGGCTTGGCGGGCGTCACATAGCCACTGGGCAACACCACCGAATCGACGAAATAGAACTTGGGCTGGCCGGACGCGGCCTCGGGCGCATGGACAGGCGCGGCAGGCGCGGCCAAGGCGGGAACGGCCGGCTGCTCAAACGGCAAGGTCGCCAGCGAATCAAGGCTGCCGCCCTGGCTTGGTACGACACGGGCATCACGCCCGCCGGGCGACGGATGGCCGTGCTGGTCACCGAGAAAATAGAACGGAACAGCGTTTGCCGCCGGGTTCCGTCCGGCTTGCGACACCGTGGCCGCGGATGCTTCAGGCACACCAATCGTCGCGCCGGCCAGGCGTGGTTCGTAGGCCGGCACGGCGCTCACCAGTTTGTCGGGCACGCCGTTGCCCGCGACCGCATGCGGCAGCAGCGCGGGCGCACGGTTGCCCAGCGACGGCACCTGCGCAGGGGATGCCGGAATCAGGTTGGCGCCCGGTATCTGGCCTTGCGGAATCGGGGTGCCCGGCACACCGGGGCCAAAGCCCGCCGGGCTGGCCAGCGGCGATCCGGCTGGCGCGAGTTGCAGCGGCGCCTGCACGCCCAGTGGCGTCGCCGGCAAACCGGGCAACGATGCTGGCGGCGTCGAAGGCAGGCCAGCGGCGGAATGCAGGCCTGCCGGCGCGGCCACCTCGCCCGGCAAGGCGGCAAACAGCGCCGTTGCCATGCGCGAGAGCAGCGCCGTGTCCAGGGGCGACTCAAAGGCCGCAGGCGCGGCGCTGGGGTTGGTTGCAAGCATGCTCACGGCGCGGCTTATTTGTAGGTGTCGGCGTAATCGTGGTACTTGCCGATCTCGACATCGTCGAGCACGGCCAGCGCGTCGGTGGTCAGCACGGCCAGCGAGCAGTACAGCGAGATCAGGTAGGACGCGATGGCGTGGTTGTTGATGCCCATGAAGCGCACCGACAGGCCCGGCCCCTGCTCGCCCGTCAGACCCGGCTGGAACAGGCCGACCACGCCCTGGCGCTTGTCGCCCACGCGCAGCAGCAGGATTTTGCTCTTGCCGTCGGCCACCGGCACCTTATCGGAAGGAATCAAGGGAATGCCGCGCCAGGTGATGAACTGAGAGCCGAACAGGCTGACCGTTGGCGGCGGCGTTCCGCGCCGGGTCGCTTCGCGCCCGAAGGCGGCAATGGCCAGCGGGTGGGTCAGGAAAAATGCCGGCTCCTTCCACACTTTGGTCAGCAGTTCATCCAGGTCGTCTGGCGTCGGGGCGCCTGTCAATGGAAAAATTCGCTGTTCTTCGGACACCTGGGAAAGCAGGCCGTAGTCGGGGTTGTTGATCAGCTCGCTTTCCTGGTTTTCCTTGATGGTTTCAATCGTCAGGCGAAGCTGCTCCTTGATCTGGTCGTGCGGGCTGCTGTAGAGGTCGGAGATGCGCGTATGCACGTCGAGCACGGTGCTGACGGCGTTGAGGAAAAATTCGCGCGGATTTTCCTCGTAGTCCACAAAGGTGCGCGGCAACTGGCCTTCTTGCTCACGCGCCGTGCATTTGACCTTGATCGACTCGGGATTCTTGACCTTGTTGAGGCGATAGATACCGGCCTCGACTGGCACCCATTGCAGCAGGTGGGTGAGCCAGCGTGGCGAGATGGTTTCGAGCTGCGCCGTGGTCTTGGTGGCATTGGCTAGCACTACTCTGCCAAGTGAAAGGGTAGAATTTCTGGATATGGCTGTCGGAGGGATATCCATGGATACCGTGATTCCTGTCAGAACCAATTGGCCTGAAGATTTTCAGGAATGGCTCCAGCCGTTCCTGGCCGTTTTCACACGTTCCGAGCAGCGCTGCTGGGCACCTCTCTACCTGCAAGGACTCCTGGGGCCGGGCGCGCGCAAAAGTGTCGCACCCATGGCTGAACGTGTGTGTCCCGGTCAGACGCAGCAACTCCACCATTTTGTGTCGTCATCGACTTGGTCCACCGCTCCGCTGGAACAGGTGCTGCGCAAGAAGGCTGACGCTTTGGTAGGCGGCAAGGACGCTGTGCTGATCGTGGACGACACGGCGCTACCCAAGCAGGGCAAGCACTCGGTAGGGGTCAAGCGCCAACACTGCGGCGTACTCGGTAAGCAGGCTAACTGCCAGGTATTGGTATCGCTCACCTTAGCGCGCAAGGAAGTGCCAGTGCCGATCGCCCTGCGGCTGTACTTGCCCGAAGATTGGGCACAGGACGAAGCGCGTCGTGCAGCAGCCAAGGTACCCGAGTCGATTACGTTCGAGACCAAGGGTGACATCGCGCTGGCGCAGATCGATGCCGCGCTGGCTGACGGCGTGCGCTTTGGCATGGTGCTGGCCGATGCCGGCTATGGCAGTTCGGCAGGCTTTCGCGCTGGGCTTACGCAGCGAGGGCTACGATGGGCAGTGGGCGTGCAGCCCACGCAGAAGGTCTATCCAGCTGATGTGCGGCTCGATGTGCCGGCCGATCCCCCGGTGGGGCGCCCCGCCAAGCACCCAAGACCTTCGACGCCGAGCGTGTCCGTCGTGCAGATGATTGAAACGTTGGGTTCCAAGGCCCTGCGGCGCTGTTCCTGGCGCAGCGGCACCAAGGGCATGCTCAGCGCACGCTTTGCTGCTGTGTGGGTGTGCGTTGCTGACGGCGCGCTGGTATCGCATTGGCAGCATCTTCCGGGGCAAGCCGCATGGCTGGTGTGCGAAGTGCGCTCCAGTGGCGAGCGCAAGTATTACTTTACTAACCATCCGGCTGACACGCCGCGCAGGACGCTGGTACGCGCGATCAAGGCCCGCTGGGCGTGCGAGCAGGCGCATCAGCAACTCAAGGATGAACTTGGCCTGGACCATTACGAAGGCAGATCCTGGCTGGGACTGCACCATCACGCGCTGCTGACCATGATGGCTTTTGGTTATCTGCAGCACCGACGTCTGGACAGTGTTTTGCAAGCGGGAAAAAAAACTGGCATCCAATGCACCGGGACCGCCACCGCAACCATCATTGCCAGCGGTACGCCGGGCCATTCTCGCCGCGCTTTGTCGGGTAATTTGCGTTCAGTGTCCTCATTGCGGCGCCACGATAAACCTGCGTCAGCGTGAGTGACATGGCAGAGTAGTGCTAGTTGCCGTGCGGCGCTATCGCCCAATGCGGTGGTGCCGCCCACTGTTGCTGACATAGGAAATCCTCTAAAAATGAAACAAAATAAAAATGGATGAACAGGAGTGTGTGTTGTCAGGGCGCAGGCTTCAACATGCTATAGCCATCAACCTGATCCCTCGAACCACATTGGCCTGGCTCACCGCCTCGCCGCGACCGACCAGCGCAGACGGACTGATGCCCAGGGCCAGAGCGAGTTTTTCGACCGTCGCCAGCGATGCAATCGCGCTGCCCCGTTCAATCTCGCCGACATAGGAGCGGTTGAGGTTGGAGTGCTCAGCGAGTTGTTCCTGCGACCAGTTCCTAGCCTCGCGCGACTGACGAAGGGCAATGCCGAAACACTCAACCAGCGTGGGCCTCACGGCCGCTGCCTGGCAGCGCTGCCTTGTCCTGCTTCGCGGGAAACAGCCTGTGTCACGTTGCCTCCGGGCGGCACGTCATGGGTCAGCCAGACATTGCCGCCGATGGTCGCGCCTCGGCCCAGCGTCACCCGGCCCAGCACGGTGGCGCCGGCGTAAATCACCACGTCGTCCTCGACTACCGGGTGACGCGGCAGGCCTTTTTGCAGGTTGCCCTCCTCATCGGTGGGAAAGCGCTTGGCGCCCAGCGTGACGGCCTGGTACAGCCGCACGCGCTGGCCGATCACGGCGGTTTCTCCAATCACGACGCCCGTGCCGTGGTCGATGAAAAAACTCGCGCCGATTTGCGCGCCCGGATGAATGTCGATGCCGGTCACGGCGTGCGCCAGTTCGGCCACGATGCGCGCCAGCAAGGGCAGGCCCAGCCGGTAGAGCTGGTGCGCCAGCCGGTGGTGAATCATGGCCAGGATACCGGGGTAGCACAGCAGCACTTCATCCACGCTGCGCGCCGCCGGGTCGCCGTGATAGGCCGCCAGAACGTCGCTGTCGAGCAGCTTGCGAATCTCGGGCAACGCGGCGCCGAAACTGCGCGTGGTGGTCAATGCCTCGGCCTCCAGGTCGGAGCCATTGCGCATTTGATGGCGTGCGCTGTAAGTCAGCTCCAGCCGGATTTGCGCCAAAAGCTGGTGCAGCGCCGAGTCCAGCGTATGGGCGACATAAATGTCCTCGCTTTCCTGGCGCAGGTCCAGCGGCCCCAGCCGCATGGGAAACAGCGCACCCTTGAGCGCTTCGACCACCTGCGCCAGTGCATCACGCGATGGAAGTTCGCGCCCGCCGGGCTCACGCGAGCGCTTTTGCGATTCGCGCCAGTCCTGGCGCACCGCATGCAGCGCGCCCACAATATGCTCAATGTCAAAAACAGCCAAGATGATCTTCCTGAAAAAAGTTTTGGTGATACGGATTCATTCCCGCTTTTTTCAGTCTTGCACCCAAGGCAGACCGTGAAAACGCCAGCCGTCGGCCGCGCCGCGATGTTGCTGTTCGTCAATTTCGCCTTCAAAGCCTTCGAGCACGTTGTAAACCTGCGTGAAACCGGCCTTGGCTGCGGCCTCTGCGGCCAACGCAGAACGCTTGCCGCTGCGGCACAGCAAAAGCAGCACCGCATCCTTGCCGCCGGTTTTCGCTTCAAGTTCGCGCACGAAGCGCGGATTGCGCGTCAGGCTGGTGCCGCTGGCCCAGGGCACATGCAGGCTTTGCGGCACATGGCCGACAAACTTGCGCTCTTCGCCCGAGCGAACATCCACCAACAGCGCATGGCCGGTAGAAAACAGTTGCCACGCCACGGCCGGAGGCACCCCGCCCGCATAAGACAAGCCGGCTTCCCGCGCGTCTTCCCGTGCAACATCAAGCGCTAAAGGCAAAACCAGTTCAGTTGTTTCAGAGGCCATCGCCATGTCCAAGAGTTTGGTTGAAGAAAACCCGGATCAGCCGCCATTTCGATGGGTATGACCAGCAGCCGGCATCAATGAATGGGACTTTAAATACCTGGAATTCAAACTCAAAAGAATAAAAACGAGTTTCTTAAATCTCAAATCGTCTTTAGGCCGTGTTCGGAAAGTTTGATGTGCTGATGTTGTGCAAGCTCAAGGAAAAGCTTCGCATGACCGCCGCACGCTTCTTGAGCGCTGCGGCAGTGATGCAATCACCCGTTTCGGCCAGCACAATGACTCAAGAACGACATGCCTTCACCGATGAGGAGTAGCAGCGTATCGCGCCGCTGATGCCGCCTTGCAAGGGCCGCCCCGGCGGGGCGCACAGGACATTTTTCGATGCCCTGCTGTGGATGGCCCGCACGGGCGCCGCCTGGCGCGACCTGCCCGAGCGGTTGGGGAAATGGAATGTGGTTTACCAGTGCTACGCCTACTGGTGCAGCAAAGGGCACTTCGAGCGCCTTTTCCAGGGCGTGCAGCAGCAACCCGACATGGAAGAGGTGATGGTCGATTCGACCTGCTGCCGGGCGCATCAAGCTTCGGCAGGCGCCCGCAAAACCAGCGGCCCGCAGGCCATCGGCATCACGCGCGGGGACCTGAACTACCCAAAATCCACGCCGTCTGCGACGCCCTGGGCAACCCGCTGCGCTTTGTGCTGACCCCGGGACAGCGTCACGACTCCAAACCCGTGCCCGAACTGCTCGATGGGCTGCAGGCCAAGGCCCCTCTGGCGGACAAAGCCTATGACAGCGACAAGATCGTCCAGGCGGCAGAAAAGCGTGGCATGCAGGTCATCATCCCCTCCAGGGTCAACCGCGAAAAGCAGCGTGTCCTGGACAAGCACCGCTACAAGACGCGGCACCTGATTGAAAACCTCTTCCAGCGCATGAAGGCCTTTCGCCGTGTGGCGACCCGCTTTGACAAGCTCGACATCCGATCTCTGGGCTTTGTACACATCGCCGGCATCATGAAATGGCTCCACTGAACTTTCCGAACACGGCCTAATTGCTAAAGGCACCTTGTGGTTAGCCGACAACAAAAATCCGACGGACTTTGTTTTCGACCAACACCAATTCCAGCCCGTCCCCCACCTCACTCCACCGTCACGCTCTTGGCCAAATTGCGCGGCTTGTCCACATCGGTTCCCCGCGCGCACGCCGTGTGATACGCCAGCAGCTGCAGCGGCACAACATGCAGCAGCGGGCTCAGCGCGCCGTAATGCTCGGGCATGCGGATGACGTGCACGCCGTCGCTGCTGTCGATGCGGCTGTCGGCGTCGGCCACTACATACAGCACGCCGCCCCGGGCGCGAACTTCCTGCATGTTGCTTTTGAGTTTTTCGAGCAGCGCGTCGTGCGGCGCCACGGTGACCACCGGCATGGCGCTGGTCACCAGCGCCAGCGGGCCGTGCTTGAGTTCGCCGGCCGGGTAGGCCTCGGCGTGGATGTAGCTGATTTCCTTGAGCTTGAGCGCGCCTTCGAGCGCAATCGGGTAATGCATGCCCCGGCCCAGGAACAGCGCGTTTTCCTTTTTCGCGAAGTCCTCGGACCAGCTGATGACCTGCGGCTCCAGCGCCAGCACGGCCTGCAGCGCGGCGGGCAGGTGGCGCAACGCCTTCAGGTGCGCGGTTTCCTCGTCCTCGGGCAGGCGGCCCTTGGACTGCGCCAGCGCCAGCGTCAGCAGGAACAGGCCGACCAGCTGGGTGGTGAAGGCCTTGGTCGAAGCCACGCCGATCTCGACGCCGGCGCGCGTGATGTAGGCCAGCTTGCATTCGCGCACCATGGCCGAGGTGGCCACGTTGCAGATGGTCAGGGTTTTCGTCATGCCCAGGCTTTGCGCGTGGCGCAGCGCGGCCAGCGTGTCGGCGGTTTCGCCGCTCTGGGTGATGGTGACGACCAGCGTGCGCGGGTTGGGCACCGAGGTGCGGTAGCGGTATTCGCTGGCCACCTCGACCTGCGTGGGGATGCCGGCAATCGACTCCAGCCAGTATTTGGCCGCGCAGCCGCTGTAGTAGCTGGTGCCGCAGGCCAGGATCAAGACCGAGTCGATGTCCTTGAAGGTGCGCCAGGCCTCGTCGCCAAACAGCTCGGGAACGATGCCGTTGACGCCTTCGAGCGTGTCGGCGATGGCGCGCGGCTGCTCGAAGATTTCCTTTTGCATGTAATGGCGGTAGGGGCCGAGTTCGGCCGCGCCGCTGTGGGCGTGAACGGTCTTGACCTCGCGCTCGGCGCGCTGCTGGTGGCGGTCAAAAATCCAGTATTTGCCCAGCTGCAGATCGACCATGTCGCCTTCTTCGAGATAGACGATCTGGTCGGTGACGCCGGCCAGCGCCATCGCGTCGCTGGCCAGGAAGGTTTCCACGTTGTCGGCCAGCACACCGACGCCCAGGATCAGCGGCGAGCCGGCGCGGGCGCCGACGACGCGGTGCGGCTCGTCCTTGCAGAAGGCGGCAATCGCATAGGCGCCGTGCAGTTGCGCCACGGTGGCCTTGAGCGCCTCGAACAGGTCGCCGTCGTACAGGCTGTCCATCAGGTGCACGATGACTTCGGTGTCGGTCTGGCTCTCGAACACATAGCCCTTGGCCTGCAGCATGGCGCGCAGGTCGTCGTGGTTTTCAATGATGCCGTTGTGCACCAGCGCCACCTTGCCCGGACGCGCCGCGCTGCCGGCGCCGGTGCCGTGGCTGAAATGCGGGTGGGCGTTGTGCACGGCGGGCGCGCCGTGGGTGGCCCAGCGGGTGTGGGCAATGCCGGTGCCGCCCTGGATGTGCTCGGCGCTGACCTGCTCCTGCAGCTCGGACACGCGCGAGGTGCTTCGCGCGCGCTTCAGGCCGTCGGCATACACCGCGACGCCGCACGAGTCATAACCCCGGTATTCGAGCCGCTGCAGGCCCTGCACCAGGATGGGAACAATGTTTCGGCTGGAAACCGCTGCAACGATGCCGCACATAAAAAGCACTCCCTTGTAAAAATGGTCTGCCGATGCTACGGCTTGGCTATTTTTTAAGGTGATTGATTTTTTGTCATTTTTGGAATTTAATTTCACTCATATTTTTCTTTGAAATTTAATTTTGAAATTTGATTTTTAATGGAACAAAATTACGCTGATGCGACCGACATCAGGTTGCTTGAACTGCTGCAAACCGATGCAAGCCTGAGCAACCAGGCCTTGGCCGAGCGCGTCCACATCTCGCCGCCGACCTGTTTGCGCCGCGTCAAGCGCTTGCGCGATGCGGGCCTGATCGAGCGTGAAATCGCCGTGCTGAGCCCGGACAAGCTGGCCGGCGTGCTGGGTTACGGCTTGAGCGCAGTGGTCGAAATCTCGCTGGACCAGCAGGGCGCCGAGTGGCTGGAGGCGTTCGAGGCGCGGGTGGTGGCCGACGACGCGGTGCAGCAGTGCTACCGGGTGTCGCCGGGGCCGGACTTCATTTTGCTGGTGCATGTGGCCGACATGCCGGGCTACCAGGCGCTGGCGCAGCGGCTGTTCACCAGCAATGCGAATGTGCGCAATGTGAAGGCGTTTTTCAGCATCAAACGGGCTAAATTTCAGCCTAAAGTGATGCTTGCGTAATGGGGACGGGCTTGTGCAGCTATTGAATTCATAGCTTTATTGGCTCTTCGTGGTTGGGCTGGCCGGGGGTTGCCCGGCGGCAAGTAACTTTCTTTTGCTTCGCCAAAAGAAAGTCACCAAAGAAAAGGCGACCCGCAGTCCGAGTCCCTGCGCTTCGCTTCGGGCAACCTGCGCTACGCCGCAAAAGCGGGGGTCCGCGCAAACTCGCCTTCGGCTCAAACAGCGCGCGGCCCTGATCCCGCTTTTGCGGCGTAGCGCAGGCTCGGCCAGGACGGGTTTGGATCGCAATCGGATTCGGAAGCGGGGAGCAGAGCGCGCTTGCGCGTTCTGCGTATTCGGCTGTTAGGCTGCTGGTATTGGTTTTTTTTCCCGACCCCAAGCCCTTCTGTCAGCGCTGAGGAACGGAGCTTCAGGCGGATCAGGGCCGCGCGCTGTTTGAGCCGAAGGCGAGTTTGCGCGGACCCCGCCTGAAGCGAGTACCGCAGGGTGCCCCGTAGCGTAGCGAAGGGGTCGCGGACAGCAGGGTCGCCTTTTCTTTGCTTACTTTCTTTTGGCGAAGCAAAAGAAAGTGAGTCGCTGCCGGGCGACTCCCGGCCAGCCCAACCACGCAAAACCAGCACAACTATGAATTCAATAGCAAACAACGCCCGCAGCCATTGCGCAAACAGCCAATCAGCCCCTCAAACCCCAGGTTTCTTAACCGGCCGCGCCCAGTTGGCAATGCTCACCTGCCGCCCCCGCCCCACGCTCAAGGCACCCGCAGGCACGTCCCTGGTGATGGTCGAGCCGCCGCCCACCGTGGCGCCCGCGCCTATTGTCACCGGCGCCACCAGCACACAGTTGCTGCCGATGTGCACGTCGGCCTCGATCACCGTGCGGTGCTTGTTGGCGCCGTCGTAGTTGGCGGTGATGCTGCCGGCGCCGTAGTTCACGCGCTCGCCCACCGTGGCGTCGCCCAGGTAGGCCAGGTGATTGGCCTTGGCGCCCCGCGCCAGCGTGGAATTCTTGACCTCGACAAAGTTGCCGATATGCACCTCGGCGCCCAGATTGGCGCCGGGCCGCAGGCGGGCAAACGGCCCGACCATCGCACCCTCGCCAACCTGCACGCCGAGCTTTTCGCCGTCGATATGGGTGAACGGATGAATCACCGCGCCGGCGGCAATCGCCGCATTGGCAATCACGCAGTTGGCGCCAATGCGCACGCCCTGCCCCAGGCTGACCCGGCCGTCAAACACGCAGTTCACGTCAATCTCGACATCCTGGCCGCAGGTCAGCTGGCCGCGCACGTCCAGCCGCGCCGGGTCGGCCAGGCGCACGCCCTGCTCCATCAGCGTGGTGGCCAGGCGCTGCTGGTACACCCGCTCCAGTTCGGCCAGCTGCACCGGGCTGTTGACGCCGGCCACCTGCGCGGCGTCCGTGATCTGGTGCGCCACCACGGCCACGCCGTCGGCGACCGCGAACTTCACGATGTCGGTCAGGTAGTACTCGTTTTGCACGTTGTCGTTGTCCAGCCGCGCCAGCCAGCGGCGCAGCAGGCGCGTCGGCACGGCCATGATGCCGCTGTAGATTTCATGAATCGCGCGCTCGGCCTCGCTGGCGTCCTTGTGCTCGACGATGGCGCGCACCTGGGCGGAGGCCTGCGTGCCGGCGCGCACGATGCGCCCGTAGCCCGCCGGGTCGGCCATGCTCAGCGTGAGCAGCGCCAGCCGCTGGCCGTCGCACTGCGCCAGCAGCGCCTGCAAGGTAGCGGCCTGCGTCAGCGGCACGTCGCCCGACAGCACCAGCGTGATGCCATCGTCAGGCAGCACGGGCAGCGCCTGCTGCACCGCATGGCCGGTTCCCAGTTGCGGCTCCTGGCGCACGAATTTCAGGCTTAAATCGGCTGAAGCGCCCGTCCTTCGGGCACAAGCTGCTTCAACTTCCATAGCACCATGGCCAGTGATCACGACCGCCTGGCGCGCCGACAGCTGCGCGGCGCAGTCCAGCACATGCGCCAGCAGGGCGCGCCCGCCCAGCCGGTGCAGCACCTTGGGCAGGCTGCTTTTCATCCGCGTGCCTTTGCCGGCGGCCATGATGACGACATCGAGGGGGTGAATTGCCATGGAATTTCCTGTGAAAGGGTGAAAGATTGAATGTGCAAGTCCGCTGGGCCACAGCCAGCGCAGCGCCTGCAGCACATTTTGGTGCGCTGGATTATCAGCCGCCGACAGGGGTAACCCGCAAGCTATAAAAGCGGCGCCCTGCGCAGCGGCGCATCGTAGTAGTCGGCCAGGCGCTGCAGCGCCTTGGGGTTGCGCAGCCACAGCCGCCCGTTGCGGATTTCGTGCAGGCCCAGTTGCTGCAGGCGCCGCATGGTCTTGTTGGTATGCACCAGCGACAGGCCCAGGATGTCGGCGATGTGCTGCTGGTTGATCGGAAACTCGACCGATCCGTCCTGCACCAGCCCCAGCCGCTCCAGCCGCCGGTACAGGTGCATCAGCAGCATGGCGACGCGCTCGGCGGCGTTGCGCCGGCCGGCTGACAGCAGGTTGTCATCGACCATGCCTTCCTCGCGCGCGGCCAGCCAGGTGATGTCGTAGCCCAGGTTGGGGTAGCGGCGAAACAGCTCCCACAGCCCGTCCCGGGGAAACACGCACAGGCTCACATCGGTCACCGCTTCAATGCCATGCATGGCGCCGTCGCTGAACTCCTGCTGCAGGCCGATCAGGTCGCCCGGCAGCAGAAAGTTCAGGATCTGGCGGCGCCCGTCGCTCAGGGTCTTGTAGCGAAACGCCCAGCCGGCGTACAGCGTGAACAGCTTGCCGCCGGGCTTTTGCTCATGCATCAGCGTGCTGCCCGCCGGCCGGTTCAGGGTGCTGGTGCGAAACGATTCGATGAACGCCATTTCGTCGGCGGACACCGGGGTGAAAGCGCCGGTTTTTCGCAACCGGCACGCCTTACACGGAGGTGGGCTGGGAGCCGGACCTGGCTGAAGAGTGTCCATATAGGCCTTGCTGGAAAAATTTTGAGCCACTGTGTCTTTTGACATTGTCCAGGGCAGCGCTGGCCGATACATTCTCGCCTACCCATGCATACCACCACTGGCCTTCAGGAAATCATTTATGTCAGCACGCTTGCCGCTGACGCGCCCATCCGTGTCGTGGCGGACATTGCCGTGAAGGCGCGCAGCCACAACCAGCAGCGGCACATTACCGGCCTGCTGGTCTTCGACGGCATGCATTTTTGCCAGCAGCTGGAGGGCTGCGCGCAAGAGGTGGCGGACCTGATGGCGCGAATCCGCGAAGACCCGCGCCATCACGGTGTGGCCGTGCTGCACCACGGGCCGCTGGACCAGCGCCGCTTTCGCCGCTTCAGCCTGGGTTACACGTCCGTGGACGATATCGAGCTGCTGGAGCGGCTGCAGCGCTTGCAGGGGCAGGCTGCCGTGGAGGCTTTCGTGGCCCTGCTTTCGGACCTGGATGTGGATGGGTGAAGCGGATTGATGCGGCCGGCGGCCTTATGCCGCCAGGCCCAGCGCATGGCGCAAACCCGCCAGCGGACGCAGCGTGGCCGCGCGCCATCCGGCCGCCATCAAGCCGCCCAGGAGGCGGGCCGGCGCATCGGCTTCCCAGCTGACGCAGGCCGACGTTCCAGCGCCCTCTGCGCCTGGTGCGGCTTCAGGCCAGGACTCCATGACCACGGTCTGCCCGGCTGACAGCCACAAGCTTTCGCCAAACCCCAGGAAGTGGTCGCCGGCCGGCACGCGGTGGTCGCGGTCGGCATGGCTGAACGTCACCCACAGACGCCCCTGGCCGACGCGCAGCACACCGGACTCGCGCGCCTGCACGGTCATCGCCTGGCCGGCGGGCAGGGTGTAGCTGATGGCCGGCCGGCTACCGCCGCACGAACGGGCCTGGCTGGAAAAGCGGGCGGTCTGGACGGCCCCGACCAGCGCATGGGAAGCCGAAAAAGAAGTCATGATGTTCTCCAAAAAATCCCGGGAAATCAGTCTCCCAGGCAACCATGATCGGGCCGGCAGGATTTGCAGTCCAATGAAATCGCGGTACGCTATTCATGCTTTCAGCGCATTAATCAGCCGACCTCTTCCTTCCATCCCCATGCAGCATCCACACCCCCATTTGCGTTCCCGGCCGATTGCCGCCGGGCAACTGCGCGCCTTCGAGGCGGTGGCCCGCCACCTCAATTTCCGCGCCGCCTCCGAAGAGCTGTCGCTGACCCAGTCGGCCGTCAGCAGGCAGATCCAGAGCCTGGAGGAAGACGTTGGCGTCAGCCTGTTTCTTCGCCACACGCGGGCTGTCGAACTCACCAGCGCGGGCGCGCAGCTGCTGCGCGCCGTGCTGCCCTCGCTGGAGCGCATTGATGGCGTGGTGCGCATGATCCGGCAAAGCGCCGGCCGCAAAAGCGTGGCCATCAGCACCTGGGCGTCGTTTGCCTCGATGTGGCTGATTCCCCGGCTGGAGGCCTTTCAGCGCGAGCACCCCGACATCGACATCCGCATTGATGCGACCGACACCCCGGTGGACCTGGAAACCACCGACGTGGACCTGGCCCTGCGCTACAGCATGCCGGCCAGCGTGCCGGCGCAGGCGCGGCGCCTGTTCGGCGAGCAGCTCACGCCGGTCATCAGCCCCTGGCTGCTCAAGAGCGGCCCGCGCCTGCAAAATGCGCAGGATCTGGCCCGGTTTGCGCTGGTCGAAGCCAGCGACGCGCACCGCACCCAGCACATGGAATGGCTGAGCTGGCAGCGCTGGTTTGACATGCAGGGCTTGCGGCGTTTCGAGCCCAAGCGCTGGCTGTATTTCAACTATGCCCACCAGATCGCCCAGGCGGCCCTGACCGGCCAGGGCGTGGCGCTGGCGCGCATGCCCTTGATTGCCGAGAGCCTGGCCAGTGGCGACCTGGTCGAGGTCTTGCCGGACCGGCGCATGGACTCGCCGATGGCTTACTGGCTGATCGTCGGGCCGCGCAATGCCGCACGGCCCGAGGTGCAGGCGTTTTGCAGCTGGATCGAAGCGCAGGCGGCACAGACGCGCGAGGCGATTGGCGACGTTCCACCCGCTGCGCCAGCCAGATAAAAAGCATCAAATCAGCCGTTGGCGCATATCCTGCGGGCGTAAGCAGCTACTTATTCAATAGCAACCCGGAATGACTGGCAATGGTTTCAGACGGGCCAGACCACGCCATGGTCGTTGAGCACCACATCGAGCGGAACGTCGTGCGGCTCGGGCTCCATGTCGGGCAGCCAGCCCTGGCTGTAGCCCAGGCCGACGGTGAACGGACGCGGCGACAGCGTGGCCAGCGTGCGGTCGTAAAAGCCGCCGCCGTAACCCAGCCGGAAGCCGCCCGGCCCGTAGCCGACGCAGGGCACGAACAGCAGCGTGGGCACGATGATCTCGGTGTCCTTGGGCTTGGGGATGCCGTAGGCGTCTTCTTCCATCGGGCAGCCGGGATACCAGGCGTGAAATGTCAGCGTCTTGTGCAGCTTGTTGACCACCGGCAGTCCGATCTTGCGCGGCGACCGGCCAGCTATGCTTTCTGTAGCAAACTGTTCCCGCTCGGCATGCGGAAGATGCGTATTTTCCTGAAATTCCGGGCTCAGCACGGCGTCTTCCTGCCAGCGGTACAGCGCCGGCAGCGGATCGAACTCGCCCTTGATCGGCCAGTACGCGCCTATCACCTCGTGGGGCGAGCCGACCAGCCAGATGCGCATCACGCGCTGCAGCAAGTCTGCCCGGGCAAGTCGGTCGGGCATGTCGAGGCGCGATTGCACCAACGCTTTTCGTGTGCTTAATTTGTCCATAATGCGTCAATGCTATACAAATTTCTTTGCAGCGCGGCAGTTTTAGCCGCACTGGTCGCGCCAGCCCTGGCGCAAAGTCCTTCCACCGCCCTGCCGCCGGGCGCCAATGCCGCCGGCGACAGCCTGATCGTGGAGATGAACAAAGCCTTCAAGCGCGGCGACAAGGGCCGGCTGACGCAGCTGCTGCCGCAGGCCCGGGGCCATGCGCTGGAGCCGTGGGCGGCTTACTGGGAACTCAAGGCCAGGCTGGGCGAAGCCAGCCCGCAGGAAGTGCAGGACTTCCTGGCGCGCTATGCCGGCAGCTACCAGGAAGACCGGCTGCGCAACGACTGGCTGCTGCTGCTGGGCCAGCGCCGCGACTGGGCCAGCTTTTCCGCCGAATACCCGAAGTACCGAATGAACGACGACCGCGAGCTGCGCTGCTACGCGCTGCTGGTCGAACACCTGAAAAACCCGACGCAGGACGCGCGCCTGTCGGGCGAGGTGCGCAAGAACTGGTACGCCCAGCGCGATGCCGACGACGGCTGTACCGCCGCCGCCGAGCGGCTGGTGGGCAGCAACAACCTGACGCCGCTCGATGTCTGGCAAAAGGCCAGGCTGGCGCTGGAAGCCAACCGGCCCAAGGCGGCCAGCAACGCCGTGGCCATCGTCGCGCCCGAGGCGCTGGGCATGGTGGCCGAGCTGAACAGCAGCCCGATCAAGTTTTTGGCCGGCAAATACCTGGCGCTGCGCACGGTGCGCAAGGAAATCATCACGCTGGCGCTGGTCAAGCTGGCCATCAGCGACTCCGAAGGCGCCGCCTCCCAGCTCGACGGCAAATGGGCGCTGCAGCTCACCGCCGAGGAACGCAACTGGCTCTGGGGCCTGATCGGCAAGCAGACCGCCAGCCGCATGGGCACGCAGCCGGCCGGCGATGCGCTGCAGTATTACGCCCGGGTCACCAAGGACGCCGACCTGACCGACGACATGCTGGCCTGGAAGGCGCGCGCCGCCCTGCGCGCCGGCACCCAGCCCAGCTGGCAGCTGGTCCTTGCGGCCATCAACGCCATGAGCGAGGACGGCCGCAAGGAGCCGGTCTGGACCTACTGGAAAGCACGCGCGCTGCTGGCCATGTCGCCGCCTGACATCGCCACCGCCGTGGTCACGCCGCAAGGCCCGGCGACCACCACCGTCATGGCGCCGCAGCGCATCGAAGGGCTCAGGCTGCTGCAGTCGATCGCCTCGGCGAGCGGCTTTTACGAGCAGCTGGCGCTCGAAGACCTGGGCCTGAAAATCTCCGTGCCGCCCAAGCCGGCGCCGCTCACCGCGCAGGAAAAAGACGCCGCTCGGCTCAACCCCGGATTGAGCCGGGCCACCTACGCCATCATGATCGGCCTGCGCTCCGAAGGCGTGCGCGAGTGGAACTACGCCACCAACCTGCACCAAAAGAGCGGCATGGGCGAGCGCGAACTGCTGGCCGCCGCCCAGGTGGCCTGCGACCGCCAGATCTGGGACCGCTGCATCAACACCAGCGAGCGCACCACCAGCGTGGCCGACTTCGAGCAGCGCTTTCCGATGCCGTTTCAGGCCGCCGTGGTCAAGCGCAGCCAGTCCATCAACCTCGACCCGGCCTATGTCTATGGCCTGATCCGCCAGGAAAGCCGCTTCATCATGGACGCCCGCTCCGGCGTGGGCGCCTCCGGCCTGATGCAGGTGATGCCCGCCACGGCGCGCTGGACCGCCAACAAGATCGGCCTCGACGGCTTCACGCCCGAGCAGATCAACGACCGCGACACCAACATCACCATCGGCACGGCTTATTTGAAGCTGGCGCTCGACGACCTGGGCGGCTCGATGCCGATGGCCGCCGCAGCCTACAACGCCGGACCGGGCCGGCCGCGCACCTGGCGCAACGGCCATGTGCTCGACGCCGCCATCTGGGCCGAGAACGTGCCCTTCGCCGAAACCCGCGACTACGTGAAGAAAGTGCTGTCCAACACCACCAACTACGCGGCCATCCTGACGGGCCAGCCGCAGTCGCTGAAAAGCCGGCTGGGCATGATCGGGCCGCGCGATGCGAGCATGCCGGAGCCGTACATGGACCTGCCCTGAAGCGCCGCCGGGCGCCTGAAGCGAATCACTTCTGGCCTTTGCGCCTGGAGGTCAAGGCCTAATCCGCCGTGAAACTGGGCATTCGCCTACAAGCAAACGGCAAGGTCTCTGCTATGGTTTTCGGATGCCCATGCAATCCGAAACCCTTCCCCGCCTGACGCCGGACACGGCGCTGTTCCTTGACTTCGACGGCACGCTGGTCGCGCTGGCCGCGCAACCCGAACTGGTGGAAGTCCCCCTGGGCCTGACCAGCACGCTGGCTGCGCTGCACCGGCAATTGCGCGGCGCGCTGGCGCTGGTGTCGGGCCGCCGGCTGCTGGACCTGGACGGTTTCCTGGCGCCCTTGCTGCTGCCGTCGGCCGGCGAACATGGCGCGCAGCGCCGCACCGCCGACGGCCTGCTGATCAGCGCGCCGCCAGCGGACATGCGGCAGATCCTGCAGGCGGCCGAAGGCCTGGTTGCCCGCCATCCCGACCTGAAGCTGGAACGAAAAAACCTGGCGCTGAGCCTGCATTACCGGCACGCGCCCGAACTCGAAAGCCTGTGCCTGCAGGTGATGCGCGAAGCGGCGCAAGGCAATGACAGCGTCGAGCTGATGCAGGGCAAATGCGTGATTGACCTGAAACCGGCGGGCTTCAGCAAAGGCACGGCGATTGCGTCCTTCATGACCGAAGCGCCGTTTGCCGGCCGCATTCCGCTGTTTGCCGGCGACGACGTGACCGATGAAGCCGGCTTTGAGGAGGTGCGGCGCATGGGCGGCCACACCATCAAGGTCGGCCCGGGGCCAACGGCGGCCCAGTACCGCTGCGCCAGCGTGGACCAGCTGGCCGCCTGGCTGCAATCGGCCAGCGGGGTGTCCCCCGACGCCGGCGGCCTGTCCAGCCGCCCGGGGCATTCAGCATGAGCGCCGCCGTCCTGGCGCCCAACTTTGCGCCGCCCGCACCGCCGTCGCTGTCGCTGGGCGTGATCGGCAACTGCGCGTTCAGCGCGCTGGTCGATGCGCGCGGACGCATCGTCTGGTGCTGCCTGCCGCGCTTCGATGGCGACCCGGTGTTCAATGCGCTGCTCGACGAGAGCGACAAGGGCAGCGCCTTTGCCATCGAAATCGAGAACTTTTCCCATTCAAAGCAATGGTACGACCCGAACACCGCCGTGCTGCGCACCCAACTGTTCGACAAAAGCGGCCAGGCGATTGAAATCACCGACTTTGCGCCGCGCTTTTACAACCGCTCGCGGTTTTTCAAGCCGATGACGCTGGTGCGCCGGGTGCGCCCGATCAAGGGCGCGCCGCGCATCCGGGTGCAGCTCGACGTGCGCTTCGACTGGGGCCGCAGCGAGCCAGTGATCACCCAGGGCAGCAACCACCTGCGCTATGTCGGCGATGCGCTGACGCTGCGCCTGAACACCGACGCGCCGCTGTCGCACCTGCTGGCCAAGCGGCCTTTCGTGCTGACGCGCGAATACAATTTTTTGCTCGGCTCCGACGAGTCGCTGGCCGACGGCATTGCCGACACCGCGCGCCTGTTCGAGCAGGAAACGCTGTCGTACTGGCGCAAGTGGAGCCAGCGCCTGCACATCCCGCTCGAATGGCAGGAAGCCGTGATCCGGGCCGCGATCACACTCAAGCTCTCGCTGTTCGAGGACACCGGCGCGATTGTCGCGGCCATGACCACCAGCATTCCCGAAGCGCCCAACAGCGGACGCACCTGGGACTACCGCTTTTGCTGGCTGCGCGATGCCTTTTTTGTCGTTCGGGCGCTCAACAGCCTGTCCGAAGTCGGCACCATGGAAGACTACCTGCGCTGGCTCGGCAATGTCGTGGTGCAGGCCGACGGCGGGCATATCCAGCCGCTGTTCGGCATTGGCCTGGAGCTGGAGCTGCCCGAAGCGGTGTACGACCACCTGGGCGGCTACCGGGGCATGGGGCCGGTGCGCGTGGGCAACCAGGCGCAGGAGCATTTCCAGCACGATGTCTATGGCAATGTGATCCTGGGTGCGGCCCAGGCCTTTCACGACCACCGGCTGCTGCACCGGGCAGGCGCGGCCGAATTCTTGCGCCTCGAAGCGGTGGGCGAGCAGGCGGTGCGCAGCTACGACAAACCCGATGCCGGCATGTGGGAGTTGCGCACGCGCGCCCGGGTGCATACCTCGTCGGCGCTGATGTGCTGGGCGGCCTGCGACCGGCTGGGCAAGATTGCCGTCACGCTCAAGCAGCCCGAGCGCGCCAGCTACTGGAGCCATCATGCGCAGATCATGCGCGAGCGCATCCTGCGCGAATCGTGGAGCGAGGAGCGCCAGGCCTTTGCCGAGAGCTTTGGCGGGCGCGACCTGGACGCCAGCGTGCTCCTGATGATCGAAGTCGGCTTCATCGAGCCGAAAGACCCGCGCTTCGTGGCCACCGTCGATGCGCTGGAAAAATATTTGTGCGACGGCCCCTACATGCGCCGCTACGAGGCGCCCGACGACTTTGGCAAGCCCGAAACCGCCTTCAACATCTGCACCTTCTGGCGCATCGACGCGCTGGCGCGCATCGGCCGCAAGGATGAGGCCCGGGCGATTTTCGAGACCATGCTGGCCGCCCGCAACCACGTCGGCCTGCTGTCCGAGGACACCCATCCGGTGACCGGCGAGATGTGGGGCAATTTCCCGCAAACCTATTCGATGGTCGGCATCATCAACGCCGCCGTGCGCCTGTCGGCCCCTTGGGATTCCCTAGTATGAGCCGGCTCGTGGTGGTGTCCAACCGCGTATCCGACCCGCGCAAATCAGCCGGAGCCGGCGGCTTGGCGGTGGCGCTGGGCGAGGCGCTGTCGGCCAACGGCGGCCTGTGGTTTGGCTGGAGCGGCACGGTGGTCGAAGGCGGCACGCCGGGCGAGGGCGAAATGCACACGCATCACTCCGGCAACGTGACCCTGACCACCGTGGACCTGTGCCGCGAGGACCACGACAGCTACTACCTCGGCTACAGCAACGGCGTGCTCTGGCCGGTGTTTCACTATCGGCTCGACCTGGCCGATTTTGACGCCGGCTACATCGGCGGCTACCGGCGCGTCAACCAGTTGATGGCGCGCAAGCTGATGCCGTTGCTTAAACCCGACGACATCATCTGGGTGCACGACTACCACCTGATCCCGATGGCGGCCGAACTACGCGCCATGGGCTGCAAGAACCGCATCGGCTTCTTCTTGCACATTCCGTTGCCGCCGCCCTTGATCCTGGCGGCGGTGCCGCAGCATGAGTGGCTGATCCGCTCGCTGTTTGCCTATGACCTGCTCGGCTTTCAGGCGCAGTCGGATGTGGAGCATTTTTCAAGCTATGTCGGCAAGGAGGTCGGTGCCGAAGCGCTCGACAAGCACCAGTTCCGCGCCTTCGGGCGCAAGGTGCAGGCGCAGGCCTTTCCCATCGGCATCGACGTGGATGAATTCGCCGCGCTGACCCACGCCAAGGAAGGGCGTGACATGTACGAGCGCATGAAAAAGGAGTTCTCGCGCCGCCGCCTGCTGCTGGGGGTGGAGCGGCTCGACTATTCCAAGGGCCTGCCGCAGCGCGTGCGCTCCTTTCGCGAACTGCTGAAGAACTACCCGGAAAACATCCGCAGCGCCACGCTGATCCAGATCGCCTCACCCAGCCGCGAGGCGCTCGACACCTATGCCGGCCTGCGCCAGGAACTCGAGAGCCTGTGCGGCGCGATCAACGGCGACTATGGCGAGCTGGACTGGATGCCGGTGCGCTACATCCACCGCAACGTCTCGCGCAAGCGCCTGCCGGGGCTGTACCGGGTGGCCGATGTGGCGCTGGTGACGCCTTTGCGCGACGGCATGAACCTGGTCGCCAAGGAATTCATTGCCGCCCAGGATCCGGCCGACCCGGGCGTGCTGGTGCTGTCGCGCTTTGCCGGCGCCGCCGAGCAGCTCAAGGAAGCGCTGCTGGTCAACCCCTACGACGTTCACGGCACGGCCGAAAGCATCCAGCTGGCGCTGCAGATGCCGCTGATCGAGCGCCAGCGGCGCCACCAGCAGCTGCTCGAACGCATCCGCAGCCAGGACGTGCACTGGTGGCGCAAGGCGTTTTTAACCGCTCTGGCCGAATGCGGACAGGATTGAAAAAAACCCGGCCCGGCCAGACCGCCAGCGCGGCACAGGCGCCTTACTTCACTGGGGCGCCGGCCGCCAGCGCCAACCTGGCCAGGGTCTCGTTCACGGTGGTTTTATCGTTATTCCAGAAATCACTCACAGCGGCGCGCAGAGCCGACTGCACCGCAGGCGGCACGGCCATGCCATGCGCCACGGAAGGCACCAGCGCGCCGGTTTTGGACATCGCCGCAAAATCCTGGCCGGACAACCTGGCGCATTCGTCAAACTTGTCCAGATTCATGTTCAGCCTGGCCGGAATCGAGCCCTTGCGCAGGTTGAACCTCTCCTGAAAGTTCTGCCCCATCAGCAAAAAAGCCAAATAGCCCTGCGCCTTGCGCGCATCCCCGTTTTTGAGCTGGAACATGGCAAATGAATCGACATTGAAGCTGTAGGCATGGGCAGTGCCGGGCGCTGGCGTACAGGTAAAGTCCTTGCCCGGCTCTTGATTGGCCGCCAGAAATTCGCCCTTGGCCCAGTCCCCCATTAGCTGAAAACCGGCTTTTCCGGCAGTCACCAGGGCGGTGGCCTGGTTCCAGTCGCGTCCGGCGGACTTGTCATCGGTATAGGGCTTGAGCCGGCGAAACACCTCCAGGGTTTTACGCATCTCGCTGCCAGCAAGGGCGGCCTCATCGAGCCTGACCAGCGCCTTGTTGTAAAACGCCGTACCGCCCACGCCCAGAGCCACCGACTCGAACACCGTGAAGTCCTGCCAGTCCTGCCCGCCGTGCGCCAGGGGAATAAACCCTGCGGCCCGCAGCTTGTCGGCGGCGGCAAAAAACTCCTCGTATGTTTTTGGCAAGGCAGTGACCCCGGCCTTTTTCAGCACGGCCGAATTGGCCCACAGCCAGTTCACGCGGTGAACATTGACGGGGACTGCCACATAGTGGCCCTGGTACTTCATCTGCTCGGCAATCACTTTGGGCAGCGACTCGTCCCACTTGCCAAACTGCGCCATGGTGTCGAGGTTGGTCAGCACATTGAGATTGGCCCATTCCTGAATAGTGGGGCCTTTGATCAAGGCCGCCGCCGGTGGATTGCCCGCCAGCACGCGCTTTTTCAGCATGCCCATGGCGTTTTCGCCACCACCGCCTGTCACGGCGAAGTCTTTCCAGGTATAGCCACGGCCCGCCATCATGGTCTTGAGTTCGTCAACCGACTTGGCCTCGCCGCCGGAGGTCCAGTAATGCAGCACTTCGACTTCGCCCGCCATAGCCGCCGCAGCCACCGCCACAAAAGCCGCAGCAGCGGCCAGTTTGGAAAATTTCAGCATGTTGTTTCCAGAGTCCCGGCCTTCGCGACAAATGACTGTGCGATAGCGAAAGTTAATTCAGACATGGCACCATGCCATTTAATTAATTATTCATTAATTAATAATGGGTGGCGATGGGAGTTTCCCTAGGTTGCAGGCGGGCTGCGGCAAGGGTTTCACTGGAGAAATGCTATTTATTGGAGAACAGCTTCAGATCAGCTGGCTGACCAGGCTGGCGACAAAGCTCAGCAGGATCGTGGTGGTCACCGGAATGAACCATTCGCGGCCAAACAGGCGAAAACGCAAGTCGCCCGGCAGTTTGCCAAAGCCGAGTTTTTGCAGCAGCGGTGACAACCAGCTGATGCACACCAGCGCGAGAAAAATGACGATGAACCAGCGGATCATGGGCTGGAGTTTAGACGGGAGCAGGCAGCGCTGTCATGGACAACGCATGGCCGGCATGGCGCTCGAAAATGGTGGACATGCGCGCCAGCATGGCGCGTTCGGCCTCGGTCACGCCCTTTTCCTTCGCCACGCTGGTCTGAACTTTTCCCCATGCGGGCAGCAGCGCCAGCGCCATGCGCCTGAATTCCACCAGCGTGGGCGCCAGGCCAAACCCGCAATCCGTGCAAAACGCCTCCCATGAATGCGCGCCCACGGCGTCAAACGTCTCGTCATCGCCGATGAAAAGCGCCAGGCCTTCGTCGCCGTAAGCCCGCACGCACAGCAGGTCGTAAAACGGCGCCAACCGGTAGCCTTTGCCATCAACCAGCAGCGACAGGTTCTTGGCATGCGCATCGGCATTGCCAATCAGGTAATTGAACATCACCCAGCGCTGGAACTGCAGCAAATCGCTGCCGCGCACCCGCAGCGCACGCAAGGCGGCTACCAGTTTGGGAAGGCTCGCCAGCCCGCCCGAGCGCTCATACTTCCAGCCCGGACCATGGCCCAGCAGCTGGCAGCCGTCAAACTGGTGCAGGCCGACAATGTTGCCCGCCGTCAGCACCCGGTCATAGCGCTCCACCACATAGGCCGCCTCGGGCACGCGCAGCAGCCACACCTTGGGCACCGGCAGCTTCAGCGCCTGGGCCAGCTTCATGCAGGCGTATTCATTGATGGCGCTGGGCTGGTAGCGCAGTTGGCGCGTGTCGGGCTTCAGGATGTGCGTGGTGGGTGATGCGCCCACGCTGTCGTACAGCCGTCTGGTCCTGGGCTCGAAGCGCAGGCCCAGCTTGTCCTGCGCACCGGCCAGCGACATGCCGGCCTGCGTGTTGGACACCAGCAGCGGTGTGGCGGTGCGGTGTGCCAGCCGGGCGCTGAGTTCGGCAAACGGCAAATCACGGTAGTCCTGCTGGATACGCGGCATGGAATCTTCGGGCAGCAGCGACAGCACACCAGGCAGTTCCGCTCCCAGGCGGCCCAGCACGTCCAGCGAAGACGCGCCACGCAACTGCAAGGCGGCCAGCACATCGTCCAGCACCTCGCCTTCGGGCAACAGGTTTTCGAAAAAGCTGCGCACCAGCGCGCCTCGCGTGGTCTGGGCGTTCAGGACAAACTGTGGCGCCAGCGCATAGGCCCCCGGCTGCGCCAGCCACTGCGCGTCGTATTCAAAAAAGAACTCACCCGCCGCATGGCCAAACCAGCCCATGGGCCGCGCATTGGCCCATACACGCAGGCGGATCATGGATTGCCTTCAGCGTCACCGACTACACCAGGGAAATCTATTGGTGCCTGCACATCATGGCTCCAGCCCGCCACGTCCATCAACAGGCCCAGGCCAGCCATGTACTGCAGCAGCAGCCCCAGAGAGCAACGCGCCGGATCGCTTTCGGCATCGCGAATAAAGGAAGGACTCACATTGCAGACCGCCGCCGCCTGCGCGCGCGATAAGCCCTGACCCTTGCGTTCTACGATCAGGTAATGCGCCAGAGTGGAAAGAGTGGCAGGGGTGAACAGCATATTTTTGACCTCAACAGGTCATTATCACTTGAGTGATAAAAAAATTACCGGCATTTGACCTTGTGAGGTCATTAAAGGCAAGCTGCAGTAGATGATTTTCAAGGTGCAAGCGCGGCTACAGCGTATGCGTGCGGTCCCCCGCCGAAAAGCCCATCGGCTCCCACGCAGGACTGTTCTTCGCGCCAAACGCAATCACCTTGAACAGCTCGCCCATTTCATGCTCGTTGACCAGCTTTTGCACCATGGCTCGCTCGGCCAGGCTGGCGTCTTCCAGGCCGCCCAGCAGTCCGCAGTTCAGCAAAAAGCGTCCCTGGCTGGTGTAGCCCAGCACTTGCAGCCCTGCCTCCTGCCCGGCCAGCGCGATGCCGGTGAAATTGACGTGCGCCGTGATGTCTTTTTCGCCCACGTCGGCCAGCGCGTCGGCATCAAGCAGGTGCGCGCGGTGGCACATCACCGTGCCCATGTCGCGCTGCGGGTGGTAGTACTCGTGCTCGGGAAAGCCGTAATCGAGCAACAACGCCGCGCCGGCTTCCAGCCGGTCGGCCAGCGTGCGCACAAAGCCTTCGGCCTGGGGGTGAATTTCGGTGACGTAATCGTGCCGGCCCGCCACCTCCAGCGGCGGGCGCAAATCGGTGGGACAGTCGGCGTAGGTAAAGCGCCCTTCATGCAGCACCACGCCGCGCTCGTGCCAGACGCCACCCAGCCGCGCCAGCAGCTTGACTGGCATGGCGTCCAACACCTCGTTGCCCAGCACCACGCCGCGCATGCGCGCCGGCAATTCGGTCGCCCACTGCACTTTTCCGGCATGGGCGGCCAGCCGTTCGCGCTGGCGTTCACGCAGGGAGCTAGAGAGATCGACAATCGTGTAGCGCGTGACCTGCTCCCCCAGCGTATCGAGCACCTGCTGCGCCAGCGCACCGGAGCCGGCGCCAAACTCCCAGACTTCGGTCGTGCCCGAGGCCTGCAGCGCCTGCGCCACCTGCCGCGCCAGCGTCTGGCCAAAACGCGGCGACAACTCGGGCGCGGTGACGAAATCGCTGCCGCCCTTCACGCCGCCGGGCATCAGGCCGAATTTCAGCGAGTCCCTGGCGTAGTAGCCCAGGCCGGGCTGGTAGAGCGCCAGCGCCATGAAAACATCAAAACCCAGCCAGCCGCCGGCCGATTCGATGGCCTTGGCGATATCGGCCTGCAGGGGGCTCGTTAAAATGAAAGGATTGGTCATGTTGGTCACTTAACATGATTGTCCGCGATTCCCTTTGGCCATTTCGCCATGCCCTTCACCGACCCCAACCTGATGACACCAGCTTCGTCCCGACCCGTGGTTCTCGTGACCGGCGCCGCCCTGCGGCTGGGCCGCGAAATCGCGCTGGCGCTGGCCGCCGGCGGCTGGCAGGTGGCGGTGCATTACCGCAGTTCCGAGGCTGACGCTATTAAAACCGTAGCTGACTGCGCACGGCTGACGTGCGCATCGGCTGCTTTTGATGCCGACTTATCAGATGAAGCGGCCGTGCGCGGCCTCGTGCCGCGCGTCATCGCCCACTTTGGCCGCGTCGATGCGGTGGTCAACAGCGCCTCGACCTTCGAGCACGACACGGCCGCCAGCTTTGGCTTTGCCGCGCTGGACAAGCACCTGCGCAGCAACACCGGCGCCGCCATCCTGCTGGCCCAGGCGCTGCATGCGCATGTGGCCGCGCGCAATGCCACGGGCGCGGTCGTCAACCTGCTCGACCAGAAGCTCTGGAACCAGAACCCCGATTTTTTCAGCTACACGCTGTCCAAGGCCGCGCTGGAAGCGGCCGGCACCATGCTGGCCATGGCGCTGGCGCCCGAGGTGCGCGTGGTCGGCGTCGCGCCCGGGCTGACGCTGACCAGCCACCTGCTGACGGGCGAGGCCTTCGAGGCGCGCCACAAGCTCTCGCCGCTGGGCCGCTCGTCCACGCCGGCCGATGTGGCTGCGACGGTGAAGTTCGCGCTGGAAAACTCGTCCATCACCGGCACCACGCTGCTGGTCGATGGCGGCCAGCACCTGATGCGCTTCGAGCGGGATTTCTCGCTGATGTGACCCTGTATGTGACCCTCCTGGCGCCACTGACATACTTCCCTGACATATTCAACCCAGACCCTTTACAGACTGCCACCATGCTCACTACCCGGGGAACCCGAATCCTCCACCTGACCGGCTTGCGCTTTGACGCCAACCTGGGCATCCTGGCGCATGAAAAAACCGCGCCGCAGCCGATCCAGGTCGATGCCGAACTGAACCTGGGCACGCAGACGCTGCTGCCGCACGACGACGACATCCACCATGTGCTCGACTACCGCAAGGTGCGCCAGATCATCATCACCGAATGCACCGCCGAACATGCCAACCTGCTGGAAAGCCTGATCGGCAAGCTGGCGCACCGGCTGATGCTGCTGCCCGGCGTGCTGGGCGTGCGGGTGAAAATCGCAAAACTGGAAATTTTTGACGACTGCGAAGTAGCCATTCGCGTCGAGACAGGACAGTGGTGAACGATATGAATGCAATCTGGATAGACGAGCAACTCGAAACCTCAGCCCGCGTGCAGAACTCGATGAAGATCGAACGCGAGGACCACAAGTTAGAGAAGCGCCTGTGCCGCGAGGTCGGCCGGGCGATTGTCGATTTCAACATGATCGAGGAAGGCGACAAGGTGATGGTCTGCGTCTCGGGCGGCAAGGACAGCTACGCCATGCTGGACATCCTGCTCAAGCTGCAAAAGCGCGCGCCCATCAACTTCGAGCTGGTCGCCGTCAACCTCGACCAGAAGCAGCCCGGCTTTCCCGAGCATGTGCTGCCCGAGTATCTGAGCAAGCTCGGCGTGCCGTATCACATCGAAAACCAGGACACCTACAGCATCGTGACGCGCGTGATTCCAGAGGGCAAGACGCTGTGCTCGCTGTGCTCGCGGCTGCGGCGCGGGATTTTGTACCGCGTGGCGGGCGAGCTCGGCTGCACCAAGATCGCACTCGGCCACCACCGCGACGACATGCTGCAGACCTTCTTTTTGAACATGTTCTTTGCCGCCAAGCTCAAGGGCATGCCGCCAAAACTGGTCAGCGACGACGGCAAGAACATCGTCATCCGCCCGATGGCCTACGTCACCGAGAAAGACCTGACGCGCTGGGCGCAGGTGCAAGACTTCCCCATCATTCCGTGCACGCTGTGCGGCAGCCAGGAAAACCTGCAGCGCAAGCAGGTCGGCAACATGCTGCGCGACTGGCAAAAGCAGTATCCGGGCCGGATTGAAAACATGTTTTCGGCCTTGCAAAATATCGTGCCGTCGCACCTGATGGACAGCAAGCGCCATGATTTCAAGGGCATCAGGACGACCGGCGTCGCCGACCCCGAAGGCGACAAGGCGTTTGATGCCGAGGAGTTCATGCAGGCGGCGCCCGCGGGCCGCGCCGTCATCGGCATCAACCCGCTGGCGCCCGGTTAATCGCCCTTCACAGGAGGCCTTATGAAACGAGCATTGACGGCTATTTTTTCAATCGCATTCATGGGACTGTTCATGGCCGGCTGCTCCGGCCTGCGCGTGGTCGAAACCGATGTCACGGCGTTTTATAACTGGGGCACAGCACCTCCTGCGCCGGGCACGGCCTACCGCTTTGAGCGCCTGCCCTCGCAGCAGGTCGTCGGCGCCCGGCACGACGCCATCGAAGGGCTGGCGCGCACCGCGCTGGCCAGGGTCGGCATGGAACTGAACCCGGCCGCGCCGCGCTACAGCGTGCAGGTGCGGATAGGCACCCTGGTGATCGAGCGCCCGACCTATTACGGCCCCGGCTACGACGGCTTCGGTTTTGCCACGCCCGGCGTTTTCCTGGGCGGCGGCAACCGGGGCGCGGCGTTCGGCATGTCGTTTCCGGTCTATCCGATGCGCTTTTCAGACCCCTATTACCGGCGCGAGCTGAGCCTGCTGGTGCGCGACCTGACGACCAGCCAGGTGGTCTTTGAAACCCGCGCCGTGAACGACGGCGTTCAGAACGAGACGCTCGCCGTGCTGTCCGCCATGCTGGACGCGGCCTTGCAGGGCTTTCCGCAACCCCCTCCAGGACCACGCCGGATCACCGCGCAGATCCCCCGTTGACCCTGCCAGCCCCCCGATCCACTTTCACCGCCCTCGCGCTGCCTTTTTCATGATTGAACCGACCCGCATCATCGCCATTCGCCATGGCGAAACCACCTGGAACGTGGACACCCGCATCCAGGGCCACCTGGACATTCCACTGAACGACACCGGCCGCCTGCAGGCCGCGCGCCTGGCGCTGGCGCTGAAGGAAGAACCCATCACGGCGGTGTACGCCAGCGACCTGGCCCGCGCCTGGGAAACCGCCGAATACCTCGGGCGCGCGCGCGGCCTGCCGGTCACCCCTGAAACCGGCCTGCGCGAACGCTGCTTTGGCGATTTTGAAGGCAAGACCTTTGCCGAAATCGAAGCCCTGCTGCCCGAACAGTCGCAGCGCTGGCGCAAGCGCGACCCGGAATTCGCACCCGCCGGCGGCGAGTCCCTGCTGGCGCTGAGCCAGCGCGTCGTCGAGGCCGCCGAGCGAATAGCCGCCCGGCACCCGGGCGAGCTGATCGCGCTGGTCGGCCACGGCGGCGTGATGGACGTGCTCTACCGCGCCGCCGCCCGCCTGCACATCCAGGCGCCGCGCACCTGGATGCTGGGTAACGCGGCCATCAACCGGCTGCTCTGGACGCAGCAGGGCTTTACCCTGGTCGGCTGGGCCGACACCCAGCACCTGAACGACGAATCCCTGGACGACGGCCTGCTGGCCGCCGGACCGAGCCCCATTGTTTCCACCACCTGACCACCCCACCTGCCCTGAAAACCCCTGATGAGTAACCTGCCCGCGCGCCTCTCCGAACTGATCGGCAAACCTGTCCACGACATCGACACCCCAGCCCTGGTGATTGACATGGACGCCCTGAAACGCAACCTGGTCCGAATGGCTGACTTCGCCAAAAAACACCATGTCCGCTGGCGCCCCCACGCCAAGCTGCACAAAAGCACCGTGCTGGCCAAAATGCAGATCAAGGCCGGCGCCGCCGGCGTGTGCGTGCAAAAAACCGCCGAGGCCGAGGTCATGGTGGCCGGCGGCATCTACAACGTGTACATCAGCAACCAGGTGATTGCCCCGGCCAAGCTGGCGCGGGTAGCCGCCCTCACGCAGGCGGTGGCGTCCCACCGCGGCGGCCAGATCGCCATCGCCGTGGACAGCCCGGAGGGCGTGAGCCGGCTGGCAAAGGCCATGACCGAGGCGCGCACCAGCGCGCGCAGCAGCGTGGCGACGGTGATTGACGTGTTCGTCGAGATCGATGTCGGCCAGGGGCGCTGCGGCGCCCAGCCCGGCGAGGCCGCCGTCAAGCTGGCGCTGGAAATCCGCAAGCACCCGGCGCTGCGCTTTGCCGGGCTGCAGGCCTACCAAGGCAAGGCCCAGCATTTGCGCAGCGCCATCGAGCGCCGCATGGCCGCCGCCAGCGCCACCAAGGCCGTGGAGCTGACCTGCCAGCTGCTCAAGGCGCACGGCATCGCGCCCGGGCTGGTGACCGGCGCGGGCACCGGCAGCTTCGCGCTGGAGGCCGCCAGCGGCGTATATGGCGAGTTGCAGGCCGGCTCCTTCATGTTCATGGACGTGGACTATGCCCAGAACGAGCGCGACCCGGCACAGCCGCAGTTCGAGCACGCGCTGTTTGTCAAGACGCAGGTCATCAGCACCCACGCCAGCCACGCCGTGTGCGACGCCGGCCACAAGAGCCACGCCATCGACTCAGGCATGCCGAAGGTGCATGCCTTTGAGAAAAAAAGCGGGCTGGACTACTTCAACGGCGGCGACGAGCACGGCATCTTGCGGCCCGTGGATGGCAGCGACCGCCTGCCGGCGCTGGGCCAGCTGCTGTGGCTGATTCCCGGCCACTGCGATCCGACAGTGAACCTGCACGATGTGATGATCGGCGTCAGCGGCGGCCTGCGAAACGGCACGGTGGACCGCATCATCCAGGTCGATGCGCGCGGCGCGATGACTTGAAATTTCGGGCCATTCAGGCCTTTTGTGCAGGCAGGACGGGCGCTGACAGCTATGAAAAAAGTAGCGCCACAGATTCGTGTTGCCCAAGCCTGCCCCGACACGCCTTATTGCTATTTTTTCAATAGCTGAACCTGCCCGTCAGCCATGCGCAAAAGGCCTATTTTGTGCCCAATCCGGCCGCGCTACTCTTCAAACAGATTCTCGGCATTGCCGCGCGGCGGCGCCACGCCCAGGTGCCGGTACGCCGCCAGCGTGGCAATGCGCCCGCGCGGCGTGCGCTGCAAAAAACCCTGCTGAATCAAATACGGCTCGATCACGTCTTCAATCGTCCCGGACTCCTCGCCGATGCTGGCGGCAATGTTGTCCAGCCCGACCGGGCCGCCGTCGAAACGCAAAATCACGGCCTCCAAGAACTTGCGGTCCATCAGGTCAAAGCCCTGCGGATCGACGTCCAGCATGGCCAGCGCCCGGTTGGCGATGTCCAGCGTGATGGTGCCGTTGCCCTTGACATCGGCATAGTCGCGCACCCGGCGCAGCAGCCGGTTGGCGATGCGCGGCGTTCCGCGCGAACGGCGCGCGATCTCGAAGCCGCCTTCCGCGTCCATCGGCGCATTCAGCAGGCCGGCGCTGCGCTTGACGATGCGCGCCAGCTCCTCGGGTGTGTAGAACTCCAGCCGGGCGACGATGCCGAAGCGGTCGCGCAGCGGATTGGTCAGCATGCCGGCGCGGGTCGTGGCGCCGACCAGCGTGAACGGCTGCAAGTCAAGCTTGATGGAGCGCGCCGCCGGGCCTTCGCCGATCATGATGTCGATTTGATAATCTTCCAGCGCCGGATACAGGATTTCCTCGACCACCGGGCTCAGGCGGTGGATTTCGTCGATGAACAGGACATCGTTCTTTTCGAGGTTGGTCAGCAGCGCCGCCAGATCCTTGGGCTTTTCCAGCACCGGCCCCGAGGTCGAGCGCATGTTCACGCCGAGTTCGTGCGCGATGATGTGGCTCAGCGTGGTCTTGCCCAGGCCGGGCGGGCCGAACAGCAGCACATGGTCGAGCGCTTCCTGGCGCTTGTTGGCCGCGCCGATGAAGATTTCAAGCTGCTCGCGCGCCTTGGTCTGGCCGACATAGTCGTCGAACAGCTTGGGCCGCAGGGCACGCTCGATGGCCTCTTCTTTCGGCGAGGCCGGGGCGGCCGACAGCATACGCCGGGCCGGCGGCAGGTCGGACATGTCGAAGTCGTCGGTCTGGATGGTCATGGTTTAGCTGTAGGGTTGACTAATAACTTCAGCTTGTCTATGTCTTTTTCAATCTTGTCGTACTCGGCGGGATGAACTTTTTTCCCGTCCAAATCGATTCGCACGTCGCGCAGAAATTGACTGAAATCAGGGTTCTCGGAAGCAAGTTTATTGATGCTGTCCCAATCCAGATTCTTTCTCTCCCCCGCCGGATAAAGCACCGAAGAGTCATCTGGATTCTCGATATCGAGCGAGATTACACCGATGCCAAAGCTACCGGACAGGCGTTTCAATTCACCGAGAAAATCGGGACTTTCCTTGATATTTGCAGCCACCAAATAGCCTTGGTGCGCCCAGGATGAGTTGCTAACTGCCTGAAAAAAGGACTCCCGCAAGTTTGAAAAATTCAGACTCCGCTTCAACTCAAACGATAGCAACTTGAAAGGTAATTCACCAGCTGTCGCTGCAAGTGAACGAGCATCTACATGCAGGTCAGGAAAACGCACACCGACCAAATCGGGATGCAGCCATTCATTGAAAGACTTCTTGAGTGACTTTTCATGATAGATAGTTTTCACGTAAGCATCACCCAAATAAAGCTTGGCGAAAAATGCCAGTAAGGGGTGTAGGTTTCGCTCCTTCAGTTTGGGAATCGACTCTACCTTGATGATGGCCTCTTGGGCTTGCTGGGCCGTGTGAATCGATTTCAGTCCAAACAATACAGGGTTATCTCCAGTTCGAAGGAAACAAGATTTCGCATTGTCTTTGGTATCGACGTACAAGCGCGCTCCCAAGGATATCCAAGGCGTTTTACCTTTAGAACCTACTTTATCAACGGCTTTGGAGGCCAACCCATTTTTCCAAATGGTTGAGATGTCAAGCGGCGTACTGGAATTCTTGAGAACTTCTTCAGCGAGGTCGAGAAAAGTGAACTTGGCCAACATCAATCCTTATTATTATTTCCCCAGCGCCCGCAGCGCCAGCTTGATGCCTTCGCTCACGCCCACGTCCGGCGGCAGGGCCTTGAGCGCCAGCGCCGCGTCCTTGTCGCTGTAGCCCAGCGCGACCAGCGCCTGCAGGATGTCGAGCTGCGCCTCGCTGCTCACGCTGACATGCGCGCCAATATCGGCGCCCAACTTGCCCTTGAGCTCTAACAGCAGGCGCTCGGCGGTCTTCTTGCCGATACCGGGCACCTTGACGATGCGACCCGCCTCCTGCAGCGTCACGGCCTGCGCCAGTTCGGCAACGCTCATGCCGCTGAGCACGCTGAGCGCCATGCGCGGGCCGACGCCGGTGATCTTGATCAGCTGGCGAAACGCGCCGCGCTCGGCGGTGCTGCCAAAGCCGTAGAGCAGCTGCGCGTCCTCGCGCACGATGAAATGCGTGAACAGGCTGATTTTCTCGCCCAGCCCCGGCAGGTTGTAAAAAGTGCTCATGGGCACCAGCACCTCATAGCCGACGCCATGGCAGTCCACCAGGATTTCGGGCGGATTTTTTTCGGCCAGCTGGCCAGTGAGTCTTCCTATCATGGCCAAATCTTAGCAGCCGGGTGGCCGCCCCGATTTAGGCAGACAATCGCCTTCCCGCTCCTTGTTTTGCCCCATTTCAGGAAAACCCACGCCTTGATTCTTCGCCACACCTTCACGCCGCCCAACAACACCCGCATGGCCAACCTGTGTGGCCCGATGGACATCCACATCCGCACCATCGAGGCCGGGCTGCAGGTGACGATTGCGCACCGCTTCGAGCAGTTCAAGATCGACGGCCCCAAGCTGCGGGCCCAGCAGGCGCTCGAAGTGCTGCAGGCGCTGTATGAAATCGCCCAGCGGCCCATCGAGCCCGAAACCGTGCAGCTGATGCTGGCCGGCGACACCGCCCTGAGCACCGCCGAAGGCCCGATGGCGCTGTCCACCCGCCGCGCCGACCTGCGCGCGCGCACCATCAACCAGGGCACCTACCTGGAGAACATCGCCACGCACGACATCACCTTCGGCATCGGCCCGGCCGGCACCGGCAAGACCTACCTGGCGGTGGCCTGCGCGGTCGATGCGCTGGAGCGCAGCACGGTGCAGAAAATCGTGCTGACGCGCCCGGCGGTCGAGGCCGGCGAGCGCCTGGGCTTCTTGCCGGGCGATTTGAGCCAGAAGGTCGATCCCTACCTGCGCCCGCTGTACGACGCGCTGCACGAGCTGATGGGCTTCGAGCGCGTGCAAAAAGCCTTCGAGCGCCAGCAGATCGAGATTGCGCCGCTGGCCTTCATGCGCGGGCGCACGCTGAACCACGCCTTCGTGATCCTGGACGAGGCGCAAAACACCACGCCCGAGCAGATGAAGATGTTTTTGACGCGCATCGGCTTTGGCAGCAAGGCGGTGGTGACCGGCGACGTGAGCCAGGTCGATCTGCCGCGCACCCAGCTCAGCGGGCTGATCGATGCCGAACGGGTGCTCAAGCGCGTGCAGGGCATCGCGATTACCCGGCTGACCAGCGCCGATGTGGTGCGCCATCCGCTGGTGGCGCGCATCGTCGATGCGTATGACAAGACACCGAGCGACCGGGACGACGCCAATCCTGCTATTGATTTGGTAGCTGTATCCGCCCGCAAGACCAGCGCAAGGAGCCGAAATGGCTCTTAATTCACTGAGTTTGTCGCTGCAGTTCGGAAAATTCCCCGATGCGGCCCTGCACCGCGCCGCCCTGCCGCGCCACAGCGTGGCCCGCTGGATTCGCCACGCGCTGCAAAGCGATGCCGAGATCACCGTTCGCATCGTGGGCGCCGAGGAAGGCCAGGCGCTGAACCGCGATTACCGGGCAAAGGACTACGCCACCAATGTGCTGACCTTTGACTACACGCAGGCCCCTTACGTGACCGCCGACCTGGTGCTGTGCGCGCCCGTGGTCGCAAAAGAGGCGCAGGACAACCAGAAAACCCTGCAGGCACATTACGCGCATCTGCTGGTGCATGGCACGCTGCATGCGCAGGGCTACGACCATGAAACCGGCGAAGAAGACGCCGAGGAGATGGAAGCGCTGGAAATCGAGATTCTGGCGGGCCTGGGCTTCGACAACCCCTACCGCTGACGGTTTCAGCATCAAAAATAGCTCTTGCGCAACAGGGACGGGCGCAAGCAGCTATCTAAACAATAGCATTTACCGGCTATTCAGGCATCGGGCGCGATGTGCAGCGGAATCGTCACCGGACCATCGTTGACCAGATGCACCTGCATGTCGGCGGCGAACTGGCCGGTTTCGACCTGCGGGTGCAGCTTGCGAGCCTGAGCCACGAAATAGTCGTAGAGCCGCCGTCCCACATCAGGCGGCGCGGCGCCGGTAAAGCTCGGCCGGTTGCCGCCCGAGGCATCGGCCGCCAGCGTGAACTGGCTGACGACGAGCAGCCCGCCGCAGGCGCCCTGCCCGTCCAGGTCCTGCACGCTGCGGTTCATCTTGCCGGCGTCGTCCGAAAAGATGCGCAGCTTGAGGATCTTGGCCAGCAGCTTGTCGGCCTGCGCTTCGCTGTCGCCGCGTTCGGCGCAGACCAGCACCAAGAGGCCCTGGCCGATCCGGCCGACGGTTTCACCGGCAACCACGACGCGGGCCTCGGCCACGCGCTGCAGCACCGCCTTCATGCGCGCTTCAGCTTCATGCCAGCGTCACGCGGGCAAACTTGCGCTTGCCGACCTGCACCACGTAAGTCCCGGCCGCCAGCTTGAGCGCCTTGTCGCTGACCACGCTGGAGTCCACGCGCACGCCGCCGCCGTCGATCAGGCGGCTGGCTTCGCTGCCCGAAGGCGCCAGCCCGGCCGCCTTGAGCAGCGCGCCTATGCCCAGCGGCGCGCCCGACAGCGACACGTCGGGAATCTCGTCGGGCACGCCGCCCTTGCTGCGGTTGATGAAATCCTGCTCGGCGGCGTCCGCTGCTGCGGCGGAATGAAAGCGCGCGGTGATTTCCTTGGCCAGCGCGACCTTGGCGTCCTTGGGGTTGCGGCCGGCTTCAATTTCGGCCTTCAGCGCGGCGATGTCGGCTTCGCTTTTGAACGACAGCAGCGTGTACCACTTCCACATCAGCACATCGGAGATCGACAGCACCTTGGCGAACATGGAATTGGCGTCCTCGGAAATGCCAATGTAGTTGTTCTTGCTTTTCGACATCTTCTCGATGCCGTCCAGGCCTTCGAGCAGCGGCATGGTCAGGATGCACTGCGGCTCCTGGCCGTATTCCTGCTGCAGATGCCGGCCCATCAGCAAATTGAACTTCTGGTCGGTGCCGCCGAGTTCCAGGTCGCTCTTGAGCGCCACCGAGTCATAGCCCTGCATCAGCGGGTACAAGAATTCATGCACGCTGATCGACTGGCCGGCCTTGAAGCGGTCGTGAAAGTCGTTGCGCTCCATCATGCGCGCCACGGTGTAGCGCGAAGCGAGCTGGATCATGCCGCGCGCGCCCAGCGGGTCGCACCATTCGCTGTTGTAGCGAATCTCGGTTTTGGCCGGGTCCAGCACCAGGCTGGCCTGGCGGTAATAGGTTTCGGCGTTCACCTTGATCTGCTCGGGCGTGAGCGGCGGGCGCGTGCTGTTGCGCCCCGACGGATCGCCAATCAGGCTGGTGAAGTCGCCAATCAGGAAGATCACCGTGTGGCCCAGGTCCTGCAACTGGCGCATCTTGTTGAGCACCACGGTGTGGCCGATGTGGATGTCGGGCGCGGTCGGGTCCAGCCCCAGCTTGATGCGCAGCGGCACGCCGGTGGCTTCGCTGCGGACCAGTTTGCGGGTCCATTCGTCCTGCGGAATCAGCTCGTCGCAGCCCCGCAGGGAGACGGCCAGCGCCGTCTTTACACGGTCAGACAGGGGTGAATTTGTAACAAGCTCTTGATTCATAAGGGTTTTTCTCGGGACAGGTTATTGTCCGACAGATATAATTCTGGCTTTCCTACGTCGGGCCGCCATTTTAGAGGCGCCACTGTTCGCCGGCGAGGAAGCCCGAATTTTTGAGTCCGATGCCCTCCACCCGCTGGCAAAAACGGTTGGCCCGGCTGTCGATTTACCTGTCACCATCGTCCGGCATGCCCTTGCGGCCCGACGCACTTTAGTTGGGATTCACGCTTTGCGCCTGCCCGTCGCCTCCCATACCCCGCTGACCCTTTCCCGTGTCCTGTCCGCCATTGCCGATAGCCTGCGCCGCCACCCCAAACGCCTGACCGCCAGCCTGGCCATGCTGCTGCTGGGAACCGGCGTGACCGCCTTCGGCGTTGCGCCGCTCGCGCCCGACGCCGCCGACCTGCCGGTTCGCCAGGTGCTGGAAGCGATTCAGCCTCTTTCCCCCCAGTCCGCGCAGGCCCAGGCGGACGCGCTGGCCGATTTCAACTTCAAGCTGTTTCGCACCGAAAGCACGCGCAGCAGCGACCGGGCCAGCACCCTGCTGCAGCGGCTGAACATTGATGACACAGCGGCGGAGGTGTTTTTGCGAACCGATGCCAATGCGCAGCTGATCCTCACCGGGCCACCGGGCAAAAACGTCACCGCCGAGGCCAGCGAAAGCCAGCAGCTGCTCAAGCTCAGCATGCGCTGGCCCACCGACGACGAACAGGTGTTCCAGCGCCTGGTCGTTGAACGCAGCAGCGATGGCCGCTTCACCTCGCGCATTGAAACCGCGCCCTACACCCGCTCGGCCCGGCTGGCCAGCGCCACCATCGAGACCTCGCTGTTCGCCGCCATCGACGACGCCCGCATTCCCGATGGCGTCGGCGTGCAGTTGGCGGAAATTTTCTCGACCGACATCGATTTCCGCCGCGCGCTGCGCAAGGGCGACCGCTTCAACGTGGTCTACGAAACCCTGGAAGCCGATGGCGAAACCATGCGCACCGGCCGCGTGCTGTCGGCCGAGTTCGTCAACGAAGGCAAGGCCTACCAGGCGATGTGGTTCCAGCCCCCGGGCCAGGACGCGTCAGGCGCACCGCTGAAGGGTGGCTACTACACGCTGGACGGCAAGAGCCTGCGCCGCGCGTTTTTGAGTTCCCCGGTGGAGTTCTCGCGCATCAGCAGCGGCTTTTCGATGCGTTTTCATCCCATCCTGCAAACCTGGCGCGCCCACAACGGCACCGATTTCGCGGCGACCACCGGCACGCCCGCCCGAACCATCGGTGACGGCGTGGTGGAGTTTGCCGGGGTACAGAACGGCTTTGGCAACGTGGTGTTCATCAAGCACCGCAACAACCTTGAAACCGTCTATGCCCACCTGAGCAAAATCAACGTGCAGCCTGGCCAGACCGTCAGCCAGGGCCAGACCATCGGCCTGGTCGGCTCGACCGGCTGGGCCACCGGCCCGCACCTGCATTTTGAAGTGCGCGTCAACGGCGTACAGCAGGATCCGATGGCAATTGCCAAGCAAAGCGACGTGGTTCCGGTGCCCACCGCCGCCCTGCCGCAGTTCAGGCAACTGGCCAACGGCTTCAGGAACCAGCTGCAGGCCGCAGCCACGATTGAGCAGACCCAGGCCGAGTAAGGCAAAAGCCGGTAGCGACTGCGGCAAAATCGCTGCATGCACGACTACACCATTGGCCTGATGTCAGGCACTTCCCTTGACGGCGCCGACGGCGTTCTGGTCGATTTCTCAAGCCAGACGCTGCGCGTCGTCGCCAGCGCCAGCGAGCCGTTTGGCGACAGTTTTAGGGCTGAACTGCTGGCGCTCAATTCGCCTTCGCACAATGAATTGCACCGCGCCGCGCTGGCGGGCAGCCAGCTGGCGGCGGTCTATGCCCAGGTGGTTGCCAAGCTGGTGCGGCAAGCTGGCGCGCAGGGCATCAGCGCCAGCCAGATCCAGGCCATTGGCGCGCACGGGCAGACGGTCAGGCACCAGCCCCAGCGAACTTCAGCAGAACCTGCGGGCGCGGGCTACACGCTCCAGCTCAACAATCCGGCCCTGCTGGCCGAATTGACCGGCATTGACGTGGTGGCCGATTTCCGCAGCCGCGATGTCGCCGCAGGCGGCCAGGGTGCGCCGCTGGTGCCGGCGTTTCACCAGGGTGTCTTTGGCCGCGCGGACGCCACGGTCGCGGTGCTGAACCTGGGCGGCATCTCCAATCTCAGCGTGCTGCCGCCTGCCGGCTCGCCCTTGCCGGTGCTGGGCTTTGACTGCGGGCCGGGCAACGCGCTGATGGACGCATGGTGCCTGCGGCACACCGGCCAGCCTTTTGATGCGGGCGGCACCTGGGCGAAAAGCGGCCGACTGGTTCCGGCGCTGCTGGCCAGCCTGCGGGGCGAACCCTACTTCTCGCAGCCGATTCCCAAGAGCACGGGACGCGACCTTTTCAGCCTGGCGTGGCTGGATGAAAAACTGCGCCCCTTTTCCGGCGAACGCCCCGAGGATATTCAAAATACATTGACCGAATTGACGGTTTTCGCATGTACAGCGGGCGTTAGCAGCTATGGAAAAGAGAGCACTGAACTGATCGTCTGCGGCGGCGGCGCTTTCAATCTGTATCTGCTGCAGCGCCTGCAGGCGGGCCTGCCCTGGCTGCGCGTCAGCACTTCGGACCAGCACGGCCTGCCGCCGCTGCAGGTCGAGGCGGCTGCCTTTGCCTGGCTGGCGCGCCAGATGATCCAACGCCAGCCCGGTAACCTGCCCGGCGTGACCGGCGCGGCGGGCTTGCGTGTGCTGGGTGCGCTGTATCCCGCCTGAATCGGCCTGGCCCCCTCTTCATGCGTTCGCCCATGATCACCATTCAGGTCGGAGCGCTACGCACCAGCGGGAATGCCGGCAGGCCTGCCAGGATGGCTTGCCCGTAGCGCATCGTCACCAGCCGGGTGTCGCACACCGTGATGACAGCCCGGTCGGTCACGGTTCTCACGCCGCGCCCGGCCCATTGCGCCAGCTTCATGCCCGCACGCGGCACCGACAGCTCGGCAAACGGGTCGCGCCCCTGCCCGCTCAGCCACTCGGCCAGCGCTTCCTCGACCGGCGAGCTTGGCGGCGTGAACGGCAGCTTGTCGATCACCACATGCTCGCACAGCCGGCCCGGCAGGTCGATGCCTTCGCCAAAGGACTGCAGGCCAAAGATGATGGAACGCTCGCCGGCCTTGACGCGCCGGCCGTGCTCCCTGAGCAGCTCGGTGCGCGAGCGAACGCCCTGCACCAGCACTTGGTCCAGCAAATCCTGGGGTAGCGCCGCATGACAAGCCTGCATCTGGCGCCTGGACGTGAACAGCACCAGCTGCCCGTGCGGGTGCTCGCGCAGCAGCCCGGGCAGCTTGTCGCACAGCTCATCGGAGAAACCCGGACTCTTGGGCGAATGCGTCATGGGCGCGATGCGCAACTCGCCCTGCGTCGCATAGTCAAAGGGCGAATCCACGACCAGCGACCGGCGCTCGGGAAAGCGGTTCATGCCGCTCAGGCGGTCAAAAAAATCAAAGCTGCCGCAGGCCGTCAGCGTGGCCGAGGTGCAGACGGCGGCGCTGACCTTGTTCCACAGGTTCTTCGACAAAACCTGGGCTGCCGTCATCGGGCTGGCGCACAGCCAGGCGTCCGGCGCGCTGCCGGCCCCATCCTCTGCCCATTCGATCCACTTGGCCCACGGCACCCGGTCATGGGTGGCCCAGGCGCTCAGCAGCTTGTCCAGGGTGCCAAGCCGCGACAGATAGACGCCCAGCTCGACGCCGGCATGGGTCTGCTCCTCGCGCTGGGTGGGCGACTTCGATTCGTCGGGCTCCTTCAATGCCGCCGCGATGCTTGAAACCACCGAGGCAATGGCGCGGATGAGCGTGGCGAGTTCCTGGCACTCGAGAACCAGGGCCTCCGGGATACGGCCCTGGGCGAAGCGGTGGACGGGCTGGTCGGCGCTGACGAGTTGGGCATCCTGCCAGTAGCGCTCCAGCATCGCCAGCTTGTCGGTGCAGCCGGTGACTAGCTGGGCAAAGGCCACCGGGTCCGGCCGGGTGGATGCCGGCAGGGCCTTGCCATGGCGCAGCGCCACCGTTCGCAGGCTGGTGAGCAATTTGCTGCTCGTTCCCAGGCGTGCCCGGTACGAGAACTGCTCGGCCGCGATGCCCGGCAGGTGGTGCGCCTCGTCGAACACGAACAGCGTGTTGCCCGCATCGATCAGGCTGCTGTCGGTCTGCAGCGTCGCCAGCACCAGCGCGTGGTTGGCCACCTGCAGCGTCGCGCTGGCCGCCTGGCGCCTGGCCTTGAAGAAGGCGCAGTTCCTGAAATGCTCGCACTGCCCGCCGTTGCAGGCGTGGGCATTGGCCTGGACCTGACGCCAGTCCTGCGGGTCGGGCGGCTGCGCGAGGGAGTCGATGTCGCCGTCCCAAGTACCGCTGTTGAGTTTCTTTGCGCTGCTCTTGAACCAGCGCATCGCCTGGGTGCGGTCGCGCACAATGCCGGCCGCCTGCCGGCGGGCGTCGCCAAAGGAGTCCTGGAACAGCTCACCCGTGAGCAGGCCGTCCTGCGCCACGTCGTTGATCACGCCTTCGAGGCGGCTTTCGCAGACATAGCGGGCGCGGCCCTTGAGGATGTCGTAGCGCAGATCGGGAATGATTTCAGCCAGGCGCGGCAGGTCTTTCTGGAACAGCTGCTCCTGCAGGGCCACCGTGGCCGTGGAGACGATGACGGTTTTCTTGAGCACCTCGGACGCCACGATGGCCGCCAGGCAGTAGGCGACCGTCTTACCGGTGCCCGTTCCTGCTTCGAGTTGCGCCAGATGGCTGCCCGTGCGGACCTCGTCCTCGGGCGCCTTGGCCGACAGGAAGGTCAGCAGGCACGCCTGCATCATCTGGTACTGGCCGGGACGGGCAATGAAGCCGGGCCAGTCGGCAGCGACCTCGCCATACAAGAGTTCCAGCCGAATGCGCGCGGCTTCCAGTTGATCAGGGTCGATGCCCTGCTCAGAGGCATGCGCCGGCACGGCGGCTGGAAGCTGGATCGAGGGGCTCGGCAGGGGCGCGCCTTCAAGCGCGGACGGGGTGGTGGACAAACTCATCTTGCTGATTATTGACTGATGTCACGCCTTGCACACCGCCTGAAACGAGCGTAGCCTCTGATGCGCCTGCCCGCCGCCGAAAAAAGCCGGCAAACCGAAGCAGGTAAAGCCGCAACGTAAAAGCCGCCCTGAAGGCGGCTTTTAAAAAAATGGCGGCGTCAAGCCCGCCCTTGACTCAACCGTCAGACCGAGAAGCTGGAGCCGCAACCGCAGGAACTGCTGGCATTCGGGTTCTTGATCACGAACTGCGCGCCTTCCAGGTCGTCCTTGTAGTCGATCTCGGCGCCGACCAGGTACTGGTAGCTCATCGCATCAATCAGCAGCGACACGCCATTCTTGGTCATGGTGGTGTCGTCTTCGTTGGTGATTTCGTCAAAGGTGAAACCGTACTGGAAACCCGAGCAGCCGCCGCCCTGCACGAACACGCGCAGCTTCAGGTCGGGATTGCCTTCTTCGGCAATCAGTTCGGCCACTTTGGAGGCCGCGCTGTCGGTAAACACAAAGGGCGCGGGCATTTCGGTCTGGATATTTTCAGCAACTGCACTCATGGGTAACTCCGTTATTCAATAAGCCAACAGGCAATCTGGAAATACTACAGCAAATCAATCAACCATAACGCGCGCGTGTCTTAGCGCGTTGCAGCCGCAGCGCCATGAAAAAAGCCGCCAGGCGGACCAGGCGGCTTTTTTTGCAAAGCAGGGGAAGCGAAAATTAACGCTTGCTGAACTGCTTGCGGCGGCGGGCTGAGCGGAAACCGACCTTTTTACGTTCGACTTCACGCGCATCGCGGGTCACGAAACCGGCCTGGCTCAACGCTGGCTTGAGCGTTGCGTCATAGTCGATCAGGGCGCGGGTAATGCCGTGGCGCACTGCGCCGGCCTGGCCGGACTCGCCGCCGCCGTGGACGTTGATCATGATGTCAAACGTCTCGACGTGGTTCGTCAGGAACAGGGGCTGGCGGCAGATCATGATGGAGGTCTGGCGACCGAAGAACGCCTGGATGTCCTTGTCGTTGACCGTGATCTTGCCAGTGCCTTTTTTGATGAACACGCGGGCGACGCTGGATTTGCGACGGCCGGTGCCGTTGTTCCATTCACCGATCATTTGGCGGCTCCTGCAATTTCAAGCACTTTAGGCTGTTGGGCGGTGTGCGGATGCTCTGCACCACCGTACACCTTGAGTTTCTTGATCATGGCGTAACCGAGCGGGCCCTTGGGCAGCATGCCCTTGACGGCTTTTTCCAGGGCGCGGCCAGGAAACTTGGTTTGCATGTCGCGGAAATTGGTGGCAGTGATGCCGCCTGGATAACCGGAATGACGGTAGTAAATCTTGTCGGTCGATTTGGCACCGGTCACACGCAACTGGGCTGCGTTGATGATGACGATGAAGTCGCCGGTATCGACGTGAGGCGTGTAAATGGCCTTGTGTTTGCCGCGTAAACGGAGAGCAACTTCGCTGGCTACTCGTCCGAGGACCTTGTCGGTCGCGTCAATCACAAACCACTCGTGCGTCACGTCAGCGGGTTTGGCGCTGAAGGTTTTCATGAGTTTCTCTTAATGATAAAAGGGGGTTTGTCGGGTTCTTTTCCACGGTCGGCGTTCCTCTGATGAGAACCTCTTAGGTGGTCATTTGCCTGGCAGCGCCTTCCGGAACAAGTCCAAAAAGTGCCTTCAAGCAACCCTGCCGCGGAACCACATGTGCGCTGCAGAGCCTAAGATTATATGAAGAATCAAGGGTTTGCGTCAATTTTTCCTCTGCTTCTTCCCGGCAACCGCTGCAAACTTTTCAGGCATTCACCGAAATGACAACACCCTTGGCGTCAACTGGCTTCATCACGAACCGGAGCGGCAAGAATTTTTCGATCACCCGGGCATTGGTCAGCGCATGCTCGGTCAGTTCAGTGGCGAAATACTGGCCCGGGCGTCCCTGCAGCGCCGCCAGCGCCAGCGGAATCATCAACTGGTCGGCCAGATGCGGACCGACCGGCGCAGCGTGAGCCAGGTAGCCGCGCACTTCCTTGACCAGCCGGTGGGCCACCTGTTCGGCGCTGGTGGCTTTGTCTCCGTAACTGGCAAACACCTCGGTGATGTTTTCGTATTCCAGCACCACCACCAGCGCATTGCCCGGCCCTTCATTGGCGCGAAGGCCCCGGTCGCGAAGCTGGTCATCGGCCCAGCCGAAAGCGCTTTTCAGCACACCGAGTTCGCGGGCGGCCACGCCCCTGGGAATCCCCGCATGCAGGCATTCGGCCCAGGCGCGAAGCGGCTTGCCGCGTTCCGTCAGGTTGATGGCGGCAATGCCTTGCGCCGGAGGGTGGATGCGCACCTGCGCCTCGCCGCCGCCGGCTGGGTAAAAGCCGTGGCGGCGCAGCTCCAGCTCAAGCAGGGCATCGCCATCGCCCGCAAAACAGGGGGCGGCGTGCTTTAAAAATGACAGCGAAGGCGCCATCGGGTTGTGCGTGCCGCCGCGCAGCAGCAAATTTGACACACCCTGCGCCAGCGCCAGCGGCCATAAAACTGTCTGCAGCACCAGCGTGCAGCTGCCTGCCGAGCCCACCGCGAACTCATAGTCGCCCGAGCGCGCCTTGCCCGGCGTGAACTGCAGGCAGGTGTCGCCCAGCCGGACTTCATTCCCTTCGCTATTGCGTGCAATGGTTTCAGCCGCGCCGCCGCCCACCGCGACTGCCGCCTGCACACAGGTCAAATGCTGGCGCAGCAGGCCGGGCTTGGGACGCCGGGCGCGGATGTTGTCAATCCGGAACGGCTGGCCGCTTGCCAGGCTCAGGGCCAGCGCCGTGCGCAAAATCTGTCCGCCGCCCTCGCCTGCGGAACCATCGAGTTCAATCATTTTTCTTCTTTCTTTTGTCTTCTTTCTCGCGGCCATCCAGGCCGCCTCCTGACACTCAGCCCTTGACGCAGACGATCTGCTTGAGGATGTACACCACCTCCACCAGATCGGTCTGCGCGGCCATGACCGCGTCGATGTCCTTGTAGGCCATCGGAATTTCGTCAATCACCGCCTCGTCCTTGCGGCATTCCACGCCTTCAGTGGCCTTGATCTGGTCGGCCAGCGTGAACAGCTTTTTGGCCCGGGTCCGGCTCATCGAGCGTCCGGCACCATGGCTGCAGCTCATGAAGCTCTCGGGATTCCCCTTGCCGCGCACAATGAAGCTGCGCGCCCCCATGCTGCCCGGAATGATGCCCAGTTCGCCCGCCCTGGCGCTCACGGCTCCTTTGCGGGTCACGAACACGTCCTGCCCAAAATGGGTTTCCCTGGCGACATAGTTGTGGTGGCAGTTCACCGCCTCGATGTGCGTCTCGAACGGCTTCTTGACGACTTTGCGCAGCGCGGCAATCGTGCGCTGCATCATCACTTCGCGGTTGAGCTTGGCGAATTTCTGCGCCCAGCCCACGCCGCGCACATAGTCGCCGAAATACTGCGCACCTTCTTCAAAATAGGCCAGATCCTTGTCGGGCAGGTTGCGCTGGTGCAGTTCCGCGTCCTTCCTGGCCAGCTCGATGAAGTGCGTGCCGATGGCATTGCCAACCCCACGCGAGCCCGAGTGCAGCATGATCCAGACCGCTCCGGCCTCATCCAGGCAGACCTCGATGAAGTGGTTGCCGCCGCCCAGCGTTCCCATGTGGCGGTGGTTGTTGGTGTTTTTCAGGCGCGGGTAGTCCAGGCAAATCGCCTCGAACTCGTCCACCAGCTGCGCCCAGGCGGCGTCGGCCTCGTTCGGCGGGTTTTCCCAGGAACCCCGGTCACGGCTGCCGCCACGGCGCTGCTCCTTGGGCGTCATGCCGTGGGGAACGGCTTTTTCGATCTCGCTGCGCAGCTGCGCCAGGCTGTCGGGCAGGTCTTCGGCGCGCAGCGTGGTCTTGCAGGCGATCATCCCGCAGCCGATATCGACGCCGACCGACGCCGGAATGATGGCCTTGAAGGTGGCGACCACGCTGCCCACCGTTGCGCCGATGCCGTAATGCACATCGGGCATGGCCGCGACATGGCTGAAGACAATCGGCAGCCGGGCCGTGTTTTCGAGCTGCCTGAGCGCCACCGCCTCGACGGGAACCCCCTGCGTCCACATTTTGACGGGCACGCCGCCTTCGACCTGATGCATTTCGTAATTCATTTTTTGCTTTCTTGTTGGCTTGCCGGGCGCCGTTGTTGGCGCCCGACGTGATAGACATTGCATTGAACGTGCCAAATCTCCACCTGTTCCAGGGTGATATGCAATCCATTGATTTCATTGGATATTTTTCAAAACATCCAACCATCCGCCAAATTTAGCGAGAACAAAACCGGATTATTTTATAAATCCAGCCAGTAAACTAGCCCGATGAAACGCAAAGTCGTCATCGGGTTTCTCGGCAGCCAGCTCGATTCAGGCCTGGGCGCGGCGCGCTGGGACAAGTGGCGACCCACGGTCTCGCTGGCGCAGCATGACGACCTGCAGGTGGACCGGCTGGAGCTGCTTCACGATGTGCGCTACCTGGCGCTGGCGCGCACGGTGCAGGCCGACATCGCGCAGCTCTCGCCCGGCACCGAGGTGCGCCTGAGCGAGATGAACCTGGCCAATCCCTGGGACTTTGGCGAGGTCTATGGCGCGCTGTACGACTGGCTCAAGACTTACCCGTTTGAGCTGGAGCAGGAAGACTACTGGGCGCACATCACCACCGGCACCCATGTGGCGCAGATCTGCCTGTTCCTGATGGTCGAGGCGCGCCTGATTCCGGGCGTTCTGCTGCAGACCGCACCGCCGCGCCGGCAGGGCAGTCAGGCAGCCGGCAGCTATGAATTGATTGACCTGGACCTGTCGCGCTATGACGCCATCAACACCCGGCTGCGCAGCGCCCGGCAGGATGCGGTGTCGTTCCTGAAAAGCGGGATTGCCACGCGCAACCCCCGCTTCAACGCCCTGATCGAGGAAATCGAGCGCGTCGCCGTGCGCAGCACCGCGCCCATCCTGCTGACCGGCCCGACCGGCGCCGGTAAATCCATGCTGGCCCGGCGCATGTACGAGCTGAAAAAATCGCGCCACCAGGTCAGCGGCGCTTTTGTCGATGTCAACTGCGCCACACTGCGCGGGGACGGGGCGGTATCGGCCCTGTTCGGCCACAGGAAGGGCGCTTTCACGGGTGCGGCCATGGAGCGGGCCGGCTTGCTGAAAACGGCGCACCAGGGCGTGCTATTTCTGGACGAGATCGGCGAGTTGGGCTGCGACGAACAGGCCATGCTGCTCAAGGCCGTGGAAGAGCGGCGCTTCCTGCCGCTGGGCTCGGACGCCGAGGTGCAGAGCGATTTCCAGCTGATCGCCGGCACCAACAAGGATCTGCGTACCGAGGTGGCTTGCGGGCGCTTTCGCGAAGACCTGCTGGCGCGCATCAACCTGTGGTCCTATGTGCTGCCCGGCCTGGCGCAGCGCCGGGAAGACATTGAACCCAATATTGATCACCAGCTGGCCATCGCCTCGCAGGAGTTGGGGCGGCAGGTGCGTTTTACCCGCGAGGCACGGGCCGACTACCTGGGCTTTGCCCAGTCCGGCGAAGCGCTGTGGAGCGGTAATTTCCGCGACTTGAGCGCCTCGGCCACGCGGCTGGCGACGCTGGCGGAAAACGGCCGCATTGGCGTTGAGCTGGTCCAGGCCGAGAAGGCGCGCCTGCGCTGGCTGTGGGACAAACACCCGGCCCGCGATGCGGCCAGTGACGTGTCGCTGCATGACCTCATGGGCGCAGCGGCAGAGCAGCTTGATGCGTTTGACCGGCTTCAGCTGCAGGCGGTGATTGGGATTTGCCGCCAGCAGGCCAGCCTGAGCGAGGCCGGGCGCGCTTTGTTCAATGTCTCGCGCAACCAGCGCGCCGTGATCAACGATGCGGACCGGCTGCGCAAATACCTGCTCAAGTTCGGCTTGACGTGGGAACAAATCCGCACCTGACCCAACCTTGCGCCCGGTGCAGGCTCTTGCCCCTGCTACCATCCAGCCATGTTTTCTTATCGCCACGCCTTCCATGCAGGCAACCATGCCGACGTTCTCAAGCACACCTGCCTGATTGCGTTGATGAAGTACCTGACCCAAAAAGACACGGCCCTGACCGTGATCGACACCCACGCCGGCGCCGGCCTGTACCGCCTCGACGGCGACTACACCGAGACCAGCGGCGAAGCGCAGGAAGGCATCTTCAAGCTGCTTTTGGCATCAAAAATGGCTTCTGCGCAGACTGGTAAAGCCGGAGCAGCTATTAAAAAAGTAGCGCCTGCAGCCACGGCCAAAGCCGCTCCCGCAGCACCTGAGCCAGCCGCCAAGCCCGCCAGCGACTACGCCTGGGCGCCGGCCCTGCTGGACTACCTGGAACTGCTGCGCAGCCTGAACCCGCATTTCGCCCAGACCGGCGACCCGGCGCATCTGAAGATTTACCCCGGCTCGCCCTTCATCGAGCAGAAATTCCTGAGCGGGCGCGACAAGCTCAAGCTGTTCGAGCTGCACCCGACCGATTTCAAGTCGCTTTCCGGCAACATCGAGCAGCTCGGCGTGGGCCGCCAGGTCGTGGTGGCCCGCGAGGACGGCTTCGAGGCGCTGAAAACCTTCTTGCCGCCACCGGCCCGGCGCGCCATGGTGCTGTGCGACCCGAGCTATGAAATGAAGACCGACTACCTGCGCGTCTCAAGCTGCATGGCCGACGCCGTCAAGCGCTTTGCCACCGGCACCTACGTGGTCTGGTATCCGATCATTCCGCGCCCTGAAGCGCACGACCTGCCGCGCAAGCTCAAGACCATCGCAGTCAAGGCCGGCCGCAGCTGGCTGAATGCCACGCTGACGGTCAAGTCGAGCAAGCTGACCACCGACACCGAAGGCGAAGTCGTTCGCCCCGGCCTGCCCGCCAGCGGCATGTTCGTCATCAACCCGCCGCATACGCTGAAAGCCGAACTGCAGGCCGCGCTGCCGCAAATGGTCGCGCTGCTCGGCCAGGACCGCAACGCCGGCTTCACGCTGGAACACGGCGGCTAAAAACCTCCGGCTAGTACTTCAGCGCGCCGCTCTTGCCCCAGAACACGCGGTAGGAAAACACGGTGTAGCCGATGATCATCGGCAGCACCACCACCGCGCCCGCCAGGATGACGCCCATGGATTCCGGCGAAATGGCCGCTTGCCAGATGTTGATACGGTCAATCACCAGCCACGGGAACAGGCTGTAGGCCAGGCCGTAGAACGCCAGCAAAAACACCCCGATGGTGGCGCCAAAAGGCACCCAGATGCCGTATTCATTGCCCTGCGCCAGGCGCGTGGGCAGGCGCTGCAGGCTGCGGTAAATCACCCAGAACAGCACGGCGGTGGCAACCGGAATCGGCAGCAGCAGCACGATGTTGGGAAACGAAAACCACTTGTCGAAAATCGCCGGGCTGACCCACGGTGTGGCCAGCGAGATGGCCGCGATGCCCGCCATGGTGAGCCACAGGCTGGCGCGCGCCCAGCGCACTGCCTGCAGCTGCAGCGCGCCACCCGACTTGATGATCAGCCAGCCGGCGCCCAGCAGGCAGTAGGCCGACAGCAGCGCCAGGCCGATCACCGCATTGAAGGCGATGACCCAGCCGGTCGTGGCAAAGCCGGTGATCAGCGAGCCCAGCATGTAGCCCTGGCTCCAGCTGGCCATCAGCGAGCCGGCATAAAAGGCGCGGTTCCACAGCGGCTTGCGGGCCGCGTGCGCCTTGACCCGGAAGTCAAAGGCCACGCCACGCAGCGTCAGGCCGATCAGCATCATGGCCACCGGCAGGTACAGGGCGCCCAGAATCACGCCGTGCGCCATCGGGAACACCGTCAGCAAGATGCCGACGCCCAGCACCAGCCAGGTTTCATTGGCATCCCAGAACGGGCCGATGCTGGCAATCATGCTGTCCTTGTCGTCCTCGCTGGCGCGGCGCATCAGCATTCCGACGCCGAGGTCGTAGCCGTCCAGGATCACATAGGCCAGCATCGCCAGCCCCATGACGCCCAGGAAAACAATCGGCATCCAGCCGGCGGCCTGGGTGAGGTTGGGTGCCATGTCAAGCATGAGCCGCTCCTGGTTGGCTGGTTGGTTGTTCGGGATAGGTGACGGGGTTGGGCGTGTCTTCCATGCCGCTGCCCGAAGGTTTGTCCGCCTGGGTCTTGTGCCGCGCCAGGTAGAACACCACCGAGACATAGGCCACGATGAGCGCGGCATAGAGCAGCAGGTACAGCGACAGCGTGAATGCAATCTTGGGCGCCACGACCTGCGAGGCCGCGTCGGCGGCGGTCAGCACGCCGGACACCAGCCAGGGCTGCCGGCCGATTTCCGTGGTGTACCAGCCGGCAATCAGCGCGATCCAGCCGGCAAAGGTCATGGCCACCAGGGCCCTGGCCTGCCAGGTGCGAATACTGCGGGCCGGGTCTTTCTTCCAGGGCGCCAGTTGCAGCACGCTCGACCAGCTGACCGCGAGCATCAGCAGGCCCATGCCCACCATGATGCGAAAGGCCCAGAACACCGGCGCCACCGGCGGGTGCTGGCCTTCGAACTCGTTCAGGCCCCTGACCTCGCCGTCGAGGTGGTGCGTCAGGTAGAGCGACGCGAGCTTGGGAATGGCGATTTCATAGCGATTTTCCTTGGCCTTTTCATCGGGCAGCGCGAACAGCACCGCCGGAACGCCTTTTTGCGTTTGCCAGATGCCTTCCATCGCGGCCAGCTTGGCCGGCTGGTGCTCCATGGTGTTCAGGCCGTGAAAGTCGCCGGCCAGGATCTGCAGCGGAATCAAAAAGGCGGCCAGGTAGATGCCGGTCTTCAGCCCGGCCATGGCCTCGGCGCCGCGCTCGCCGCGCAGCCAGCGGTAGCTCGAAACACCCGCCACCAGGAAGGCCACGGTCAGGCCCGAGGCCAGCATCATGTGCGTGAAGCGGTAGGGAAATGACGGATTGAAGATGACTTCCAGCCAGCTCGTGACATGCGCCTTGCCGTCGATCATCTCGAAGCCGGTCGGCGTGTGCATCCAGGAGTTCAGCGCCAGGATCCAGAACGCCGACAGCGTCGTGCCGCCGGCCACCAGCAGCGTGGCGATGGTGTGCATTTTTTCACTGACGCGCGCCCGGCCGAACAACATCACGCCGAGCATGGTGGCTTCGAGGAAGAAGGCCGTCAGCACTTCATAGGCTAAAAGCGGCCCGGCGATGTTGCCGACCTTCTGCATGAAGCCCGGCCAGTTGGTGCCGAACTGAAAACTCATGGTGATGCCGCTGACCACGCCCAGCGCAAAGGTCAGCGCGAAAATCTTCACCCAGAACTGGTAGGCGTCCATCCAGTGCTGCTGCCCGGTCTTGACAAAGCGCAGCTTGAAAAACAGCAGCACCCACGCCAGCGAGATGCTGATGGTCGGGAACAGGATGTGGAAAGTCATGTTGGCCGCGAACTGAATCCGCGCCAGAAGCACTGCGTCAAGTCCATCCATGATCAGCTCCCGTCTTTGGCGGAAAGCGTGGCAGGCGCCGCCGCTCCAGTGCCTGGCAAGGCCATGCCCTTGAAGCCGGCCTTCACCGTACTGGCCACCTTGTCCTTGGCCTGCAGCAGCTTTTGCACCTTGGCGCCCATTTTCATCAGGCTGATCAGCGTGCTGGAGTCCATCTTCTGCACGTCAAGCAGCCAGCCGGTCATCAGCTCGATCAGCTCGTGCATCTGCCGCATGCGTTCCTGGGCATGGATGTCATCCTCGCCGGAGGGTTTTTCCATCAGCGCGTCGCGCAGCATCGACAGCGTCGGGTCGATCTCGCGCTTGCGGCGTTCCTCGGCCAGCGTGCGAAAGATTGCCCAGACATCCTCGGGCGCCTGAAAGTATTCGCGCCGGTCATTGGGCAGGTGCTGCAGCCGCACCAGGTTCCAGGACTGGAGTTCCTTCAGGCCCATGCTGACATTGGAGCGCGAAAAGGCCAGCGCCTCGCCGATGTCGTCGGCGTTCAGCGCCCGCGGCGAGACATACAGCAAGGCGTAAATCTGCCCCACGGTGCGGTTGATGCCCCAGCGGCTGCCCATCTCGCCGAAGTGAAGGACAAAACGCTGGGTCAGGGGAGCAAGGTTCATGGTGCGATGTACTGAAGTTTCAGGAATTACTGAAATTCTAGTAAACGCTCCGGCTCGGTGCTGCCGGTTTTCCTTAACCCTTCAAATGGCAGGGTTGACGCCGGACCGGCATTTCCCGAAACGCCATTCATGCAAGGCGTTCATTCCGGCTGGCGGCGCCCGGTGGCAAATCAGCGGCGAGTGCGTGCCGAGCGGCGCGGTGCCTTGCCGTTTTTCTTGAGCTGGCCAGCAGCCGATGCCGCGTTGTCCAGGGTGTCGGCCACGTTCAGCGACACCTCGGCCACGCCCGCGCCCATCAAGCCCAGGGCTTCGGCGGCGGCCTGGCTCACGTCAATCACGCGGCCCGGGGCAAACGGCCCCCGGTCATTGATGCGCACATCGACTTCGCGCCCCAGGGCCAGGCTGCGCACCCTAACGATGGTGCCGAAAGGCAGGGTCTTGTGGGCGGCCGTCAGCGCGTATTTGTCGTAGTTCTCGCCGCTGGCGGTGCGCCGGCCATGGAATTGCCCGCCGTACCAGGACGCATGGCCGCGCTCCAGCTCCAGCGCCGCCGCGCCGGTCAAGCGGTATTTTTCATCCACGGGAACATCGGGCGCCGCTGGTGCTTCAGTCTCGACAGCCGGAGGCGGCTTCTCGACCTGCTTGCGAAAACGCCGGGCGATGAAGTCGGCAAGGCGTGATGGATGAGGCGGTGGCGGCGACGCCACAGCGGCGGACGTCGATGGCGATGCCAGGGCCGAAGACTCCGCCGGGGACAAGGCCGGCGCCGGTTGGGGCGCTGCGGTCGGCGCGGGCAGCGTCGTGCAGCCCGCCATCAGGGCCAGCAGGCTCGCCGCAAGCCAGCACTTGAGGGCGCCACCCCGGGAGGCGAAAACCAGACCCGCCATCAGGCCGGCGTCAGGCGGCGAATGATCTCGGTCGTCGCTGCCGCCTGGTTCATCGTATAAAAATGGATGCCCGGCACGCCGGCAGCGCACAGCTGGCCGCACAGGTCGGTGATCACGTCCAGGCCAAAACTTTTGATCGACGCCGTGTCGTCGCCATAGCCCTGCAGGCGCAAACGAATCCAGCGCGGAATCTCGGCGCCGCAGGCGTCCGAAAAACGCATCAGTTGGGTCGAGCTGGTGATCGGCATGATGCCGGGCACCACCGGCACCTCGACGCCCAGCCGCCGCACGTCATCGACAAAGCGAAAGTAGGCGTCGGCGTTGAAGAAATACTGGGTGATGGCTGAATTGGCACCGGCCCTGACCTTGGTCGCAAAGGCGTTCAGGTCGGCATCGGCCGATTTGGCCTGCGGATGGATTTCGGGGTAAGCGGCGACTTCGATGTGAAAGGCATCGCCGGTCTCGGCGCGGATAAAGGCCACCAGGTCGCTGGCGTAATGAAACTCGCCGCCCATGCCGTAGCCGCTGGGCAGGTCGCCGCGCAGCGCCACCAGGCGCTTGACACCCATGGCCCGCAGCGCGCCAAGCTGCTCGCGCACTGTCGATTTGGTCGCGCCGACGCAGGAAAAATGGCTGGCGGCGGCCACGCCCTCTTCCTGAATCGCCTTGACCGTGCTGAATGTGCCCTCCTGCGTCGAGCCGCCAGCGCCAAAGGTCACCGAGCAGAACTCCGGCAGGTGAGCGTACAGCGCCTGGCGCGTCAGCCGCAGCTTGTCGGCGCCTTCGGGCGTCTTGGGGGGGAAAAATTCAAAACTGACCGGAATATTCATCGCGGGCCTTCAATCACTGGTGGAGTTGTCGTCGGAATTCTTGTCGCGCCGCTTGCCGCGCGCCGGGCCATGCTGGCCTGCCTGCGCGAGTTCGGAATCTTCGTGCGGCGCCCAGGACGCCCGCATCTCGCTGCGCGGCACCCGCTTGGCCACTTTTCGCTGCGGCGCGGCCGCCAGCGGCTGGTCTTCGCCCTGCACGTCATGCCCTTTCTGGGCGTGGATGAAGAACTCGCGGTTGCCGTCGCCGCCGGCAATCGGCGACTCCAGCCACGCCTTGACCTCCAGCCCCAATCCAGCGCAGGCATCGCGCAGGCGCTTTTCAACGAACTCGAAATGCGCCGCATCGCGCACGATGCCGCCCTTGCCGATCTGGCCGGGCTGCAGTTCGAACTGCGGCTTGACCAGCATCAACAGGTGGCCATCGGCCTTGAGCAGCCGCACCACGGCGGGCAGCACCAGCGTCAATGAAATGAAGGACAGGTCGCCGGTCAGGAAGTCGAACACCGGATCGAAGCCGCCGTCATCCACTCCATCCACTCCATCCGCTTCATCGCCGTCATCGCTTTCTTCGGCGTCGTCAAAGTCCTCGAAATCCTCGAAGTCTTCTTCACTGCCGCTGCTGATGTGCAGGGCGCGGCGGTAATGCACCGCCAGGTCGTCAGCCGTCAGCGAACGCGCATTCACGCCTTCGATGCAGACCACGCGCTCGTCGGCGCGCAGGCTGTCGTGCAGCTGGCCATGGCCGACATCGACGCCCACGACCTGAGTGGCGCCGTGCTGCAGCAGGCAATCGGTGAAGCCGCCGGTCGATTGGCCGATGTCCAGGCAACGCAGGCCCGTCACGTCAAGGCCTGTGCTTTTCAGCGCGCCTTCGAGCTTGAGGCCGCCGCGCGAGATGTACTTGGCTTCGGTGGTGTCGAGCACCTGCAACTCGGCGTTGCCGGGGATTTCATCGCCGTTCTTGGCGACTTTTTTCCAGGCCACGGCCTCGTCCACGCGCCAGTGCACGCCCGAGGCGATCAGGCGCTGGGCCTGGGAACGGGTGGTGGCATGGCCGTGTTCAACAAGAAATAGATCAGCGCGCATAAGGTTCCGGCAACGTCAAGGTTGCGTACAGGGGAATAAAACTATCATTTTGATAGCTGCTAGCGCATGCAGAGCAAGCGCTAGAAGGCAATTTGGCTTAAAAAACGCCCTTGCGCCCGGAGCGCAGGGGCCACAAGGCATCTCAATAACGGTAGGTATTGGCCTTGTAAGGGCCGGCTTTGGACACGCCAATATACGCTGCCTGCTCGTCGCTCAGTTCGGACAGCATCGCGCCGACCTTCTTCAGGTGCAGGCGGGCCACCTTTTCATCGAGGTGCTTGGGCAGCACATAGACCTTGCCGGCTTCGTATTCGGCCTGCTTGGTGAACAGCTCGATCTGCGCAATCGTCTGGTTCGCAAAGCTCGACGACATGACGAAGCTCGGGTGGCCGGTGCCGCAGCCCAGGTTCACGAGACGCCCCTTGGCCAGCAAGATGATGCGCTTGCCGTCGGGAAAGATCACATGATCCACCTGCGGCTTGATCTCTTCCCAGTTGCAGCTTTCCAGCGACGCCACGTCGATCTCGTTGTCGAAGTGGCCGATGTTGCAGACGATGGCCTGGTCTTTCATGGCCGCCATGTGCGCATAGGTGATGACGTTCTTGTTGCCGGTGGCCGAGACGAAGATGTCGCACTTGTCGGCGGCGTAGTCCATGGTCACGACCTTGTAGCCTTCCATCGCGGCCTGCAGGGCGTTGATCGGGTCGATTTCGGTGACCCAGACCTGGGCGCTGAGCGCGCGCAGGGCCTGGGCGCAGCCCTTGCCCACATCGCCGTAGCCAGCCACCACGGCGACCTTGCCGGCAATCATCACATCGGTGGCGCGCTTGATGGCATCGACCAGCGATTCGCGGCAGCCGTAGAGGTTGTCGAACTTGGACTTGGTGACCGAGTCGTTGACGTTGATGGCGCGAAACGCCAGCGTGCCCTTGGCCGACATTTCGTTCAGGCGCAGCACGCCGGTGGTGGTTTCCTCGGTCACGCCGATGATGTTGGCCAGGCGGCGGCTGTACCAGGTCGGGTCTTGCGCCAGCTTGGCCTTGATGGCGCCGAACAGGCAGGTTTCTTCCTCGCTGGCGGGGTATTCGAGCAGGCTCGCATCGGTTTCGGCGCGGGCGCCCAGGTGCATCAACAGCGTGGCATCGCCGCCGTCGTCCAGGATCATGTTCGGGCCTTCTTCGGGCGTGCCTTTGGCGCCGGTGAATTCGAAGATGCGGTGGGTGTAGTCCCAGTAGTCGGCCAGGGTTTCGCCCTTGACGGCGAACACCGGCGTGCCTTCAGCGGCAATCGCGGCGGCGGCATGGTCCTGCGTCGAGAAGATGTTGCACGAGGCCCAGCGCACTTCGGCGCCCAGCGCCTGCAGGGTTTCAATCAGCACGCCGGTCTGGATGGTCATGTGCAGCGAGCCGGTGATGCGCGCGCCCTTGAGCGGCTGGGCAGCGGCGAATTCCTGGCGAATCGCCATCAGGCCGGGCATTTCGGTCTCGGCGATTTTGAGTTCCTTGCGACCCCAGGCGGCCAGCGTCAGGTCGGCAATGATGTGGTCGGTATTCAACATGGTTTTTAGTGCAATGTTCATGGGGGTAGCTCCAAAATCGAGGGTCAAGCTGGGCAAAATAGCCACGGCCGCAGGTGTCAATCGAAGGGAGTGTGGGTCTCACTCACCCGGCATCAAGGCACATGCGGGTGAGCGTGGTTGCAAATAGAAGTCCTGAGCCTAGACCACATGCCGTGGGTTGCAACGCTCCTCAGGAGAGCCGCCATTGTACAGAACACGCCCAAAAGCAGGTTTTGCAAAGACCCCATGCGCAAATTTCCCCGGTGCAGGCCCGTCATTCAGCAACGGTCGCCCGGTCGGCTGGCGCGCTGGGTTTCTCCATCGCCTTTTACCTGTGCGTCAGCCGGTTTTTTTAACCTTTTATGCCTTTTGCGCACGTCCCCTATGCGCAAGCAGCTATTATTTACATAGCATCTTCGAGACTAATGGCTAGCGCGCCAGCACCGCCGCCAGCGCCTTGCCGGTCGCTGTGCCCAGCGCCACCACGGCTTCGGGCGGCGCGGAGGCCACCACCAGCCCGCCCGCGTTGCCGCCGTCCGGCCCCAGGTCGATCACCCAGTCGGCTTCGGCAATCACGTCGAGGTCGTGCTCGATGACGATCACGCTATGGCCGCCGTTGACCAGGCGGTGCAGCACATGGATCAGCTTTTCGACATCAGCCATGTGCAGGCCGACGGTCGGCTCGTCGAGCACATACAGCGTGTGCGGCGCCTTCTGGCCGCGCCGGGTGATGTCGTCGCGCACCTTGCTGAGTTCGGTCACCAGCTTGATGCGCTGCGCCTCGCCGCCCGACAGCGTGGGCGACGGCTGGCCCAGCGTGAGGTAGCCCAGGCCCACATCCTTGAGCAGTTGCAGCGGGTGGCCGATGGCGGGCATGGCGGCGAAGAAATCCACCGCCTCATCGACTTCCATCTTCAGCACGTCGCCGATGCTTTTGCCGCGCCAGGTGACAGCCAGCGTTTCGGGGTTGAAGCGCGCGCCGTGGCAGGTTTCGCACAGCACCTTCACATCGGGCAGAAAGCTCATGCCGATGGTGCGCACGCCCGCGCCTTCGCAGGTCGGGCAGCGGCCTTCGCCGGTGTTGAAGGAAAAGCGCCCTGCCGCGTAGCCGCGCGCGCGCGCTTCGAGCGTGTCGGCGAACAGCTTGCGCACCGTGTCCCAGAAGCCGATGTAGGTCGCCGGACAGGAGCGCGGGGTCTTGCCGATGGGCGTCTGGTCCACTTCGAGCACGCGGTCCACGACGCGATAGCCTTCGATGCGCTCGCAACCGGTCCAGGCCGGGTGCTTGCCGGCGTCGTCGGCCTCGCGCCCGGCCTTGGTCGAGCGCTGCGTGACGCCGGCGTGGACGCTGGTCAGCAGCACGTCGCGCGCCAGCGTGGATTTGCCGGAGCCCGAAACACCGGTGACGGCGACCAGCCGGTAGAGCGGCACTTCGACGGTGACGTTTTTGAGGTTGTGCAGGCTGGCGTTGACGACTGTCAGCCACGAGGTGAACGGGCTGGCGGCGGCGGGCGCTGCGTTGTGCTGGGCGCTGGCTTGGGCGGCTGCGGCTTTGAGGGCCTGGGCTTTCAGGGCGGCCTGCCTGGCCTTGCTCAGGGGTTTGGCGGGAACTGCGCCCGGTGAGGCCGCTGCACCGGGGTCAGAGTCCAATTCAGCGACAGCGCTTCCAGCAAGCGTTTGGCGGCGCGCATGCAAGGGATGAATCAGCGGGTTCGCCAGATAGCGTCCCGTGAGCGATTCCGGCACGGCTGACAGCTGCGCCGCCGTGCCCTGCGCCACCAGCGTCCCGCCGCGCTTGCCGGCGCCGGGGCCGATGTCGATGATGTTGTCGGCGCGGCGAATCGTGTCTTCATCATGCTCGACCACCACCAGCGTGTTGCCACGCTCGCTGAGCTTGCCCAGGGCGCCGAGCAGAATCTGGTTGTCGCGCGGATGCAGGCCAATCGTCGGCTCGTCAAGCACATAGCAGACGCCCTGCAGGTTCGAGCCCAGCTGCGCGGCCAGCCGGATGCGCTGCGCCTCGCCGCCCGACAGCGTCGGCGCGCCCCGGTCCAGCGTGAGGTAGCCCAGGCCCACGTCTTCGAGGAATTCAAGACGGCTCCTGATCTCAGGAACCAGGTCGCGGGCGATGCCGGCTTCGCGTCCGCTGAGCGCCAGTTGATCGACCCAGCCGCGCACATCGGTCACCGACAGCGCGGCAATGTCGGCAATCCCGGCATCGGCAAACAGCACGGCACGCGCCTGCGGGTTCAGGCGCGTGCCTGCGCAGGCCGGGCAAACCGCATCGAGCACGTCGTCGGTCTCGGGCTCGCCAAAGGTCTGCTCGCGGCCCTTGTTGTCGTCGCTGCCCAGCACCGAATCGTCGAACACCTTGCGCTGGTCCCTGGTCAGCTTGACGCCGGTTCCGACGCAGTCCGGGCACCAGCCGTGCTTGCTGTTGTAGCTGAACAGGCGCGGGTCGAGTTCGGGATAAGACGTGGAGCAGACCGGGCAGGCGCGGCGCGTCGAGAAGGCCTCGATCCGGCCAATCGCCTGGGTGCTGGCGCCGGCCAGCATCGCCTCCCACAGGCCATCAAGCGTTGCCAGCACATGCACCACGCCCTTGCCATGCTCCAGCGCGGTGGCCAGGGCCTGCCGCAGCGCGGCTTCGTTGTCGGGCGTGACGTGGATGTCGGCAATCGGCAACTCGACCGTGTGTTCCTTGAAGCGGTCGATGCGCGGAAAGCCGGTGGTCGGCAAAAACTCGCCATCGACGCGCAGATGCGTGTAGCCGCGCGGCCGCGCCCAGTCGGCGAGTTCCGTATAGACGCCCTTGCGGTTCATCACCAGCGGCGCGAGCAGGCCGATGTGCTGGCCCCGGTAGGTCTTCAGCAATTGGGCGGCGATGCTCTCGGGGCTTTGCGGCATGACCGCCGCGCCATCCTTGGTGCAGTGCTGGATGCCCAGCTTGACGTAGAGCAGGCGCAAAAAGTGCCAGACCTCGGTGGTCGTGCCGACGGTCGATTTGCGCCCGCCGCGCGACAGCCGCTGCTCGATGGCCACCGTGGGCGGAATGCCGTAAACCGCATCGACCTCGGGCCGGCCCGCCGGCTGCACGATGCTGCGGGCGTAGGCGTTGAGCGACTCCAGGTAGCGGCGCTGGCCCTCGTTGAACAAAATGTCAAAGGCCAGCGTCGATTTGCCCGAGCCGCTGACACCCGTGACCACATTGAACTTGCCGCGCGGAATATCGACCGACAGGCTTTTGAGGTTGTTTTCCCTGGCGTTGACGATCTGAATCAGGTTGGAAAAAGCCGGCCGCGTCTTCCAGGCCTTGGGCCTTGGCTCTTCAACTTTGTACGACTTGCTCATGGCTTGCTCGTAGTCGCGCAAGGCCAGCGCCGTGTGCGACGTGGGATGATGGCGAACGATTTCCGGCGGCCCTTCAGCCACCAGCAGGCCGCCGTTCTCGCCGCCTTCAGGGCCGAGGTCGATCAGCCAGTCGGCCGAGCGGATCACGTCCAGGTTGTGCTCGATGATGATCAGCGAATGGCCGGCCTCCAGCAGCCGGCGTAGCGCGCGCATGAGCTTGGCGATGTCGTCGAAATGCAGGCCGGTGGTCGGCTCGTCGAACAGAAACAGCGTGCCCCGGTTCGGGTGCTTGAGCGCCAGCGCCTGCCCGCTGGCGCTCTGGCGCTGGCCCGCCGCCTTGCTGGCGCCGGCCAGGAAGCCCGCGAGCTTGAGCCGCTGCGCCTCGCCGCCCGAGAGCGTGGGCACGGGCTGGCCGAGCTTGACGTATTCCAGCCCGACATCAAGGATGGGCTGCAGGGCGCGCATGACTTCGCGGTCCTGCGCGAACAGCTGCACGGCTTCGCTGACGGTCAAATCCAGCACATCGGCCACATTGAGCAGCCGGGATTTGAGCTGGCCGATGGCCTGGCGCTCAATCGTGACTTCGAGGATTTCAGGCCGGTAGCGCTTGCCGTCGCAGTCGGGGCAGCGCAGGTACACGTCGCTCAGGAACTGCATCTCGACATGCTCGAAGCCCGAGCCGCCGCAGGTCGGGCAGCGGCCATCGCCATTGTTGAAGCTGAATTTGCTCGCCGTGTAGCTGCGCTGCCGGGCCAGCGGCGACAGGGCGAACAGCTCGCGCACGGCGTCCCAGGCGCCGACATAGCTGGCCGGGTTCGAGCGCGCGGTCTTGCCAATCGGCGACTGATCGACAAACACCACGTCCGTCAGGCGCTCGGCGCCCAGCAGCCGGTCATGCAGGCCCGGCGTTTCGGTCGCCTTGCCGAACTGGCGCAGCAGCGCGGGCGCCAGGATGTCCTGCATCAGCGTCGATTTGCCCGAGCCGCTGACGCCGGTCACGCAGACCAGGCGCTGCAGCGGGAACTCGACCGTGAGGTTTTTCAGGTTGTGGTCGCGCGCGCCCTCTAAAACCAGGCGCGGCGTGTTGTCGGTCACGGCGCGCTTCAAGCCCATGCCGACCAGCTTGCGCCCGCCCAGGTAGGCGCCGGTCAGCGTGTCGGCATGCCGCACTTCCTCGGGCGTGCCGTCGAAGACGATCTGCCCGCCCTTCTCGCCCGGCCCCGGCCCCATGTCGATCATGCGGTCGGCGGCCAGCATGACGGCCGGGTCGTGCTCGACGACAACCAGCGTGTTGCCGGCATCGACCAGCCGGCGCATCGCCTGCGTGATGCGGTGCATGTCGCGCGGATGCAGGCCGATGGACGGCTCGTCGAGCACGAACAGGGTGTTGACCAGCGACGTGCCCAGCGCGGTCGTCAGGTTGATGCGCTGCACCTCGCCGCCCGACAGCGTGCGGCTCTGGCGGTCCAGCGTCAGGTAGCCGATGCCGACATCGCAGAGGTATTTGACGCGCGTGCGGATTTCCTCGAACAGCGATTTCAGGGCCTTTTGCTCGGCATCATCGCCAGCAGCGGCAAATGAAAGGCTGCCGGAGAACTTCTGCAACCGGTCAATTGGCAAGCGCATCAGGTCATGCAGGCACAGCCCCGGCATCGCTTCGAGCTGTGCGCGCGTCCATTGAACGCCGACCGGCATGAAGCGCTCGGCCGGCGGCAAGACCGCATCGGCGGCCTCCTTGCTGCCCAGCCGCCACTGCAGCGATTCGAGCTTGAGCCGCGCGCCGCCGCAGGCCTCGCAGGTGGTGTAGCTGCGGTACTTGGACAGCAGCACCCGGATGTGCATCTTGTAGGCCTTGCTCTCCAGGTAAGCAAAGAAGCGCTTGATGCCGAACCAGTGCTTCTCCCATTTCCCCTTCCAGTCAGGCGAGCCGTTGATCACCCAGGCCTGCTGCTCGGGTGTGAGCTTGTACCAGGGCGTGTCGCGCGGAATGCCCTCGGCTTCGGCGTGGCGCATCAAATCGTCCTGCGCTTCCTTCCAGGCCGGCGTCTGCATCACCTTGATGGCGCCGGCGCGCAGCGTGAGCCTGTCGTTCGGAATCACCAGCCCGTAATCGACACCGATCACGCGGCCAAAGCCCTTGCAGGTCTCGCAGGCGCCCATGGCCGAATTGAAGGAAAACAGCGACGGCGTGGGATCGGTGTAGCGCAGGTCGCTTTCAGGGCAATGCAGGCCGGTGGAAAAGCGCCACATTTCTTCGGCCTCGCCAGGCTGGCCCGGCTGCACATACACATTCAGGCGGCCGCCGCGCTTCAGGGCGGTTTCAATCGCCTCGATGACGCGGATTTTTTCAGTCAGGTGCAGGCGAAAGCGGTCGGCCACCACGTCGAGCAGCTTGTGCGGCCCGGCGGGCGTTGCCACGTCGCGCTGCGCATGGACGCGCGTGAAGCCGCTGGCCGACAGCCACTGCTCGACCTCTGCGGCGCTGGTGTTGCCCGGCAGCTCGACCGGGAAGGTCATGACGACGCGCGGGTCAGCGCCTGCGGTGCGCGCCATCAGCTCGGCGTAGATGGATTCCGGAGAGTCGTGCCGAACGGCCAGTGCCGTCTGCCGGTCGAACAGCTGCGCGGCCCGGGCGTAAAGCAGCTTCAGGTGGTCGTTGAGTTCGGTCATGGTGCCGACGGTCGAGCGCGAGGAGCGCACCGGATTGGTCTGGTCGATGGCAATCGCCGGCGGCACGCCCTCGACCTTGTCCACCGCCGGCTTGTCCATGCGGTCCAGGAACTGCCGCGCATAGGCCGAGAAGGTTTCGACATAGCGGCGCTGGCCTTCGGCAAACAGCGTGTCGAACACCAGGCTGGACTTGCCCGAGCCGCTGGGACCGGTAACCACCGTCAGCTCGCCGGTGCGGATGTCCAGGTCGATATTTTTGAGGTTGTGCTGGCACGCGCCGCGAATGCGGATGGTTCCCTGGGACATGGGGTGGGGTCTTTCCTGAAGAGGTCGGACATTCTAGGAGCCCGTCCGGGCCGGGGCGGGCTGTGGGGATTAAAGCGCTTGGGCGAAACCATGAATTTCCAGCCAGCCTACGGATTTACCCCCCATGGCTTTTAAATGCTTCATGGTTAACTTGGCCTCCGAACCCAACCACAAAAGGAAACAAAGTGATAAAAATGTTTTTTTGGTGCGCTGCCTTGTTGACAGCATCACTGGGTCAGGTATGCCAGGCGCAAATCCTGATCGGACAAACAGCCGGATTTACCGGCCCCGTGGGCGCGGGCGTCAAGGAAACGACAGACGGGGCAAGGCTCTACCTGGACAGCATCAATGCCAAAGGCGGTATTGGCGGACAGAAGATTGAATTGATCTCACTCGACGACAAGTTCGACCCCAAACTTGCGGCAGAAAATGCGCGCAAGCTGATTGAAGAGAAAAACGTGGTGGCGATGTTCCTGACACGGGGCACACCGCACACCGAAGCGGTGATTCCCCTTCTTGACAAATACGCGGTGCCGCTCGTGGGTCCGTCCACCGGCGCCATGGTGCTGCACCAGCCGGTGCAAAAGCATGTTTTCAATGTGCGGGCACCCTACCAGCGCGAAGCGGAAAAAGCCATCACCCACCTGAGTTCGATGGGCATCAGCCGGATCGCCATTATTTATACCGACGACAGTTTCGGCACCGACGGCCTGACAGGTGCGCAAAAAGGCATGGCCACGGCCAAGCGCACTCTGGTCGCACTGGAAAAAATCAACCGCGCCAAGCCCGACTTCACCGCCCTGGCGCCCAAAATCCAACAGTCCAATGCGCAGGCCGTCATCATCATTGCGTCCGGCCAGACGGTGGCTGAGGGTTTGCAGGCCTTGCGTGCAGCCGGCTCGGCCGCACAGATCGTGACGCTGTCCAACAACGCCTCCAGCGGATTCATCAAGAGCCTGGGCGACAGCGGGCGCGGCATGATTGTCACGCAGGTCTTTCCTTCAGAACGCTCCATCGCGTACTCCCTGGTCAAGGAAGCCCTGGAACTGGTCAAGGCCAAGCAGCAAACCGAACTCAGCCCGGCCATGCTTGAGGGTTTTGCTGCTGCCAAGATCCTGGTTGAAGGTTTGCGCCGCGCCAGCCCCCAACCCAGCCGCGAAAAACTCCAGGCAGCGCTGGAAGGCATCGGCAAACTCGATATTGGCGGGCTGGAGGTGACCTACAACGCGAATGACCACAGCGGACTTGATTTTTCAGACCTGTCCATCATCGGCACTGATGGGAAATTCAAGCGCTGAGTCGCGCGACTCACTCATAGAGGGCGTTTTCGAGTTCCCTGAACTTCTCGGGACCGACAGCCTGCTCGATTTTGGGCGCCAGTTCCCGCAGCTTGCCCAGGTCACCGGCGGCTTCGACGGCCAGGTTGAGCAAGAAGCCGCGCAAACCCAGGCCCGCCGTGAGCCGCGTGGCAATCGGGTAGGCCTTTGAATAATGCGCTTGCGCATCCTGGCGATCTGCTTGAGGTTGAGGCGCAGGCGCCAGGGGGGCAGGCGCTGCCGCAATCACGGGAGCGCCCGGCAAGCTGACCATGGCCGCAACCTTATTGGCCGTGGAAATGGGAACCAGCAATCCCCGCGTGACCATGTGCGCCACATCATCTTGCGTGATACCCAATCCCTCGGTGGCCTTCAGGACTTCCTTCATGCTGCGCTTGCCATCGAACATGATGAATGCAGAGCGCTGCCGGGGCGTCAATGCAAGCGAGCGGCTGAGCAGGGCTGACTGGCCCGACTCCGTCTTGACGTAAATCATTCGGTTTGCCTCCCCTCAATCGTTGGCGTAGATGTCGTAATCCTTAGTTTCCTTGACGAACAAGGTTCCCACCACGAAGGTCACACCGGCAATGATGATCGGATACCACAGCCCGTTGTACATATTGCCGGTTTGCGCCACGATGGCAAAAGCGGTGGTGGGCAGCAGGCCGCCAAACCAGCCGTTGCCGATGTGATACGGCAGGCTCATCGAGGTGTAGCGGATGCGCGTGGGGAACATCTCGACCAGCATGGCGGCAATCGGGCCATAGACCATGGTGACCAGCAGCACCAGGTAAAACAGGATCGCCGTGACCATGACCTTGTCCATCTTGGCCGGATCAGCCTTTGAGGGGTAGCCGGCTGCCTTCAGGTCATCGCCAATGAGCTTCTTGAACTCCACATCCTTTTTGCGGGCCTCGTCAGCGCTCAGGCCCTTGGCCGTGTAGCTGGGGATGGCGTTCTGGCCAATCTTGATCGAGGCGACCGTGCCGGCGGGCCCGGCCACGTTTTCGTAGCTGACCGATGCGCCGGCCAGCACCTGCTTGGCGATGTCGCAGGAACTGGTGAACTTGGCCGTGCCGGTCGGATTGAACTGGAACGAGCATTCCTTGGGATCGGCAGTCACCACCACCTGGTTCCTGGCCTGCGCCTCGGCCAGGTCAGGATTGGCCGCCTTGGTCAGCGCGGTGAACACCGGAAAATAAGTCAGGGCGGCCAGCAGGCAGCCCGCCATGATGATGGGCTTGCGGCCTATCTTGTCGGACAGGGTGCCGAACACCACGAAAAACGGCGTCGCCAGCAGCAGCGAGTAAGCCACCAGGATGTTGGCGGTCGGGCCATCGACCTTGAGCGCCTGGGTCAGGAAGAACAGGGAATAGAACTGGCCCGAATACCAGACGACGGCCTGGCCGGCGGTCAGGCCGACCAGCGCCAGGATCACGATCTTCAGGTTTTTCCACTGGCCGAAAGACTCGGACAGCGGCGCCTTCGACGTCCGGCCTTCGGCCTTCATTTTCTGGAAGGCAGGCGACTCGTTCATCGACAGCCGGATGTACACCGACACGGCCAGCAGCAAGATGGAAACCACGAAGGGCACGCGCCAGCCCCAGTCGGCAAACGCGACTTCGCCCACGGCGGTGCGCACCCCCAGAATCACCAGCAGGCTCAGAAAAAGGCCCATCGTCGCCGTGGTCTGGATCCAGGAGGTGTAGGCACCGCGCCGGCCTTCGGGCGCATGCTCGGCCACATAAACCGCAGCGCCGCCATATTCACCGCCGAGGGCCAGGCCCTGCAGCATGCGCAGCGCAATCAGGATCACTGGCGCCGCGACGCCAATCGATGCGTAGCTGGGCAGCAGCCCGACGATGAAAGTGGACAGGCCCATGATCACGATGGTGACCAGAAAGGTGTACTTGCGGCCAATCATGTCGCCCAGGCGGCCAAAGACCAGCGCACCAAACGGACGCACGATGAACCCGGCGGCAAACGCCAGCAGGGCGAAAATGAATGCCGAACCAGCGTCCAGCCCACTGAAAAACTGCTTGGCAATAATCGCCGCCAGAGAGCCATACAGATAAAAGTCGTACCACTCGAATACCGTGCCCAGGGAGGAGGCAAAAATCACCTTTCTCTGCTCTGCCGTCATGACACTCTTATCGACTGTTGTTGCCATTTTTGTTGTCTCCGTTATGAATAGATAGGCCGGCTACCCTGGCAGGCAGTCAGGGCGACTATCTTGGCCCTAGCTGACCCGGCTCTGACGCCAGCCCGGCAGGCGCCGGCATCGAACGGAACGAAAAATCATCGCCTAAGTATTAACCCTTGGACACTATTTCTCATGGCGATAAATCGCGAACAAACAGCCTTCCGCCGTTTTTCAGCGGCCCTTGAACCAAGGGAAAATCCCTAGTTCTTTCCCCTGTCCAACGTAAGGACTTGGTCAGCCCCCCCTCCCAGAATTCACCTCCTGCAATGCCCGTCCGGGGCTGTTGTGATGACGAACTACCCAAGTCGGAGGAAATTTATGAGTGATCCTGTCAGGGTTGACCCCATGGTGGCCAAGGTTGAGGCCAACCCCAAATACCACGAGCTTCGTAGAAAGCGCAACACCTTTGGCTGGTCCATGACCGCGCTCATGATGGTGGTGTACTACGGCTACATCGCGCTGATTGCGTTCAACAAGCCTTTTCTGGCGCAACCGATTGGCGCTGGCGTCACATCGCTGGGCGTTCCCATCGGCTTTGGCGTGATTGTTTTCACCATCGTCATCACCGGCATCTATGTTCGCCGCGCCAACGGCGAATACGACCGCCTGACCGCCGAAATCCTGAAAGAGGCTTCCAAATGAAGGCTGGACTCCAATTCCTGGCGGCCCTGACGGCGCTGCTCGCAGCCGCCGCAGCGCAAGCCGCAGGCGCCGACCTCGGACAGGTTGACAAGCAGCCGACCAACTGGGTGGCGATCAGCATGTTTGCCGTCTTCGTGGTCGGCACCCTGTTCATCACCAAGTGGGCAGCCTCCAAGACCAAGTCGGCCGCCGACTTCTACACCGGCGGCGGCGGCATCACCGGCTTCCAGAATGGCCTGGCGATTGCCGGCGACTACATGTCGGCCGCGTCCTTCCTGGGTATTTCCGCCGCCGTGATGGCCTCGGGCTACGACGGCCTGATCTACTCCATCGGCTTCCTGGTCGGCTGGCCGGTCATCACCTTCCTGATGGCCGAACGCCTGCGCAACCTGGGCAAGTTCACCTTTGCCGACGTGGCCGGCTATCGCTTCCAGCAAGCGCCGATCCGCATTTTTGCGGCCTCCGGCACGCTGGTCGTGGTGGCGTTCTACCTGATTGCACAGATGGTGGGCGCAGGCTCGCTGATCAAGCTGCTGTTCGGCCTGGAATACTGGATGGCCGTGGTGATCGTCGGCGCGCTGATGATGATCTATGTGCTGTTCGGCGGCATGACCGCCACCACCTGGGTGCAGATCATCAAGGCTTGTTTGCTGCTGGCGGGCGTGACCTTCATGGCCTTCATGGTGATGGCGCAGTTCGGCTTCAGCCCCGAAGCGCTGTTTGCCCGAGGCGTTGAAGTCAAGACCCAGCTGGCCGTCAACGGTGGCAAGACCGCTGAAGATGCAGCCGTCATTGGCCGCGCCATCATGGGCCCCGGCGGCTTCATCAAGGACCCGATCTCGGCGATTTCCTTCGGCATGGCGCTGATGTTCGGCACGGCCGGCCTGCCGCACATCCTGATGCGCTTCTTCACCGTGCCTGACGCCAAAGAAGCCCGCAAGTCGGTGTTCTGGGCAACCACCTGGATCGGCTACTTCTATGTGCTGATCTTCATCATCGGCTTTGGCGCCATCACCCTGGTGCTGACCAACCCCGAGTTCGCGGACACCGCCAAGGGCATCATCAAGGGCGGCGGCGGATCGGCCAACATGGCAGCCGTGCTGGTGGCCAAGGCCGTCGGCGGCAACGTGTTCTACGGCTTCATCTCGGCTGTGGCTTTTGCCACCATCCTGGCCGTGGTCGCTGGCTTGACGCTGTCGGGCGCTTCCGCCGTGTCGCACGACCTGTATGCCACCGTCATCAAAAAGGGCAAGGCCGACAGCGCTTCGGAGCTGAAGGTTTCGCGCATGACGACGCTGGCGCTCGGCCTGGTCGCCGTGGTCCTGGGTATTGCCTTTGAAAAGCAGAACATCGCCTTCATGGTGTCGCTGGCTTTCGCGATTGCCGCTTCGGCCAACTTCCCGGTGCTGTTCATGTCGGTGCTGTGGAAAGACTGCACCACCAAGGGCGCCGTGATTGGCGGTTTCCTGGGCTTGATTTCCTCCGTGGGCCTGACCGTCGTGTCGCCGTCCGTGTGGGAAGCCGTGCTGGGCTATCCAAAGGGTTCAGCCTGGTTCCCTTACTCTTCGCCCGCCCTGTTCTCGATCAGCATCGGCTTCTTCGGCGTGTGGCTGTTCTCGGTTCTGGACCGCAGCCCGCAAGCCGCCAGCGAACGCGCCGCATACAAGTCGCAGCAGGTTCGTTCCGAAACCGGCCTGGGTGCTTCGAAGTCTTCGGGGCATTGAGCCAGCGGGCTCTTAACTCCTGAAAATGCCGGGCACTGCCCGGCATTTTTTATGGAAACGGGGAAATTTCAATGTGGCGCTGACCATCGTGTCGCCCTCGGCCTGGGAAGCGACGCTGGGTTACCCCAAGGGTTCGGCACTGTTCCCCTACACATTGCCGGTGCTGCTCTCCATTCTGGACCGCAGCCCCAATGCAGCCAAGGAACGTGCCGCCTTCCCCGCCCAGCAAGTGCGCTCGGAAACCGGCCATAGCGCATCGGGCGCATCCGGGCACTGAGGACAAATAGACATGCGGACCGACGATCCGCATTGCCAGAATCGACCGGGCCGCGCGCCCGGTTTTTTATGCCCGCGTCACCGCCTCAATAAGAGTCGTCGCTGGACCACAGGTGAACTCGGCTGTAGGCACGCATAACGCCAGGCACCCGGCTGGCCACCGCGCGTGCGCGCGACTCATCGCTGGGCTGGTTGGCCCAACCGCTGAGCATGACGACACCGCCATTGACTGCCACCTGAATATCCTTGGCTTTGTAGTCCAGGGCGTCATGGATGGCCTGCGTCACGGCAGCGGCGAGTGCGGGGTCTCCCGGCGCGGAGGCGGCTTGTTCACCCGCCTGCAGGACGGAACAGCCGAGCAAGCAGGCAGCCGACAAAACGAGGGCTGCGGACAGAGGTGAAAACTTGATGTTCAGGTACCTCATAGCAAATCCTTTCACACAAATAAAAATTCAATGCATCCGGTGGCTTTGCCTTGTCGATTGCACTCAACTGACCACTAGTGCATTGACCAATCCTCACGTTAGGGATTTAAATCCTGCGCGGCGGTTCGCGCGAAGTCAAGGCACAGGTGTTACCAGATCCGCGCCCGGCCTCACCCCGCCCGCAACTGCCGCAGCTTCAAAAAAGCCAGCGCCGCCATGATGGCGTCGTTCAGCGCGTCGTGGGCCGACCAGAGCGGCAGGTTCAGGTCTTTCATGAGGCTTTCAAAGCGCAGGTCAATCGAGCCGCTGTCGCGCGCATGGTGCGGCAACTGGTGGAACTTGTAGTCGTAGTACATCGACGACACTTCGATCTTGGGCTGGGGCAGGCCCATGCCGAGCATCGGGAACAGCACCCGGTTGATCATGGCCAGGTCAAACTCCAGGTAGTAGCCCACCAGCGGCCGGCTGCCGATGAAATACATCAGCTTCATCATCGCCTCGTCGGCGCTGATGCCTTGCGCCACATCCTGCTCGCGCAGGCGATGCACGCGCACGCTTTCGGCGCTCAAGCGCCGCTTCTCGGGCCGCACCAGCAACTCCAGGCGCTCGCTGGTCATGATGCGGTTGTCCCGGATGCGCACCGCGCCAATGGCGATGATGTCGTCGGTCCGGGTGTTCAGCCCGGTGGTTTCGCAGTCCAGCGCCACCCATTCGTTCTCGGGCGCCGGGTCCCACATGAAGCGAAAGCGCGGGTCGCCCAGGTGGTAGAGCAGCCATTCGCGCTTGAGCGCCGCGAACCAGCGGCTCGGCGGCAGGCCGGCAAAGACACTCACATCGCCTCCAGGTGAAAGCGCTGGTTCAGCAAGGCCTTGAACTGCTTGACGACGCCCAGCGTGTCTTTCAGCAAGTCGCGGTCCAGGCTGCTGAGCTTGTCCAGCGCGATCTCGTCCGATGCCGCATGGCCGGTCTCTAACTGCTGCAAGCCGACCTTGAGCTTGAGCCCCATGAAGAAATGCAGGCTGTCGATCAGGTCATTGGCCAGCTTTTCAGGCAACCGGCCGGCGGCCACCAGCGCCTGGACGCGCTCCACGGTCGAGGTGGCACTGACATGATGGGCCAGCGCCAGGCTGCGCACGCCATGCACCAGCGGAAAGGTGCCGGCTTTCTTGATGTCCAGCGCTTCCTTGCCCTGGTCGCCCCGGAACAGCAGGCGGTTCCACCAGGCGCTGCTGTTGCCGAAGGCGTTGATGGCCGAGGCGAAGCGCGCCAGCATGGCATCGTTGTCGGCGGTCATGTCATACACCGCCGCCCGCACCTTGTCCAACAGCGTGCGGTCGCCGCACACCGCATGGGCATCAAGGAAGATGGCCAGCGCCATCAGTCCGTCGGTGGTGGCCGCCATCAGCCACAGGCGGGCCGTCTGGCTGAAATCGGTCACGCTCTGGCACCACTGCGGGTTGCTGACCATGATGTTGCCCGGGCACGGCGGGTAGCCAAAATCAGCCAGCGCCGCTGAAAACCGCCGGCACACCGCAGCCACATCGCAAGCCGGCTCGTAGCCGTCGCGCAGCACCAGGCCGTTGTCCTGGTCGGTCTTGAGCAGTTGCTCGCCCCGGCCTTCGCTGCCCATCACGAACAGGCAACTGTTGGCAACAAGGTCAGGCGGCGCAATCAGCTGCCAGGCGCGCTCGAACAGCTTGGCATTGAGTTCCTGCACCAGGCGGGCAATCATGTTGATATGGGTGCCGCTGCGCTGCAGCAGCGAAATCAGCCGGGTGATCTGCCCGGCCGCCTCTTGAAGGGCCGGCACATCCCGGGCATCAAGTATCTGGACGTTGATGAGGTAGGAGTGGTTGGACAAAAAGCTGAACAGGTCCAGCGCTTCGAGCACGCCGGTGATGTGCTCGCCTTCGGCCACCACCACCCGATGCACCTTGTGCTTGATCATGACCGCCAGGGCATCGCCCAGCTGGTCGCTGGGCCGCACCTTGATCAGTGAAAAATTGGTCAGCCCCCTGACGGCCAGGCGGTCCAGCGGCGTGCCGTCCAGAATTGCCCGCTGCAGCCCGGTCAGGGTAAAAATCCCCAGGGCCGGCGGCGAGACCTGCGAGTCACGCACCAGCAGGGTCGCCGTGCGCAGCGAATGAAACTGCCGGGTCACGTCCAGAATCGACATGTCGGCATCGACAAAATGCGGCGTGCGCACAAAAGCCTCATCGACCCGCGCCATCGTCAGCGACTGCAATTCGTGCCGGCTTTGCCGCTCGGACAGGGCGCTGAGCTTGTTGGACAAGTCCGAGAACAGCAGCGCGCCAAAGGTCACATTGCCGGCAATCAGGTCGCTGACCGCCTGCCTGGCCAGCTGGTAGGCCACGACCTCCTCGGCCGCCACGAAGCGGCTGCTGACCTTGCCGGCCATCAGCCCCCGGCCATCGAAGCAGTCTTCAGGGCCATAGGTGGTGACCACGTCGTTGCCGTCGAACTGCTGGACGAAGCCCTTGATGATGACAAACAGGTGCGTCGGCTGCGCACCCGGCGCCAAAATGGTGGCGCCCTGGGGGAAATAGGCGATATCGACGCTGTCCTGCACCAGCTGCTGCTCATCGGGCGTGAGGCAGTCAAACGGCGACGCCGAAAAATTGAATGCGCTGGGCATCGTGAACTCCGTTCTGAGGTGGCTTGGTTCAGCCGATTTTCCTCCCGCCGGGCAGGCAGTTTACTGACGCCGCAGGCCTTCCCGGACGCTGGCGCCAGCATCCCAGGCCGGACCGTCAAACCAGGCATCGCCCTGCAAGTACGCACGCAGCATCGGCAACGAATCCAGCCCCCAGAACAGCTTGCCGTCCACGACAAAAGCCGGCACGCCAAACACGCCGAGCGCGATGGCCTCGTCGGTATTGCGCTTGAGCTGCATCTTGACCTCGTCGCCATTAACTTCACGCGGCGGCGCCAGCGCGCTGGTTAACGCCTGCAGGCGGGCCGGGTCGGTCACCTCGTTGCCGCCACGCCAGACATGGCGAAAAATGGTTTCGCAGACATAGCGGTTGGGCGCAGTGGGCTCGGCTGCGGGACTGCAGGCCAGCGCCAGCCGCAGCAGCGGCAAGGGGTTGAACGGATGGCTGGCCGGCATCTGCAGGGGAATGCCGTGGCGGTGCGCCAGCCACGCTACCTGCCGGTAAGTCCAGTCGCGCTTGGGGGCGATTTCGGCCGGTCCCAGCTGGCCATGGTGCTTGAGCATGGCGCCGAACAGCACCGGCTTGTAGCTCAGGCTGTAGCTGATGCCTTGCAAGGCTTCGGGCAGCAGCTCAAACGCCAGGTAGGCGTAGGGCGAGATGAAGTCGAGATAGCAGCTGATGTCCTTGAGTTCAGCGGCCGGGGCTTGAAGATTTGGGTTCATGGAAGTCATGTCTGCAGGGCCGCCATGCGCTGCTCGATGATTTTCCAGACCGCCCGCTTGCCCTCATCGGTCGCGCCGCTCCAGCCGGCAATCTCGTCGCGGGTGCGAAAGCAGCCTTCGCACAGTCCTGAGCTTGCGTTCATGCGGCAGATGGAAATGCACGGAGACGACACATCAAGCGTCGTGTCCGGCGTCGGGGCGCGCAGGCGGACCAGGCTGATGGCGCGCTGCAACTCCCGTTTTTTGTCATCCTCGTCCACCGCCAGGTCCGCGACCGGCGCGCCGGTCAGGTCTTGCAGTTCCCAGGGCGACAGCTGGAACACACCATGCGGATGCCCGGCCGCCGCCCAAATTTGCTCAAAGCGAAACAGCGACTGGTCGATCAGCGTGACCGACGGCGTGGCGTGGGCCAGCGGCGAGACGCCGCCAATCGAAAAGCCGGTGCGGCTTTTGACGAATGCCGCATCGGCGCGCCCCAGCCGTTTGCCGTCCAGGCAGACCAGCGCCTCGACCTTCTTTTCATCGACGCGCCGGTCGCCCGAGGTCACGACCAGCACTGCAGCATCGTCCGACTTGCGGCGAAAGATGATGCTTTTGGCAATCTGGCCGACGGCCACGCCCAGCGCATCGGCCGCCTGCTGCGCGGTGCGCGCGGCGTCATCGAGCATCACGGGCGCATGCATGTGGCCCTTGTCCTGCAAAAACGCGGCAACCCGCTGCACGCCTTCTGGAAGCACCTTCAGTTCAGCACCGCACATCAATTCATCCTCTTGTTCAGTAAGGCCGTCGCGGCGCGCGAGTTGGGCTGGCGACCGAGGAAGTCGCTGATGAACTTGCCCGCGTCAATCAGCTTGTCCAGGTCGATGCCGGTTTCGATTCCCATGCCGTGCAGCAGATAGACCACGTCTTCCGTCGCCACATTGCCGGTCGCGCCCTTGGCGTAGGGGCAGCCACCCAGGCCCGCGACCGAGGTGTCGAACTGCCAGACGCCCATTTGCAACGACGCCAGCGTGTTGGCCAGCGCCTGGCCGTAGGTGTCATGGAAATGGCCCGACACGCCATCGAGGTCGTAATGCTTCAGCGCCGCTTCCAGGGCGCGCTGCACCTTCAGCGGCGTGCCGACGCCAATCGTGTCGGCCACGCCGATGTGCTGCACGCCGATGTCCTTCATCAGGCGCGCCACCATTTCGACGCGCTCCGGCGCAATCTCGCCCTCGTAGGGGCAGCCGACGGTGCAGGAAATGGCGCCGCGAACATAAATATTGTTGGCCCGGGCCGCAGCCACCACCGGCCGGAAACGCTCGATGCTTTCGGCAATCGAGCAGTTGATGTTGCGCTGGCTGAAGGCTTCGCTGGCCGCGCCGAACACCACGATCTCGTCGGGCCACAACTCGGGCGCTGGCTTCATCGCCGCCTCTAGACCCTGCATGTTGGGCGTCAGCACCGAATAGCGCACGCCGGGCTTGCGCCGGATGCCGGCCATGACTTCGGCGTTGTCAGCCATCTGCGGCACCCATTTGGGCGAAACGTAACTGGTGACCTCGATTTCCGTGAGACCGGCGTCCTGCAGGCGATGCACGAGTTCGATTTTCACGGCGGCGGGAACGGGCGATTTTTCGTTCTGCAGGCCGTCGCGGGGACCGACATCGACGAGCTTGACTCTGGAAGGTAAATGCAGGGTCATGGTTTCAGTATCCTTGGTTCGGGTCCACCACACCGGCGAGGCCGGCAATCGGGGCGCCGCTTTCCAGCGCACGGATTTTCCCGGCGATCTGGGCGATGCTTTCCTCGCGCAGCGTGCGTGCCGAGGTGTGCGGCGTGACGGTGATTTTCGGGTGTTTCCAGAACGGATGCGCCGCCGGCAGCGGCTCGGTGCGGAACACATCGAGCGTGGCGCCCGACAGATGGCCGCTGTCGATCAGCGCGATCAGGTCGTCGTCAACCAGGTGGCTGCCGCGCGCCACGTTGATGACATAGCCGCCCGGCTGCAACCGGGCCAGCGTGTCCCGCCGCATGATGTTGTCGGTGTTGGGCGTGAGCGGCAGCAGGCAGACCAGGATGCGGCTGGCCGCCAGGAAATCGTTGAACCCGGCTTCGCCCGAAAAGCATTGCACGCCGTCAATCACTTTGGCCGACCGGCTCCAGCCCAGCACCGGAAACTCGAACTGCGCCAGCGCGCGCGCCACCCGCTCGCCCAGCACGCCCAGCCCCATCACGCCGACCGGAAAATCCTGGCGCTGGTGCGGCTTGCGGTATGACCATTTGCCCTCGGCCGCGTCGGCCTCGTAGCCGTCGAATTCCCGGAAATGCCGGATCACCGCATGGCACACGTATTCAGCCATCTGCACCGACATGCCGGCGTCATCGAGCTTGACGACCGGAACGCCGGGCGGCAGGCGCAGCTTCATCAAGGCATCGACGCCGGCGCCGATGTTGAAGATGCCCTTGAGCTTCGTCTGCTCGTCGATGAACTGTTGAGGCGGCGTCCAGACCACGGCGTAATCGGCGGCTGCCGCGCCTGCGGACCACGGCTCCACGTCAGCGCCGGGAAAGGCGGCACGCAGGCCTTCCAGCCAGGGCTGGGCTTGGGTATCGGTACAGCAAAAACTGATGCGCATGCAGGTTTCCAGAAAAATCAGACAGTGATCTTGAGCAGCTCCGAGCCTTCGGTGACCTGGTCGCCCGGCGCGTACATCAGCTCCTCGACCACGCCGTCGGCGGGCGCTGCAATCGTATGCTCCATTTTCATCGCTTCCATCACCGCCAGCGGCTGGCCCTTTTGAACCAAGTCGCCGGCCTTGACGGAAAAAGACAGGATTTTGCCCGGCATGGGCGCGGTCAGGCGTCCGCCTTCGGTGTGGCTCTCGCCCGCGTGGGCCAGCAGGTCAATCGCGGTGATCTGGGTCGCGCCCCTGGCGGTAAAGACGTGGTCCACCTCGCCCTGGGTATAGACCGTTGCGCTCAGGCGCTGGCCGGCGAACTGGATGGCTATGCCCTGCCCGCTTTGGGCAAACACCAGCGGCCCCGAAACGTCGCCAACCGTTAATTGCAAGGCGCCGTCATGCCGGTAGGTCAACGCGGCCTTGGCCGGCTCGCCGTGGAAGTCGAACTCGAACGGCCGCTGCGTCACGCCATGCGTTTGCCAGCCATCGCGGCGGCTGAACGGGTCGGCCCCTTCGGTGGCTTTTTCGCTGAGCAGCGTCTGGGCAATCGCCGCAGCGGCGGCCAGGGGCAGGCCGACCGGCTCCTGCTTGAACAGCACCGCCTCTTCGCGCGGAATCAAGGCCGTGTCCAGATTCGCCTGGGCAAACGACGGGCTGCGCACCACGTAGCGCAGGAACTGCACGTTGGTGGCCAGCCCGACGATGCGGGTCTGCGCCAGCGCTTCGTCCATGCGCGCCAGCGCCTCTTCGCGCGTCTGGCCATGCACGATCAGCTTGGCGACCATCGAGTCGTAAAACGGCGAAATCGTGTCACCCTGGCGCACGCCGTCGTCAATGCGTACCGCAATGCCCGCGTTGCTCAAGTCCGCGCGCTCAAACGCCGTGCAAAGCGGCTTGTCGTACACATGCAGCGTGCCGGTGGTGGGCAAAAAATTGTTGTCCGGATTCTCGGCGCAGATGCGCGCCTCGATGGCGTGGCCGTTGATCTTGAGCTGATCCTGCGCCAGCGGCAGCGGCTCGCCCGAGGCCACGCGCAGTTGCCACTCGACCAGGTCCAGCCCGGTGATGGCTTCGGTCACCGGATGCTCGACCTGCAGGCGGGTGTTCATCTCCATGAAGAAGAAGTTCATCGAACCGTCGGCGCGCTGCTCGACGATGAATTCCACCGTGCCGGCGCCGACATAGTTGACCGCACGCGCGGCAGCCACGGCGGCCAGGCCCATCTGCTGACGCATCTCGGGCGACAGGCCGGGCGCGGGCGCTTCTTCGAGCACCTTCTGGTGGCGGCGCTGCACCGAGCAGTCGCGCTCGAACAGGTACACATAGTTGCCATGCATGTCGCCGAACACCTGGATCTCGATGTGGCGCGGGCGCTGGGCGTACTTTTCGACCAGCACGGTGTCATTGCCAAAGCTGTTGATGGCTTCGCGCTTGCAGGAGGCCAGCGCCGCCGCGAAATCTTCAGATTTTTCAACCGCCCGCATGCCCTTGCCGCCGCCGCCCGCGCTGGCCTTGATCAGCACCGGGTAGCCGATGCGGTCCGCCTCGTGCTTGAGCATCACCGGGTCCTGGTCCGCGCCGTGGTAGCCGGGCACCAGCGGAACGCCGGCTTTTTCCATCAGCTGCTTTGATTCAGCCTTCAGGCCCATGGCCTTGATGGCGGACGCCGGCGGGCCGATGAAGACCAGCCCGGCCCCGGCGCAGGCTTTTGCAAATTCCTCGTTCTCGCTCAGGAAGCCGTAGCCGGGGTGAATCGCCTCGGCGCCCGTCGCCTTGGCGGCTTCGATGATGCGTTCCCAGCGCAGGTAGCTGTCCTTGGGCGCGCTGCCGCCGATATGCACGGCTTCGTCGCAATAGCCCACATGCTTGGCGCTGGCGTCGGCATCCGAATACACGGCCACGGTCTTGACGGCCATGCGCCTTGCAGTAGCAGCAACGCGGCAGGCGATTTCACCGCGATTGGCAATCAGAATTTTTTTAAACATGGGGGTCGTTCTTTGAAAAAGGGGACTTCAGGGTAAAAGCGGGCGGCAATCCGGCATCGGGCTTGCCGCTGAAAATACGCGCCACGCGGGCAAACAGCTGGGTCAAAAAGCGCCAGCAAAGACGGATCAGCCAGATGCTGAGCACCAGCACCAGCGCCAGCAAGGGAATGAAGACAAGGGGATGCGCAATCGCCAGCCACAGCCCCGCCGGAACCAGGCTGTCCTCGACCAGCGAGGTGCCGATGTTGGTGAACGGCTCGGGAGAGGTGTTGATGGCGGCGCGGCTGGTGGCCTTGGCCGCATGGCTGGTCGCGGCCAGCGTGCCGCCGACCAGGGCGGCTGCCAGCCCCATCGCGCTGCTGTCGGCGCCAAAAACGCCCGCCGCCAGGGCAGCGCCGGCCGGGATGCGGATCACGGTATGCACCACGTCCCAGAGCGAATCGAGGCCCGGAATCTTGTCGGCGAAGAACTCGACAAACACCATGAAGCCGCTGGCGCCCAGCACCACCGGATTGGCCAGCAGGTGCAGGCCCTGCGGCAGCTCCATCCAGCCCATGTAGCCGGCCAGCCCGGTCAGCAGCATCACCAGATACAGGCGCACGCCGCTGGCCCAGCCCAGGGCGCCAGCCAAAGCGATCAGTTGAGCGGTGTCCAGGGCTTGCATGGTGGAACTCCTTTGGAAGGACTCAAGCCAGCCAGGACGGCTTGCGTTTTTGCAGAAAGGCCTGAACGCCCTCCCGGCCTTCGCTGCTGGTGCGGATGTCGGCAATACCTTCGACGGTGCGGCCGATCAGCGGCGCCTCGATGCCCTGCCCAGCCACTTCCTGCACCAGCGTCTTGCAGCTGCGCACGGCGTTCGGGCTGGCGCTGCTAAGGGCGTTCGTCAGTTCCGCCACCTTGGCATCAAGCGCGTCGGCGCCGACCACTTCATGCACGAAGCCGATGCGGTGCGCTTCCTTCGCATCGAAGCGCTCGGCCGTCAAGAAGTAGCGGTGCGCCGCCCGCGCGCCCATGGCGCGGATCACATACGGGCTGATGGTGGCTGGAATCAGCCCCAGCTTGACCTCGCTCAGGCAATAGTTCGCCGTATCGACGCTGACGGCCATGTCGCAGGCGGCCACCAGGCCCATGCCGCCGGCATACACATCGCCCTGGATGCGGGCAATCGTCGGCTTGGGGCATTCGTACATCACACGCAGCATCTCGGCCAGCGCGGCCGCATCAAGCAGGTTTTCGTCGCGCGTGTAGTCGGCCATGCGGCGCATCCAGTTCAAATCGGCGCCGGCACAAAAGGCCGGGCCGATGGCGGCCAGCACCACGGCGCGCACCTCGGCGCGCGCGGCCATTTCCTGAAAGGCTGCCGTGAGTTCGGCAATGACCTCGTCGTTGAAGGCATTGCGCACGTCGGGGCGGTTGAGCGTGATGCGGGCCACGGCGCCGTCATAAGAAATTTCAAGGCTGGCGCTCATGCGGGTGACTCCTGGTGTGGCTGGGTTTGCAAAAAATACACCATGTCCAGCTCCGGGCAAGGCCGGCCCAGTGCGGTGAGTGCGGCCGTGATCTGGCCGCGATGGTGCGTGCCGTGATTGAAGACATGCCCCAGCGTGGCGGCAAACGGCAGCGAAGCCGGCTGGCCGCGCATGGTGGTGTAGTTCAGCAGGCCGTCGAAGCGCTCGGGCGGCAGGCTGGCAACCAGCGGCTCCCAGCGGCGCGCCCCGGCCAGCAGCTGCGCGGCCAGCGCCTGCCGCTCGGGCACCAGGTCCGCATCGAGCGCCACCACGGGCGAGACGCCTTCGGCAAAGCGGCGAAACCACAGCTGGTGCTCGCCCACCAGCAGATGGGCCAGCGTGCCGTGGATGCTGCGAAAGAACAGGCCCGCATCGCACCGGTAGCCGTCATCCGGTACATCGGCCACCGCCTCCAGCAGCCGCTGCGTGGCCCAGACGTTGTAGCGCGCCAGGGTGGCGAAATAAACATTGAGGTTCATGGCTTGGCTCACATCCTGAACAGGCCGAATTTCGTTTCGGGAATCGGCGCGTTCTGCGACGCACTCAGCCCCAGCGCGAGCACGCGGCGGGTGTCGGCAGGGTCGATCACGCCGTCATCCCACAGGCGCGCGGTGGCGTAGTACGGATGGCCCTGGTGCTCGTACTGGCTGCGGATCGGCGCCTTGAAATGCTCCTCCTCCTCGGCAGTCCAGGCGCCGCCCTTGCCCTCGATGCCGTCGCGCTTGACGGTCGCCAGCACGCCGGCCGCCTGGTCGCCGCCCATGACGCTGATGCGTGCGTTCGGCCACATCCACAAAAAGCGCGGTGAGAACGCCCGGCCGCACATGCCGTAGTTGCCCGCGCCAAAGCTGCCGCCGATGATGACGGTGAACTTCGGCACCGCCGCCGTGGCCACGGCCGTCACCATCTTGGCGCCGTTGCGGGCAATGCCTTCGTTTTCGTACTTGCGCCCGACCATGAAGCCGGTGATGTTCTGCAAAAACACCAGCGGAATCTTGCGCTGGCAGCACAGTTCGATGAAGTGCGTTGCCTTGAGCGCCGACTCGCTGAACAGGATGCCGTTGTTGGCGATGATGCCGACGGCCATGCCTTCGATATGCGCGAAGCCGCAGACCAGCGTGGTGCCGTAGCGCGCCTTGAACTCGTCAAAGTCGCTGCCATCGACGATGCGGGCGATGATTTCGCGCACGTCGAAGGGCTTGCGCACATCGACCGGAATCACGCCGTACAGCTCATCCGCTACAAATTTAGGAGCTATCGGTGCACGCCCAGCATGCGCAAAAGCCTTATTTTTATTCAAATTCTTCACCGAAGCCCGCGCCAGCGCCAGCGCATGCATGTCGTTTTGCGCCAGGTGGTCGGCCACGCCCGAGAGCCGGGTGTGCACGTCGCCGCCGCCCAGGTCTTCGGCGGTCACGACTTCGCCGGTCGCGGCCTTCACCAGCGGCGGGCCACCCAGGAAAATCGTTCCCTGGTTCTTGACGATGATGCTTTCGTCGCTCATGGCCGGCACGTAGGCGCCGCCTGCGGTGCACGAGCCCATGACGACCGCGATCTGCGAGATGCCGAGCGCGCTCATGTTGGCCTGGTTGAAGAAGATGCGGCCGAAGTGGTCGCGGTCGGGGAACACCTCGTCCTGGTTGGGCAGATTGGCGCCGCCCGAATCGACCAGGTAGATGCAGGTCAGGTGGTTCTGCTGGGCGATTTCCTGCGCGCGCAGGTGCTTCTTGACGGTCAGTGGGTAGTAGGTGCCGCCCTTCACGGTGGCGTCGTTGCAGACGATCATGCAGTCCACGCCGCTGACGCGGCCGATGCCGACGATCAGCCCGGCGCAGGGCGCATCGCCCTTGTACATGCCGAGCGCGGCCAGTGGCGCGACTTCCAGGAAGGGCGTTCCGGGGTCGAGCAGCATCTGCACGCGGTCGCGCGGCAGCAGCTTGCCGCGCGCCGTGTGCCGGGCGCGGGCGACTTCGCCGCCGCCCGCAGCCGATTTGGCGAGCTGCACATGAAGGTCGTCCACCAGCGCGCGCATGGCGGCGGCGTTGGCCTGGAAATCGGCGGAACGGGCGTTGAGTTGGGTGTCTAGCGTGGTCATGGGTATGCGGGTTCTTTCAGGCGGTTTTGTCTTCTTCCAGCCCGAGCTGGGTTTTCATTTCGTCGCGAATCCTGAACTTCTGGATCTTGCCGGTCACCGTCATCGGGAAGCCCGGCACGAAGCGGATGTAGCGCGGCACCTTGTAGTGCGCGATCTGGCCCTTGCAGAAGGCGCGAATCTCGTCTTCGCTCAAGGTTTCGCCGGGGCGCGTGACGATCCAGGCGCACAGTTCCTCGCCGTAGCGCTTGTCGGGCAGGCCGACGACCTGCACATCCTGCACCTTGGGATGGCGGTAGAGGAACTCCTCGATCTCGCGCGGGTAGATGTTCTCGCCGCCGCGAATCACCATGTCCTTGATGCGGCCGACGATGTTGACGTAGCCCTCAAAGTCCATGGTCGCCAGGTCGCCGGTGTGCATCCAGCCGTCGGCGTCAATCGATTCCGCCGTGCGCGCCGGGTCGTCCCAGTAGCCGTGCATGACCGAATAGCCGCGCGTGCAGAATTCGCCCGACACGCCGGGCAGAACGATCTCGCCGCTCTCGGGGTCGATGATCTTGATTTCGAGGTGCGGCTGCACCAGGCCGACGGTCGAGACGCGCTTGGCCAAAGGCGTGTCAATCGAGCTTTGGCAGCTGACCGGGCTGGTTTCGGTCATGCCGTAGGCAATCGTGATCTGGCCCAGGTTCATGCTGTTCACCACGCGCTTCATCACCTCGGTCGGGCACGGCGAGCCGGCCATGATGCCGGTGCGCAAGGTGGACAAATCGAACTCGGCAAAGCGCGGATGGTCGAGTTCGGCGATGAACATCGTCGGCACGCCGTGCAGGCCGGTGCAGCGCTCGTCCTGCACGGTCTGCAGCACGCTTAAAGCGTCAAAGCCGTCGTTCGGATAGACGATGGTCGCGCCGTGCGTCAAACAAGCCAGGTTGCCCAGCACCATGCCGAAGCAGTGGTACAGCGGCACCGGAATGCACAGGCGGTCGGCCGGCGTGAGCTTCATCGCCTCGCCGATGAAAAAGCCGTTGTTCAGGATGTTGCGGTGCGTCAGCGTCGCGCCCTTGGGGAAGCCGGTGGTGCCGCTGGTGAACTGGATGTTGATCGGGTCGGTCGCCTGGAGCGTGAAGGCCAAAGCGGCCAGCCGGGCGTCGTCGGGGTTGCCGCTGGCCAGCAGGCTTGAGAAGCGTGTCAATCCGGGCTGCTCATCGCCCTGCCCGGCTTCGTCGATCCAGACCACGCTGCGCAGGTGCGGCAGCTTGGCGGATTCAAGCTGGCCGGGCTGGCCGTGTTCCCACTCGGGCGCCAGTTCGCGCAGCATGCCGAGGTAGTCGCTGGTCTTGAAGCGCGCCATGGTGACCAGCGCCTTGCAATCGACCTTGTTCAGCGCGTACTCGACTTCGGCGGTGCGGTAGGCCGGGTTGATGTTGACCAGGATCAGCCCGGCCTTGGCCGTGGCCAGCTGCATCAAGACCCATTCGGCGTTGTTGTGCGACCAGATGCCGACGCGCTCGCCGGGCTGCAGGCCCAGGCTGAGCAGCGCGCTGGCCAGGCGATTGGTCTCGCGCTGGAGTTCAAGGTAGGTGTAGCGGCGGCGCTGGTGAACGCTGACCAGCGCTTCATGGTTCGGCTGGTGCACCGCGATGGCGTCAAAAAATGCGCCTATGGGCTGCTCGATCAGCGGCACGTCGGTGGCGCCGCGCGCAAAGCTGCGCGTCAGCAGGGCTGTTTCCGGACGGGGCACGGAATGTTCTTCGCTCATGGTGTTGTCTCCTTGCGGCTGCCACAGTATGGCCGATTCACCCCCCGGTGCGCCATGGGGAATAGCCAGGATGGTTGCAAATCGTGCCACTGGCGGGCACACTTCAACACATGCCAGAACTTTGCGCCACGCCCGCCAGCCCGCGTCCGGCGCTTGAGCCCGCCATCACGCCGATGGCCTTTGTGCAGGCGATTGCGCTGGCCTACGAGCGCCGCGGCCTGAGCCCGGCCGCCGCGCTGGCGCAGGCACAAATCGCGCCGTCATCGCTGCACGATGCATCGACCTGCATCACCGCCTGGCAGATGGAGCGCCTCTGCGGCACGGCCATGCAGGAACTCGACGACGAGGCGCTGGGCTGGTTCAGCCGGCGCCTGCCCTGGGGCAGCTACGGCATGCTGGCGCGCGCCTCGCTGAGCGCGCCCAGCCTGGGCGTGGCGCTCAAGCGCTGGTGCCGCCACCACGGGCTGATCGCCGACGACATCGCCTTGACGCTTTCGGTATCCGGCGACACCGCCCTGCTGGCGATCACCGAGCAGCGCGATTTGGGCGCCCTGCGCGAGTTTTGCCTGGTCTCGGTGCTGCGCAACATCCTGGGCGTAGCCTGCTGGCTGATTGATTCGCGCATTCCGCTGCTGGGCGCGCAGTTTCCGTTTGCCGCGCCGCCGCACCGGGATGTTTACGCCGTGCTGTTTTCTGGCCCGACCGCATTCGACACCGCGCCGGCCGGCCTGCGCTTTGACGCCAGATACCTGGCGCTGCCGCTGCGGCGCGACGAGCGCGCGCTGCAGCAGATGCTGGAGCGCGCGCTGCCGCTGACGGTGCTGCCCTACCGGCGCGACCGGCTGCTGGTGCAGCGCGTGCGCCAGGCGCTGGCCGCGAATCCGGCGCAAACCCACAGCGCCCAAGCCCTGGCCGCGCTGGTCCATGTCTCGCCGCGCACGCTGCACCGCCAGCTGAAGGAAGAAGGCGCGTCGCTGCAGGCGCTGAAGGATGAGGTGCGGCGCGCGCGGGCGCTGGAGCTGCTACTGCGCACCCGCCGCCCCATCAAGCAGGTCGCCGAGGCCGCCGGTTTCCAGAACGAAAAAAGCTTCATGCGGGCCTTCAAGACCTGGACCGGCCAGTCGCCGGCGGAATTCAGGCGCGGCGGGCAAGGGCTAGACTCCAGCGCTTGATCCTGCCCGGGAAGCGCCATGGTCCTTGTCATTTTTTCCTGCTTACTGCTGATCGCGCTGACGACGCTGATGCATTACGAGGTGCTGAGCAGCCTCAACCTGCGGCTGCCTGCGCTCGCCATGCCCAGCCGGGCCAAGCTGCTGGTGGTGATTTTCGCGGCCTTCATGGCCCATGCGCTGGAAATCGCCCTGTACGGTTTTGCGCTGTTCGGCCTGGTGCAGTACGTCGGCGGCGTCGGCGGCCTGACGGGCGCGGGCGACTCGTCACTGCAGAACTGCCTTTACTTTTCAGCCGAAACCTATTCATCGCTCGGCTTCGGCGACCTGATCCCGAACGGCCCGATCCGGCTGCTGGCCGGCGTCGAGGCGCTGAACGGCCTGCTGCTGATCGGCTGGTCGGCCTCTTATGCCTATATCGCGATGGAGCGTTTCTGGGGCAGCGGCAGCGGGGATGGCGAGTCCTGACGCACCCGCTTGGTCCTGCTTTGCTGCAATACGGGCGTCACAAAGCCATGTTACCGATTAATACACATATTCTGTGGATAAGTTTGTGCACCACTTCAGGGAAAACCCTTGGAGCCCTTCATTGGTGCGGGTTTCAACAGCTTGCCTGCGAAACAGGCACTGTGCGTAACTTTCGTTTTCAGTCCCGCTCAAACGGCGGCCAAAAGCCCCGGCAACTCGGCCATATGCGCAAACAGCTGGCTCGCGCCGGCCTGCCTCAAGACCGCGCCCTGTTCAGGCTGCGGGCAATACGCCCAGACCGTGGCCCCGGCGGCGATGCCAGCCGTCACGCCGGTCGTCGTGTCCTCGATCACCAGGCAGCGCGCACCCGCCGCGCCCAGGTGCGCGGCAGCGGCCAGGTACACATCGGGCGCGGGCTTGGAGCGCGGCATCTCGTGGCCGCTGAAGATGCGGCCCGCAAAATAATCCATCAGCCCGACCTGCGCCAGCTGCATTTCGACCTTGAAGCGGTCAGCGCCCGACGCGCAGGCGATGCGCTCGGCCACATGGGCGTGCGCCGCCGCCACGGCCTCGTGCGCGCCCGCGATGGCCGTCAGACGCGCCTGCAGCTCGCGGTTGCGCCGCGCGTAGAACTCGGCCATCCAGTCCTCGGTCAGTGGCTGGCCGGTTTTGGCTTCGATCAGCAGGCGCTCGTCGCGCACCGCCTTGCCGACGAACACCCGCATGCACTCGGCAGGCGTGAGCGACCAGCCGCCTTCTTCGAGCATGTCGCGCAGCACGCCGTTGGTGATCGGTTCGCTGTCCACCAGCACGCCGTCGCAGTCAAACAGGATTGCTTCGAATTTCATTTTTACTCTCTTTTTAATAGCTGCCTGCGCATGCTGGACGTGCGCAAAAGGCATTTTTTGTTCTAAAACTGGTCGCCATCGACGTAAAACCAGCGCTCCGACTCGCGCACGAAGCGGCTGCGCTCGTGCAGGCGCGTGGCGCGGCCCGCTTCGCGGCAGCGGGCGACGAACTCGACTTCGGCATGGTCGGCGTCCAGCACGCGGTGCGAACGCACGTCCAGCCCCAGCCATTTCGCGCCGGGCGCAAAGTCCAGCGCGGCCGGGCGCGTGGAAGCATGCCAGGTGGCGAGCAAATAATCGGCCCGCTGCAACACGAAGGCGCTGTAGCGCGAGCGCATGAGGGCATGGGCGTCGGGTGCGGGCACGCTTTCGTTCAGGTACGGGCCGCAGCAGGCAAAAAAAGGCAGGGGCTGGGTTTTGGCGGGCTTAGCCGAATTCGCTGAGGTGCGGCCGCAGGGGCAAGGGGTTGTCATGGGTTCAGGGACTCATTGCCAGAGGCCAGTCCCGCGCCATTCAGGCGCATCAAGATATCGTTCATTGTTCTGATTCTTACAGACTTCAGGCCGGGCAACTTAGCTCACGAGAACCAGCAATTTGGCAAGACCCGCTGCAATCAGCCCAAGCCCAAGGGCTGACGCCAGTCGTTCTCCTCTCGGCGCCAATTTTTCAATCGCAACGGTAATCGACAGCGCTGCGACCCAGGCGAGGTTCATGACGCCACCCACGAAAAGCAGGGCCATCAGCGCCCAGCAGCAGCCTACGCAGAACAGGCCATGCCGTACCCCCATCACGAAGGCGCCGTACACGCCAGCGCGCCACTCCCCGAGCAAGAAACCCATCGGTGTGCGGCAACGCGAAAGGCATACCTGTTTGAGGCGCGAAAACTGATAGGCACCGGCGATGAGCAGCAACAGCGCAGTCAGCAACGCCGAGGAACTGACGATCATCGGATTGACCCAGCCCATGGCTTGCAGTACCCACTGTGCGGCGGTGGCTCCGGCGCTGAAGGCAAACCAGACGAACAGGTAGGCGGCAACGAAGCTGCGTCCTCGCGCCGGCTCTGCGGTACGCACCCCCAGATCGACGAAGGTCAGGATCATTGGCAGTGCCGACGGCAACATCATCGCGGCCATCATGAGTGCCCACATGGTCCAGATCGCAAGCACGCTCGCAGCACCCCATTGTGAGGAGTCCGGCATCGTCAACTGCGCAAACGGCTGGCTCATATCGACCGCGATCCAGGCCAAAAACAACCAGCCGATCACGCTGATGGCAAGAATCCCGGTCGCCAGCTTTGGCTGCCGCGTAGCGAGGGTGAGCAGGCCTTGTGGCGTCTTATTCGCCGAATCAGGCTTTTGCTGTCGCATCAATCAATATCCTTCGCCAGTTCACGAACGTCCTTGAACGATGCGCGTGTTTGTGCAGCCAGTCAAGCGGGGTGACTTCCATTTCGATCTGCGCCACCTGCCAATGCGCGCACGCAGCAAACAGGGCAAAGAGGCAGCATTGCGAAGGCTCAAACATCGGAATAAACTGCATTGGGTGCAGTCGCGGTGGCAACGAATCTGCTCACTGCACGTGGATATGCGAACCGAAACTTTTTTGCAAAGGAGTATCGCCATGTCTAGCTGGCAAATCACCGGTCAATACATGGAGACCTGCAATTGCGCATTTCTTTGCCCTTGCATTACCTCCAACCTCACGGCACGGCCGACCGAAGGCGACTGCAAGGCTGCGGTCACCATGCACATCGACAAAGGCGCGAAGGACGGCATTGCCCTTGATGGGCTGTCGTTCGTTTTGATCTTGCATTCGCCAGGCCCCATGGGCGAAGGCAACATGACAGTCGGGCTGATCGTCGATAACACCGCTTCGGATCAACAGCTTGAGGCCATCAGCGCCATCGCCAGCGGCTCGGCTGGCGGCCCGATGGCAGCACTGGCACCACTCGTCAGCACGAATGCAGGCGTCGAGCGGCGGCCCATCCGGTTCGAGGTCGACGGGCTGAATTACGCCATGAGCGCAGGCGAGTTGGTGGACCAGGCTTGCGAAGGGCTCCCGAGCGTCACCGATCCCGAACAGGCCATCGGCATCGACAACACCGCGCATCCCGTCAATAGCCGGCTGTCTCTCGCCAAGGCAAAGCGCAGCCGCTTTCACGCTTTCGGCATCGACTGGGAGGACGCAACCGGCACGCGCAACGGCCACTTTGCGCCCTTCGCCTGGGCGGGTTGAGCGCAGACCCGTCTTCAGTCAGCCAGCGACCGCCTCGCCCACGGGCGCCACCAGGCCGATCCGGTCCAGCGCCGCCGCCAGCTGCCCCACCGTGCGCTCCACCTGGTGCCACTTCTCCAGCCCGAACAGCCCGACGCGGAAAGTCATGAAGTCCGCCCCTTCGTCGCATTGCAGCGGCACGCCGGCGGCGGTCTGCAGGCCCTGGTCCAGAAACTTGCGGCTGGACTGAATTTCGGGGTCTGTGGTGTAGCTGACCACTACGCCGGGCGCCTTGAACATTGCCACCGGCCAGTCCCGCGCCGCTCCGGCGCATCAAGATAGTGTTCTTGGCTCTGATTTTTGCAGACTCCAGCCATGTACGAATCAGTTGATGTTTCTCAACGCATCGGTCATCGGGGAGCGCACATTTAGCGTGCGTTCGCGGATATTTTTTGACGCTGGTGCTGCCGGATTTACCCCGGCGACGTGCTGGCCGCAATCACGCTCCTGGCCTGGGAGGAAATGACCATGAAGGATGAGACCGTCTTTGCCAAGGAAGCGGAGCAAGAACCGCCCGCGCCAGGACAGCGACCTGAACACACGATGGGTACGCCGGCCGAAGCCACCAAACCAGTCTCGCGCCCGGAGAGATTGCTGCGTCAGCTTCTCCTCAAGCGTCCAAAAATCGTGATCCTCGCGTGGGCCGTTGTCGTCCTGGTGTTCCTGCTTCTGTTACCGCTCGCCTACCTTGCCTGGTTCCAGTTGCCCGGGCGCTTATGGGCATTCGCGAATGAACAATGGTGGCACTGGATTCCGGCATTCTTGGGCTTCATTGCCATCGTCTTCATCCCCCTCTGGGCGGTCATGGGGGCTATTGCGCTGGCCGGCTTCCTGGCGGACATCTCACTGTCGATTGAGCACGCAGCGATTCAGGATGCCCAGCGCGTGGTTCGCGAAACCGAGCAGGATGCGATCAGCCGGCTTGAACTAACCGATGTAGCGGGCCTCCTTCCGCTGCTGAAATACAGCCGCGCTCAATTGGACGCCTATTACGCGATTGGCCTGAACCAGACCCGGAAAAGTTTCTTTAACGCCGTACTGGCGATGTGGCTCGGGTTCATCCTTTTGCTGATCGGCATCGCCCTATATGTGGGTCCGGTGGAGAAGCTGGGCCTGACAAGACCGCAGCAGGATTTCCAGATACTCATACTGAGCGGAGCGGCCATCATCGAATTTGTATCCGCGCTGTTTCTCTGGGTCTACCGCAGCACGACCGCCCAGCTGACCTATTACTACAAGCGTCAGATGCATAGCCATACCTCCATCCTGTGCTTCAGAATGGCTACGACCATCCAGACCCTGGAGAAATCCGATGAGATCAAGAAGGCCATCATCGAGAAAGTGCTGGATTGGAACGAGATGCCCGAGAGGCCGCCCCTTGTGGGCGCCAAAGGGCTGCGCTCCTTGCTCCCGGCAAGCGAAGCCAAGGCAACACCGTGAATCGCATGCAGGCCCCTCCTCTCAGCCAGCGACCGCCTCGCCCACGGGCGCCACCAAGCCGATCCGGTCCAGCGCCGCCGCCAGTTGCCCCACAGTGCGCTCCACCTGGTGCCACTTCTCCAGCCCGAACAGCCCGACGCGAAAGGTCATGAAGTCCGCCCCTTCGTCGCACTGCAGCGGCACGCCGGCAGCGGTCTGCAGGCCCTGGTCGAGGAACTTGCGGCCGGACTGGATCTCGGGGTCGGTGGTGTAGCTGACGACCACGCCGGGCGCCTTGAAGCCAACGGCTGCCACGCTGGGCAGGCCTCGGCTTTCAAACAGCGCGCGCACCTTTTCGCCCAGCGCAACTTGCTCGGCCTTCACCTTGGCGAACCCATAGGCCTGCGTTTCCTGCATGGCGGCGCGCAGGCGCGTCAGCGCGTCGGTCGGCAGGGTCGCGTGGTAGGCGTGGCCGCCTTTTTCATAGGTTTCCATGATCTGCAGCCACTTCTTCAGGTCGCAGGCAAAGCTGGTGCTGGTGGTGCCGTCGATGGCGACCCGGGCGCGCTCGCTGAGCATGACCATGGCGCAGCACGGCGAACTGCTCCAGCCTTTTTGCGGCGCGGAAATCAGCACGTCCACGCCGGTCGCCTGCATATCGACCCACATCGCGCCCGAGGCGATGCAGTCGAGCACGAACAAGCCGCCCGCTTCATGCACGGCGTCGGCCACGGCGCGCAGATAGTCGTCTGGCAGGATCATGCCGGAGGCGGTTTCGACATGCGGGGCAAAGACGACGGCGGGCTTTTCGCGGGCGATGGCGGCCTGCACGTCGGCAATCGGCGCGGGTGCCCACGGGGCCTGGGCGCCCGCGCCCAACTGGCGGGCCTTGAGCACGGTGGACGATGCCGGGATGTTCCCCATGTCGAAAATCTGCGTCCAGCGGTAGCTGAACCAGCCATTGCGGATGACCAGCACATGCCTGGCCGTGGCGAACTGGCGCGCCACGGCTTCCATGCCGTAGGTGCCGCTGCCGGGCACCAGCGCCACGGAATGCGCCTTGTACACCTCCTTGAGGATGCTTGAGATGTCGTTCATCACGCCCTGGAAGCTGCGCGACATGTGGTTGAGTGCGCGGTCGGTGTACACCACCGAAAATTCAAGCAGGCCGTCGGGGTCGATGTTGGGCAATAGTCCGGGCATGGTGTTGTCTCGCAATCGTTGAAAAATGAGTTGTCCTGGCAGCTTAGCACGCTGCGCTTTTTTTCAGGATCACTCACTTATTCATAGCTGCCTGCGCATGCTGGATGTGCGCAAGAGGCCGATTTGATCTAAAAATCGGCAGGGACGCCGTGGCCCCGTTTTGCTCCTTCCCCCTTTGGGGGAAGGAGCAAATCGGGATCATGGCAAAAGCCCGCTCAGGCCTTCCTGGCCTTGCGCGCTTCCAGCGTTTCGGTCGGCGCGCCCTGCTTGACCCATTCGGCATAGCCGCCGTCGATGTGGGCGACGTTGCGCATTCCCATGTCCTGCAGCGTCTTGGTGGCCAGCGCGCTGCGCCAGCCGGCACCGCAGAACAGGATGAACTCCCGGCTCTCGTCGGCAAAAATCGGCTTGAAATACGGCGAGGCCGGATCGACCCAGAACTCCAGCATGCCGCGCGGCGCATGAAAAGCGCCGACCACCGTGCCGCCACGCTCCAGCTCGCGCGGGTCGCGGATATCGACAATCTGCACGGCCGGGTCCGCCATCCGGGCCTTCACGTCTTCGACGGAATAGGTCTTGATCTCTTCCATGGCCTCATCGACGAGCGCCTGGAAACCTTTGGTAATGGGCATTTTTTGTCTCCTTGAATGCAGGCTGCCTTACGCCTCAAGCCAGCGCGCGCTGGATGATGATCTTCTGCACATCGCTCGTGCCTTCGTAGATCTGGCACACGCGCACGTCGCGGTAGATGCGCTCGACCGGGAAGTCGCTCACATAACCGTAGCCGCCCAGCGTCTGGATGGCGGCGCTGCAGACTTTCTCAGCCATCTCGCTGGCGAACAGCTTGGCCATCGCCGCTTCCTTCAGGCAGGGCCGTCCCGCGTCGCGCAGGCTGGCTGCGTGCCAGATCAGCTGGCGGGCCGCTTCAAGCTGGGTCGCGCAGTCGGCCAGCCGGAAACCGACCGCCTGGTGGTTGAAGATCGCGCTGCCAAAACTCTGGCGCTCCTTGGCATAGGCCACGGCCACCTCGAACGCGCTGCGCGCCATGCCGACGCTTTGCGCGGCAATGCCGATGCGCCCGCCCTCTAACCCGCCCAGGGCGATCTTGTAGCCTTCGCCTTCGGCGCCGATCAGGTTCTCGGCCGGGATGCGGCAGTTGTCGAAGTTGACCTGCGCGGTGTCACTCGAATGCTGGCCCAGCTTGTCTTCGAGCCTGGAGGCTGAATAGCCGGGCGCATCGGTCGGCACGATGAAGGCGCTCATGCCCTTCTTGCCGGCGCCCTTGTCGGTGACAGCGATGACGATGGCGACCTGACCGTTCTGGCCGCTGGTGATGAACTGCTTGACGCCGCTCAGCACATAGCCGTCGCCGTCTTTCACGGCCGTGGTTCGCAGTGACGAAGCATCGCTGCCGGTGTGCGGCTCGGTCAGGCAGAACGCGCCCAACAGATCGCCCTGCGCCAGCGGCATGAGCCACTGCTTTTTCTGCGCTGGGTTGCCGTAGCGCATCAGGATGGCATTGACCGGACAGTTGGTCACGCTGATGGCGGTGCTGGTGCCGCCGTCGCCAGCGGCGATTTCTTCGAGCACCAGCGCCAGCGTCACGTAGTCGAGGTTGGCGCCGCCGAATTCCTCGGGCACGCAGATGCCGTAGGCGCCGAGCGCGGCCAGCCCCTTGTGCGCTTCTTTCGGAAAGTAATGCTCCTTGTCCCAGCGCGCGGCATGCGGCCAGAGTTCGGCCTGCGCAAAGGCGCGAACCGCATCGCGCACCTGTTCCTGGTCGTCATTGAGTATCAAATTGGCCTCCTGCGCTTGGTGTGTCTCTGTAGTCAGCTATCATTTTCAAAGCACTTCAATAGCCAGCGCCGTGCCTTCGCCGCCGCCTATGCACAGCGTGGCAACGCCTTTTTTGAGGCCGCGCGCCTTCAGCGCATGCATCAGCGTGACGATGATGCGGGCGCCGCTGCAGCCAATCGGGTGGCCCAGCGCGCAGGCGCCGCCGTTGACGTTGACGATGTCGTGGCTCAGCCCCAGGTCGGCCATCGCCGCCATCGGCACGACGGCAAAGGCTTCGTTGATTTCCCACAGGTCCACGTCCTTGACCTCCCAGCCGATTTTTTTCAAGAGCTTGTTGACGGCGCCGACCGGAGCGGTCGAGAACCATTCGGGCGCCTGGGCAAAGGTGGCGTGGCCGACGATGCGGGCCAGCGGCGTGAGGCCCAGTTCTGTGGCGGTCGATGCGCGGGCCAGCACCAGCGCGGCGGCGCCGTCGTTGATGGACGAGCTGGAGGCGGCGGTGATGGTGCCGTCTTTCTTGAAGGCGGGCCTGAGCGCCGGAATTTTTTCGAGCTTGACCTTGCCCGGGCCTTCGTCGATGGAAATCACAGTGTCGCCGGCGCGGCCCTTGACGGTCACGGGGGTGATTTCATCCTTGAACGCGCCGGATTCGGAAGCGGCCTTGGCGCGCTGCACGCTGGCGGTGGCAAAGGCGTCCTGCGCCTCGCGGGTGAAGCCGTATTTGGCGGCGCAGTCTTCGCCGAAAGTGCCCATGGAGCGGCCGGCCTCGTAGGCGTCTTCCAGGCCGTCGAGCATCATGTGGTCCATCACGCGGTCGTGGCCGATGCGCATGCCGGCGCGCGCCTTGGGCAGCAGATACGGCGCGTTGGTCATGCTTTCCATGCCGCCGGCGACCACCACGTCGCGGCTGCCCGCGAGCAGCTGGTCGTGCGCCAGCATGGTGGCTTCCATGCCGGAGCCGCACATCTTGGACAGCGTGACCGCGCCGGTGCTGGCGGGCAGGCCGCCCTTGAAGCCGGCCTGGCGCGCGGGCGCCTGGCCCTGGCCGGCCATCAGGCAGTTGCCGAACAGCACTTCATCGACCTGCGCGGGGGAAACGCCCGAGCGCTCGACGGCGGCCCGGATGGCGGCACCGCCCAGGTCGTTGGCCGACAGGCTGGCGAAATCGCCCTGGAAAGCGCCCATGGGGGTGCGGGCGGCGCCGAGGATGACGATGGATTCAGACATGTTTTTCTCCTTGAATGAGGTTGAAAATAGAGGAAAAGAGGAAAAGAGGAAAAGAGGAAATGGATGGCACGACTTCAACCGGCGCGCGCCGGGCCGTGCATGACCGCGAAGCGCTTTTGCTGGTCATACGGAAACACGTCGTACACATGGCCGGCCTGGATGCGCGCCTGGTGGCGCTGCCAGAAGGCGGCATCGAGCAGGTCGGCATGGTGCTTCATGAAGACTTCGCGCACCGCATCGTTGCCGAGCAAAAATGGGCCGAAGGTCTCGGGGAACACGTCCTTGGGTCCGACCGAATACCAGACTTCGCCGCTCATTTCGTCTTCCTCGTTGCGCGGCGTGGGCACCTTGCGGAACTTGCAGTCGGTGATGTATTCGATCTCGTCGTAGTCGTAGAACACGACCTTGCCGTGGCGCGTGATGCCGAAGTTTTTCCACAGCATGTCGCCCGGAAAGATATTCGCCGCGACCATGTCCTTGATGGCGTTGCCGTACTCGACCACGGCGCGCTCGATCTGGTCCCTGGCGGCGGGCTCGGCCACGCCGAAGTCGAACGCCTCCTGCAGGTAGATGTTCAGCGGAATCATGCGCCGCTCGATGTACACATGCTTGATGATGACTTCCATCTGGCCGTCGCCGTCGCGGTCGCTGATCTCCAGCTGGCTGGGGGCGAACTTCTCGATCTCGGCGATCAGCTCGTCGCTGAAGCGCTCGCGCGGAAAGGCGACCTCGCTGTACTCCTGCGTGTCGGCCATGCGGCCCACGCGGTCGTGCTGCTTGACCAGCAAATACTTGCCCTTGATCTGCTCGCGCGTGGTGTCTTTTTGCGGCGGGTAGTAGTCCTTGATGACCTTGAACACATACGGGAACGAGGGTAAATCGAACACCAGCATGACCATGCCCTTGATGCCGGGCGCGATGCGGAATTTGTCGGTCGAGTGGCGCAGGTGGTGCAGAAAGTCGCGGTAGAACAGCGTCTTGCCCTGCTTGGCCAGGCCCAGCGCGTTGTAGATCTCGGCGCGCGGCATGCGCGGCATCATGCTGCGCAAAAACTGCACGAACGCCGACGGAATGCCCATATCGACCATGAAATAGGCGCGCGCAAAGCTGAACAGGATCAGCAGGTCGTCCTCGCCGAACAGGGCCGCGTCAATCACCAGCTTGCCGGCATCCGACTGGCTGGAGATGCCCTTACCGTCGGCGGGCAGCACCTGCCCCGGCGCCGGCTGGCGGTGCAAAATCGGCAGGGCAAAGGGAATTTCGCCAAAGCCGTTGATGATCTTGCCGACGACGTAGGCACCCTTGTTGCGAAAGAACAGCCCGGACAGCACCTGGATCTGGAAATTGGCGCGCAGCTTCACGTCGCCCAGGCGCGCGGCCATGGCCTCGGCAACGTAGCCGGCATCGCGCCGCAGGTCTTCAAACTCGCGGCACAGGCCAAAGTCTTCGACCAGCTTGACGAGCGTCTCGTGCATGTTGCCCTGCGTCGGGTAGTAGGCCCGGTAGGTCGGCTGCGCGGTCGGTTCCTGGTTTTCGATGTACTCGGTGCTGACGGCGGGCCGCACAAAGATGAAATCGTTCTGGAAATAGCTGCGGTGCAGGATTTTGGTGGTGACCGAGTTGAAAAAGGTCTCGGCCAGTTCGGGCTGGTGGTGGTTGACCAGCAGGCCGATGTAATGCAGCTTGACCTGGTGCCAGACATCCATCGGCTGCTCGCCCGCCTTGAACTCGCGCTCCAGCCGGATCGAGGCTTCGCGCACGCGCAGGTCGTAGAACTCGATGCGCTCGCGCTGGGCGCGCTGCTGGCCGTGCCAGTCGGCGGTCTCGAAGCGGTGCTTGGCGCGCGCCGATTCGGTGCGGAACAGCCGGTAGTGGCGGTTGAAGCCGTCGATCATCGCCTTGGCGATGGCGTAGGCCACGGTGGAGTCAAGGCGTTGCGGGAACATGAAAACCCTTGTGGAGGCAGTTGAGGACGGCGCTTGCCCGCTCTGAGGCGCTGCAGTCTGCCCGGCAAAATGGCATCTCAGCCGCGAGGGTAGCGTTTGAGCGCATGGCGAAAAACGTCCACCACTTCATCAGCGCCCCGCATGCTGACCTCCATGTCTTTTACCAGGCCATCCTTGAGGCCATAGCACCAGCCGTGGACTTCCACTTTCTGCCCCCGGCTCCAGGCGTCCTGCATCACATTGGACATGGCCACGTTGCCCACCTGCTCGATCACGTTCATCTCGCACAGCGCATCCTCCTGCTCGGCCACCGGCAAATGGTCCAGGCGTTGCCGGTGGCGCAGCTTGACGTCATAGACATGGCGCAGCCAGTTGTCAGCCAGACCGACGCGGGTGCCGCGCAGCGCGGCCAGCACGCCACCGCAACCGTAATGCCCCACCACCATGATGTGCTCCACCTTGAGATGATCCACGGCGTACTGGATCACCGACAGGGCATTGAGGTCCGAATGCACCACCACGTTTGCAATATTGCGGTGTACAAACACTTCCCCCGGATCAAGCGCGATGATTTCATTGGCCGGCACCCGGCTGTCCGAGCAGCCTATCCACAGGTATTTGGGCGTCTGCTGATCCACCAGCCGGCTGAAAAAATCAGGGCGCTGCTGCTCCATGCGAGCGGCCCAGCAGCAGTTGTTGTCAAGTAAGTGTTGAAGCGATGTAGTCATGAAGATCATCTTAAACAGTTGCCAGCAGCACAGCGCTGCACCGCCCCGCAAGGCTTAAAAAGTCAGCAGGTTTCGGCGAACAGTTCGCGGCCAATCAGCATGCGGCGGATTTCGCTGGTGCCGGCGCCGATTTCGTAGAGCTTGGCATCGCGCCACAGGCGGCCGAGCGGATATTCATTGATGTAGCCGTTGCCGCCGTAAATCTGGATGCCTTCGCCGGCCATCCAGGTGGCTTTTTCGGCGCACCACAAAATCACCGAGGCACAGTCCTTGCGCACCTGGCGCACATGGTCCGTGCCCAGCATGTCCAGGTTCTTGGCCACGGTGTAGGCAAACGAGCGCCCGGCCTGCAGCACGGTGTACATGTCGGCGACCTTGCCCTGGATCAGCTGGAACTCGCCGATGCTCTGGCCGAACTGCTTGCGGTCGTGGATGTAGGGCAGCACGTTGTCCATCACCGACTGCATGATCCCGAGCGGTCCGCCGGTCAGCACGGCGCGCTCGTAGTCGAGGCCGCTCATGAGAACCTTCGCGCCGCCGTTCAGGTTGCCCAGGATGTTCTGCTCGGGCACTTCGACGTTCTGGAACACCAGCTCGCCGGTGTGGCTGCCGCGCATGCCGAGCTTGTCGAGCTTTTGCGCGACGGAAAACCCGGGCATGCCTTTTTCGATCAGGAAGGCGGTCACGCCGCGCGCGCCCAGTTCAGGCTCGGTCTTGGCATAGACCACCAGCGTGTCGGCGTCGGGGCCGTTGGTGATCCACATCTTGCTGCCGTTGAGCAGGTAATAACCGCCCTTGTCCTCGGCCTTGAGCTTCATCGAGATCACATCGCTGCCCGCGCCCGGCTCGCTCATGGCCAGCGCGCCAACATGCTCGCCGGAAATCAGCTTGGGCAGGTATTTCTGGCGCTGCGCCTCGCTGCCGTTGCGCTTGATCTGGTTGACGCACAGGTTGGAGTGCGCGCCATACGACAGGCCGACCGAGGCGCTGGCGCGGCTGATTTCTTCCATCGCGATCATGTGCGCCAGGTAGCCCATGCCGGCGCCGCCGTATTCCTCGCCCACCGTGATGCCGAGCACGCCCAGCGCGCCCATCTTTTCCCACAGGTCCATCGGGAACTGGTCGCTCTTGTCAATCTCGGTGGCGCGCGGCGCGATTTCGGCCTGGGCAAAGTCGCGCACCGCGTCGCGCAGGGCGTCGATGTCTTCGCCGAGTTGAAAGTTGAGTCCGGGCATGTTGTTCATGATTGATGTCTCTCTTAAAAAATGATGAAGGTCGCGCGGGAATCAGTAGGTTTTGGTCACGGGCGCGATGGTTTGCTGCATCAGCGCGCAGGCGCTTTCCTTGCCGCTGGCATCCAGGTGCGTGACCTCGGCCGTGGTCACGATGATGCGCTTGCCGGCCCGGGTGACGCGGCCCACGGCGCGCAACTCGCCGTCCTTGAAGCCGGCCAGGAAATTGATCTTGTACTCGACCGTGGTGACTTCGGTGTCAGGCGCCACCTGGGTCAGTGCCGCATAACCGCCGGCAATGTCAGCCAGCGCGCCCATGGCGCCGCCATGAAAGCCGCCCTGCTGCTGGTTGACGCGCTCTGAATATGGCAGCGCCACCTCGCACAGGCCGGGCTCGACCCGCACCAGCCGCGCCCCCAGATGCCGCATCAGCCCCTGGCGCAAAAAGCTCGCTTCGATGCGCTGGAACAGCTCTGACGGCGCGGTGGCTGCATTCATAAAAAGCCCGTGAAGAAGAGGTTGATGGCGTCTTGCAGGCTGGCATTTTGCTTGACGTTTACGTAAACGTCAATTATGGCCTATTTTAATTTCTCAGCTTTGAGCAGCAGCACCCGGGCTTCTTTTTCGTGGGTGCGAATTTCATCCAGATTGGCCTGCAAGTCCACCAGCTGGTCTTCGAGCTTCTTGCGGTGGTCGGCCAAAATGGCCAGGAATTTCTTCAGCTGCGGAGCCGTGTCGCGCGGACTGTCATAGGAATCGATGATTTCCTTGGCCTCGGTGAGCGACAGCCCCAGGCGCTTGGCCCGCAGCGTGAGCTTGAGCCGCGTGCGGTCGCGCGCCGAATACACGCGGTTGCGACCGCCCGGCCCTTCGCGCTCGGGCTGCAGCAGCCCCATGTCCTCGTAAAAGCGCATGGCGCGGGTGGTCAGGTCAAACTCTTTGGCGAGGTCGCTGATGGTGTAGGTAGTGGCCATGATGAGAAAAAAATAGCAGCAACAGCAACAGTCACGCAAGTGCGCATCTTGAACCGATGTTGTCTTACGTTTACGTAAACGTCAAATATAACGTGAATGGGGAAAGGTTTGTTTTTTGCCGGAAAGCGATCCGGCCATTGCTTCGGCAACAGCCCTTGGCCCCGAAGCCGGGATGCGTGGGTGGCGCCCGGGCCGGGCGTTGACGCGCTGGAAACCCTGAATCAGGAAGCGCTGGCTTCCCCTTGCGGAAGCGACATGAAAAAACTGGCCCCCCCCTGGCCCGGACTTTCAGCCCATACCGTGCCGCCATGCACCTGCGCAACCCGCTTGATGATGGCCAGCCCCAGCCCGTTGCCCGGAAAGTCGGCTGAAGAGTGCAGGCGCTGAAACGCGGTGAAAAGATTGCCGCTGTAAACCGGATCAAATCCGGCGCCATTATCGGCCACCAGCAACACCAGCTCACCCGGCGCCTTGCCGGGCAGCAGCCCGACCTTGATCCATGCCTCGGTCTTTTTGGAGGTGAATTTCCAGGCATTTTCCAGCAGGCAGGTCATGGCTGTCGTCAAAAGCCCCTTGTTCCCGACCAGCATCAGCTTGCTGTCCATTTCGATGGTCACATCCCGGTCCGGGTCGCGCTTGCGCAAATCAGCGATCAATGAAAGGCAGACCGGTGCCAGATTGACCATTGCAGGAACTCCGGAGCGCAGCGGCAGCTGGGCGAGTGTTCGCAGGTCATCGACCAGCTTGGCCAACTGGCTGATGCTGGCCTGAATGCGCCTGACATAGTGGCGGCCCTGGTCGTCCAGCGCCAGCGAATACTTTTCAGCCAGCCTGGCGGCAAAGCCATGGGCCGCATGCAGGGAGTCCTGCAAGTCACTGGAGACGGCCTGGGTAAAGGTGAGCAGGTCATGCCGGACATTTTTCAGTTCGACCTGCTGGGCGACGAGTGTCTTTTGCAATTCCTCATTGGTTTTTTTCAGGACGCCGTCAGCGAGGTGCCGGTCACTGATGTCGGCCAGGCTCACCAGCACCGCCTGATGGCCATCCCACTTGACCTGGCTCCAGGCCAGCTCAACCAGCACTTCCTTGCCGTCCATTTTTTTCTGTTTGCACAGCCGCATTTCAGACTGCTCTTCCTTGCCGGTGTGCAGGGAGCGCAGCAGTTCGGCGCCTTCTCCCTGGGGAAAGAGCGCTTCCATGCCAAGCGTCATGAAAATCTTGCGGGCAATGCCGTAAAACTTGACGGCAGCCTGGTTGACGGCAAAGATTCGAAGCGTGGTCCGGTCAAAGACCCACATGACATTCGGATTGGCTTCAAAAATCAGCTGGTTGTAGCGTTTGCTGTCTTCCAGCAGGCGCTGGTATTTTTGGGCCGGACCCGCTTCGCGCAGGTTGACGACGTAACCTGCCGGGCATCGCCTGAAGGTGTATTCGACCCAACTGTTTTCAAAACTCTCATGGGCAATAAAGCTATGCCGGTCCGCAGAATCCAGAGCCAGTTCGGTGGCCTCTTCATTCTGCTTGGCAACTTCCTCGGGCACCACGTCCCACAAGCTGTAGCCGCTGATGGCGGACAGCGAGGTGTGCAGGAACTCAAGCGCCGGAGCATTGGCGTCAAGGATGACGGCTTTGTCGTCAAGAAGCACGATGCCATCGAGGGTCAGGTCCAGGGGTCCCCATTCTGGCTGCGCTGCCGGCAGGCTGGAATTGGCGCTCTGCAAGCTCACGTCGGGCAAGTTACCTGCGGGGGTCAACCGGAACTTGTCCAGAAATCGGCTCATGGATGGCAGTCTGGTGGCAGGCAATCAGCGCCATTTGGCATTGGCCATGACCAGTGCGGTGACGTAGCCTTGCAGCCAGTCAAAATTGACCGGTTTTTGCACCAGGCGCGCTTGTGGCGGAAGGCCGCCACGGGCGGCAATGGCCTCGACCGCCATGCCGCTGATCACCACAATCTGCATGTCTGCAAGATGCTGGTTGCGTTTGATGGTTCTGAGCATCTCGATGCCATCGACGCCCGGCATCGACAAGTCGGCAATGAGCAAATCCGGCCGCATGCTGGCGATATCCATCAGCGCATCGAGCGCCGATGACATCCAGGTGCAGTCAACCGGCAGATCCCACTCTTCAAAATGGCAGCGGTACAAATCCCGCGCGGCCTCGTCGTCTTCCACCACCAGCACGCGCAAGCGGTGCTTGGGATGAAGATCGGCCCGCGAGAGCTGCGGGCTGTATTTGGTCAGGTAGGCATTGAGGGAATGCAGGGAAATCCGCCGGTGGCCGCCCAGCGTCTTCCAGGCTTCGATTTCACCTTTTTCAACCAGCGACTGGACCGTGGCGACAGACAACCCGAGCACCTTGGCCGCATAACTCGTGCCGCAGTAATCCTCGCTTGAAAAATCGGTCGCGGTTATGGCCGCCTCGAAGGTTTTGGGTTCACGCAGCATCACGGCACTTTAAGAAGTTTAAATTTGTCACAGATGTAATCTTAATCAATTTACAGATTTTTATCTGAAAAGAAAGAAAATTCCCACTCCAAATGCACAAACTGGCAAACCATCAACTTGCGTCATATGCCTCCCCCTGGGGCAGCGTAAAAAAGAAAGTGGCGCCACAGGCAGGCGCTGACTCAGCCCATATGCGCCCGCCATGCCGCTTGATGACGCGGCTGACGGTTGCCAGCCCGATGCCGGTTCCTGAAAACTCGGAAGCCGCATGCAAGCGCTGGAAAGGGTCAAACAGCTTGTCTGAATAAGCCATGTCAAAGCCCGCGCCGTTATCCCTGACAAAAAATACCGGCAACCCGGCCGCATCGAATGTTTGACCCACGCTGATGTTGGCCTGTGCTGTTTGCGAGGTGAATTTCCAGGCGTTGGCCAGCAGGTTTTCCATCACTATCCTGACAAGCGGCCTGTCACCCTGCGCCTGCAAGCCGCTTTCCACGGTCACCGTGACCTGGCGCTCGGGCTGGCGGGTTTGCCATTCATCCAGAAGGCTGCGGGCCATGAACGACAGATCGACCCGTTCGGTATGCAAGCTGGCGCGCGTGACCTGCGACAGGGACAGCAAATCCTCGATCAATTGCCCCATCTGGGCCACGCCCGCCTGGATGCGCGCCAGGTAGTGCGTGACCTTCGCGTCCGCCTCCCCCTCCAGTTGCTGCGCCAGTTGCTTGGCCAGCAAGCGGCTGAAGCCGTCAATGGTGTTGAGCGGCGAGCGAAGGTCATGCGAGACGGAATAAGAAAAAGCTTCGAGTTCCTGGTTGGACAGGCGCAAGGCCGCCTCGATGGCCTTGATCTCCGTGATGTCGGCATCAATGCCTACCCAGAAGGCGACCTTGCCCTGCTCGTCAAGCACCGGCGAGCCTCGGTAGGCCATGGTGTGGCAACTGCCATCTTCGGCCAGCAGGCGCCGCACGCCTGCGTAAGAGGACTGGCTGGCCCTGGCGATTTTCCAGCTGGCCTGGATGTCGGACACATCGTCAGGATGAATGACCGCAAGCCACTGCAAGCCGGTCCAGTCCTCAAGTTTTCCGCCCATGAGGTCGAACCATGCGCGGTTGAAATAGGTGGCCTCCCCGTCGGGGCTGGCGGTCCACACCAGCTGCGGCGCCTGCTCGGCCAATGCCCGGAACAGGGCTTCCTGACGCGCCAGCGCAACGGTACGCTCGGCCACTTTTTGCTCCAGGCCGGCATTCAGCTGGCTGATTTCTTCCAGGAGTCTTGAGTTTTCCAGGCCGGCGGAGGCCAGGTGGCTCAGTTCCAGCGCCACATATTCATCCTGCTTGGTGAACTCGCCCTCGTACTTGTCGGACAGCTGGAGCAGGCCGATGTTTTTTCCATTTTTTCCAATCAGGGGCACCGCCAGCCAGCCACGCATAGGCGGATGTTTGCCCCCATGGCCGCCAAAGCCAGGCCAGCGAGGATGTGCCTCAAGCTCGGCCTGGGTCATGCGCATCAAACGGTTGCTCTCGCTCACCACGGCCTGGATGTCGCTGCCGTCAGCCGGTTTTATCAGGCTGCGGTAGGGTTCATATTTTTCAGACAGTGACAGCGCATGCGTCATTTGCAAGGGATTGCCGTCCACGCTCAGGCTCACCACCGCCTGGTGCGTGCCAATCACGCCGCGCGCCTGGTCGGCAATCTCCTGCATCGTGCCTTCCAGCGTCTGGTGCCAGGTGATGGCCTGGGCTGCGTCTGCCGCGCGCTGCAATGTGAACAGGTAGTCCTGGGTTTCCTTTTCGGCCTTGTCCTGGGCCGTTTTGTCCATGGCGATGACAAGGCGCGCCGCCCGGCCGACATACTGAATCGGCTGCGACACGGTCTCGACCGAAAACAGGGAGGCATCCTTGCGCAGATCGTGCCACAAGGCCTTTTTTCGTAACGGATTGTCCAGCCACTGGCGCAGGTACGCATGTTCAGCCTCGGGCCGAATGTCAAAAATCGTCATCGACAGGAATTCCGCAGCCGAATAGCCATAGGCCTGGACCGCCGCCTGGTTCACCGCCAGGAAGCGTGTCGTGGCGCTGTCGTACACCCACATCGGAAGGGGCACCATTTCCAGCAGTTCCGCATAGCGCTGCTCACTGTCGATGAGCGCCTGTTCGGCAAGCTTGCGCTGCGTGATGTCCTGAATCACCCCGGTGCGCTGCGTTGATGCACGCCCATCGGGGTTGAAATGAACCCGGCCAAACTGATGAATCCAGCAAATCCGCCCCCCTGGCGCGATGACGCGGAACTCGCAATCCAGCGCGGTTCCGGCCCGAACCGCAGCATCGCGGACCACCGTGAAAGCCTCACGGTCAGACGGATGAATCCAGTTGAGAAAGCTCTGGTAAGTGCCGTCAAGCTGGGTACGGTCGATGTCGAACAACTCGTAAACCTCGTCAGACCAGGAAATCTGCTGGGTTGCAAGATCAATCTGCCAGTAGCCGATGCGCGCAAGGCTTTGCGCGTCCTTCAGCCTCTCCCGGGCAGCCTGGCTGCTGGCCAGTTCAGACTCAAGTGCCGCCTGATGCGCCTGCACGGACTCGGCCATGCGGTTGAAGCCGACGGCGATCTGCATCAGCTCCTGGCTGGCATGCACCGATTGAGTCGGGATGCGTACATCAAGCCGGCCCTGCTGGAGTTGCCGGGTGGCCTCAAGAATGTCAGCGGAGGGCTTCACAATGGCACGGCTGCCCAGTACCCAGGCCATCCATCCGCCCAAGAAAGCCACCAGCGCCAGCGCAGCCAGTTCCAGCCACATCTGGCGCCGGCTGGGCTCCAGAATCGTGCTGCGGTCCATGCCGACCGCCACGAAAAAGGCGGTGTCGGCTTGGGAACTGCTGGGCATGAAGGCCCAGAGCTGATGCTGGCCCCGAGCATCCAGGCCCTCGCGCACCCCGGTTTCCAGCGTTCTGACCGCTTCCTGCAGAACCGGGCTGGCGGCCTTTTGTCCAATGGCGATGGGAATGCCGCCGGTCCCGGCCAGCAAGGTGCCATATCGGTCATGGATTCCCAGCTTGGCCCCGGCTGGCAACTCGATGGCGGCGATTGACCTGGCCATGCTGGACAGGTCGAGCGCGGCATAGGCCACGAAGGAAACACGGCCTTGCACGTCGAGCACCGGCAAGGCAAACGTCACGGAAGGTTTTCCCGTAATGCGTCCCACGATGTACTCGCCGGCAAAAAAATTGCGCCGGGCGACGGCTTCACGAAAATACAGGCGATCACCAAAAAACGCCCGCGCAGCGCCCTGGGAACCTTCCGCGAGTGCGTGGCAGCGCGCATAGCCATCCATGCCGACAACACCGAGGTTCATGTAGTCGGGCAAGCGCCGCTTGATCTCACCAAGGTAACGGTTGCAGGACGCCGGCTGGCCCTGCTGGATCTCGGGAACCTGGCTGATGGCGGTCAACAGCTGATGCACCGTCTCGGTCATCCGCTGCTGGTTCGAGGCGGCCAGCGAGACCGCGAACTTCAGGTTGTCAGTGGCCCGGCTGACGGCCGCATCTGCGTTCAACTGGGCGTTGAGAATGGCCAGGCCAAACAACGGTGTCATGGCGGCCATCAACAGCCAGACAAGGCGCTTGCGCAGGGTCTGCAATTTCATGGTGGGGAGGCTTGCAGGCGCAGCACTTCGCCCCACGGGTTTTGGCCAATAAAGCTATGGCAAACCGTCAAACCGCCGCCAGCGACTCATTCACACCCAGCCAGTACGCCTGCAAACGGTTGAGTTTTTCGGTGAAATCGACAAAATCGACGGGCTTGCGAACAAAGCTGTTGGCCCCGCTCTGGTAGCAGGCGACCATGTCCGAATGTTCACTGGAAGAAGTCAGCATGATCACCGGCACCAGCGCCGTCAGGGGATTGCTGCGAACGCTGCGCAAGACGTCAAGCCCGGAGAGCTTGGGCAGCTTCATGTCGAGCAGGACAAAGGCCGGTTGCCGACGGACATCACGGCCGGCGTGCTGGCCCTGGCCAAACAGGTAGTCAAGTGCCGCGGCACCATCGCGGGCCACGGCGATCTCGGCGTTCAAGCCCAACTCCTCCAGTGTTAATACTGTCAGCTCCAGATGGTCCGGGTTGTCTTCAACAACAAGTATCAGCTTATCCGACATGCGTATTTTTCCAAAGTTAGCCACAAATTGTAGTCACTTTCAACTATTCGCAGAATTTGATTGATGTCTCGAAACTTTCTGTTTCTTACAAAAATATCACCATTCACCGTTTTGAATTACCAGCGCGGGATGACTTCATCCTTGAGCTGGCGCCGCAATGCGGCATGGTTGGGCATGACGCCATGCACGGTGGCCCAGAAATGCGGACCGTGGTCCATGAAGCGAAGGTGGCTGAGTTCGTGAACCACCACATAGTCCACCACGGCCGGACTGAAATGCACCAGTCGCCAGTTGAGCCGGATGGCGCCGCTGGTGCTGGCGCTGCCCCAGCGCGTGGCGGCGCTGGAAAGGCTGAGCTTGCGCCACTCCACGCCGAGTTGCGCCGCGAAAAAATCAAGCCGGGCGGTAAAAAGCTGCCGGGCCTGCTGCTGCAGCCAGGCCTGCACAGCGAGTTGAATCTGGCCCGGGGCGGCATCGGGCGGCAGCTTGATGCGCAGGATTCGCGCGGCTTCGGCGCTTGCGGACCCGGCTTCCAGGGCGGTATGAAGCTGGCGGGAATCCAGAACCACCCGCACGGGCTCGCCCAGGAAAGGAAAGGTGGCGCCCTCCTGCCAGTCAATCCGTGCCGATTCAAGCTGGCGGTGCCGCTCGCGCGTCTCATGCAGTTTCTTCAGAATCCAGCGCGACTTGCCTTGCACGGCCTGGTCGATTTCATACAGCGGCACCCATTTCGGCGCACTCACGGCCAGCCCCTCGCTGCCGACGGAAAAGCCGATGGTCCGGCGCTTGCGGCGTTTGACCTCATAGGCCACCAGCCGGCCATCGAGCACGATTTCGCGCGTGGCGCGCGGGTGGCGAAAGGCGGGCAACGGTGGCAGCACGGGACTCGCTACTGTTTCGATAGCTGTCTGCGCTTGCTCCGCCTGCGCAGAAGGCATATTTTGTATTGAATCCGAAGCCTGGGCAGCGCTGGCAAGGTTGCCGGCGGGCGCGGCACGGTCAGGTGCGAAAAGATCAAGCGTCAGCTGGACAAGCCTGCGCGCCATCGCCGCCGGTTGCCGTGCCTGGCGCATCATCATCTCCTCAGGAGCGAACCCTGGCGGGCGTGGCGTCACGGCCGGCATAGGCTTCGGGGTCAAGCCGGCGCATTTCGGCCTCGATCCAGGCTTCGACTTCGCGCATCAGCTCGTCGGGCTTGCGGCCCGCGCTGGGAATCGGCTTGCCGATGGAGATATCGACAATGCCCGGCTTCTTGATGAAGGCCTTGCGCGGCCAGCACCGGGCCGAGGTCACGGCAATCGGGATCACGGGCGCGCCGGTTTCGATGGCCAGCCGGGTGCCGCCCGATTTATAGACGCCTTTTTGCCCCCGGTTGATGCGCGTCCCCTCGGGAAACATGATCACCCAGGTGCCTTGCGCCATCAGGCGCTTGCCCTGCGCGACGACCTTGTTGAAGGCCTGTGCGCGCTGGCTGCGGTCGATGTGAATCATGTCCATGCGTGCCATTGCCCAGCCAAAAAATGGAATGTAGAGCAGTTCCTTCTTGAACACATAAGCCAGCGGGTGCGGCATGATCGCCGGCATGGTCAGCGTCTCCCAGGTGGACTGGTGCTTGACCAGCAGGACGGCGGCGCTTTTTTCGCCGCTGGGCAGGTTTTCCAGGCCGGTCACCCGGTTCTTGATGCCCAGGATCAGGGTGCCGCTGTCCACCGCCAGCTTGAGCCAGCGGGCGCACATCCAGTACATGGTGGTGCTGTTGACAAACAGCGAGGCGATGACCACGAACAGCGCCCACGGAATCACGGTAAGGATCAGCCACAGCATGTGCAGGACGGAGCGAATCAAGGGCATGGCAAAGGGTTCCGGCGGGGTTGATGGGGTTGATGGGGTTGATGGGGTTGATGGGGTTATTTTTCGGGATTCAGGCGCCAAGGCGGTGCGCCTAAGCCTGAATATATGACGTTTCAGGCCTTTTGCGCATATGGTATGGGCGCAAGCAGCTATTATTTTTATAGCATCAGCGGCTGGCGGCTTCAGACTGGGCCGCGCGCGCCAGGACGAAGTCGGCAAATGCCGCCAGATCCTGGTGCACCAGCGTTCCATCGGGCAAGCCTTCGGGCGGCGCCATGCCCCGGTATTTTTGCGATTTGCCGGTCAGCACCAGGTGCGGCTCGCACCCGGCGGCCGCGCCCGCGACGACATCGCGCAGCGAGTCGCCTACCATGGGAACACCCTTGAGCGGCACGCCAAAACGCGTGCCGATCTGCTCAAGCAGCCCGGGCTTGGGCTTGCGGCAGTGGCAGTGTTCATCGGCGGTGTGCGGGCAGTAAAACACCGCGTCGATCCGTCCGCCCTGCAGCGCCAGCAGCTTGTTCATCTTGGCATGCATGGCATTGAGCGAGACCACGTCGAACAGACCGCGCCCCAGTCCCGACTGGTTGGAGGCAATCACCACATGCCAGCCGGCATGGTTGAGCCGCGCAATCGCTTCGAGCGCACCGGGCAGCGGCAGCCACTCCTCGGGCGTCTTGACGAAGTCGTCGCTGTCGCTGTTGATCGTGCCGTCGCGGTCGAGGATGACTAGTTTCATGGTGAGGCCCATCAATGGGAATCGGTGGCTGGCGACGCCTGCCAGCCGGTGACGAACAGGCCGCTGAAACGGCCGGGGGCGAGTTGCAGCGCCAAGGTGTCGCCGGGCTTGAGGGGCGCAGCCCTGGCATCGTCGATCAGCAGGCGCTGCGGAATTTCAAGGCCTGCGACCTGCAGCACCAACTCAGTGCCACCCAGGCTGCGCAGGCTGGGCGGCTTGAACTGGCTGGTGACCACGCGGGCGCTCACGGGCGTCACGGGTGCGGTGGCCGATGCGTTCATGCCCTGCAAGAAAAGCCCCTGCCGGTTCAGGTGCCGCTCCAGCATCGCGCCGCTGCCGGCCAGCCAGAGCAGCAGCCATGCGCCGCCGATCACCGGCATGACACGGCGCCAGCCCAGTCGGCGAATCACCAGCCCCACGGCGACCAGCACGGCCAGCACCACCGCCACCGGCCAGAGCAGGTCGAGGATGCCGGTCGTGGTCGAAACCGGCGCCAGCGAAAGGGCCGGCGTCGCGTTCTGGCGGTCGTCGGCCAGTTGCAGCAGCCAGCGCACCGCGACCATGAAGGCGGGCGGGCCGAACAGCAGCCAGGCGGTGCGCTGCGAGGTCCAGCCGGAAGGCGCCGCCGCTGCAGGGGAAAGTCCGGTGTCCGGGCGCGTCATGGATTCAGCTGTATGCAGAGCCAGTTCAAGCCACCAGGCGCGACAGGTCAGCCACCCGGTTCATGGCGTTGTGCAGGCTTTTGAGCAGGCCCTGGCGGTTCAGGCGCAGGTCGAGTTCCTCGGCGTTGACCATCACGCCGTCGAAGAAGGCATCGACAGGCGCGCGCAAGGCGGCCAGCGTTTGCAGCGAGGCGGTGTAGTCACCAGTGTCGAACTGCGCATTGGCCGTGGGCACCACGTCCCGCATCGCGGCATACAGGGCGATTTCGGCCGCTTCCCTGAGCAGCAGTTCGCTGACATGCGGGTCCACTTCCAGCGCTTCCTTCTTGAGGATGTTGCCGATGCGCTTGTTGGCGGCGGCCAGGGCCGGGGCTTCGGGCAGCGCGGCGAAGGCGCGAACGGCGGCCAGGCGCTTGGGCACGTCGCCGAGGCGCTGCGGTTTTTGGGAGACGACTGAATCGACTTCCTGGGCGCTGTAGCCTTGTTCGCGCAGGGAGCCAGATAGGCGGTCGTAGATGAAGTCGAGCAACGCTGGCGTTGCATCGGTGATCTTGTCGCCGAACACCGGAGCCGCGCCGCCCACCAGAGCACCCAAATCGAGCGGCAAGTCTTTTTCAACCAGCATCCGAATCACGCCCAGCGCATGGCGGCGCAGCGCGAACGGGTCTTTGTCACCCGTGGGCAGGTTGCCAATGCCGAACATGCCGACCAGCGTTTCGAGCTTGTCAGCCAGCGCAACGACCACGCCGACCGGGTTGCGCGGCAACTCGTCGCCGGCAAAGCGCGGCTTGTAGTGATCTTCAATTGCAGCGGCTATTTCCGCACTATGGCCGTCGTGTAACGCGTAATAGCGCCCCATTGTTCCTTGTAGTTCGGGGAACTCGCCCACCATGTCAGTAAGTAAATCCGCCTTTGCCAACCAAGCGGCCTTCCCAGCTTTCCCGGCTAGCGCGTCACCCTCAAGTAACTGAGCGATCTTTACTGCGATTTCAGCGACACGCTCCGTCCTTTCACCCTGCGTGCCCAGCTTGTTGTGATAAACAACTTTGCCCAGGCCTTCAACGCGCGAAGCCAGCGTCCTCTTCCGATCCTGGTCAAAGAAAAACTTCGCATCGGCCAGGCGCGGGCGCACCACGCGTTCGTTGCCGCCGATGACAAAGCTGGCGTCTTCGGGGCTGATGTTGCTGACGACGAGGAACTTGTTCGTCAGCTTGCCTGCGGCGTCGAGCAGCGGAAAGTATTTCTGGTTGGCCTTCATCGTCAGGATCAGGCATTCCTGCGGCACATCGAGGAACTCTTTTTCAAACTCGCAGACCAGCACATTGGGCCGCTCGACCAGCGCGGTCACTTCGTCGAGCAGGGCGTCGTCTTCAATCGGCTGGACGCCGCCGCCCAGTTCGGCGGCCGCCTCGGCCAGCTGGCGCGCGATCTCGGCCTTGCGCTGGGCAAAGCTGGCGATCACCGCGCCGTCGATTTCCAGGGTAACGGCGTAGCTGTCGGCGTCCGCCAGCACCACCGGGTCAACGGCGGCTTCAAAGCGGTGGCCGCGCGTGCTGTTGCCGGCCTTCAGGCCCAGCACCTTGACGGGCACCACGGTGCTGCCGTGCAGCGCGACCAGGCCGTGCGCCGGGCGCACGAAATTCACGCTGGTCCAGCCGGGCAGCTCGCAGTCGGTTTCCAGCTGGTAGCTCATGACCTTCGGAATCGGCAGCTTGGCAATCGCTTCCTCCAGCGCTTTCTGCAGGCCGGTATCCAGCGTGGCGCCGGTCACCAGGCTGTTGTAGAACAGCGCTTCGGCCTTGCCATCGGGCGCGCGCTTCAACGCGGCGACAGCGGCCACCGGATCGGACAGGTCGGCGCCCAGCGCCTGCAGCCTTTTCAGCAGCGCCGGCGTGGCGTGGCCGGCGCTATCGAGCCCGACCGACACCGGCATGAGCTTTTGCTGCACGGCCTTGTCGTCGGCCTTGAGCCAGACATGGCTGATGTGCGCGGCCAGGCGGCGAGGCGAGGCATAGGCCGTCACCACCGATTCAGCCGTGGCCAGGCCCAGCGCCTTGAGCTGCTCGGCCAGCACGCCGGCGAAGGCATCGCCGAGCTTTTTCAGCGCCTTGGGCGGCAGCTCTTCCACGAACAGTTCGACCAGAAGGTTTTTGGTGGTCATGGTTCAGGCGCCCTTCTTCGTCGTCGTCTTGCTTGTTTTTGTCATTTGTTCCACCCATTCGCGCGGCGCGAGCGGGAAACCCAGGCGCTCGCGGCTCTCGTAATAGCTTTGCGCAACGGCACGCGCCAGGTTGCGGATGCGGCCGATGTAGGCGGCGCGCTCGGTCACGCTGATGGCGCCACGGGCATCGAGCAGGTTGAAGCTGTGCCCCGCCTTGAGCACCTGCTCGTAGGCCGGCAAGGCCAGTTGCTGCTCGACCAGGTGCTTGGCCTGCTTTTCATGCGCGCTGAAGGCGGTGAACAGGAAGTCGGTATCGGAATGCTCGAAGTTGTAGGTCGATTGCTCGACCTCGTTCTGCTTGTACACGTCGCCATAGGTCAAACCGTCGGTCCAGGTCAGGTTATAGACGTTGTCCACGCCCTGCAAATACATCGCCAGGCGCTCCAGGCCGTAGGTGATTTCGCCGGTGGCCGGCTTGCAGTCGATGCCGCCGACCTGCTGGAAGTAGGTGAACTGCGTCACTTCCATGCCGTTGAGCCAGACTTCCCAGCCCAGGCCCCAGGCGCCCAGCGTCGGGTTTTCCCAGTCGTCCTCGACGAAACGGATGTCGTTTTTCTTCAAATCGAAGCCCAGCGCTTCGAGGCTGCCGAGGTACAGCTCCAGGATGTTGGCGGGCGCCGGCTTGAGCACCACCTGGTACTGGTAGTAGTGCTGCAGGCGGTTGGGGTTTTCGCCATAGCGGCCGTCTTTCGGGCGGCGGCTTGGCTGCACATAGGCCGCTTTCCACGGCTCGGGGCCAAGCGCTCTTAAAAACGTAGCAGTATGTGAAGTACCGGCGCCGACTTCCATGTCATAGGGCTGCAAAAGCGCGCAGCCCTGGTCGGCCCAGTAGGACTGCAGTTTCAGGATGATTTGCTGGAAAGTGAGCATAAAAAAGGGCCGTGGCAAAAAACGTATAGCCGCCTATTATCGTCACCGCCCAATGAAGAAAGCCCCCGGTACAGGCCATGCCGGGGGCTTTTACACGTTACGGGCGCTTGAAGGCCTGCGGCGGCCTTCTAGCTGCGCACATCAATACTGCCAGAAAATCCGCTGCAGCTCCTTGCTGTCGGTGGTTTTGGTCAATGCCACGGCGGCCAGGATGCGGGCTTTTTGCGGGTTCAGGTCATGCGCGACCACCCAGTCGTACTTGTCGTCGGGCTGCTCGGCGTTGCGCAGCACAAAGCCGGCGGGCACGCGGGACGAGCGGATCACCTGCACGCCCTGGGCGCGGATGGCTTGCAGCGACGGTACCAGGGCGGCGGCCACCGAGCCGTTGCCGGTGCCGGCATGGATCAGCGCCTTGACGCCGGATTTGCCCACGGCGTCCACGGCGGTGGTGGACACATTGCCGTAGCTGTACACGATCTCGACCGGCGCCAGCGTTTCGAAATCGTCGATATTGAACTCGGACTGGGCGGTGTGGAGCTTGACCGGCGCGCGGAACCAGTAGTTTTTGCCTTCGACCACCATGCCCAGCGGACCCCACTGGCTTTTGAAGGCTTCGGTCTTGATGTTGATCAGCTTGGCCACGTCGCGGCCGCTGTTGATCTCGTCGTTCATCGTGACCAGAACGCCCTTGCCCGCTGCGTCCTTGCTGGCGGCCACGCTCACCGCGTCGAACAGGTTCAGCGCGCCATCGGCGGACAGCGCCGTGCCGGGACGCATCGAGCCGACCACCACGATGGGCTTGCTGGTGCGGACCACGAGGTTCAGGAAGTAGGCGGTTTCTTCGAGCGTGTCGGTGCCGTGGGTCACCACGATGCCGTCCACATCGGCCTGCTTGACGAGGGCCGAGACGCGCTTGCCGAGCTTCATCAGGGTTTCGTTGTTGAAGCTTTCGGAGGCGATCTGCGCCACCTGCTCGCCGCGCACATTGGCCACGTTGCCCAGTTCGGGCAAGCCCGCCAGCAGCTTGTCCACCGGCACCTTGGCCGCCGCGTAGGTCGCGCTGTTCAGGGCCGAAGCGCCAGCGCCGGCAATCGTGCCGCCGGTGGCCAGGATCACCACATTGGGCTTGGCGGCCTGCGCCATGGCCAGGGAAGCCATGGCGGCCAGTCCCAGGCCGGTCACGAGTTTTGCGATTTTCAGTTGCAGTTGCGTTTGCATGAGGTATTTCTCAAAGGTTGATAGGGATTTCAGGATTGCCAGACGAGCTGATGCAAGGCCCATGCCATCAAGACCTTACGCGGTCTTGACACCAGGCACCCAGGCTGGCCCATCGTAATGAGGCCGGCGGCGCATGGCGATGCATAATGCGGCGCCGGGTGTGAGTAAAACTCATACCCCTCAGTCCTGCCTACCCCCTGGACGGCCGCCATGAACCTCAGGCAACTCGAAGTCTTTCAGGCCGTCATGCAAACCGGCAACATGAGCGCGGCCGCGCGGCTGATCTGCATCACGCCCTCGGCGGTCAGCAAAACCATCGGGCACACCGAGCTGCAACTGGGCTACAAGCTGTTCGTCAGGGCCAAGGGCACGCTGGCGCCCACGCCCGAGGCGCGCGTGCTGTTCGAAGAGTCCACCCTGATCCACCGCAAGCTCGATGAACTCAAGCGCATGGCCATCAACCTGCGCCAGGTCGATGGCGGACAGGTGCGGCTGGCGGCCCTTCCGTCGATCAGCCACGAGTTCTTGCCGCTGGTGCTGGAGCAGCATTTGACGCGCTATCCGCGCGTCAATGTGGAGGTGCGCACGCTGCACCAGGACCAGATGGTCGAGGCGCTGCTGACCCGGCGCGTGGACTTTGCGCTGGGTTTTTACACGCATCCGCACCCGCTGCTGACCAATACCGTGCTGGTGAGCGGGCTGCTGCACCTGGTCGTCAAGGCCGACATCTGGGAGCGCGCGGTGCGGGCGCGGCGCCAGAACCCGATGTCTTTCCTGACCAGCATGCCGCTGGTCCGGCTGGTGGGCGAAGACCCGATGTGCCAGTCGATTGACGCGCTGGCCCGCCACTTGGGGCACACGGCAACGACAGGCCTGCAGGTGCATACCTCGCGGCTGGCGCTGGAACTGGTCAGGCGGGGCATGGGCTGGACGGTGGTGGACTTCCTGACCGCCCGCAATCTCGATGCGTCGCTCACGGCCGTGCCGCTGCATGACTTTGCGTCGATTTCGCTGCAGATGTATGTGGCCACCAGCACGCCGCCCAGCCAGGATGCCCTGCGCATGGTCGGCATGCTGCCCGGCCTGCTGCACCAGATGATGGAAAGCAGCCCGCCGCCCCGCCGGGAATGAACTCAGCGGCGCCGGCCCAGGAAGGCCAGCCCGGTCACCGCCAGGCTAAGTCCCCACAGCGGCCAGAGCCCGAAACGCCCGGCCCACCAGGCGTAGGGCGTGATGCCGCTGCGGCCCTGCACTTCGCCGGTCAGCACGCCCCGGGTGTGGCGCGGCAGCGAATGCGTGACCTCGCCCCGGTAATTGATGATGACGGTGGCGCCGGTGTTGGTGGCGCGAATCATCGGCCGGCCAAACTCCAGCGAGCGCATGCGCGAGATCTGCAAATGCTGGTCAATCGCCACCGTGTTGCCGAACCAGCCGATATTGCTGATGTTGACAAACATCGTCGGCGCCTGAGCCGCATCGACAAAACGCGCGCCCAGTTCCTCGCCGAACAAATCCTCGTAGCAGATGTTGGGCGCCAGCCGCTGGCCCTGCCAGCCAAACGAGGGCTGGCCCACCGCGCCACGGTTGAAGTCGCCCAGCGGGATGTTCATCAGCTTGATGAACCAGTGGAAACCGGGCGGAATCACCTCGCCAAAAGGCACCAGGTGGTGCTTGTCGTAGCGGTAAGGTTCAGGCTGCGCCAGCGACGCGGGCTGGCCGGGTGGCACAGGCTTCAGGCCAATCACTGAATTCGAATAGCCGGTGTCGTAGTCTCCCAGCGGCAGGCCGATCAGCGCGGCCTGGTCGCCGGTGGTAAAGCGCGCCTGCAGCGCCTGCCAGTAGCCGTCGGGCAATTGCTGCGGCAGCAGCGGCAGCGCGGTTTCAGGCGCCACCACCAGCGCGCCTTTGGCACCGTGCAACTGCTCGCCGTACCAGCGCAGCGCGGTGACAACGCCGGTGCCGCCCACGAATTTCTCGTCCTGGGGAATATTGCCCTGCAGCAGCGTGACCGACATCGGCTTGGCCAGTTGCGGATCAGGCTCGACATCGCCGACGTTATAAACCGGCAGCCAGGCGACGGTGACGCTCAGGGCCACACCCGCCAGCGCGGCCCGCCAGCGCGTTTTGGGCGCGAGCAAACAAAACGCCAGCCAGGCAGCGACCAGCGCGGCGATGAAGGTCAATCCATGCACGCCGGCCCAGGCGGCCAGCGGCCTGGCCCAGCCATCCACATGGGCATAACCGCCCTCGCCCCACGGAAAGCCTGTGAAAAATTTGACCCGCGCCAGTTCGGCCAGCAGCCATGCCGCTGCAAAAAACAGAGCACGCCATGCAGCCTGGACGGGCGCAAAGGCCACAAATAACCCACAAGCGGCAGCGTAGTACAGGCCCAGGAATGCGGCCAGCAGCACGATGGACAGCACCGCCAGCGGCGCAGCCAGTCCGCCATACACATGCAGTGAAATGAACAGCCACCAGAAGGTGGCGCACTGCATGGCGACGGCAAACAGGCCGCCCAGCCAGGCGCCGCGCCGCCAGGAGCGCGCGCCATCGAGCTGCCCGGCCAGCAAGGCCAGCGCCAGCAACTGCAGCCAGCCCACCGGCTGGCCCTGGACCAGCCCCAGCACGGAGCCCAAGGGAAAGGGCCACGCCATGCTTGCTGCATGCGTACAACCAGCTACCAAAACAATAGCAAACTGGAGCCATGCCAGCCGGTTGCGCGGCGGCTGGGTGGGGCGTTTCAAGCCTGCTGATCCGAAGCGGACGGGCGATGAAGACCTCATGCGCCCGATGGCCCGGGCTGGCGGCAAATCACCCGCTTCACAGGGCGTCGGACGTTTGAATGACAGCCGCAGGCGACACCTTGAACCAGCGCACGGCGCCGCCCTTGGTGTGCAGCACGGTGAACTGCAGGCCGGCCAGCGCGTAATGCTCGCCGCGCTTGGGGACGTGGCCCATTTCATGCGCGACCAGGCCGCCAATGGTTTCGAAGTCGGTGTCCGGGAGCAACACCTCGAACGACTCGTTGACCCGCTCGACCGAGGTGTCGCCGCTCACGCGGTAGGTATGGTCGGTCAGGGCAAAAATATCGCCCGCGTCTTCGGCAATGTCGAATTCGTCCTCGATCTCGCCGACGATCTGCTCCAGCACGTCCTCAATCGTGATCAGGCCGGCGACGCGGCCGAACTCGTCAATGACCACGGCCAGGTGGTTGTGGTTGACCCGGAATTCGCGCAGCAGCTCGTTCAGTCCCTTGCTTTCTGGAACGAACACCGCCGGACGCAGCAGCGCCCGGATGTTGAGTTCGGGCGCACGCTGGAGTTTGAGCAAGTCCTTGGCCATCAGGATGCCGATGATGTTTTCCTTTTCATCCTCGAACACCGGAAAGCGCGAATGGGCGGTGTCGATGATCAGGTGCAGCAGCTCATCGAAGGGCGCATTGATGTTGACCAGGTCCATGCGCGGCGCGGCCACCATGACATCGCCAGCCGTCATGTCGGCCATGCGGATCACGCCTTCGAGCATTTCGCGGCTTTGCTGGCCGATGACTTCGTTGTCCTGGGCTTCCACCAGGGTTTCGATCAATTCGTCCTTGGAGTCCGGACCGGGGTGGAGCATTTCAGCGAGCTTTTGCAAAAAGCCGCGCTTGTCTTCCGGCTTGGAAGACCGACTGGGAGGAACATCGGACACGTGAGGGCGGTCGGTAGTGGATAAGCGGTCTAGGATAGCCGAAATTTTTGACAGCGTGCCAACTTGGGTAACCTGGCGCCACGAAGAACATTCGGCAAAACGTAGAGCGCGGCCACCAGCGGCCGCAGCGCCGGGCCGCCCCAAGCAAGGCCAAGCCCCCTCGGGGGCAGCGCATTACACGCAGTGAAAAGCGTGGGGGCTACTTCTTCATGCGGTCGCGGCTGTCGCGCACGCCGCGCCTGACTTCCTGCAGCAGCGCCAGAAAACGCCAGAACTGCCGGGCCTGCACCTTGAGCCGGTAGTCGGTCTGCGCGATCTGCTCATCGAACATTTCGCTCATGCGCGAATCCAGGTTCGCCGGCTGCAGCTTGAGGTAGGCTTCGGTTTCGGAGCCGTCGCGCTCCACCGTGGCGCCAGCCTTGCAGGCGATGCTCAACATGGCGGTGTTTTCGCTCAGCGCATGGATGAACATCATCTCGATGCCCTCATTGCGCGAATGCATCACGGCCCGGTCAAACAGGCGGGCGCCATAACCCCGGCCGCGCGCATGCGCCAGCACCGAAACGCCAAACTCGGCACAGCTCTTGAGTTCGGGATCGGTGGTAAAGGCCAGGTGCGCCATGGCAATCAGCTCAAGCCTGCGGTTGTAAATCCCAAAAATTTCGTCACGCTCAAAATTGAGCCCATCCACGTAACGCCGGATCTGCTCGTCATTGGCCGAGTAGCCAAAGCGCAGGTAACGGTCCTGCGGGCTGAGCGCCAGCAAATGCGCGGCGATGCGCCCACGGTGGCTGGGGCCGATGGAGCGGATCGGCACCATGACCGACGGGGCGCCAGGACGAGATGCGCCGTCCTGCACGGGCGGGCGGAAAAACGCCTTGCTCGCCTGGAAGGAGGCCTTTAAAAGTGTGCCGGGATGAACCATGCTCCAAATATAAGGGTTTCCCCTAGATAGATTGCTTTGTCGCGGAAAACTCCTACAACGGCAAAACAGCCAAAAAAAGCATGAAAAATGCCTATTGCGCATGACCCATCTGCACAATACGCTATATAAAAAATAGCAAACCGATCCACCACACGGTCAAAAAATGTTGCAGTGCAGCAACGTCATTTTCAGCGTGATGCGCTTGATGCCAGCCACGAAACAAGCCTTCCTTTTCCCCCGCTCAAGCGCCCGGCGTCCGGCTAGGCCGCCTGCGCCGCCGTCCAGCCCTTGAGCGCCTGGCAGGTCTGGTCGGCAAACGCCACCAGCGCCGCAACCTGCAGCGCCGCGTCCGCAGGCCATTGGCCCTGCAGGCACGACTGCTCCAGGGCAGCGCAGGCACCGCTCAAGGCTTGCGCGCCCACATTGGACGCCGCGCCCTTGAGCGCATGGGCAGCGCGAGACAAGGCGGCGCTGTCGCAGGCCGACAAGGCGCCCCGGATGTCGTCGATGCGCTGGGGCATCTCGGTGATGAAGAGCAGCACCACCTCGCGCGTCATGCTGAGTTCGTCGTCGTCAAACTCCCGAAACTGCTCCAGCCGGTTCCAGTCGATCAGCACCTGCTCCGGTTTAATGCCCGATTGAGCATCTTGCGCATCAGGCACGGCGTCTGCAGCTATTATTTTCGTAGCATTTTCGGGCTCGGCCTGCCGGGCATAACGCGCCAGCGACTCGGACAATTCGTCAATCCGCAGCGGCTTGGGCAAAAAGCCCACCATGCCGGCCTGCAGGCAGCGCTGGCGGTCTTCTTCCAGCACCGAGGCGGTCAGCGCGATGATAGGCGGCGCCTGCGTGCCGTGGGTACTGATGATCAGGCGCGAGACGACAAAGCCGTCCATCACCGGCATGTTGGCATCCATCAGGATGGCGGCGTACTGGCGCGGCGTCTCGCCAAGGCCGGTGCGCAGCGAGGCGGCAACCCGGTCCACGGCTTCGCTGCCGTTGACCGCCGTGGCGGCCTCGTAGCCCAGCTTGGCGAGCATGGCCAGCGCGACCTTGAGGTTGATGGCGTTGTCGTCGGCCACCAGGATGAACTGGTTGCGGGCTGCGGCCGGCTCCGACCTGGCTACTTTTTGTACCTCTACCGGGGCAGACGTGACGCGCGCAAGGGACTCAAACAGCTGTGACTGGCGGTATGGCTTGAGCAGCCGGGCATCGAACACCCGCGCCTGCTCGCCGCTGGGCATGGTGCCCGAGGTCAGCAGCACGATGGGCGTGGCGGGCGTGCGCTCGCGCAGCAGCCGGGCAAAGCTCAAGCCGTCCATCTCGGGCATGTGCATGTCGCTGATCACCACATCGACCGGATTTCCGGCCAGCCAGGCCAGGGCCTCGGCGGCGCGCTCGAACAGCACAGGCTGCATGCCCCAGCGCCTGAGCTGCTTGTCCAGGATGCGCAGGTTGAGCTGTGTGTCGTCCAGCACCGCCACCCGCTTGCCGGCCAGGCTGACCAGGTGCAGCGCCGACAGCATGGCGACTTCGGGCGCATCCGCATGCCCCAGCCGGGCGGTGAACCAGAAGGTCGAGCCGTCGCCGGGCGCCGACTCCAGCCCGATCTGGCCGCCCATCAGCCTGACCAGCCGCTGGCAGATCGCCAGGCCCAGCCCGGTGCCGCCGTATTTGCGGGTGGTGCTGGCATCGACCTGGACAAAGGACTGGAACAGCGCGGCCTGGCGGTCCGGCTCAATGCCGATGCCGCTGTCCTTGATGCGGAACTCGACCAGCCCGCCCCGGCCCGGGCTGAAGTCTTCGAGCACATGGGCCGAGACCACCACCTGGCCTTTTTCGGTGAACTTGACGGCGTTGTTGACCAGGTTGAGCAGTATCTGGCGCAGGCGGGTCACGTCGCCGCGCACCCAGCCGGGCAGCTCGTCGCCCAGGTCCACCAGCAGCTCCAGGCCTTTTTCGCGGGCGCGCGGCGCGCCGATGTCGCAGGCCTCCTCAATCGTTGCGAGCAGGTTCAGCGGCTCGTTTTCCAGCTCCAGCTTGCCGGACTCGATCTTGGAAAAATCCAGGATGTCGTTGATGACGCCCAGCAACTGGTCGCTGGAAATGCGCATGGTGTGGACATAGTCGCGCTGTTCCAGGTCCAGCGGCGTGTCGGCCAGCAGGGTGGTCATGCCGACCACGCCGTTAAGCGGGGTGCGGATTTCATGGCTCATGGCGGCCAGGAATGCCGCCTTGGCGCGCGCCGCGCCCAGGGCTTCGTCACGCGAAGCGTTCAGCTCGGCGGTGCGGCTGGCCACCCGGTCTTCCAGCGTTTCGTTGGCCTCGTGCAGGGCCAGGGTCTGCGCCTGGATGGCAGCGCGGTGGCGCTGCAGTTCCCCGGCGCTGTCGTGCAGGGTCTGGGACAGCTGGCGCACTTCGGCGATGCGGCTGGCCGGCTGCACCGGTGGCACTTCGCCCAGTGCCAGCAGCGCGGCAGCTTCGCCCAGGCGCCTGAAGTGGCGGCTCAGCCGCCAGGCCAGCGCGATGGCCAGCAAGGCGCCGAGCAGCAGGATCAGGGCCGTCACCGCCAGCGTTTTTTTCAGCGCCGCCTGGGCCACGGCGGTGAAGTCGCTCTCGGGCGCGGCCACCACCAGGCTCCAGCGCACGCCCATGCTTTCACCAAAGGGCTGCAGGGCCACCATCAGCGTGTCGTCCGCCATGGAAATGCGGCGCAGGAACGACACGCGCTGCACGCTGGACTCCAGCGTCTGCCCCAGGCTGGGCGCGGCTTCGCCGTAGGCCTGGCGAATGATGGGGTTGCGGCTTTGCAGCGGCTTGTGGCGCTGCAAATTACCGGCACCGCCGGAAAACAGTTCATCGCCGGTCGAGCTGGCGACCATGAAACCCTGCTCATCGACCAGAAAAACCGCGCCACGGGCGCTGATTCGCATGCTCTGCAGCATCTGGTTCAGGCTTTTCAGGGGCAGGTCAACGGCAAACACGCCCAGGGCGCCGCCGTCAGCGCCATAGACGGGCTGCGCCAGCGTGAGGCGCAGTTGCCGGTCGGCGGCCAGGACCGATATCGGCGTGAAAGCCCGGCCCTTGTTGTCCATCGCGGCCCTGTACCAGGGCCGGCTGCGCGGGTCATAGCCGCCCTTTTCCGCCGGCAGGCCATGGCGGCGGTCGCCCGGAGATTCGGCCATGAAAAGGCCCCGGCCGTCGCCGCCCTCCTTGCGCTCGCTCACGCGCACCCGGGTGCTGGCGTCCTGAGCAAAGGTTTCAACGCTCAGGAACTCTCCGCGCGCGCTTCCCACATACATTCGGGGAACATCGGGCGTCATGCGCGTCATGGCAAAAGCGGTTTGCTCGAACAGTGCGGGCGACTCGATCAACTGGCGCGCGCGCCGCACGGCGGACACATCGGGCTGCTCGTGAATCAGGCCATTCAGCACGACATGGGCTTGCGCCAGATGGCCTTGCACATCGGTTTTGATGCGCTGCGTCATGTCTTCGATGATTTTCCCGGACAGCAGCTCCACGCTTTGCAGGTTGCTGCGGTACAAAAACCAGCCCACCACCCCGGCGGGAAGCAGGGAAAACAGCAGCAGGCTGGTGATCAGGACCGTGCGCAGCGAAAAGGTCATGGCCAGCGGCCTGGCGCCTGAACTCATGCCAGGCCCAGGATTTCCAGCACATCCATGGGCTGGCTGCGCCCCGGCACCTGGACCAGCGCGCGCTGGCCGGTGCGAACCGCCCCGGTCACCAGGCGCACGGCCTGCACGCTGGCTGCCACCGTCCAGCTCAGGCGCGGCTCGCCCTGGAACAGCTTGAGCGCTGCCGCCACGGTGTCGCCCACCGGCGTGGTCTGGCCGGTGCGGCTGATCAGGCCGTCCAGGCTGGCAAAGGCCACCGGGCCGCTGTGCAGCGCCACGCCCAGCGAAAAATTCGGCAGGCCCCGGCCAGCCAGGTTTTTCTGCACATGGGCATCGATGCGCCGTGTCGCGCTGACCAGGCCGAGCGCGGCGCGTGCCGCGCGCAGGCCATGGTTCACGGACTTGGTGTCAGCGGCATCGACGAAAACGCACAGCATGCCGTCGCCGACAAACTGCATGTAATGCGCGCCAAACAGATAGACGGTGTCGCCCACGCTGCTGTAGAGCTGCTGGATGATTTCGCTGAGTTCGGTGCTGCTCAGCGCCTGCGTCCACACGCCATAGTCGCGCATGTCGGCATACAGCACCGTGGCGCTGGCAAAGCGTTCATTGCCCTGCGCCGTGCTGCTGTCGGGCCACTGCTCGCTGAGCGCCTGGACCATGCGGGTTTCATACAGCGCGCCGATCTTGTGGCGCTGCTCGTCGAGCGCCAGCTGCACGGCCTTGTCAACCACCTGGGTGCGCATGGCATGCGCCCGGTCGCGCTTGTTGAGTTGCGCGCTGACGGCTTCGCGCAGCTCCTGGGGTGCGAACGGCTTGGTCAGGTAGTCGTCGGCGCCGGTGGTCATGCCCAGGCGCATGTAGCTGCGGTCCTGCAGCGAGGTCAGCAAAATCACGGCCGTGGCCGCCAGCGCGGCATCACTGCGCACCTGGTCGAGCACTTCAAAGCCGTCCATCAGCGGCATCTGCACATCGCTGACCACCAGGTCAGGCTTGTGCTCGCGAATCAGGTCCAGCCCTTTGGCGCCGTCTTCCGCGGACATGACCTTGTGGCCTTCTTTTTTCAATACCTGGCTGACCAGCAGGCGGGTGCCCGCATCATCATCAATCACCACGATCAAAGCCATAACAACACTCGCTATTTCTAATAGTTAACCGTCTGGGTAGCGGTCGGAAACATTCATTTCAACCGTCAGCCCCGGACTGTCAGAAAAAAATCCGACGCATGCGCCCCTCCTGATATGGGAAACTGCTTCTTTTGCCGGTTTTCAGCAAATTGGCAGCTTGAGCAACTCCAGCATGACAATGATGATTGTCACAAAAAAATACCTTTTTGCGGGTTGTTGCAGATTTATGAGTTAGCCACGGACTCAATGAGCGCTTTGCCGGACAGCACTGACGCGTCAACCGCACACATCGACACACGCAGGCCATTCAAGCCGGGCGCTCGTCCAGCAAGGCCAGCGTTGCCTGCATGACCCGTGGCACAAACGCCAGCTGCACATGCGCCGCGCCGCGAACCAGCCGGTTGCGGGCGCCCGGCAGCGTCGCGGTCGATGCCGGGAACACGATGTTGTCGCAATTCGAATACCAGCAGGTAAACAGCGCATGGCGGCCGGCAGGCATGCCATGGTCCAGCTGCGCCTGCCAGTCCGACAGCAGGCGCATCTGACGGCCATTGTGGCCCTGGCCAAAACGCGCCAGCCAGGTGCCCCGGTGCGGCGTGCCAATCGTCACCACATGGTGCACGCGCGCCTCGGCCTGCATCAGCTTGAGCCAGGCCCGGACCGCCAGGCCGCCCATGCTGTGGCAGACCAGCAGCGGCGGCTGTCCGGTGGCCTCGGTCACGCGCCGGACCGCGTCGTCAATCTGCGGCGCATAGTCGTCAATCGAGCCCAGCAGCGGCTCCAGGTTGACGGCCACGAAGGCCCGGCCACTGCCCTGCAGGCGCTTGAGCCAGGGCGTCCACAGGCCCCGGTTGCAAAAGAACCCATGCACGAACACCACACCCCGGCGGCCCCGCACCCGCGCTGGCGGTCCGAGCTGGTCCGGCACGGCATTCGGGCGGAAGGGCTGGCGCCAGCAGAAAACCCGGGGCGCGGTCACGCTTTCGCCCAGCCAGGCGGCCAGCAGTTCGCGCCAGCTGGGCTGGGGCACCGGATCGCCCTTGTTCACCTGCTTGACCAGTATGAATTCGATAGCAAGAAACACAGAGTAGGCAAGCGCAATCGCCATGAAACCCGCAAAACCCAGAACCGGCGAGCCACGGCCGAAGTACAGCAGCCAGCCAACCGCCGCAGCGATGATCGACAGGGTGATGAGCCGTTGCAGCGATGCCAGCATACAAATCAGCGGGCGGCCCTGCCCGTTCAGGCCAGCGCCACATCCCGGCCGGTCAGCGTTTTGGCCAGTCCCTGCGCCAGGCGGTTGACCATGCCATACACCGACAGCTGCGGATTGGCGCCTATGCTGGTCGGGAACAGCGAGCCGTCGTGAATCGAGAGATTGTCCAGTTGCCAATGCAGGCCGTCAGGCCGCGTCACGCCCTGCGCTTCGGTGGCGGCCAGACCGCAGCCGCCCATCACATGCGCGCTGACGATTTTCACCAGGCGCGGCTTCATCGGCAGCGCCATGACGGCAGCCCGTGCCTGCACCCAGGAGCTGTAGGGCGCGGCCATTTCGTGCAGCGGCAGCACCTGCTGCGCCCCGGCCGCGAACTGGATCTGCATCATCGACAGCAGCGCCCGGCGGCCGCCGTCCATGACGTAGTCGCTCAGCGGGTAATCGAGCACGGCCGAGCCGTCACCGCGCAGCCTGACCTTGCCACCGGGCGCTTCATCGTGAAAGCCGTCGCGCAGCAGCGCCAGCAAGGTGTGGTTGTGCGCAAAAGCCTTCAGCAGCGCATGCTGCCCTTCGCCAAAGCCCGGCACGGTGGACGCAAAAATCAGCGGATGCAGCGGCGGCGCCTCCAGCTTGTAGCCCATGGGGCCGTCCATCGGCTGGGTTTGCAGAAAATGGTCGCTGTAGATCGACTGCGGCGCGCCGCTCCAGGCCGCGACTTGTTGCGCAAAGATGCCGGAAGACATGAGCACCGGGTGCAAAAAGGTCCGCACTCCCAGCCGGCCATGCGGGTCGGGCGCGCCAGAGCGCAGCAGCACGGCGGGCGAGTTGATGGCGCCGCCGGCCAGCACATAATGTTTTGCTATTATTTTAATAGCTGTTTGCGCCCGTCCATATTGCGCAAAAGCCCCATTTGGCTCTACATTTCGGCACACCAGCGCCGTCACCCTGCCGTTGGCCAGTTCGAAGCGCTCGGCCCGGGTTTCGGTCAGCAGTTGCGCGCCCAGGTCCAGCGCGGCCGGAATCGTCGTGACCAGCATCGACTGCTTGGCGTTGGTCGGGCAGCCCAGTCCGCACGAGCCCAGATTCCAGCAGCCCTTGACGTTGCGCGCGATGGACGCGGCGGGAATCCCGAGCTTGACGGCGCCACGGCGCAGCAGTTCATTGTTTTCGTTGGGCGCCACCGGCCACGGCGCAATGTTCAGCCGCCGCTCGGCCTGGGCGAAATAAGGCGCCAGCGCCTCGGCGGTGTAGCTGCCCAGTCCAAACTGGTCCTGCCAAAACTGGAGCGTGGCCGGCGGCGTTCGAAAGGAGCTGGTCCAGTTCACCGTCGTCGAGCCCCCGACGCAGCGGCCCTGCAGGATGTTGATCGCCTTGTCTTCGGTCTTGCGCGCCGCGCTTTCCTGGTACAGCGAAGGATAGGCTTCGGACTCCTTCTGGTTGAAGTCGCTGCTGCTCTTGAGCGGGCCCTCTTCAATCACCACCACCTGCAGCCCGGCCTTGGCCAGCAGTTCGGCCGTGATGCCCGCGCCCGCGCCACTGCCGATGATGGCGACATCGCAGACGATTTTTTCTGGAATCGGCCCCAGGGCGCCGCCCGAGACTTTCCAGCCGCGCTGCAGGCCGTCCTTGATTGGGTCGTTCAATCGGCTCATGGGGCTTTCCGGCTCAGAGGTCCAGCGGGCCGGGATAGCCCAGCAGGGGCCAGGTGGCGGGATCGGCAAAATACGCCCCGGTCGCAATGTCGTGCAAGGCCGCATACGCCTGCTGGCGCAGAGCCAGCGCGGACAGCCGCATGCCCTGGAGCGCCTGCTGCAGATCGGCCACCGGCGCCTGCGCCCAGGGCTGGCCCAGGCCTGCCAGCGCATGCCGCCCCGGCGCGCTGGCCAGCACCGACAGCAGTTGCGACAGCTCGGCCTGCGCGTGCGGCGCCAGCGCCTGTACCAGCGCATCGACCCGGTCGAGCAGGCCAGCGAGCGCCCTCTGGCGCGCACCCGCCTCCTGCGGCAGGCTCTTGTCCAGCACCGCCCGGCCCACGGCCGAAAACACGTCGCGCCCCGCAGCGGACAAGCGCCCGCCAGCGTCCAGGCCCGGCTGCAGCAGCCCGCTGGCAGCGCCGCCGGCAAGCGCCAGCACGCCAGCCGATGCCAGGCTCAGGGCGAGCAATGTTCGTCGTTGCATGGCGCGAAGTTTCGCATGGGCGCGGCGGTTTCGATAGAGAACCATCCCTAGCGGCGCTGGCTACACTTTGGGCCTGTATGGACACTTCAGCACAAACAATCCGGGACGCGCTGCAAGCCGTGTCGCAGCTTCGGCAGCAGCACGCCAGCCAGCCGGCCCTGGCGCGGGCCGGCGCCGAGGTCAAGCGTTTTCAGGCGCGCCGCTTCCAGGCCACCTACGCCGACCTGCTGCACAGCCCGCGCTACAAAACGGCCGCCGCCTTCTTCCTTCAGGAGCTGTACAGCGACAAGGACTACGCCAGCCGCGACCAGCAGTTTGCCCGCATTGCCGACACCATCGCCCGGCTGTTTCCGCAGTCCGTCGTGAACACGGCGGCCGCGCTCGCCGAGATCCATGCGCTGACCGAAACGCTGGACGACCTGATGGCGCGCGCCTGGATCGCAGACGCCTCGACCACCCCCAAAAGCAGTGAACCGGCGCGCTATGTCCGCTGCTGGCGCCAACTGGGAGACCGGGCCGCGCGCCAGCACCAGCTTGAGGTGGTGCTGCAGCTCGGCCAGTCGCTCGGCCGCCTGACGCGCACGCTCGGGCTGAGAACCTTGCTCAGGATGATGCGCCGCCCCGCTGCCGCCGCTGGCCTTGATTCCCTTCAGCAATTCCTGGAAACCGGCTTTGACGCCTTTGCCAGGATGGGCGGCGCGGACGAGTTCCTCACGCTGCTCCGCCAGCGCGAATCCGAATGGATACGCGCCCTGTTTGACGACGAGGCGGCCGCCTGCGAGACCCGGCTGGCCCATTTGCTGGCAGCGGGCAGCCCGCCTGAATTCAACAACGCAACGTCCTTCTGATGGCTGCAAGCTCTTTGCCATCCGGCATGCATGTCTTCGAACGGGGCTGGCTTTCAGCCAACAACATCCTGTTTGCCGATGGCGATCACAGCGTGCTGGTTGACAGCGGCTACTGCACGCATTCCGCACAGACGCTGTCGCTGGTCGAAGGTGTCCTGGGCAATCGTTCATTGGATGTGCTCGTCAACACCCATTTGCACAGCGACCATTGCGGCGGCAACGCGGCCTTGCAGGCGCGCTACCCGGCGCTCCAGACCCTGATTCCGCCCGGACACGCGCAGCAGGTCGCGCAATGGGATGCGGCAGCGCTCAGCTATGTGCCCACGGGTCAGCAATGCCCGCGATTCGGCTTCGATCAAACGCTTCAGCCCGGAACAAACCTACGGTTTGGCGCGGCTCAATGGCAGGTTCATGCGGCAGCCGGGCATGACCCTCATTCGCTTGTTTTCTTCGAGCCCGAAACCAGAATGCTGATTTCAGCCGATGCCTTGTGGGAAAACGGTTTCGGCGTGGTGTTTCCCGAGCTTGAGGGAAGCGACGCCTTTGCCGAGGTGGCGGCAACGCTGGACTTGATCGAACGGCTCAATCCTGCCACCGTCATCCCGGGGCATGGACGGGTTTTCATGTACACGCCCGAGATACTCGCCAAAGCACGTCAGCGCCTGGATTTTTTTATCGCCAACCCCGTCAAGCATGCCCGTCATGCGGTGAAAGCCCTGCTCGTCTTCAAGCTGCTTGAAGTTCAACGGCAGTTGATTGATGAATTCACCCAATGGACGGTGACAACGCCGTATTTTGAGCAAATCAGAGTTCGCTTTTTTCGGGAGGTTCCGATGGCTGTCTGGGTAGGCCAGTTGTACGCCGAACTGCTTGCCGCTGGCGTAGCCACAAAGGAAGGCGAATATATTCGCCCCGGGTTCGCCCGTTAAATGCGTCATTCCAAGCATTATCGGCAGTTTGTTAAAGGTTCTATGTTTTTTGTCAAGCTTTTTGGTCAAGCCGGGCTGGGTGCCAACCTTGCCGGGTCGAACACTGCATTGCTTTCCAGACTAAAGTGGACCCCGGATTTGAGACGGCAGTTTAAGCAGGACACTGTCGCAAGAAATGGGAAATCATGAGTGAAACGAAGAAACGCAAAGTCCACCTGCCGGAGTTCAAGGCGAAGGTCGAACTGGAAGCCTTGCGGGGAGTCAAGACGATCAATGAGATTGCTCAGGACTTCGGAGTTCATCCGGTACAGGTCAGCCAGTGGAAGAAGGAAATCCAGGAGCAGGCCGGCACGCTGTTCGAGGGCAAACGCGGACCACAGCCGGTGGCCGCGCACAGTGCGCCGGAGCGGCTGTATGGCGAAATCGGACGCCTGAAAATGGAGCTGGACTGGCTCAAAAAAAAGTCCGGGATCAGCCTGCCATGATGCGCCACGCCTGGGCGCCTGGATTGACAGCCAAGCTGGTGCAACGATTGCATTGAGCCGCCAATGCGTCCTGGCAGGCATCTCACGCGCCGCGCTGTACGCGCGGCGAAAGCCCAAGCGGATCGTTCAGGACGATGAGTTGCTCTTGCGTCTGATTGACGAGGAGTACACCCGCCATCCGTTTTACGGGAGCCGCAAGATGGTGGTGCATCTGGGGCGCTGCGGCCACAGCGTCAACCGCAAATGGGCACAGCGCCTGATGCGCTCGCTGGGCCTGGCGGGCATGGCGCCCGGCCCCAATACCAGCCGGGCGCACCCGCAGCACAAGGTGTACCCGTACCTGCTGCGCGGCGTGGCGATCAGTCGGCCCAACCAGGTCTGGAGCACCGACATCACTTACATCCGGCTGGCCCGCGGCTTTGCCTATCTGGTGGCGGTCATCGACTGGTACTCCCGGCGGGTGTTGAGCTGGCGCATCAGTAACAGCATGGAGACGGTGTTCTGCGTGGACTGTCTGGAGGAGGCTTTGCGCATTCACGGCAAGCCTGAAGTCTTCAACACCGACCAGGGCTCGCAGTTCACCAGTGAGGCCTTCACCAGTGTGCTCAAACGCGAGGGCGTCATCATCAGCATGGACGGTCGAGGTAGAGCGTTGGACAATATTTTTGTCGAGCGGCTCTGGCGCAGCGTCAAGCACGAGGACGTGTACCTCAAGGGCTATAGCGCAATGGGCGAGTTACTGATCGGCTTGACGCAATACTTCACGTTTTACAACGGTGAACGCCCGCATCAAGCGCTGAAGAATCTGACACCCGATGTGGTGTACCAGCGTGCTCAAGGGGGTGGCGCCATGATCGTGGACAAATATGGCGCCGCACAGAGCCTCCCAATGGCGCTGCGCTCCACAGGCACTGCGTTCGATGAAGTCCGATTAGCACTACTCTGCCATGTCACTCACGCCGACGCAGGTCTATCGTGGCGCTGCAGTGAGGGCACCGAACGTAAATCACGGGATGAAGCATGGCGATGATGGCGCGGCGTACCGCCGGCAATGACGGCTGTGGCGGGGGATCCGGTGCATTGGATGCCGGTTTTTTTCCCCGCCTGTAAAGCACTCGCCAGGCGTCGGTGCTGCAAATAGCCAAATGCGATCATGCTCAGCAGCGCGTGATGGTGCAGTCCTAGCCAGGATCTGCCCTCGTAATGGTCCAGGCCAAGTTCGTCCTTGAGTTGCTGATGCGCCTGTTCGCATGCCCAGCGGGCCTTGATCGCGCGCACCAGCGTTATGCGCGGCGTGTCAGCCGGGTGGTTAGTGAAGTAGTCCGCGCTTATATGGACGCCCCCCAGAAAGCAAGCATTGGCAGAGTAAAGGTTCAACGGAGGTTGCAGTCTTATATGCGGCCTGTTTGTGCAGGCTTGTTTTCCTGCTGGCCCGGATGGCATTCGCGGACAAGGCTCCCATCTGAATATCGGGCTTTGTGCCCATGCGGACTATCGGAGTGCTCCTGTCCCGGTATGACCTGTTGACCCATCACTTTGCTTTTTGCCTGGCTCTCCTTCAAAACATTTGCATCATCGCCGCGTTGTTAACCACAGTGGTGGAACTGCTCAGGCAGCCACCGCAGCGGCCGGATTCCATCTGAGCTGATCAAAGGCCTTGCCTTTGGTCAGCACCGCCCAGGCGGTGCGCGCCAGCTTGTTGGCCAAGGCCGCGACCACCACGCTGTAGGGCCTGCGGGCCAGCAGCGCGGTGATCCAGCCTGTTCGCTGCGTCCTGGCAATAATGGCCCTGGCCCCGTGCATCAGCAGCGTTCGCACATATGGATCGCCTCGCTTGGAGATGCCCAGCTGGCGGATCTTGCCGCCCGTGCCGCTCTGCCTGGGCGTCAAGCCCAGCCATGCGGCAAACTGCCGGCCCGAGTGAAAGCCGGAGATGTCGGTGGCTGTGGCCGCCAAGGCCGTGGCCGTGAGAGGGCCAATGCCCGGCACCGCCTGCAAGGCCAGCATATGCTGGTCTTGTTTGCCCAGCGCTGCCAGGCGCCTGTCGATGTGATCGATGTCTTGCTGCAGCCGCTCAATGCGGCTGAGCTGCTCCTGCATGCTCTCGATGAGCACGCCAGGCAGCTTGTCCTGCGCCTGGGCCAGTTCACCGGGAATGCGCTGCAGCAAGATGCGATGGCCTTCGGGCAGCACGATGCCGAACTCGCAGAGCAACCCACGCAGGGCGTTGGTTTGCATGATGCGCATCTTCATCAGCTGGGCGCGCATGCGGTGCAGGGCCAGGCAAGCCTGCTGCGGCTCGCTCTTGACGGGCACCTCATGGATGTGCGGCTGCTGGGCCGCGACCCAGATCGCCTGGGCATCGCGCGCATCGGTCTTGTCACGCAGCACGAAGGCCTTGACCTGTCTGGCTGGCAGCAGCTTGACTTGGTGGCCCTGGGCTGCCAGCGTTCGTCCCCAGTGGTGGGCTCCGCCGCAAGCCTCCAGGGCAACCAGGCAGGGCTGGCGGTTGGCGAAGAACTCGGCCACCTTGGCGCGCTTGAGCTTGATGCGCTCGATCTCGCCTGTTTCCGGATCAACGGCATGAATCTGAAACACATTCTTGGCAATGTCCATTCCAACGACGGGCAGTTGTGCGGTAATCTTCATGATGGAGCCTCCAGTTTCCAAGTGGTGACGACGAATCTCTACTTTGGCTACAGGGACTTCCCAGCCAGTCAAGGGCCGGTTTGAAATTTCTTCTTGAAAACGGTATTCCTTGCGGCTGACGCAAACCGGCTGGCTTCAAACGAGGAACAGACTTGCACATCTACAGGCGGGCTTGCTGCACTTGGCGGTGCGGCCCCAGATACCAACCGCGCAGCAGGGCTCCATTCACACTTCGTGGTGCCTACGGCCCACAGCCAAAGTATCGAGCTTGCCTGCTACCGGTCTGACCTGCTCAAAGCATCTGCGATTTCACGTCTGGCAAGAAAAAGGTTCAGAGGTCAATACAGTCGTGCGATGTCTCACATATCGTCTTACGCTGTGGCGGCAATGGCTGAAGGTGGGATGCTGACGTGAAAGGCGTCATAGCGCTTTTCCTTCGTCATGACGGCCCACAAAATCCGGGCGTTCTTGTTGGCCAAGGCCACGACGGCTTTTTGCCACCCACATCGCTCGCGAAGGCGCTGCGCCCACTGTGAGATGGGATCGTCGTTGTGCTTGCCAACCAAAACGACTGACTTGGCGCCCTGAATCAGCAAGCCGCGCAAGTAATTGCTGCCCCGTTTGGTGATGCTGCTCAGACTTGACTTGCCTCCGCTGGAGTTTTGCTTCGGTGTCAGCCCCAGCCAGGCGCCGAACTGCGCTGCGTTCTTGAACTGCTTGAAGTCGCCCACCGTCGCCACGACCGCTGAGGCGGTGACGGGTCCAATGCCCTTGAGCTCTGCTGCGCGCTGGACCTGCTCATCGTCCTTCTGATGAGCGGCAATGCGCTGGTCGCACCACTGGACGTGCTCTTCGATTTCTCGCCAGTGCTCTTGCGCTCTTTGCAGAACCAGCCGTGCCATGCCGGCGATGTCATTGCCAGCATCCTCAATCAGGTCACTCAAGTGTTGTCGCAGCACCTGTGGGCTTTGAGGCAGAACGATGCCAAACTCGGCCAGCAAACCTCGGATTCGGTTGATGCAGGCAGTGCGCTCTTGTTTGAGCCCTTCACGCAGGCGATGCACGCACAGCATGCCTTGCTGAGCAAGGGTCTTGGGCGGCACGAAATTCATGTGCGGTCTTGAGGCCGCCTCGCAAATCGCTGCTGCATCGTTGGCATCGTTCTTGCCGCTCTTGCCCTGAATACGGTACGGCGCAACGAACTGGGCTGCAATCATCCTGGCGTCCAGGCCTCGATCGCGGAGTTGCCGACACCAGTGATGGGCGCCACTGCAAGCTTCCATCGCGACCAGGCAGCCGGGCGGCAGATCGCAACACCATGCCAGAAATCGGTCACGCTTGAGCATCCGGTTAGTGACCACGTTGCCACTGGCATCCACAGCGTGAACCTGGAAAACATTCTTGGCCAAATCAACGCCGACTCGTGTAATGTTGCTCATGGGACTTCTCCTTCCAATAGTGGTTGCAGATTGACTTTCCAGCACTTCAATCTTGGCACTTTGATGCCGTAACCAGGAAGTGGGAAGTCCCTCGTATTCACATCGATGCCGTGGCTGCGGGGCTCCCCATCATTGGGTTCGATCTCCTCGACAGCTTGGCATCGGTAAAGGTGGGGACGTCCATACCATCTGAAAAACTCGCAAGCCCTTGATCTATCTGGGGAATTTACGGATTTGTGAGGGCTGAATTTGCAAGAAAATAAATACCCCGCATTTGATTTCTTGCAAATTTCGACGAGGTTTTGATGGAACCCAGACCGCGCGCACCCCAGACGGGCGAGTTGCCCCGCCCCCGCCTGGACGAGCAGCTCAAGATGAGCCACCCCTTGATTCGCCTGGCCAGCCTGATGAACTGGGAGGAGATCGAACGCAGCTTTGGCGCCCACTTCACGTCAAGCCGGGGACGCCCTGCATTGCGCCCTCGCCTGGTCGCGGGGCTCCTGTATCTGCAGCATGCCAACGACGCCAGCGATAAAGCGGTGGTGGCGACCTGGCTGGAAAACCCCTACTGGCAATACTTTTGCGGTGAAACCTATCTGCAGACCGAGCTGCCCATCGACCCCTCCAGCCTGACGCGCTGGCGAAAGCGCATCGGTGAAGAAGGCGTTGAGGTGTTGCTCGCCGTCACCATCGAGGCAGCCCGCGCAGCAGGCCTGATCAAAAAAAGCAGCCTGAACCAAGTCATCGTCGATACCACCGACAGCCGATTGCTGGAGAAAAGCCGCCAACACCTGGTCAAGCTCGCCGATGAACACCATTTGCAATTGCGCCAGAACTACAACCGGCAGGCGCCGCGCATGGCCGCGCAAATCGGCCGCTACGCGCATGCCAGGCAATTCAAGCGCATGAGGAAAATGCTCAAAGCCCTGCGAGTCCGGGTGGCCCGCGTGTACCGCGAAGTCATGCGCAAGTTGGGCCAATTGCCAGAGCAGACGCAGTCCAAGGCGCGGGATCTGCTGCACCGCGTGGGCCGCATCCTGAATCAAAGAACCAAAGACAAAAACAAACTGTACGCGCTGCACGCACCGGAGGCAGAGTGCATCTCGAAAGGCAAGGCCAGGACGCCCTACGAGTTTGGCGTCAAGGTCAGCATTGCCAGCACCCTCAGGGAAGGCCTGGTGGTCGGGATGCGCAGCATGCCGGGCAATCCGTACGACGGGCACACGCTCGATGAAACCATCGAGCAGGTCGAAATCCTCGCCGAGAAAAGACCCGGCATTGCCATCGTGGACAAGGGTTACCGGGGCGCGCAGGTCGACGGGGTGCAGATTCTGCGCTCAGGCCAGCGCCGGAGCATCACCCGAACCATGAAGGCGATGATCAAGCGGCGAAGCGACATTGAGCCAACCATCGGCCACATGAAAACGGACGGCCGGCTGGCCCGAAATCCACTCAAAGGTGAGCTGGGTGACGCCTTGCATGCCGTGTTGTGCGGCGCAGGCCATAACCTTCGCCTGATCATCAATAAACTAAAAATTCCCTGTGCTCCGTAAACAGCCAGCGAACTCATGTTGAATAGATGCCCTGAGTCTCGCAAGATCGCGTGCACGCAAATCGATCGTGCACACCATGCTCAAGAACTCAGAGACTTCGAGATATTCGACACGGCGCACCCACCGCACCTACACGGCACAGTTCAAAGCCGAACTGGTGGCCGCCTGTGGGCAGCTCGGCGTTTCGATTGCCGCCTTGGCCGGGCAGCATGCAATGAACGCCAACGTGCTGCACCGCTGGCTCAAGGAGCATCACCGCAGCGGGCGTCACCAGCTGGCAGTCCACAGTCCTGCCGCTGCTGCTGCCCCTGAGACAGCTTCTCCTCTTGTCGCGTTCATCCCCTTGCAGCTGCCCGCGCCCGCGCAGCAGCCCGAAACCCGGGAGATCAAGGTAGAGCTGCGCCGGGGCGCGCTGTCGATGGTCGTGACCTGGCCCGTCAGCGCGGCAGCCGAGTTGGCGAGCTGGACGGCTGCGCTTGTCAAATGATCCGCATCGATGCGGCCTGGCTGGCTACCTAACCCCTGGACATGCGCGCGGGCACCGACACCGCGCTGGCGCGGGTGGTGGCCGTCTTTGGCGCTGCCCACCCGCATACCGCGTATCTGTTCGCCAACAAGCGGGCCAACCGCATGAAGGTGCTGGTCCATGATGGAATCGGCATCTGGCTGGCCGCGCGCCGGCTGCACCAGGGCAAGTTCATCTGGCCTTCGCAGAACACTGCCAATTGCAGGCTGGGACGCGAGCAGCTCGACGCGCTGGTGCTGGGCCTGCCTTGGCAGCGCATGGGCGAGGCGGGCATTATCACGATCACCTGAAGCGGCTGTGCAATTGGGGCATCTGCCAATGGCCTGGCTGCAAAAGGCCGGGCAAGCTGCTGCCATGGTCAATGCACAGCACCTGGACAGCTTGAGCGCCGAGCAGCTGCGCGCGCTGGCCGCAGAACTCATCGCTCAGGTGGCCCAGCGCGAGCAGGCCATTGCCGCCAAGGACGGCGAGCTCAAATACCGCCAGGCCAAGATTGACCAGCTCACGCACGAGATGGCGGTCCTCAAACGCTGGAGGTTCGGGCGCAGCGGCGAGCGGCTGGACCCGGCGCAGCTCAGCTTGCTCGATGAGACCATCGATGCGGACATCGCCGCCATCGAAGTGGAGCTCGAGCAGCTGGCGCCCACGCCCCGCGCAGCTGCCCAGACCGGCCCGCCTAAACGCGCCCGGCTGCCGCCCGGGCTGCCACGGGTGGAGATTCACCACGAACCGGATTCAGACCTGTGCGCCACCCCAGGCTGCGGCTGCACGCTCAAACGCATTGGGGAAGATGTCAGCGAAAAGCTCGACTACACCCCTGGCGTGTTCACAGTCGAGCGCCACGTGCGGGGCAAGTGGGCCTGCGCTAAATGCCAGAGCTTGACCCAGGCGCCGGTGCCCGCGCAGGTGATCGACAAGGGGATTCCCACGGCCGGGCTGCTGGCGCAGGTGTTGGTGGCCAAGTACGCGGACCACCTGCCGCTATACAGGCAAGAAAGCATCTTTGGACGCGCCGGCTTGGCCATTGCCCGCTCCACGCTGGGCGCCTGGGTGGGCATGTGCGGCGTTCAGCTCCAACCCCTGGTCGATGCCTTGAAGGCAGAACTCCTCAGCCATGCGGTGCTGCATGCTGACGAGACGCCGGTGCAGATGCTCAAACCCATCCCATTACACACATAGTCGAGCCGATAGACTTGGGGTTTGGTGAAGTTAAACGGTCAAGGAACCAACAATGGGCTGGGGCGAGGAAGAGTTCAAGACAATCGAGCTGGGCGATGAGCGCCTGAACCGGCGCGCCGTGCTGCTGGCAGAGCGACTGGGGCAAAAGCCCTCGGCCAGCATTCCCGGCGCCTGCCAGAGCTGGGCAGAAACGGCAGCGGCTTACCGGTTTTTGCGCAACGAAGAGGTGAGCTGGGACAAGGTGCTCGCGCCCCACTTGCAGGCCAGCCAGGCGCGCATGGCACAGCACCAAGTGGTGCTGTGCCTTCAGGACACGACCGAGCTGGACTACCACGGACAGGACATCGCAGGTCTGGGGCCCTTGAACTACGAGGCCCAGCGCGGGCTGTATTTGCACCCCACCTATGTCGTGAGTCCCGAGCGTGAGCCGCTGGGCGTATTCAATGCCTGGACGTGGGCGCGCGAATTCAAGGCAGCAGACGGCAAACGCGGCGGGCCGTGCGAAAGCACCCGCTGGATTGATGGGATGGACTCCCCCTGTTTTTTGCGCCACATTGGCGCTCTGGTTTTCATTGGCGTGGAGATCAGGTCTTTAAACAAAAGGAGTCCGACATGAATGCTACTACCGTTGCCGTCGATCTTGCAAAGTCCGTTTTCCAGCTCGCCGTCGCCGATGCGTCTTGGCGGGTCGTGGAAACACACCGCCTTACGCGTACCCAGTTCGAGCGCTGGTTCGTCAACCGGGATGTGAGTCTGGTCATCATGGAAGCCTGCGGCTCGGCCCTCCACTGGGCACGCTGGCTCAATGGTCTGGGCATTGAGGTTCGACTACTCCCAGCCCAGTACGTCCGTGCCTATGTCAAACGCAACAAGACCGATGCTGCCGATGCAGCGGCGCTGCTCGAAGCCGCCCGGGCGTCGGATATTCGCCCGGTACGAATCAAGTCAGTCGAGCAACAGGCACTGCAAGGCATGCACCGCATCCGCAGCTTGTGGATGGGAACGCGTACCTCGCGCATCAATGCCTTGCGTGGTTTTTGCCGGGAGTTTGGCATTGCGATTCCCGTAGGCGCGCGCACTGGCATCGAAGCCATCAGTCGGGTGCTGGCTGACCCCCATACTGCGGTGCCCGATCTGATTCGGGGGACAGCCAAATTGCTGATTGAAGAAATACGCCTGCTCGAAGCTCGCATTGCTCAACTGGAGCGCGAACTGGCATCCCTGGCCAGGCTGTGCCCGGCATGCACCACGCTGCTCTCGATACCAGGCATTGGCTTGCTCACGGCCACTGCAATGGTGGCGGCTACATCTGGCGATGTCAGTCACTTCAAGGACGCACGGCATTTCTCCAGTTGGTTTGGCTTGACGCCCAAGGAGTACAGCTCGGGCAATAGCCGTTACCTGGGGCGCATTTCCAAGAAGGGAGATCGCTATCTACGAATGCTGCTCACTCACGGGGCCAGAAGTGTGCTGCGTGCCGCCAAGGTGGCTGAGGGTTCCGGCAAAGAAGTTTGTGGTGTGCGCCGTTGGGCGCTGGATGTGCAGACCAGGGGCAACCACAACAAGGCGGCTTGTGCGCTGGCCAACAAGCTGGCGCGGATTTGCTATGCCACGCTCAGAGACAAGGAGCCGTTTGATGAAGGCCAGCGGCTGAACAAGAAGATCAACAGGGAGAGCTTTGTGATGCCGGCCTGAACAGCCAACATCCAAAACAACCCGTCACCAGGAAAAGAAACCCAACACCCATCCACGCTTGCGACGAGATTGATCGACCACCATGGCCAACCGGGTTCACCCCACACCGATAGACGCCGATAACTCTTCCGGCAGCTTGCCTGCCGCTCGTATCGACTGGCGCATCGGTGACGCAGATTCCATGTCGGCACGGGCCACGACAGAGCCCACCATCGATGCCGGATATACGACTGCAGGCGCTTCCCCACAAGCCAAACTATCGGTCAGCCTCTTGCCGTTGTGGGGGAGTCCATATATGATACGAGCGAATCGCTGAAAGCGCACAAGAGCTGCCTGGCACACGCCATGTGTGCATCGGCGACCGCGAGTCGGACATGCTGGAGATGATGGTCAAGGCGCGCGATCTGGGCTACCCGGCTGACTACTTGGTGCGCAGTCAGCACAACCGGGTGCTGCCAAGCGGCGGCAAGCTGTGGGACAAGGTGATGGCGCAACCGCCAGTCGGGCGCATCCGCTTCATGCTGCCAGCCGGACGAGGCCGAAAGAGCCGCACGGTCGAGCAGGACATCCGCATTGAGCGCGTCCAGCTGAGCGACAAGGCCAAAGGGGCCATCGAGGTCAGCTGCCTGGTGGCCTCGGAGGTCAACGCCCCGGCAGGCGTCAAGCCCGTGGTCTGGCGGCTGCTGAGCAACCGCGTGGCCAGCACACTGGAACAGGCCAGCGAGCTGATCGACTGGTACCGCTCGCGCTGGGAAATTGAGCTGTTTTTCTTGATTCTCAAGGAGGGCTGCCGAGTCGAGCGGCTGCAGCTGAGCGACAAAGATATTGATCCGGCCCAATGAAGTATGAACTTTACTGAATTTTCTCTATCGAAGAAAGATGGAAAAAGAAAATGCAAGAAAGCAGACGCTGGAGCAGCTTCACGAGCGGCGCAAGCAAGTCGTGAGACTGCATAAAAGGGCAATGGGCGTCATGCAAATTGTCTCCATGACGGGTTTGAGCTACCCGGCTGTGCGCAGGTGCATCGACCTGTTCGATGAGGGCGGCTGGCCAGCAATACGACCGGCCTTGCGTGGGCGCACTCAAGGTCTGGGGCGCACCCTGAGCCAGGCTCAGGAGGACAGCCTTCAGCGCAGCATCATCGATCAACGCCCTGAGCAGCTCAAGATGGATTTTTTCCTGTGGAGCCGGGCGGCCGTAGGCCAGCTCATCGAGCAGGAGTACGGCATCGAGCTGCAGGTGCGCAGCGTTGGCAAGTACCTGGCCCGCTGGGGTTTTACGCCCCAAAAGCCCATCAGGCGAGCCTACGAACAAAGCCCTGAAGCGGTGCAGGCCTGGCTCGAAGGCGAGTACCCGGCGATAGAGCAACGCGCCCGCCAGGAAGGCGCTGAAATCCATTGGGGTGACGAGACGGCGCTGGTGAACACCGATGTGCGCGGTAGAAGCTTTGCGCCTGCTGGAAAGACACCGGTGGCCAGAACCGTGGGAGGCACCCGGCAAAAGCTCTCGATGATTGCCACGGTGACTAACCAGGGGAAAACCCGCTGGATGATCATTGACGATGCGTTTGACGCGGACAAGCTCATCGAATTCCTGCGGGCACTGGTCAAGGATGCGGGCAAAAAGGTATTTTTGATACTGGACAACCTGCGGGTTCATCACAGCAAAATCGTCAAGGCCTGGGTGGCTAACCACAGGGACGAAATTGAGCTGTTTTATCTGCCCAGCTACAGCCCTCAGCTCAATCCGGAGGAACGCCTCAATGCGGATCTGAAGCAGGAGATGGGCAAACGCGTACCGGCGCGCAGCAAAGCCAAATTACGCGATGCCGCCAACGAGCACATGGCTCTGCTCGAGCGCACGCCTGAGCGAGTTATCGCCTACTTTCAGGATCGGCGTGTTCGCTATGCCGCTTAATACTTCATCGGGCCGGATCAATAGGCTGGAGTCAGCGCTGGCGATCTACCTGGTCATTGCCTGGCGCATCAACCGCTTGATGCGGCTGGGGCGCACGGTGCCCGAGCTCGATGCCCGAGCTCGATGCCGAACTGGTGTTTGAGCCCGACGAGTGGCGCGCGGCGTACATCCTGAACAAAAAGCCGATACCGAAAAAGATGCCAGGACTCAACGAAGTCATCCGGCTGATTGCCCGGCGCGGCGGGTTTGTGGGGCGAAAAGGCGATGGTGAGCCCGGTGCCAGAACGCTATGGTTGGGCCTGCAGGAGATTGCCGTCTTCGTGGAAGGTGCCCGCTACGCCAGGGTCTTCAGCGAAACGGAAATCTGTGTGTAATGGGATGGCTCAAACCCGGCAATGGCAAAACGCACCGGGCTTATCTCTGGGCCTACGCGCCGGGCGCCTTTGAAGATTTGAAGGCCGTGGTCCATGACTTTTGCGAGAGCCGCGCGGGCGCGCATGCCAGAGGCTTTCTGGGTGCTTGGCAAGGCACGCTGGTGTGCGACGATTACGTGGCCTACAAGCAGCTGTTCACGCAGGGCATCATGGAGTCCGGCTGCATGGCGCACGCCAGACGTCACCTCTTCGAGTTGCATGTCAATCACCAGAGCCAGATTGCCGCTCAAGCGCTGCACTACATCGCCCAGCTCTACGAGATCGAGCGCGAGGTCAAAACCCTGCGCGCGGATGAACGCCAACGCATCCGCCAGGCCCGGTCAAAACCGCTGGCCGATGCGCTGCACCAATGGATGGTGCTTGAGCGCAGCCAGATACTGGACGGCTCAGCCACGGCCAAGGCACTCGATTACAGCCTCAGGCGCTGGGGCGCGCTCATGCGTTTCCTGGATGACGGGCAATTACCGATCGACAACAACTGGGTGGAAAACCAAATCCGGCCCGTGGCAATGGCGTGTTCATAATGCCCCTCTTCGTTAAGTGCTTGAAAACATTGACATCTGCTTCTCGCTGACGGCCCGACACGGGCTGAGTGTTCGCGCGATGGCGTCAATCACCCGCTGCTCGAGCAGGTCGCTGGCCCGAATCTGATACGGCGCCCGCGGCACCACCTGTTCGGCCGGCAGCAATCCCTCCTTGATCAGGCGCCGAATGCGGTGGTTGTTGACCCCGAGCTTGGCAGCCGCTTCTGACATGGTCAACCACTGCCCGTCCTTCTCGGCCGAGCGGTACGCATGGATGTCGTTGACCCTGCGCACGGAGCTCACGCGATGCGCGGTCCACGTCTTGGCCTGGCCCGTGGGCAGTCCCATGCGATTGAGCGTCGCGGCGATGTGCTCGTCAGACCACTTGCCTGCCATGCTGCGCATGACGGCCAGGGCTTCATCGGGCGTGCGGCAGCCGTGCTCGCCTGTGCGTGGCTTGACGACCCTCACCTGCGAATGCTGGCCTCCGCGCCAGTGAATCGTCAGCACGACCTCGCGGGCCTGGTCGTCGACATCGGCAACGATGTCCTTGACGAGTGTGCGCAGCAACTGCTGGCGCGCGCGCATGGTCACGCCCGGCGCATCCCACGCGGCCGCGAGATCTTCCTCCAAGCCGGTCAAGTCGGGCCTGGCAGAGGACTGCACCTGCCGGGCCACGTTCAAGCGCTGCTCACAGGCGAGCACGCGCTGCAAAGCAGCCTCCCAGCTCTTCTCCAGTTGTGCGGCAATCAAGCGATGGTCTGGGTCACAGGCCGCGTAGCGGCGCTCTGCCAAACCAGCCTCGTAACGGGCCTGCTGCAACTCCAGCTCCACGATTCGTCGCTGGTCCGCTTGAACTTGCATATACCTCCGCTCAGCCTGCAATGCCGCCTCGACGGCCAAGGGCTCCACAGCGCGCAGCAGCTCCCGGGCAATCGCTTCGTCGGGTCGGCGTGCGCCAAACGTGAAGCATCTCGGCTGAGCGAGCTGAAGATTGGGGCGGTCACATCGGTACACCGGTTGAGGCACCCCGCGCCCCGTATACGCCACCGTCAGGCGCCGCCCACAACGCCCGCAGCACAGCATTCCCGCGAGCAACGCCCGGCCACCGCGCCCGGACTTCGTTCCATCGACTTTACCGTAGGCATTGACGGCAAGCTGCTTTTGATTACGTTCGAACTCGGCCCAGTCGATGTAGGCTTCGTGATGATCCTTGATCATCACGTCCCACCGATCGAGCGGCTTGCCATGCTTGTAGGTCTTGCGAAGTCGCCCTTGCACGAGCGTCGTACGCTTCTCACTCTTGCCGTATGCATAGACGCCGGCATAGAAGGGATTCTTGAGTATCGAGATCACGTTGCGGTAGCGGATCGGCGTCCAGTCAAAGCTCACCATCTTCTTGCCGTCCGAGGGCCGTGGGAAATGGACATCGTCTGCCGCAAGGGAAAGCATCACCTGCCTGGCGCTGCCGAGCGTGCGAAAGCGCGCGAAGATCAACCGGATCGTCTCCTGCAGGCGCATGTCCGGATCCAACCCCAACCCGATCTGCCGGTGCCAGACGTAGCCGATGGGGACACTGATGCGCAATTCACCGCGATGCGCCTTGGCACGAGCCGCTTCGAACATCCTTGCCCTGATCACGCCGAGCTCGAACTCGCTGATACTGCCCTTCATGCCCAGCAGCAGACGGTCGTTGGGCCGGCACGGGTCGTACACGCCGTCCGGGTCAATGACCCGTGCCTCGACCAGGCCACACAGCTCCAGCAGGTGGTGCCAGTCACGTCCATTGCGGGCAAGCCGGGAGGCGTCGAAGCACAAGACGGCGCCGACTTCGCCAGCGCACAACCAGGCCACGAGCCGCTCAAAGCCCGGTCGGTCCACCATACCGCTGGCGGAACGGCCGAGGTCATCGTCGATGACTTCCACCTGCGCAAATCCGAGGCGGCGAGCTTGCGCCACCAGGTCGTACTGCCGGCGCTGGCTCTCCAGGTTGGTCTGCACTTGTGACTGAGTTGACTGGCGCACATAGACGACAGCTTTGCGACGCAGCACTGCGGCCGGCAACAGATCAGAGGTCGTCATGATCACTCCTTTCGGTTTGAAGGCCGGCTGCCTGCAGCAGCAGCGTTGCCAGCCGTGCGACCACGGCGGCCCGTTCGCTCGAGGCCATGTCCCGAAGGACCGGGGACTCGAGGGTCAGGCTCAGCTGGCGTGGGGGAGATGGCTGAAGTGATGCCGATGTCGTCAACCGTCGGCGATGTCCGGGTACATGATGGCTCATGGCGCTCCTCGCAGGTGTGGAAAACACCCGCGCAGCTTCGCCGAAATCCTCGCTGCGACAGCAGCAGGTGCAGCTCGGCCAGCGCGCCCACAGAGGCTTGCGGGGCGCCCAGTTCCATGTGAGCGCAAGCTGCGGCATCGAGCATCCAGGCGGCAACCACGATCACGACGCCGGGTCGCGCCTCCAGGTGGACTACCTCGCCGTTGGCACGCTGCTCGCTGTATTGGCGCTTGAGGCGGCGTCCATACAGCGGATGCCAGCGATAGAAGACTTCAACTTCTTGCCCGACATGGGCACAATGACCCGGTGATTGCCGTAGGCCGCTCGAACTGGCTGTTCGCCGGATCGCTGCGCGCGGGCCAGCGCGCCGCTGCCAGCATGACCCGTACGCCTACCTCAAGGATGTCTTGATGCGGCTACCCATGCAAAAGAACAGCCAGATCGCAGAATTGCTGCCTCACCGCTGGCAGCCTGCACAGCCTTGACCGCTGGCGTCAAGCTGTGTTCGCTGGCTTACGATGAGTTCACCTGGTGCTTACCTCCAAACTGCACCCCCAAAAGAAAAAGCCCGGTCAATCTAATGATCAACCGGGCTTGTTCAGGGGCTATAAGAGCCTGACGATGACCTACTTTCACACGGGAATCCGCACTATCATCGGCGCTGAGTCGTTTCACTGTCCTGTTCGGGATGGGAAGGAGTGGTACCAACTTGCTATGGTCATCAGGCATAACTTGTTGACGGATTGTTCCACGCGGAGCAATCCGTCGAATTCATAGAGCAAATCAGCTTCAATTTAGATTGTTGCACAGTCTGCGGGGACTGTGTCTTTTGAATGCGTCAGTCTTGGCATAACAGCCTTGAAGTGCTTGATGGACAAACAAATCAAAGTTATAGGGTCAAGCCTCTCGAGCAATTAGTACAGGTTAGCTTAACGCATTACTGCGCTTCCACACCCTGCCTATCAACGTCCTGGTCTTGAACGACTCTTCAGGGGGCTCAAGGCCCCGGCAGATCTAATCTTGAAACGAGTTTCCCGCTTAGATGCTTTCAGCGGTTATCTCTTCCGAACTTAGCTACCCGGCAATGCCACTGGCGTGACAACCGGTACACCAGAGGTTCGTCCACTCCGGTCCTCTCGTACTAGGAGCAGGCTTCCTCAAATCTGCAGCGCCCACGGAAGATAGGGACCAAACTGTCTCACGACGTTTTAAACCCAGCTCACGTACCTCTTTAAATGGCGAACAGCCATACCCTTGGGACCGGCTACAGCCCCAGGATGAGATGAGCCGACATCGAGGTGCCAAACACCGCCGTCGATATGAACTCTTGGGCGGTATCAGCCTGTTATCCCCAGAGTACCTTTTATCCGTTGAGCGATGGCCCTTCCATACAGAACCACCGGATCACTATGTCCTGCTTTCGCATCTGCTCGACTTGTCAGTCTCGCAGTTAAGCACGCTTATGCCATTGCACTATCGTCACGATGTCCGACCGTAACTAGCGTACCTTCGAACTCCTCCGTTACACTTTGGGAGGAGACCGCCCCAGTCAAACTGCCTACCATGCACTGTCCCCGATCCAGATAATGGACCTAGGTTAGAACCTCAAACACACCAGGGTGGTATTTCAACGTTGGCTCCATGAGAACTAGCGTCCTCACTTCAAAGCCTCCCACCTATCCTACACAGGTCTGTTCAAAATCCAATACAAAGCTACAGTAAAGGTTCATGGGGTCTTTCCGTCTTTCCGCGGGGAGATTGCATCATCACAAACATTTCAACTTCGCTGAGTCTCAGGAGGAGACAGTGTGGCCATCGTTACGCCATTCGTGCAGGTCGGAACTTACCCGACAAGGAATTTCGCTACCTTAGGACCGTTATAGTTACGGCCGCCGTTTACTGGGACTTCAATCAAGAGCTTGCACCCCATCATTTAATCTTCCAGCACCGGGCAGGCGTCACACCCTATACGTCGACTTTCGTCTTAGCAGAGTGCTGTGTTTTTAATAAACAGTCGCAGCCACCGATTTTTTGCAACCTCATTGGGCTCTGTCCGCGAGGGACTTCACCTACTAAAGGCACACCTTCTTCCGAAGTTACGGTGTCAATTTGCCGAGTTCCTTCTCCTGAGTTCTCTCAAGCGCCTTAGAATACTCATCTCGCGCACCAGTGTCGGTTTGCGGTACGGTCGTGTGTAGCTGAAGCTTAGTGGCTTTTCCTGGAAGCAGGGTATCACTCACTTCGGCTGCAAGCAGCCTCGTTATCACCCCTCATCTAAGCCCGGCGGATTTACCTACCAGGCACGACTACAGGCTTGAACCAACATATCCAACAGTTGGCTGAGCTAACCTTCTCCGTCCCCACATCGCACTACACATCGGTACAGGAATATTGACCTGTTTCCCATCAGCTACGCATCTCTGCCTCGCCTTAGGGGCCGACTCACTCTACGCCGATGAACGTTGCGTAGAAAACCTTGCGCTTACGGCGAGGGGGCTTTTCACCCCCTTTAACGCTACTCATGTCAGCATTCGCACTTCTGATACCTCCAGCAGGGTTTACACCGCCACCTTCACAGGCTTACAGAACGCTCTCCTACCACGTGCAATAAATTGCACATCCGCAGCTTCGGTAACTGGCTTAGCCCCGTTACATCTTCCGCGCAGGACGACTCGATCAGTGAGCTATTACGCTTTCTTTAAATGATGGCTGCTTCTAAGCCAACATCCTGACTGTTATAGCCTTCCCACTTCGTTTCCCACTTAGCCAATTTTAGGGACCTTAGCTGGCGGTCTGGGTTGTTTCCCTCTTGAGTCCGGACGTTAGCACCCGGTGCTCTGTCTCCCAAGCTGTACTCATCGGTATTCGGAGTTTGCCTTGGTTTGGTAAGTCGCCATGACCCCCTAGCCAAAACAGTGCTCTACCCCCGATGGTAATACTTGAGGCACTACCTAAATAGTTTTCGGAGAGAACCAGCTATTTCCAAGTTTGTTTAGCCTTTCACCCCTATCCACAGCTCATCCCCTAGTTTTGCAACACTAGTGGGTTCGGACCTCCAGTGCATGTTACTGCACCTTCATCCTGGCCATGGATAGCTCACTTGGTTTCGGGTCTACACCCAGCGACTAGACGCCCTATTCGGACTCGATTTCTCTACGGCTTCCCTATTCGGTTAACCTTGCCACTGAATGTAAGTCGCTGACCCATTATACAAAAGGTACGCAGTCACCCCTTTCGAGGCTCCTACTTTTTGTAAGCACACGGTTTCAGGATCTATTTCACTCCCCTCCCGGGGTTCTTTTCGCCTTTCCCTCACGGTACTAGTTCACTATCGGTCAATGATGAGTATTTAGCCTTGGAGGATGGTCCCCCCATATTCAGACAGGATTTCTCGTGTCCCGCCCTACTTTTCGCAAGCTCAGTACCACAGGTCTCTTTTTGCATACGGGGCTATCACCCGCTATGGCCAGCCTTTCCAGACTGTTCTGCTAAGAGTCCTGCTATCACTTGCAGGCTTTTCCGATTTCGCTCGCCACTACTTTCGGAATCTCGGTTGATGTCTTTTCCTCGAGCTACTGAGATGTTTCAGTTCACCCGGTTCGCCTCGCATGCCTATGTATTCAGCATGCGATACCTTTCGGTGGGTTTCCCCATTCAGAAATCTCCGGATCAAAGCTAATTTGCCAGCTCCCCGAAGCTTATCGCAGGCTATCACGTCTTTCGTCGCCTATCATTGCCAAGGCATCCACCATGTGCTCTTATTCGCTTGACCCTATAACTTTGATTTCTCGCAGTTATTTTCAAGGAATGATTGTCTGGTCTTTCACCAGACGCGTTATGCCGTATCTTCCAATTATCGATTTGACTCGAAATT